>DAOTWD010000144.1:0-36886 GCA_034435975.1 Chloroflexaceae bacterium | reverse complement strand
TGATTTCTCTATTGACCGGAGAGCATAGAATGACAACAACCGCAAGAATGTTCGATGTTCTGGCGAAAGCCAGCGAGAAACCCGCCTAACCGCACGCCCGAAAGGGCGGCAGCTTGCGGCGGGTTCCCGAAGGTCATACTCTGATCCTGATCTCTCGATATGGTACAATACCAGCAGAACAGGTGAACGCATATCGTAGAAACGAGGTACCTGGATGACAACACGATTGTCCGATCCATCAATCGTACTCGCAGACGATGCGGTAGAGACCGTCAATCCCGATCCCTATCGCTACGGGTGGCGCTATGTGCGCCGCATCCTGGATAATGGCGACGAGGAGTTTGACCAGATCCCGCTCACTCTTGAGGATGTGCTGCATCCCCAGGAAGAGGACTTCATTGTGCATACCTATGAGCATGAACGTACCTGCACGTATGTGGAGAATGTGCTGGTGAGCCATCTGGCCGCTGATCCGACCGCCGTGGTCTTGCGGGATGTCCGGGTAGCGTGGGACGTGCCGGGATTGCGCCCGATGGGGCCGGACATCACGGTGATCCGGGGAGTGCGGGCGGTGCAGAACTGGGGCACGTTTGATGTGGCGCACGAAGGCACCCGTCCAATCCTGGTGATTGAAGTCACCTCGCCAGAGACGCGCCACCTGGATCTGGAGGATAAGGTAGTGAAATATGCGCAGGCGGGGATCCCGCAGTATCTGATTATCGATCTGCGCGAGGTGCGCGGATACCTGGAACCGCGACTACTGGGCTACCAGTTGACGCCGGACGGGTATGAACGGCTAACGCCGGACGACCGCGGCTGGCTGTGGCTCGAGTCGGTGCAGATCGGGGTCGGTCTGCGTGACCGACGGGTGGTGTGCTACGATGCCGCCGGTCAGGCAATGGGGGACTATCCGAGTGTGCAGGCAGCCCGTGTGCTGGCCGAGGTTCGGGCAGCTGATGCCGAAGCGCGCGCGCGGGCCGAGGAACAGGCCCGGGCTGACGCCGAAGCGCGCGCGCGGGCCGAGGAACAGGCCCGGGCTGACGCCGAAGCGCGCGCGCGGGTCGAGGAACAAGCCCGCGCCGCAGCCGAAGCGCGCGCACGGGCCGAGGAACAAGCCCGCGCCGCAGCCGAAGCGCGCACTGTCGAAGCCGAAGCCCGTGCGCGCGCTGAGGAACAAGCACGGGCAGCAATCGAAGAGCGTATGCGGCTACTGGAGGCGGAACTACAGCGTCTGCGTGAGCAGGGATAGTCCTTTACATACGTCATGATAGACAGCAATACGCGACTAGTGGCCCGACTTGCAGGGTTACGTGTCCTAATTATTGGTGATGTATCGCTCGATGAGTATATTTTTGGTCGGGCGACACGCCTTTCACGCGAAGCTCCGGTGCCGGTATTGGAATGGATGCGACGCGATATTATTCTTGGCGGTGCTGCAAATCCTGCACGTAACATTGTCGCTTTAGGTAGCAGTGCCATACAAATAGGTATTGTTGGAGCCGACTCTGAAGGCGAACAACTGCGTATGACATTAAACGCAGCTGGCATTTCTAGTAGTGGCGTGATAACAGTAGCGGGACGGCCCACAACGGTAAAGACACGCATTCTGGCCCACGACCCCCCACGGTTACCACAACAGGTAGCACGTCTTGATCGTCTTGAGCGTAGCTGCCTGGCTCCTGGTGATGAACAACGTATTATCGACGTGCTGACTGCGTATGTTCCGCTGGTTGATGCCGTTCTTTGCTCAGATTACCAGTTGGGGTTACTTACTCCCAATATTGTCGATGCAACACGATCGTTGTGTCAACGCTATGGTGTGCTATTAACAGTAGATGCCCAGGGCAATTCACACTACTATCATGGTGTTGATCTGTTTCGTTGTAACAATATCGAGGCGGCAACAACTCTGGGACGTTCATTGGACACCGAAACAGATTTTCACACAGCTCTGGTAGAGTTACACCAACGCCTCCAGGCGCGTTTGATCATTGTTACCCGAGGCCCAGATGGTCTATCACTACTGGGAACGCAAGAGGAATACACACATCTGCCAGCAACAGCAGTGAGTGAAGTGTATGATACAACGGGGGCTGGAGATACGTTTATTGCAGTGACAACCCTGGCACTGGCTGCGGGATTGAAGCCGCTTACAGCCGCACGCCTGGCCAACATTGCCGCTGCACTCGTCGTACGTAAACTGGGCAATGCAGTGGTGACGCCAGGCGAACTGTACCAGGCATTCAATGCCGGGCATACCCTTACGAAATAGGGACAAAACCTGGCCTATGCATCTTCATGAACCACCAGAATAGATGCAGAGTACAATCCAAACAGACATCACTATACCGATCACCTTTATTCTCAACTATGATTTGATACCAGATTTGGTTAGTCCTTATCTGGTATACCTGCATCCATTATGACTCTGCCAGTGCGCTTTTGAATGCCTGGAAAGCCTCATCTTCGTCCTGATAAATCTCAGCATACTGAGCTAGACCAACCATGCGGAAAATCTTCTGAAAGTGTTGTGATAATCCACTGACAGCCAGTTTTTGATGATTACTATTCACTTCTGTCACAATTCCGATTAAAATTGCAATCCCGGCGCTGTTAATATAATCATTCTGTCGAAAATTAAGCAAGATAGTTCGTGCCCCCTGTTCCGTCACCTGATGATAGGCTCCATTGATTTTTTCTTCGGCAAATGTAGTGACATCACCCATCAGATCAATGATAGCTACTCCTTCACGCTGACGGATGCTTACGTTCAACTCGTCCTCTAGCATGCGAACTTTTCTCCTTGTGAAATACATAGCCACAACCTTGGAGGGTATTAATGCTTATTCTGAATAATTGTTCAAAACAGATAAGCCTGCGTATACACCGTGCTCCGATATGCAATTTGAGATCGGTATACTACTGAATTACATATAACCCATATGTAGATATCTTCCACAGGTTACAGATAGTCCGTCTGAGCCTGCGAAGGTGGCCACAAGAGTTTACCGATACAGTGCCAATCGAAAACAGTTGCCATCCTGCACCTCTGGCAAGAAGCCAGCCTCATCCATCAATTGCTCGATCAACAGCAATCCCATACCACGCAACGATCCAAGCCCCGCAACTTTCTGGGCCATAGTTAGTGGTGTTGTGGTACATGCATACCGTTGGGAGCCTTGATCATGGATTTCAACGATCAAGCGTTCATGCTCATAGACACAGACGACATGTACCCGTAATCCCGGTGTCAGCAAATTGCCATGTTCAATGGCGTTGATACACGCTTCACTCAACGCCGTTTTGAGATCCTCAACGCGTTCAGGAGGGAAGCCCAGTCGTAGCGCAAAAGTAGCCACGGCATCACGCGCAATGATTTCGTAGCCGAGTTCGCTTGGTATTGAAAGTTCCATACTTGCAGAATGATATGTCGTTTTCATCGTTCAAGATAAATTACCATACGTACTTGATTACCCCCGCTTGGTGCTGTTGTAAATTCGACTTCATCCACCAGTTCACGAATCAACCAGATGCCCCAACCGCCTTTATCGTCCTTATGAAGAATATCTTGAATTTGCGGAACGCGGGTTGTATGGTGTTGATCAAGCATCTGCCGCCCTTGATCGGCTACACTCACAATCAATTCGTCATCCCGAACCGTCAGAAGAACAACGACCTTCATAGCCGCATCGTGTTGATTACCGTGTTCAATTGCATTGGTGACAGCTTCGCTGACAGCTGTTTTGAGTGCATCGACACGATCGCCATGAAATCCCATACGCCTGGCAAGCGAAGACGCGGTATCCATTGCCACCCGTTCATAGCCAAGTCTGCTCGGCAGACGCAACTCAATGATCTTTTCCAGGGGTTTCATTTCTGACTGATTGTTGCTCATGCCCGCGTCACCTGTCCATATATTTGTCAAAATGCATTTATTATCGCATTCGCATATGGTTATTCATCATCATAGGCGCTACTTCTGGTTTCCGTGCGAGCCTGCCATGCTGAAACAAGGTGCAACACAGAAATAAAGTTGTGCGTGGCGATGATCAAATACACAACATACACTCTCAGGTACCTGACAGTATTGCTGTACAGGTTCATCTTAGCACACTTTCAGAGAATGATGCAATAGGACTGAAGTTCGATTAACGATTATGCCCGTTCTTGTATGTATGCGCCAGCACGGTAGACCGTGCTCATAGCGGAATATTGCCATGTTTGCGGGCAGGTAGACTCTGGCGTTTTGTCCGTGCCAGGCGGAGCGCCCGAATCAGCACTTTGCGCGTCTCCCGTGGTTCAATGACGGCATCGATGTAGCCACGTTCGGCAGCGGCATAGGGATTGGCGAAGCGGTTCTGGTAATCCTGGGCAAGTTCGATCTGGCGAGCAGCCGGGTCTTCGGCTTCACTAATTTCTTTGCGAAAGATGATGCGCACCGCGGCTTCAACACCCATCACAGCAATTTCAGCCGTGGGCCAGGCAAAGTTGAAGTCGGCTCGAATATGCTTGCTTGCCATCACATCATAGGCACCGCCATAGGCTTTGCGCAGAATAACGGTGAGTTTCGGCACGGTTGCTTCACAGTAGGCATAAAGCAACTTGGCTCCATGGCGAATGATACCGCCATACTCTTGCTGGGTGCCAGGGAGAAAGCCGGGGACATCGACAAACGTCACCAAGGGAATATTGAAGGCATCACAGAAGCGCACAAACCGTGCCCCTTTGATCGAACTGTCAATATCGAGCGTGCCAGCAAGATAAGCGGGTTGGTTCGCAACTATACCAATTACATGCCCATCCAGACGGGCAAAGCCGATCACAATATTGCGTGCCCACAACGCCTGTACTTCAAAGAAGAAGCCATCATCCACAATCGCCTCAATAGCAGTTGTTATATCATAGGGGCGTCGGGGATTATCAGGGATCAATGTCTGTAATACTTCTTCCATCCGGTCGGGATCATCCTGAGGCGGCACATACGGCGGGTCGTCCATATTGTTCAAGGGCAAGAACGAGAGCAGGGTGCGCATCTGCTCGAAACATTCGAATTCATCATCAACAGCAAAATGGGCCACACCGCTCCGGCTATTGTGGATCATCGCGCCACCAAGTTCCTCGAAACCTACTTCTTCACCGGTCACGGTTTTGATCACATCTGGCCCGGTAATATACATTTGCCCGATACCTTTGACCATCATAATGAAGTCCGTCATGATCGGTGAGTAGACCGCACCGCCAGCACATGGCCCGGCTATGATCGAGAGCTGCGGAATAACACCACTACTCATGACATTGCGGTAGAAAATCTCGGCATATCCACCGAGGGCTACAACGCCCTCCTGAATACGGGCACCACCACTATCATTAATGCCGATACATGGTACACCCATCCGCAGTGCCAGGTCCATAACTTTGCAAATCTTTTCCGCAAATACCTCGCCTAACGATCCACCAAAAATGGTGAAATCCTGGGCAAAGATACACACTGCACGGCCATCAATTGTACCATGACCAGTAATAACGCCATCGCCCAGTGGTTTACGGCGATCCATACCAAATGCACTGGTACGATGTACAGCGAAAGCATCCAATTCAACGAACGAATCCGGGTCAAGCAGGGCTTCAATCCGTTCACGGGCGGTTAACTTGCCACGCTCGTGCTGCTTCTGGGCCGCTTTAGGATCGGTTCTGGTTGCCTGCTCACGTCGCTGCCGAAGATCGGCGATTTTCTCAGCGGTGGTTGTAGTGATCAAAGACATTACGCACTCCTCAATGAATGTATGATTCAGGCCATGAAAATGAGATGACACATATACTACAAGGATTGCGCCTATAGGTGTCGATTTTGTGTATATATGTGCCAGATACTATCAATGATGATAGGAACCGTTCAGAGGAACGGTCACCAGCGGGGGGGACGGAGCCTGCGGCCCGACACGCCCCCTGGTTTCAGGCCGTTGTGACGGTTTTGCCGCTACAACTGCCTTGACAAAAACGTCTGGAAGGGACTGCCTCTCCAAACCACCCCATCTGGATAGTACTACAACAATCCATCCCCTGGGTCGGGAGTCGCGGCGCAGTTTCGCCTCGACGAAATCACCGGGAACGTGCGCGGGGGCCGCAGGCCCCTGCACCTCTGCCGAGATAAAGTCGCGTTATAGGTTTAGATACCATAATTATGGTATGAGCCAGGTACTGTTCAGGTTGAACAGGTCAAGTATAGCATACTTGTGACTACTGTCGAACCCGGGGGGCGCGCAGGACGGCCCAGGTAAAACAGGGCACAGCCACCAGGATGCGGCGCCAGCGCCAGGGTTGATGAACCAGACGATAGAGCCATTCTAGCCCGATGCGGCGTATGCATGCGGGTGCGAGTGGGGTGCGCCCCGCCAGATAATCAAAGACCCCCCCCACGCCCATGGCGACCGGAATGCGCAAGAATGGCTGGTTGCGGGCAATCCAGAGATCCTGAGCGGGATGTCCATAGGCCACGAACAAGATATCGGGCCGGGCCGCAGCAATGATCTGGCGGAGGAAAGGCTCGTGTCGTGGAGCGGGCGACCCGGCAAAACAACCGGCAATGGTTAGCCCAGGGGACTGAGCAATCAAGACAGCGGCAGCCTGTTGTGCAACTCCGGGGGCAGCCCCTAACAAAAAAAGCCGATACCCGTTCTGGGCTGCCAGTTGGGCAATTCGTTGGGTTAATTCTACCCCTGTGACCCGCCCACGCAGTGGTGTTCCTTGCCACCGGGCCGCGAGCAGTAGACCAAACCCATCCGGTGTTGCGAGATCAGCCTGCAGCAGGACGCGCTGAAATTCGGGGTTGTGTTGTGCTTCCATCACAAACTCCGGGTTGACTGTTACTATCTGATGTGGTTGGCCCTGTTGGAGAAAGCTGGCAACTTGAGCCAGTGCATCGTCTATCGTGATATTATTGATCGGCACACCCAGAATAACAATACGTTCTAATTGCATGTCAGCCATAGGATTGTTCTGCCAGGTTCGTACTCCAACGAGCCATTGCCTGAGTAGGAAGGCGCGGCGCGGCTTCGTCCTTCATCTGGTGCGGCGCGCTGCACCAGAAAGGGAACGTGCGTGAGGGATGCAGGCCCCTGCATCCCGGCCAAGATGAAGTTTCGGTAGAGTATTAAGTACCTGGATGTTGTTGTATGCAACACGTATCACGATCAAAAGTCATGACAAATCCCATTATAGCCTGGAATGGAGGTTGTGCGTACCGTGCTATAATAGACAATCAAGAACACAATCGTACCCGTTCCGGTGGGGTCGCTCTTCACCGCGCCCCTCCTCGGTGTTGCTTTTTGGGAGCATCGTGGTGGCTTGCCGCTATGATGCTCCGAGAAGCAGGGGTACGGCGGCGGTCGGCCCTGTACCTTGCGGGCGAACGTTCCCCAGAACGGGGACGCACAATAATATAGAGGAGTTGTTATGTTCCGTTCGCACACCTGTGGCGAACTACGCCCTGAACACGCCGGGCAGGAAGTTATACTGGCGGGTTGGGTACACCGTCGACGGGATCACGGCCCGCTCATCTTCATTGATCTCCGTGATCGTTATGGATTAACCCAGGTGGTCTTCGACTCAGCCACCGCGCCTGAGGCGCATGCTATTGCCTCCGAGGCACGTCCTGAATACGTGCTGCAAGTGCGTGGTCTGGTTGGGCGTCGTCCTGAAGATTCGATCAATCTCGAGATTGCTACTGGTGCCATTGAAATACGCGCTGTTGTAGCGACGATCCTCAATCCTGCCCTGACATCGCCGTTGTATATTGCCCGTGAAGGAGGGGAAGAAGAGGCACTGCGCCTGAAATATCGCTACCTTGATTTGCGGCGCGAGCGTATGCAGCGTAATATGCTGTTGCGGCATCGAGTGATCAAGTTTATGCGCGATTTTCTGGATCGAGAAGGATTCCTGGAGATCGAGACACCGATCTTAATAAAGTCGACGCCCGAAGGTGCGCGTGATTACCTGGTGCCCAGTCGTCTCTATCCTGGCAAATTTTATGCGCTGCCCCAGAGTCCACAGCAACTCAAGCAACTGTTGATGGTTGCGGGCTATGATAAATATTTTCAGATTGCCCGTTGTTTTCGTGACGAAGATCAACGCGCTGATCGCCAGCCTGAATTTACACAACTCGATCTGGAAATGAGCTTTGTCGAGCAAGAAGATATTCTCAACTTGATCGAGCGCCTGCTGGTGGAACTGGTACGTGAGGTGACGCCGCACAAGCGCCTAGTGACACCCTTTCCCCGGATGACCTATGCCGAGGCGCTGGAACGCTATGGCACGGATAAGCCGGATCTGCGCTATGCGCTGGAGTTGGTCAATCTATCGGATATAGTGGCCGATACCCAGGTTCAGGTATTTAAGGCGGCGCTCGATCACGGCGGTCAGGTCAAGGGCATCCGTGTTCCGGGCTGTGGTGACTATAGCCGAAAGCAACTGGATGAGTTAACCGAACTGGCCCGTAGTGCTGGAGCACGAGGGCTGGCATGGGTTGCACTAGGATCTGATGCGACGGCAGCGCCACGCTCGTCGTTTGGTCGTCTGGTTAGCACTGCCGAGATGAACAAGATTGTCACTCGCATGGCAGGGCAACCTGGTGATTTACTGCTGCTGCTGGCGGATCAGGCGGAGGTAGTGGCGACAGGATTGGATCGCCTGCGACGTGAATGTGCTATCCGGCTGAACCTGGCGGATCCGCAACTCCTGTCATTTGTCTGGATTGTTGAGTTCCCACTGCTAGAGTGGAACAAAACTGACCATCGGTGGAACGCAGTTCATCATCCCTTTACCGCTCCATTCGATGCCGATCTCGCTCTGTTGGAGAGCGATCCGGGGCAGGTGCGAGCGCAGGCCTATGATGTCGCCCTGAATGGCTATGAAGTTGGGGGAGGGAGTATTCGGATTCATCAACGTCGCATCCAGCACAAGATGTTTCAGTGTCTTGGGATCAGTGAGGAGATCGCACAGGCACAATTTGGGCATCTGCTTGAAGCGTTTGAATATGGTGCCCCCCCTCATGGCGGGATTGCACTCGGTCTAGATCGGCTGGTTATGCTGCTGGCTGACGAAACAACGATCCGGGAGGTGATGGCTTTTCCCAAAACACAGCAAGCTGTGGATTTGCTGACCAATGCACCATCAACCGTGGACGAGCAGCAGTTACGGGATTTGCGGATCAAGATATGTGAAAAACCAATATAGCCTGCGTTTTTTTGGTACACAGTAGTACGTTCCAGTGCCGTAGATTCTTTGCAGAAACCACCGGAAATATGTGACTCAAATGGTACCAAATGCGCTATACTGTGTGTACCCATTATCAATGACCTCTGTGCCGGGATTAACAACATTCCAGTGCCGTGTGCGTATCTGGGAAAGGGGAAACAGCCGATGTCAAAGCGCATCTTGATTGTAGACGATGACGTCAATATCCGGCGTATCGTTACGTTAGCTCTGACTGAAGACTCGGCCTATATTGTCAACTCTGTGTCTTCAGGTGAAGCTGCATTATTGTATATTTCACGCCAGCCAGTCGATCTCCTTTTTACGGATATCAAAATGCCTGGTATGGATGGCCTTGAGCTTGTCCGCCGTGTCCGTGAATTAGACCCGACAACAGCGGTGATAGTGTTTACCGTCAGTCCACAAGATCTGACGCCTAGTCGCGCAGCAGAACTGAAGGTCGATTGTTTATTGGAAAAACCCGTTGCTCCTGATCAATTGCGTCTGGCCGTCGATCTGTTGCTCGATCCATCGCGTCTGACGGCTTCTGCTGAGAAGTCGGCGCGACCGTCTGAGGGGAGACGCTCTGTGCCCGCGACAGTCACTGCACGCTCGCGATCACGTGAGACATCACCCCTGAGTCAGGCGATTGCGCACTATAAAAGACGCGAAACTGCCCCCCTGGAACCAGCGCCAATCGCAGTACGTCTGTCGCCAGGAGGACGAGGAGGGATTGGGCGCTGCTATACGGAGCATCAGATTGAGGCGATGCGGGCAGCGTTGAAGGAACTGGCGATGGAACCGGGCGTGCATAGTGCGCTGCTGGCTGATATGAGCGGGATTGTCCTGACTCATTGGAGCCGCTATCGGGATATCAATGTCACTGTTGTCGCGGCGCTCGCGGCTGGTAACTCGCTGGCGTTGGCCGAGATTGGGCGCAATATGGGACAGCGTCAACCTGGGCGACTGGTCATCCAGGAGGGGGAAGATCAGAGTTTGTTGATGGCACATATGGATGATCTGTTGCTGTTGCTGGCCCTCAGTGCGGATACTTCGCTCGGATGGGCGCGCATTGCGACCTTGCGGGCTTGCGATGAAATTTTACGCATCGCCCACGGTGAATAATCCTCATGGGGCTATCGTTGACTGGGAAAATATGACGGATCAATTTTTTGGGTATCAACGCCGCGCACTGGGCTTATTGCTCGCCTGGGGCGCTAGTAGTGTGTTGAGTGGCGCGTTGCTCTGGTCTCGTCGTGATCCACTGCTACGTCAGTTGGGGATCCAATGCCTCGTCTGGGGAGCAATTGATGTCGCGCTGGCACTGGCTGGTCGACGGAGCGCTCGACACCAGGCAATCCGCTATCATCAGGGAGAACTGGATAGCACCGCTGTGCGGCATGCGGCTCGTGCGTTACAGCGCATTTTGCTCATCAACGCCGGGTTGGATGTAGGGTATGTGCTGGCTGGCGGCTGGCTGATGCACAGGTTTCGTCAACGCCGTGATCGGCAGGGAATGGGCCTGGGAATTGCACTACAGGGGTTCTTTTTGTTCCTCTATGACAGCCTGGTTGCGCTTGACTTGCAACGCCGCTGGTTTGCTATTGAACGGAGAATGTAAAAAATTCATGGTACCTCGGGCGCTTTTTCCGCTCCTCCAGTGTCCGACCTGTGGTTCGGAACAGCTATATGTGACCGATATGGCAGTTTGCTGTGCCGCCTGTGGTAGTATCTATCAGATAGGTGATGGGTATATTGACTTGATACCACACGGGAAGCGGTTTGCGTATGTGTCGAAGTATGTGGCTGAGGAAGCGCAACTGGCGCAGGAACTCGATTATCGCGAGCTTGCACCACCATTACTGGCAGCCGGTGTACGCAATCGTGTTCTTGCACGATTACTCCAATTTCAGCCCGTTGATACGGTTCTGGATAACGGGTGTGGTACCGCCAAGTTTGCTGCCTGGAATGCTGATCGGGTGGCGCTCATGGTGGGCAGTGACCCGGCGACACTCTTTGCCGATGCGGCTGTTGAACGAGTGGCACTGGCAAAATCCGATTCGCGGGTGCTACCCTTTGTCGATAATAGCTTTGACAAAGCGTTCTCGATAGATGTCCTGGAGCATTTCCCCCAGGAGGTTATTGACGCGTATCTGCGGGAGACAGCGCGGGTTTTGCGTCCGGGTGGACGTTTCATGGTGTTCTCAAATACACGAGAACCTTCCCGACTGCAGCCGCTGATTGATCTCAGTCGCCGCCTGGGGCAGTGGTTTGTGCGGGCGGGATGGTACGATTTTCAGCGCGAGGAACGACGTAAATCAGATCATATCAAGGCTCTGGAGACCTGGGAAGATGTGCTAGAAGCCATGCATCGGGCTGGGCTGCGTCCAGTACAGGTTGTTTTCTGGAATACGCTTTTTACTTCTTTTGTTGAACATGTGGTGATGAAACTGGGCGAAGTGGTAATGGGCCGATCAGCGCTACGCAACCGCAGTCAATCAGCGCAAGGTACATCACTGGCGGCAGGAACGGTACGCGAACTTCATGCTCGTCAGCACATGCGCAAGCGCCTGGAACAGAAGGGTATGACGTACTATGCGCTCCAGGCGATTACGCTGCTGATGGAGTGTGATCTCTGGCTGTTTGGGAGGATGCGCTGTGGGAACTACTTTATTGTGGTCGAGAAGCCGGTGACCAGGACAGAGATATGACCATACGTGTGTTGTACGTTTCACCCGTGGGTCGCGGTGGGGTTGATTTTGGTATTCAGAATATCACCCGTTCGGTACGTGCGGCCGGGTTAGAGGCCGAGTTATTGCGTCTGCCAGAAATCTATAACTTTATGCCCTTTCTTATTCCCTATGGGTTGCCACCGGGGTGGTGGCATGGGTTCAATGTCGTCCAGGGACGCTCCCGTGTCGGTTTTGCCCTCCGCTCAACAGGCTTGCCGGTAGTAACAACGGTGCATCATCTGACGACCGATCCTGCCTTGCGACCGTACAGTTCGTTGACGCAACGCCTGTTCTATCAGTTGATAGAGGCGCGTTATGATGGGTTCTCAATTACACAGGCCGATGCGGTAGTATGCGTAAGCCGCTTTACCCAACGCCAGGTCGAACAAACCTATGGGCGCAAAGATACAGTGCTGATTTTTGATGGCATAGATACATCAGTTTTTAAGCCCACACCCGGCTTTGTACGCCGTGATGATGGTCTGCCGGCCAGCACCGCTCGTATTCGTCTTTTATTTGTGGGTAATCGTACCCGACGCAAAGGGTTTGACCTGTTGCCCCTGATCATGGATCGTTTGCCCGCCGATTACCATCTTTTTTATACGAGTGGATTTCAGGGCAGCCATATCGCACCGCCCCATCCACGGATGACGCCGATTGGCGCGCCGGATCGTGCGGGTCTGGTAGCTGCCTATCAGAGTTGTGATATGCTGTTGTTTCCTTCGCGCCTGGAAGGGTTTGGAATTGCACCAGCCGAGGCTCTGGCATGTGGGCGACCAGTGGTAACTACCAATGCGGGTGCCTTGCCAGAAGTGGTCGATCACGGGCAGAACGGCTTCCTGGCAGCGTGCAATGATGTGAACGCTTTTGCGGATTATGTGCGTACTCTGGGGGAGGACGCTGGTTTGCGCTATCGCTTTGGTGTCCATGGACGAGCTAAAGTTGTCTGTTCCTTCGGGTATGATCAACTGGGGCAGGGCTTTCGACAATTGTATGCACAACTGCCAGGTCTGCGTGTTACTACGTAGTGTTGTTTCATCGGGTGGTTGCTGAGGAGGAAATACAGGTTTACGAAAGGATCATGCGGGTCTCATTTGAGTATGTACAAGTTCAGCGATGTGTCTTCCACGTTCTCGCACAGAACGTGGCGCAATGGAATCTTTTGCAGAATAGTATGATGACACCGGCGTCAAGGTTTATAACCAATATGCACCAGATTGCGCCTCATGTAGTCTCGATCCGTTCCGATGCGGACATTATTGCCGCACGGATGGCTGCTCGTGATGTTGCTCGCAGTATGGGCTTTAGCGCGATTGATCAGGCACGGATTGCCACGGCCACTTCCGAACTGGCACGCAATATTTTGTTGTACGCTGGTGAGGGTAGCGTCACGATTGCGCAGATACGCCATGATACGCGGTCTGGCATTGAGATGATCTTTGAGGATCAGGGGCCAGGCATCGCCAATCTTGATCTTTTCTTAAATGACGGCCACCCGGCTGCGGCAGTGTCTGGATTGGGGTTGGCTGGAACACGGCGCCTCATGGACGAAATGGATATTCATTCTGTTGCGGGGCAGGGAACGACCATTACCTGCCGACGCTGGCTGCGTTAATGTCTAGAACCAGGATAGGTATCGCCGTACGCGTGTCCAGAATTCCTGCGCCTCTGGCATACCGCATGCAGCAGCAACCAGCATGTAGAGGACACCTCCCGCTCCTCCCACAACCACAAGCCATAGTAGTAAACCAATACTGTCGCGTTGCCAGACATACTGACCAGTGAGTGCCAGAAACGGCAACCATGCGAGCGAATAATATTTCATCCCATACCAAAAGAGCGCGACAACACTGGTTGCCAGCAGTGCCGCTCGTATAGAACGCCAGAGCGAGCGATCGCGCCAGATACCGGGTTGTTGCCGGCCCAGCAGGATAAAAAGGAGGATCGCCTCGACATTGTTGGCAAGACTAAAGGCCATCGTCAGCATACTAACGCCGCCGCCCAGCAGCAAGGCCATGATGCCAATGCTCAGGTTCAGGGTAACCTGAAACAACCCGATTGAAACGGGCAGCCAGGTTTTCTGCATCGCATAGAAGGTACGAATAAGAATTTCCGAAGCAGCAAAGGCTGGTAACGCCGTGGCATAGCCAAGCATCGGAGCCACTGTGTGCGCCAGTGATGCTTGATCAAACTCACCGCGTTGAAAGAGCAGACGTACCAGCGGGATATTCAGGATAAGCAGGCCAGCGGTAGCAGGGAGCATCAGGCACAGAATGATCGCCAGCGTCTGGCGCACACTTGCATGCAGTTCGGCATGCTGCTCCTCGGCAATCAGCCGTGCCAGGCGTGGGAAGGCGACGGTACTCAGACTCAATGCGAAGACCCCATAGGGCAATAACATCAACTGATAGGCATAGTTCAAACCGGCCAGTTGTTCAAAACCCAGCGCTAACCGGGTGGTTAGTGCTGCCGTGATCAACAGGCTGATCTGTGCTGCTGCCTGGCCAAAAACACGTGGGGTCATCTGCTGCGCTATCGTTTTGAGTTCCATCAAGTGCCAACCGAGCGTCACCTGGAAGCGCATACCCATACGCCACAGTCCCGGTAGCTGGATGAGTAGATACAACGCAGCTCCGATAATTACCCCCCAGCTCAAGCCCCAGACGCCCCACTGCGGTGCGAGCAGCACCGCCCCGCCGATGATTCCCAGGTTGTAGAGGGCTGGAGCCAGAGCGGGCAGGGTGAAGCGATCCTGCGCATTCAGGGCGGCCATTGCTAGACCACCCAGGCCGAGTAAGAGTGGTGAGAGCAGAAACAGGCGAATAATCTGTGCCGTTAAAGCCACATCGGTTGCTGTACCACCAAAAATACGGGCTGTCAGGGTAGGAGCGAGCAGCCACAGCACCATACTGGCGAGCGCCAGCAGCAGCAACGCCCACGAAACCACTGCACTGGCGAGATGCCAGGCACGTTCGACCCCGTCCCGCTGCCAGACCTGGATAAAGACCGGAATAAAACTACTGCCCAGCGCACCGCCAATGATTACCATGTAGAGCAGATCGGTGACCCGAAACGCGGCATAGTAGGCACCCAGATCGGCGCTGGTACCAAACTGTCTGGCAATCACCACATCGCGCCCCAGGCCAGTGATACGGCTGAGCACGTAGCCGCTCATCACGATCATACTGTTCAAGAGCGGGCCACGTACCCGCTGGACAAGCAATGAGAGTTGCACGAGCTAGATCCTTCTGCTATAATCCTTGTTCAGGGTAGTCTCCAGTATCAGTGCAACAGGTGGGTATATACCAACTGGATGCATGGGTTATCTTAATCTGGTTTGAGCAAGCTGTATTGAGGGAGTATTGTACTTTGGCGAACACGTCTTCAGCAAAAAAGCGTATCCGTACGAATGAGCGTAAGCGCATGCGCAATCGAATGTATCGTTCTCGTGTCAAAACGATGATTAAGAAGGCCGAACAGACAATTATGAGTGGCAACCCGAGCGAAGAAGCATTGCGCATAGCGATTAGCACGATGGATAAAGCGGCGGTCAAGGGCATTCTGCATAAAAACAATGTTGCTCGCCGGAAGTCGCGCTTGTGGAAGAAGTTTCATGCGGCACGCCAGCCCGTCAGTGGATGACTGCGAGCGGCGGCAGCGGATTGTGCTGATATTCATGACCCTTTGTGCCGCTCTTCTGCACCTATTTCCATCACCAGCAGATCCAGTGCTACTTCGGCCTGGATGCGTCCTGTCTTGATCGCTTGATCGTATTCGATCAGGCGATCATGGAATCTCTCGAGTTCATTCCTCTGATAGTTGCGGATCTGTGCTAATGCCTTGCGAATTACAAATGGTTTTTGCTTGAGTTGCGCGGCAATGTCCTCAGCATGTCTATGTTGGGTTGCGAGTTCTTGCACACACAGCAAGATACGCACCTGCCGCGCAAGCATAAACAGAATATAGGGTGCTGCTTGCCCATCTGCTAGCAGCGCGCGCACACCACGTAGCGCTGCGGCTCCTCGGCGCAGGCTCAGGTCATCAATAAAGGCAAACAGGTTTTGCTCCTGCGCATCCTGTACCAGCAGATCCACCACCGCAGTCGTAATCCGTCCCTTTTGTCCGACATAACTTGCCAGTTTATCCAGTTCGGTTGCCAGCATACGACTCTCATTGCCCACATAATCGACCAGAAGCTGGGCTGCAGCGCTGTCCAGGCGTACCTGGAGTGCCTGTGCCCGCGCCTGTAGCCAGTGTAGCAAATCGACTCCGGTACGCGGCTGAAATTCGGAGACCTGCCCCGCTTTCTTCAGGTAGGTAAAGCACGTATTGCGTTTGTCAACATCTTCAGTTTCAACAAAAACCAGATCACATGTGGGTGGGACACGTTCCAGGTAGGCGCGGAGGGCATCGCGTTCCTTACCAGCCTGGAGGTGTTTCAAAGCATCATAGACAATCACCAGCCGCCGGTCGGCCAGAAATGGCAGGGCTTCGCAGGCGCTGACCAGCGTTTCGAACTTGAGCTTGCGGCCATCGAAGGTCGTGCTGTTCAATGTGGCCACATCGGGGGGGAGCCTGGCGCGTAAGGCGATGAGCGCCTCGCTACGGGCTAATTCATCAGGACCATACAGGAGGTACAGCATGGATCTCTCAACCAGCCGTCAAACAGAGCAATCATTATGGACAGCGGGCACATATGTAACCCTGCCATTGCCGTGGATGAGTTTGCTTCGAACCGGCATTTGCCAGGTGGGTACCTGCCCGTGGATTCTGCGGCCCGCCGCATGGCCCACTCTAGAGGAATCAGGTTCCCTTTCGAAACTATGTTGGCTCAAAACATACACCCATCTCACGTGCAAGGCGGGGCATTGGCGATCATACCACAGTGCGTGGGAAGACGCAAATCGGTGTTGACGGAACGCTGTCTCGCTCTGATTCCCCATAGTAGCCTGATGCCTCAGCGGGCGGGCTACTCACGCAAAGCCCGCCCGTTTACGGGCAGGGCGACCGGATAGTGCTGGTGTCAACCTCGTGAGTGGCTCGGTATCCAGATGCTGCACTATGCTCACCACCAGTCGAGTTGCTTGTTCTAACACCTGCGGGTCGATCTGGGCCAGAGGCGTATCCAGGGCCAGATCGGTATCTGCAGGAACGTAGGTCAAGAACGTTAATACGCGATAGCCCTGGCGTTGCAATGGTGCAGCAATCGATGGTGCCGTATGGTAGGAACGCGGCTCAACGTTAATCTGCGGATCAGCGGCGCCAATAGTTGCCGCCAGGCGAATCAGCAACGGATCAGCTCGTCGTACATGCAATACGCCCTCTCGTGCAGCGTAGGTCAACTGGCCGCGGTCTAACGATTCCAGGTTGAGAAAGAGTGTCTCGCTGCGCGGAAAAGGATAACGCTGTAGCAGGTTGTACAGACCTGTATTGCCTGTGGCAGTTGCGCCCAGCGCTATTGTCCACAGTTCAACGGTGCGCAGGGCATTCAAGCGCTCGGCAGCAGCGAGCAGCACGGCCAGCGCTCCTGCGCCACCGGGCGCGGTTCCGATACGCACGGGCAACAGTAGATGGGTGACAAGCAGATAGCTCAGGGGCAAGGCCTGAGCATACGACCAGTTCTCGTGTGGACGTATGGCATGGAGGGATGCCAGCAATGCCAGCAGGCCCAGGGCTATACTACGGCCCAGTACTGCCATACGCTGCCCGGCGATCCAGCTATTGCGGATGGTGCGGTCGGGTGCTGAATCCAGCGGTGCCAGCAATACGACACGCCAGCGTGGCCGTTGCTCACTGGCCCGGGTGCCGATAATATTCTGACAGTCACGGCGGATTGTCAGTAGCGGTGGAAGCGGTATCAGACCGTCGCTCAGTGCCACGAGCAAGAGCCAGAGAGCAAATAGACTGGCAGGGAGGGGGAGCCAGTGTGCCAGCAAGCCTGTTCCCAGTGCGAGCAAGGCCAGCAGTGGATACAGCAGACCCATGTTGATCGGTGCCTGGAAGGTATCGGCATTCACACGCATTCCGGCTCGGCGTAGGCGGCCATCAACATAGGCTGCCGCCTGGGCTTCGGCCAGTGAGGTAGCCTGACGTCGCCCGATCGCCGTCAGCAGATACCGACTGACCTCGACCACCTCGTCATATGCAGAACGGGCATGCATAGTATGGGCACGATGGCAGGGGAGACGACTCACGCTGAGTCATCTCCCCTGCCGTTGGACTATTATTGATACCGATCACGATTCACCTGTTTCTGATCCAGGTCACTCACTCCTGGTCTGCCAGCGACGTTGCCGTGGACGTGGGCGTTGCCGTGGCACGGTTAATGATACTACCACTACGGGTATTGCTGATCTCATTTAGCAGAAACTCCTCGACCGGTGTCGCCACAGAGGTGGGCGACACCGTGGGTTGCGGCGGGCCAGCGGGTGGACGTGGCAGATCGAGATTAGCCGCTGGACGCCCACAGTTGGTCTGGCCTGGTACGCAAAGCTGTAGCACCAGATCATAGCGGATCAGCGGACCACCGATGTCCCCAACATTCTTGACTTGCACAAAGTAGAACCCATCAACTTCGGGGATAAACTCGATCTGCGAGTCAAGCGTATTGCCGCCCGGAATATC
Organism: Chloroflexaceae bacterium; assembly: GCA_034435975.1. Lineage (GTDB taxonomy): Bacteria > Chloroflexota > Chloroflexia > Chloroflexales > Chloroflexaceae > CAKZQX01. Next base: position 18,281 of record DAOTWD010000144.1, on the reverse strand, counting down.
ATCATTCATGTCCAGCACGCTGATGCCATCACGGTCAGTGAGGAGCATGATCGTATCCGCACCAGCCTGGGTACCAGGATTGACATCAATCGCACCACGATAGCGCCGTGTATCAGTATAAATGAAATAACGCTTGCCCGCACTCCCAAAGAATGTCACCCAGTCGGCGTCACCATCGGGGCAGAGGCGGCGATTTTCTTGGATCTCGTTGGAGGTAATCAGCGGTGCCTGCTCGGGCAACCCATCGGGTTCAAAGCGGTCGAGACAAATTTCGGGTACAGCAACTGGCGTAATGCCATAACTTTCACCGAGTAGAGCAATGGTATAGGTATAACCGGGCGCACCCCGCCCGGCAGCATCGCGCACGCGGATGAAATACTGGGAATCACGTGGTGATTGCCAGCTTTGAATACGCGGGCGCATATCAAATGGATTGGGAGGATCGCGGTCAAAAAAGTCATCGTTAAAGGCCAGGCTGTTGCCATCAGAGTCAAACAATTCCAGGGTGAGATCCAGACCAGGCGACATCTGAATAATATCAATCGTATAAATCTTACCGCCAACACCGCCAAACACCAGCCAGTCTTCATCGCCCGCAGGACAGATCGTGCGTTCCTGGTTGGTGTTGACATCGATCACCCGCGCTCGCTCGCGCCGATTATCCGGCTCAAACGCATCCTCACAGAACAAGCCAATCGTGGGGGTAGCCGTGGGCGTCGGTGTGTTGGTGCCAACGGGAGTATTGGTGGGGGTGGGCGTGGGGCCATCGACGTTAATACGGATTTGAGCAAAAGCTTCACGTTGTCCCTGATCACGGTCACGGGCACGAACTCGCCCTATTACTGTACGGCGTATTTCATTATCAGGAATAGTAACAAGAATTCGAACGTCAGCGCGTCCGCCATTACCAGCTAATGTAAGGGATGCTGTAGGAATGACAACCACATAGCCCGCGGGCAAGTCTAACACTGTAATATCATAGGTACGTCCCTGGGGAACGTTGTTGATAAGAGAGAATGTAAATTCAACGGTTTGACTTGGTCTTTCCTCTCGATCCAAACGATCTGGAACAAACTCAACTTCGACCTGCGCCAGTATTGGAGCAAAATCCGGTTGTAAGGCAACGACCAGCACGAGCAATATCGCCAGCGATGCAATAGCCAGGTTACGGAGATGGGGTAACGGTTGTCTCACCAGGTTATAATTCCTCGCACAATGCCAATCAACAGGGTCAGGCCAATTATAACATGCAAGGGGGGGGTGTCAAGCCATAGACTACCGGTAGTAACTGACAATTCGTTAACGATGGCTGACAATCGAGGGGTTTTTTTTGACAGAGGCAAGGTGGACATAGCATTAAAAAGATAATCCTGCTACAGCAGCAGGTTGCTCTGCTGCACAGTACTATTGAAATTATTACTTTGCTGTCGTCGTATCATTAGATTATGATGAAAATTTCAGTTATAGCACGCCTCCATCACTACAACGCGACTTCATGTCAGCAGGGGTGGAGGGTGCGGTTCCTACGCCTGTTCCCGGTAATTTCGGCGGGGCGAAGCCGCGCTGCGCCTTCCTACCCAGGCGATAGCTCGTTGTAGTACTGTCAATGGGACACGGGAGCCCCGACGAAAGCCGGGACAGAGCGAGGCCAGGCTCAAGCCGAGACTCCGGTGCTGCACAACTTAGGATTGCTATAGCGTCGCTGGCTATCCGCCGACAAGAGCGGGCGCTTCACGGAACGGGGAAAATATTGGTGTCCGTGCTAAGCGACCACCGAACGCCCCATAGCGGACGCAACGGCGCGTAAGGGCGGCATCATTCGGGCAAAGTTCTCCGGGGTCAATGATTGATTCCCATCGCTCCGTGCCCGGTCAGGATCGGGATGTACCTCAATAATGATGCCATCAGCACCGGCAGCCAGTGCTGCCAGTGCCATTGGTTGTACCAGGTACCATTTGCCAGTGCCGTGGCTGGGATCGACAATCACGGGTAGATGCGAGCGTCGTTTCGCCAGTGCCACGGCGTTCAGATCCAGCGTGTTGCGCGTGGCCGTCTCGAAGGTACGGATGCCACGTTCGCACAGGATTACGTTCGGGTTGCCCTGTGCAACCACATATTCGGCACTCAGCAGCCACTCCTCAAAGGTAGCCGACAGGCCTCGCTTAAGCAAGACTGGCTTGCCGGTTCGTCCGACTTCCTCCAGCAGTTGGTAGTTCTGCATGTTACGAGCGCCGATTTGCAAGACATCGGCGTAGCGGGCCACCAGTTCCACGTCGGTCGGCGTAATAACCTCGGTAACAATGGGCAAACCGGTTTCGGCTCGCGCCTGCGCCAGCAGTTGCAACCCCAACTCACCCAACCCGCGGAAGGTGTAGGGTGACGAACGTGGCTTGAAGGCGCCTCCGCGCAGCATGGTTGCGCCATACTCGCGTACCGCCCGTGCGGTTTCGATAATCTGTTCTTCACTTTCCACTGCACATGGCCCGGCAATCACCACGCAGGCGTTGCCGCCCACTTTGATGCCGCACACATCGACAATCGTATCGTGGGGATGAAATTCACGTCCGGTCAGTTTGTAAGGCCGGGTAATACGTACTGTCTCCTGGACACCATCAAAGACCTCCAGTTCCTCCTGCAACGTGGGCGGAATAGCCGCACCAACCACGCCCACGATGGTGCGTTCCTCGCCATGGATCAGATGCCCCTTCAACTCATACTCCTGTAGCCGTTCCAGAACGGCCTCAATATGCTCAGTCGTTGCATTGCTGCGCATAATCACAATCATCGAACGATCCTCCTCTCGCAGTAAGCTCTTGGTCATACATATCATCAAGGCTGCGGTTTTTGCGGCACTGGTGTCAGTGCCACCAGTGCCGCTCGCTCCGGTCGTAAATTCTGGGCACCACGAATATAGACATGCACAATCTCATCGGCACGGCGGGTGGTGTTCCAATGCACCAGTACTCGAATACAGCGTTGCAGACTGCCCGGTACCATCATTTCGTGCCCACACAGCAATGCAGTATCGAGCCATCCGAGGGCGCGGGCTGCCACCGCCGGAAACTCGGCATTGAGATCGGTCGTGGTTGTAAAGAACGCGCTGGCAATATCTTCGGCCACAATGCCATTTGCGGCAATCAGTTGTTCCAACAATTCTCGGGTGGCCTCCAGTATCGCCTCACGTGTATTGTCCATTGCCGTGGTTGCCCCCCGGATTCCGCGACACCACATAGTCATCATCAACCTCGCTGTCATTCGAGATAAACAAAGAAGGCGTGGAATTTGTTGCTCCACGCCTTGTCGTTTATCTATCTGTCTGTTACGTTTAGATCTTACCCAACGCGGAGCAACCAGTCTTTATCATAGCTGGCATAAACAAACGAAAAAAAGAAAAAGTTGGGTGCAAACGGTTGCATAGATTCCAGACGTTTTTCCCACAGAAGCTCGCGCTGTCTCTATCCTGGTACGACTATAGCACACAACCTGGTTGGCGTCAAGCCGGAGTCTGGCACCCTGACACCGGGTGTGATGTAAAGTTCTGCACGCGCAACCCACTGGCCCGCCGGGCCTGAAGGCTTCGGCTCGTGCTCCAAAGGCCGCTTGCGTGGCCGGTTAGAGCCAGCGCAGGCTGGCTTTGCCGCTGGTCGCCCGCGGCTTCAGCCGCTGGGCGTGGAGTGAGGGGAACTTTTGCCTGTTCGTCGCCGTCCTTCTGGTATACAGGAATCACAGCGCTTCGCGCCTATCAGGAGAATCAAAAATTATGGCAAGTCGTACACTGATTATTTTTGGGGTTTTTACCAGTGTTTTACTGGTGGCTATTCTGGCGATTGTTCTCAGTTTGCTGCTGACCAGTTCGGCTCAGGCGCAACCAGCCGGTGGCGCATCCACTGCCCGGCATATTACAGTGATTGGGCAGGGCGAGGTCAAGGGTATTCCAGACACTGCCTATGTGCAGATTGGAGTCGAAACCGAGGCAAACACCACGCAGGCGGCTTTAGCCCAGAACAACACCCAGGCTGAGGCCATTATTGACCGGCTCAAGGAACTGGGGGTCGCCGAGAAAGATATTCAGACCAGCAGTTTTAACATCAGCGCGACCTATGATAATGCGGGACGCCAGGTGGTTGGCTATCGCGTGAGCAATATGGTCTCGGTGACTATTCGCGATCTGGATCAGGCGGGAACGCTGTTGGATCAGGTGGTGCATGTGGGGGCCAATCGGGTCTATGGCATTCGTTTTGGGGTGGCCGATCCGACCGAGTTGCTGACGCAGGCACGCGACCAGGCGGTGGCTGATGCGCGTGTGCGGGCGGGGCAACTGGCTCAAAGCAGCGGCAACAACCTGGGTGACATTCTGGTGATTACCGAGAGCATTGGCAGTATGCCGTTTCCGGTTCCCCAGGAGCGTGATTTTGCCGAAGATACTATGGCTTCAGTACCGATCCAGACAGGCGAACAGAGCTTCAGCGCTCAGGTGCAGGTGACATTCGCGTTGCGTTAAGCACGCAGTGTCTGGTGTTTGCTCACTCCAGGCGCTCGATTCGCACAGAGGCCAGGTCGAGCGCTTGAAGGCCCGCAACCTCCAGTAAACCCCAGCCGAAACGCCCACGGGGTGTTACCACGGCCCATTGATTGTCCACCCAGGCGATAAAGCCTAGCGGGCCGCGTGGTGCGCGATCACTTTCCAGCATGATTCGGCCATCGACAGAGAATCGGGCACCATTCGGCCACCATTCGAGCGTATACTCGTGCCACTGCGTATCAAGCGGCGGAAGCATAGCCTCACTGATACGCAGTGCGCGTTGTACATGCGGCCAGATACGCTGATACAGCGGTTGCCACTGGTTGAGCAAGAGCACTGGCAGAGCCAGTGGTGCCCAGGCCAGTGCTGCAGGTTGTGTGGCGTCGATACAGGCAGCTTTCCAGCCATGTCCCGGTACATTCTGTGCCAGCGGCATATCGGATGGCCGCGAAGCATAGAAGAACCAGATGGCCGCTGGCAGAGCCAGACCACGCCGGCCAGGAGCAAACGGGTCGTTCCAGAAGCCAAATCCGGCAGTACCGGCCAGCATGCTTGATGCCCTGGCCCGCACCGTCAGGCGCACTGGCGGCTTCCAGGGAAACCGGTGGCGTGGAAGGCGTGCATAATCATCAATCTGCGTATTGGCATAGCCTGTGCGCTGCGCTCTGGATAGCAACAGGCGCAACCCGTCTGCAGTGACCAGCACATGTCCAGCAGGCGTTGTTGTCGCTTGCCAGTGCAACCAGCATGGCGAGCGAAATGTTTCTTCGATTATAGTTCTGGTGGTATTCATCCCCGGTGTATTCCTTTATAATCTGGCGTATGCCTGGTTTGCGCCTGCCATATTATAATCATATCTAGCCATAACTGGTCTACATCTACGGTTGGGGCAATACGTTAACCGGTGAAGATGTCATTGCTGAGACGAGAAGGAACGATGAACAGCATCAGCATAACACGACCGCCGATCTCAGCCATTATTCCCTCCTGGAACGCCCGGCGCTATTTGCCGGCCTGCCTGGCAGCGTTGCGTGCGCAGTTGGGCGACGATGACGAGATCGTGCTGGTGGATAATGGCTCGCGCGACGGGGTAGCAGCGTGGGCGCGGGTGCATATGCCGGATATCCGCTTGCTAGAACTGCCTCGCAATCTGGGCTTTGCCGGTGGCACGAATGCGGGTATCCAGGCTGCACAGGGTACGTTGCTGCTGCTGTGCAACGATGATGCCCTGGTTGAGCCGGGATGCGTGGCGGCGTTGTGGGCTACCATGCAGGCGCATCCAGAGGCGGGAGCGGTGGCGGGTGTGCTGACGTTTAGTCGGCACCCGCTGATCGTTGCCTCGGCAGGCATTCAGATTCAGCACGATGGCGTCGCGCTTGATCGCTGGTTAGGGGTGCCTACGGATGCTCTCCCGTCGCTGCCGATCGAAATCTTCGGGGCTAGCGGTGGGTTGGCGCTGTTGCGGCGTGAATTGATTGAGGATACCGGCCCCTTTGCGGCTCATTTCTTCAACTATCTGGAAGATGTGGATCTGGCATGGCGCGCTCGCCTGCGTGGATGGCAATGCTGGTTGGCACCGACTGCACAGGCGCGACATGTCTACTCTGCCAGTGCTGGTCAGAGCAGTGCGTTCAAGCAACGGTTACTAGCGCGCAATCGCCTGCGGGTGATTGTGCGCTGTCTGCCCGCGGCACTGCTGCTTGCCTGCCTGCCGGCGATCTTGCGCTACGATCTGCTGGTGCTGGCCTATGCCACGTTGCGGCACCAACCTGCAATAGTTGCGGGGCGCTTGGAGGCATTGAGTGAACTGCCAGATCTGCTCTCCCAACGCCGGGCGATACAATCACGCCGCATAGCCGCAATTGGTGAGCTGGCCCGCTGGCTGCAATCGGCCTCCTCGCCACTGGCAGCCTGGCGGATGCAGCGACGCCTGGCTGATCTGCTCGCATACGGCTTATAATGGCAACTCAACCGCCAGCCGACTGCCCTGACCAGGGGCGGACTGGATACGTAAATCGCCGCCGAGCAACAACATGCGTTCGCGCATACCAGACAACCCGATCGATGCATGTTTGTCCAGAGCACGTACCGGATCAAAGCCACGCCCCTGATCTTCAATCTGAACTCCCAGCATCGTGTCTGTGGCCCAGACCCGTACCACGACCTCTGGTGTCTCGGCATAGCGCGCCACGTTGGTCAGCCCTTCCTGCACCATGCGATAGACCGCGGTCTCAATGTTGGCCGCAAAGCGCCGCTGATCCAGGCCGCCATGTTTAAAAATAACCTGGATACCGGTCTGCGACATATAGCGATCAATATACCAGCGCAGGGTTGGCAACAACCCCAGATCATCAAGCATGGGTGGGCGTAGTTGCAGCGACATCTCGCGCACACGCTGCATTAACTCCTCCACCAGTGTGCGGAGTTGCTCCAGGCGGCAAGCCACCTTCTCTACTGGTAGCCGACATAGCATATCGATTGAGAGACGCATACTGGTCAAGAGTTGCCCGACCTCATCGTGCAACTCACGGGCAATGGTGCGTCGTTCGTTCTCCTGCACCTCAACTAGACGCCAGGAGAGTGCCTGGAGGCGCTCGCGTGCTGTCTGAGCCTGTTCAAACAAACGTGCCTTTTGAATAGCAGAACCGGCCTGCTGCCCAACCGTTGTATACAGGGTGATATGATCGGTATGAAAGGCTTCGGGATGTGTGCTAAAGAGATCCAGTACACCCTGGATTTCACCCTGAGCCAGGAGAGGGATCCCCAGGTACTGGTAGTGTGTTCTCCCAAATGTACACTGGAGCGCTTCTAATGCGGGGGGAAGGCAAGGGATGTTATCTAAAATAACTGGTATCTGCTCACGAACCACTTGCCAGTTGTGTGCGCTTGCCACCGCAAGTTGTCCTGATATGGTCAGTGGCGCTGGTTCAGGGATGCCCCATACGGTCTCAATGGAGAGGCTGTCTTCGGCCTCATGATACAAATAAATGACACCGGCAGTGATATGCAAATGTTGAGCGAAAATGGAGCGCAGGGTAATCAATACTTCTGGAAGTGCCAGCGACTGATTCACGGCTTCAGTGACCAGGTTGAGGATAGCTAACTGCTCGTTTCGCCGGCGCAGATCAGCCTCGGCGCGGTGACGTTCGGCAATCTCGGCATACAAGGCCTGGTTGGTATGGGCCAGTTCAGCGGTGCGCTCTTGCACGCGCTGTTCCAGTTCGACATGCGCTGCTCGTAGGGCCGCCTCGGCCTGCACGCGGTCGGTAATGTCGTGAATAACCGAATAGAGCAGCACCCGGCCCCGGGTCTCGATCGGCCCGGAATATACTTCTACATAGCGCACCTCCCCGGTTGCCAGCCGATGACGAAAGTTGAAGTATACCCGTTGCTGGTTGCGGGCCTGCTCCATTTCGGCGGCAATCTCCTGGGGCGGTAGATCGTTGATGTCTGCGATATTCATTGTGCGCAGCCTGTCTAAGGAATAGCCATAAAACGCGCTGGCTGCGGGATTGGCGTCTACAATGGCTCCGGTTGTTGGCTCAATCAAGAGCTTGACCGCCCAGTTTTTCTCAAACATGGCGCGGTAGATCGCCTCACGTTCGCGGAGCGCCTCCTCGGCCACCCGCTTTTGCTCCGCGAGCTGCTGTTGCTTGAGCGTGCGTTCAATCACCAGCGGTAATAGACGCAGATAGCGTCCCTCAACATCCTTGACCAGATAATCGCTGGCTCCCAGCTTCATGGCCTCAACCGCAACTTCTTCACTGCCTGTCCCCGTGATCATAATGAGCGGTGGCAATGATCCGCGTGAGGCGAGAGAACGTATCACATCCAGGCCAGTATAGACAGGCATGTTCTGATCCACAGCCACCAGCGTATGGATGGCCGCATTATACATCTGCAAACCCTCGGCACCATCGCATGCCAGATCAACAGTATAACCTGCACGCTCCAGGCATTTCTGCACCAGTCGTGCTGCGTCGGGATCATCTTCTATGTAGAGGATGCGCACATCCTGAAAATTGGACATTACTATCACCTCGTAGATATATGATAGCATGGTTGTCAGGTGAAGGTGAAGCTCCATTCCGGTTTGAGCCAGTTCTGGGGCACTAGCCAGGGTATGCTACAATCTCGGTTAACAACGTACGGCTGATTACCGGGATGTTGACGTAGCCATGCAGGGAAGCAATGCTTCTCGCATATTATGGCATACCGTGTTACGATATGCATATGTTTTTGTATTTTGCTAACTTGCAAACGTAGTACACGTTTCCTCGCCCGACCGAACCAGCGCATCGCGTGTTGCTTTTGGCAGTATCCGGTGCGTCGTAGCAATCTGGTATCGTTCAGGGGCGGTCAGTACGAGAGGAAAACCCATGACAACCAGTCCTATACGTATTGTGCTGGCAGACGATCATCCAATCTTGCGCAAAGGCTTGCGTAAGACACTGGCGGTGGAGGCGGATATTATGCTGGTTGGGGAAGCCAGTGATGGCACGCAGGCGCAGCACCTGTGTCGTGAATTACAACCGACCGTGCTGTTGCTCGATCTGCATATGCCTGGCCCCACCGCGACCGAGACCGTGGCGTATGTCCGGCAGCATTGCCCGACTACGCAGATCTTGATCTTGACGATGATGGACGATGACACCAGTGTGCAGGAGATGCTTTCTGCTGGTGTGATGGGCTACTTGCTCAAAGGTGAAACAACGAACGTCGTTGTGCAAGCCATTCGCACTGTTGCCCAGGGTAAAACCTGGTTTAGTCCAGCAATCGCCAGGAAGGTCGGTCGCTGGAAACGGGGAACATCAACCCATTGGAAGTTCCTGGCCCTCACTGCACGTGAGCAAGAAATCCTGTGCCTGATCGCTCAAGGTTGGGGCAATTTGCGCATAGCCACTCAGCTAAACCTGTCGGAGCAAACTGTACGTAACTATGCCAGTCGCATTTATGCCCGACTTGGGGTAAACTCACGGGCCGAAGCGATCATGTGGGCCCGTGAACATGGTATCGATTATTAGCAATACAAACACCGCAACCGTTTAGCACAGGCTGATGGGTAGCACGAGCACGTCTTCTGCCACTACAACACCTTATTGTACTGCTGCCGGGCTGGGTTCAGTGCGCTCTGGTGCAGAGGGCACGGGCACATCTTCCACCTCTACAACACCTTCTGCCCATTGCTGCCAGACATACCAACCACCGAGCAGACCATAGTAGCCGGCGAGCAGCCATGATGGAAACGGCGGTAACCTCATAGCTGCCCAGGAGAGTTCGGCCAGCCAGTCGGTGACATACGTAATCCAGGTGAGCGGGAGCCAGGCACTCAACGCGACGATCTGCCCCAGTTCGAGCCAGATCAGCCCCGCTCCCAGCGTCAACCCACCCAGCAGCATTGCCAGAGGCAGTACCGGAGCCAGCAACACATTCGCCAGCGGCGCAATCAAAGACACCGTACCGAAATGGTACATAATCAGTGGAAGCGCCAGGATCTGGGCCGCCAGTGTTGCGGTTAATGCGGCTCGCATCCATGCCAGGGCTGACCAGCGCAATGGCGGACAACGTAGCAGCCAGGCCTCAATCGGTGTTGCAAAGGCAAACAGGCTGGCGGTTGCCAGTGCTGATAACTGGAAGCCAACATTCCACAGGATTTGCGGATTCAGGAGTGTGAGCGCAAAACAGGCCAGCAGCAGTAGCGTCCACGGCTCTGCCCGGCGTTCGGCAGTACTGGCAAACAACGTCAGGCTGGCCATCACAGCGGCGCGCAACACACTGGGCGTGCCACCCACAAATAGCGCATAGACCCAGATGGACGCTAGCACGATGATAAATGTTGTGCGGCGGCTCAATCCCGCGTGGGTGGTCATTGTCACCAGCAACATTGCGACGATACTTAAATGCCATCCTGATACCACCAGAATGTGGGCGGTACCGGTTGCCGCGAAGCTATCACGCACTTCAGTGGGGATGGTCGCCTTCAGGCCGAGCAAAATCCCGGCGGCCAATGATGCCTGTGGCTCGGGCAGCATACGCAGCAGTCGGGCATGGCAGTGAGTACGGAAGGCCAGCAACCCGCGCAAGAAGGGATTGCCATCAACCCCTGGCAGCACTTCGACCAGTGGATTATACATCAGGACAAAGATGCCCTGCCGAGCCAGGTAGTCGCGGTAGTCAAACTGATTGGGATGTCGGGCCGGGCGTGGTTGTTGCAACTGGCCATGCACCAGCAGGCGCTGGCCATAGCGATAAGCCGGATAGGGAGGCACATGCAGTAGTACCTGACCCTCAATGCGCATCAGCATGCCATCCACGCTGGCTAATTCGGTCTCAAGCAGAACCTGTTGCGTCTCCTCAGTTTGCCGCGGATCAGCCTGTACCACGCCTTGCAACCCGATATCATGAGAGCTATACGCGGCCAGTTGGGTGAGGCTATGCGGGGTTGCTTCAGGTTGTGCCAGGAGCAAGTGCAACCCGCCTGACGCAGCACAGACGAGCATCAGCCCCGCCCGGCGCACAGGATAGGTGTGCCATCCCAGGCCTGTACTTACCAGTCCCAGCCCTATCAGGACGCCGAGCAGCGCTGGAGCAGGGGAGAACCATGCTGTACTAATAATGCCGACGATCCATGCCAGAGCAAGCAAAGCCAGGAGCATAGTCGGTTCCTTCTATCCTACGAACGAAGGATACGAGTTACGCGGTCGCTCATCACCGCCTGGTTTTGGCCTGCAGCAAAGCGGTACGTTCCAGCATTTGAACGTTTCTACGCTATCACAGGCACAAAGGGCATATACTTCAAGCCGGTATATACTTCAAGCCACCGCATATATTCTGTTCATATACCAGCGATTGGATGGACACTCAGGTTGTAGTATAGGCTTTTTTAACTGTTTGTCAACCTTACTATAACGAGCCATCTCCAGGTAGGGAAGCTCGGCGCGGCTTTGCTCGTCAAAAATCACCTTGCTGGTGCGATGCGGCTTTGATTTGCCAGAAAAGGAACAGGTGCGGGGGGTCGCAGGCCCCCACCCCTGCCGAGATAAAGTCGTGTTGTAGTACTGGAGCACATTTATCTCTATTGTGACTTTTCTCCTAATTTTGTCACGGGTACACCGGCTGTTGCTACCCAGGATAGGATGTATTTTTATCTTATCCAGACGCCATGGATTAATGTTCAACCAGATAGGGGTTCTTCAAGAGTACCTACTTGCATAAGTGAGTATAATAGGAAGTGCGGTAGTGTGCTGTATCAACAGATTGCCTGTGGCCACGCTGCCACTCTCGATCTGTTGCAAAAGATGCTTATGATAAAACGTTTACTGTTTCTGACAGCGTTGATGGTTATCGTACTGGCGCTTGTAACTGGTCTGTTGATGTATCTGGTACCACAACATATGACCCTGAGCGCCCAGATTACTCTCAGTCCCATGCCAACGACAGCGATCAGGCCAACCACGAGGGCCAGGCCCTCACCTTCGCCGACCCATGCACCACCGAGCGCTACGCCGCAACCACTCGCCAATGCTGCCAACTGGTTCCCTGCCAGCGTGGTCAGTCCCAGTGCCACACCCACAGCCACCGATACGGCCACGGCCACACCTGTCCCAACGGAAACCCTGACCCCCAGTCCGACGATTGTGCCGCAGTCGTTCTCGGCTACGTTGGAGCCAGGCGAAGGGGCATTTATGCACAATGTCTTGACCGCGCTCAACGCCAATGGCGGGGCGTTGCGCCGGGTCGTGCTACCGCCCGGGGCAACCTTTTCTTTTATTGCAACACTTGGCCCACGTCCACACCTGCTACCCTGGCGCGATGTGTATGTAAACCTGGGATATAGTGATCAACTGCCTTCAACATTTTATGCTGTGCAGCCAGATTACACCGGGTTGATACAGCGATCGCAAGGATTGGGCGATCAAGCCGATCAGGGAACCCTGCCACTCACGCAGCTTGAGATTGCGACCCAGGCACCCCTTGCAACCCCCCAACTGCGGCCAACGGTGCAGATTGTTATCCCATCTAGCCCTGATGTACAGCCACTGCCCTTCAATCCTATGCCGGCCCCTCAGTCAGTGCCAGTACCGGTACCTTTGCCCGAAACAGAACCCGAATCAGAGCCAGAAGCACGCCCAATTGAACCACCACCACGGCGTCCCTCACGCAGTGTTCCGGTACTTGGAGGCGGTGTCTGCGATCTTGCCAGCCGCTATGTGATTGCCGCCCGTCCTTTCTTACCCCCGAATGCATTCCAGTTCAAGTTGCATCCCAACGGATTGAGCGGCATCCGCTATCAGGATGCTGTGAGTATCTGGTTTGATGGTGGGTATAATGATCTGGATCTGCGGATTACCAATACGACTGATCGCTGGCTGGTGTTTGAAGCCAGCGTCAATGGAGGGGTTATCACGGTGACGGCCATCTTACAAGGTCAGCCTGAAAGTCGCCCCGGTACATCGTTTGAAGATGTGGCTCCCATCTTACCGGCCTTGCCCGGCGAACGTTTTTTTGGTGAGGAGAATATATTCTCGCTAACACCAACACCCTGACCCGAACCATAGGTCTCAATCTGAGCCGTCGATCACGGGGAAGCAGCAGAAGGTGCTTGACAAACTGATACTGGATTGTCTATTATAAAGCTGAATCAGTAGCGAATATCGTAAATCTAATGATGCTCTGCTACATCTGATATATCCACCGAATGCTCGAATCAGAGAGGAGGCCCACAATGGCGCAACGCCTTGGGCACATATTATCCTTCCCATTGCGTTGGGGAGCGCTGCTCTTGTTGTTAGGGGTGTTGATTCTATCCTTTCCGGCTGTACAGTCTCAGAGCGATCTGCGTTATTTTCCAGAAACTGGCCACTATCTGCGTGGCGCTTTTCGGGTGTTCTGGGAAAATAATGGCGGTATTGAAATCTTTGGATTTCCTCTTACAGAAGAATACATTGCAGCCAATGGACGGATTACCCAGTATTTTGAGCGGGCCCGGTTTGAGTATACGATCGATGTCAATGGGCAACCTTTTATTGAACTCGGCCGCCTGGGCGTTGAATATACCCAGGGACGTGTGTTCCCGAAGGTTCCACCCATCCAGAATACGGCTCAGCGTCGCTATATTCCCGAAACTGGTCATATCATCCAGTATGGGTTTAAAGAAATCTGGGAGACACGCGGCGGTGAGCGGATCTTTGGGTTCCCGATTAGCGAGGAAATTTACGAGGTATTGGAAAATGGACGGTGGCATACGGTGCAGTATTTCGAGCGTGCACGCTTTGAGTACTGGCCGGAGCGGGCTCCTGGTCAGCGGGTGATCATCAGTAGTCTGGGACGTGCGCTGGTGCCGCCTGAATTAACGCCGCCGTTACCACCAGACGTTATTCCAGGCGCACCGGCACCGATTGGCACGCCACCGCAGCCGCCACAGCCACCGCAGCCGCCACAGCCACCGCAGCCACCACAGCCACCACAGCTACCGCCCCCGCCTGAACCAGAGGAACCGCCGGTTCCGCCCGGTGTCAATGCGCGTGTAATACCGGAGAGTGGCCCACGTGGAACGACTTTTGTCCTTGATGCCCGTGGTTTTAGTCCACGCGAAAACGTGGGCATCTGGTTAACCGCGCCAGATCAATCAACCTTTGGGGCCGATTTTCAAGTGCGGGCCGACGACCAGGGGTCAATTGGCTATGCCCGTATCGAGATTACGACCAACCAGGACTTTCAGAGTGGTATCTGGTCGTTCAATGCCCAGGGCGTGCGCAGTGGCAATCAGGCGATTGGTTATTTCCGCATTAATCGCACGGGGGGCGTGGTTGGTGATGCATCACGTTTAGGTGTCGTCGCTCATGATGAACTATCAATACAGGGGCAGGCTTTTATCGTTCCTGTTGCCGCCCCTCCTGGCACTCCGTTCAGGCTACAGGCATCCGGGTTTGCCCCTGGTGAACGGGTCAGTAGCTGGATAACTGGCCCCGATGGTACCAGCACACCGATACGGGATTCGGCGGTACAGGTTGACGAAGGGTTTGTGCAGGTTGATTTTGGCACAGGTGGTCTGAGCAATGGGTTCTATACTGCGGTTGCCCAGGGACATAACACGGCTGTTATTGGTGCGGCTTCCTTTAAGTTAACCAACGATTATGTGGCTGGCCCTGGTACACCACGCCCTGATAGCGTGAACGGCAGGGTTACTCCGGCTGAGGGTGGCCCTGGTACCGTGTTTCAATTGCGCGGCCAGAATTTACAGTCCAACGAGCTGGTCGAGCTGTGGATCACCGATCCCACAGGAGTCTATGTCCTTTTTCCAGATCGCGGGCTGGCTGATGGTGAGGGACGTATAGGCTATGAACCCCCATTAGATCTGGAAGTCAGCAACGATTTGCCACCCGGCGTCTATGGAATTCATTTCCGCGGTATATTCAGTGGTACACGGGTCAGTCTTTACTTCACGGTGGTTGGGACATCTGCAGGTCGTGTGCCAACATCAGGGACGAGATTGCATTTTGTGCAGCAACTGTCTGGGAAGGGATTTGGCACGCCTGTATTGCCATAGAAAGCTATAGCAGTTGTCCAAGCAGGCGAGGCGTTGAACGACAATGTCGCGCCTGCCTGGTACGCTGGACCATCACGGCGATATTTTGCGGCATATCCTCATCATCTTTACCTGCGGCCTCAATGTTATTCCGATCTGGTTTGTCGGGTTGCGATCCTGTGCTTTAGAAAAAGCTAGACGTGCTGTAACCCAGAGCAGTGTGGTTCTGTCTTTATGCCCTCGTGATGCGGCCGCTCTACAAACCAGAATAGTCTTTAAATAATCACCACTGGTTGACCGATCGTTCTAGCGACGGTGCAATCAGACAGGCAGCTCCTCTCTGTTGTGTGATCAACACGGCAAGTTTTGTAGTCAACATAGGAAGACATCGTGGTTCAATAGGGATGGTTTGGTGGGACACAGCCCTTCCTGAAGTTTCTGGCGGGAGTTACGGGGCCTGCGGTCTCCGTAACTCCCACGGGCAAATGGTTCCCGGAACGATTACGAACGGATAACGAACAATGCGAACCCTTCTTTTTACCGGCAATGGTGGTCAGGGAATTAGCCTGGCAGCGGCAGCGACGGCGACAGCGGCGGCACGTGCCGGTCAGCATACGCTGCTGGTAAGTATTGGCCCCTCGCACAGCCTGAGTACGCTGTTCGGCACTGGGGATGCAAGTACGCCCGTGTCTATCACGCCTAACCTGCGTGTGTGGTCTCTGGATGTTTCGCACCATGTGAGCGTGCTGTGGGAACAGATGCGCGGACGTCTGGGGATGAAAATGGCGATTGACGGCGATGAGTTGCCCCTGCTACCAGGATTGGATGTGCTGCTGGGACTGGAGCAACTGCGTCAGCAGCAGCAGCGTCGTGATGGGGCGGCCGCCTATGATCTGCTGATTGTCGATGCCGGGCCGCACGATATGCTGTTGCGCACCCTGTCGCTACCGGATAGTTTTCGCTGGGGCGTGCGATTATTGTTTGGCCTTGACCGCGACCCCGGTCGTCATAGCGCGTCGCCCGGTCAGGCACTGGTGCCGCTGGCGTTGCTACCCTTTGATTGGTTTGATCAATTACAGGCAGCGCGGGTGCAACTGGAAGATATCCGCGATAGTGTGCTGGATGGACGCACTACCACCATTCGTTATGTGCTGCGACCAGATGCGGTCGCGTTGGAGGAAGCGCGGCTGGCGATCCCGGCGTTGCAGTTGCACGGGTTAACGGTTGAGGCCCTGGTGGCCGGGCCACTCCTGCCAGACGATATGGTAGATTCGCAACTGGTGCCACTGGTGCAGTCACAGCACGCAGTGATGGTGGCCGCGGCGGAGATCTGGCCGTTGCGTCCCCTGTTGCGCTTGCCGTGGCATGCCGATGTTCCCGGTATAGCGGCACTGGCAGCGCTGGCAGCGCTGGGCACGGCGCTGTATGCCGACCATCAGCCAGATATACGCTATACCACGGTGCCAGCCATTGAGCAGCGCAACGACGATGCCCCGTTTATTGCGATGGATCTGCCGGGCCTGCGCCGTGAGGCATTGCGCCTGACGTTGAGCGGTGATGAGTTAATTGTGAGTGTCGGGCCATATCGACGGCACATTCTTTTGCCGGTGGCGCTGCGGGGCAGCAGCAACATCAAGGCCAGCCGCGAGGGCGATCGGGTGCTGGTGCGGCGGCGTTAGCACCCTTATCGCCATGCACATTCATACACCACCAGCGTGCCACGATATTGTGTATGCTCAAAGGTTTCGCGGGAACGACAGTGCGCTTGAAATGCAGCATCCTGCTCCAGACGCACGAAGTGCCCCGCCTGCAATACCAGATAATCAGGCTGAAAGTGTTTAAATGACCACCGTGCCGCATCTTCATAGGTTGTCATAGAGCCAAGTTGCAGGGCCGTCTCCGGTTGGATCAGACCTGCAAAGTCAATCATGCGTCGCCGGGCATAATAACCGATAATCCCCACTTCCAGTGTCCCGACACTGGCTTCCACTGGCGTCTGGTCATACAGCCACTGCCCCACCGTCCGGTAGATCTGCACGCGCTGATCGTTGACACGGCTCAGTTCATACAGCGCATATGCCTGTGGCAGAAACAGGGCGAGCAGCAACACCGCTATCCCGATCTGTGCCCACCCATTACGCCAGACGCGGCGGGTCAGACGATAGACCACCATCACACCGGTCGCTACCAATACCATGGTTCCAACTGCCAATGGGCCATAGTACCAGAAATAGCGTGTCACCCCTAGCGCAGTATAGGCTGCAATGTATACACCATTCCAGGCCAGCAAGATAGCCCAGGCTGGCCGCCGCGCCAGCACAGAGATCAATCCGGTCAGGCCAACCAGAAAATGCAGATGATAGATCGGCATACGCCAATAACCGTGCAATAACGCCAGCAATCCCTCGAAGAACCCCTGACTGATCGCCATCATTCCCTGACGCTGCTTGGCCGCCAGTGTCACCGGCAGCGGTGCGCCAAAATAGAGCCAGGCAAAGACGAACCAGGGCAGCAACAGCATCCCGCATATGATCAGCGCCCGCCATGGGAATGGCGAGCGGTGCTCGATCAGAAAATGCAAGCCCATAACGGCCCCGGCCAGCACCGCATCGGCGCGTACGAGAATAGCCGCCGCCAGCACAAGTGCGGTGGCGTTCAACTGCCCACGGGCATAAAAGAGAAACCCATATAGCACCAGAGTGACATAAAGGCATGTTTCTGCACCGAGGGTTGGCAGCAGTAATGGACAGAGGGGATACAGGAGCAGACCAGTACTGCTCAGAAGATGTGCCTTCCAGGTCTTCCCCAGCAACCAGAATGCCAATCCACCCAGCGCCAGGCTGAGGCATCCGAGTGCATTGCTGACCAGCGGTATGGGCAGACCGAGCCACGCGGCCGGCACCAGCAGCAGCGCATAGCCTGGCGCGGTGGTACTGAGGACGCGCTCGCCATGATTGTAAACAAAGCCATGTCTCTGAGCAATATTGACCGTATAACGATAGGTGATATATGGATCGTCAAAGCCACGCTCATAGAGCAGCGCAAACAGCACGAATGCAACTACAACCGTCCACAGCAACGCCAGGGCCAGGCCTGGATCTGCACGGAGCGCTGTGGACAGTACGCCTGGTACCTTTATTGCCCCGCCGATCCGATAGGAACGCGATACGGGTGTATCAGCAGATGGGTTAGACATGCGGTGATTGTACCGTATTCTGGGGTGGTGGGCAA
>DAOTWD010000143.1:0-6140 GCA_034435975.1 Chloroflexaceae bacterium | reverse complement strand
TACTGATGAGGCTTATATCATTATGACAGTCAATCAATGAGATACTAAATCATCTATAACAGACATGTAAAGCTAAATTATGAGAGTCTTATCAGTAGCTGAACTAAAAAGTGCCTGGGGACAATGGGTGGGCGCTTCAACTGATCGTAAGATTTTCAGTGTAGCGGTACTACTAGGTGTACTAAGTATCGGGATTAAGGTACTGAGTTTTGTGAAAGAGGCGGTTGTTGCCTCATGGTTTGGCGTAAGTGATTTCATTGATGCCTTCGGAATAGCACTCCTGCTACCAGTTTTTTTTATGAATGTACTCGGTAATTCGTTAAATGTTGTACTGGTACCACTGCTAATTCAAGCGCGTACACAGGATGACAAAACCGCGCTGCAACGCACTTTATCAGTGGGTCTGACCTTTTGTCTGATCTCATTTCTGACAATAACACTGCTGCTGTTTATTTCCGAGCGCATGATCTGGAATGTTCTTGCCGCTGGCTTTAACCCGGATAAAGTGGAACTTACACGCAATCTGTCTCTGTTGCTCTGGCCCAGTTTACTGTTCTATAGTCTAGCCCGAGTATTTGGAGCGGCCTTAAATGCTGAGAAACACTTCGCTCTGGCCGGAATAACCCCTGGTGTTATATCTATCATGGTGTTGCTCACACTGATCATACTGGGGCCATCGCAGCACATCTTTGCTCTGGCAATCGGCACAACAATTGGCTATCTGGCTGAAGCAATAATACTTGCTATCGCCGTATTACGGCGAGGCTTGAGGCTATATCCAGGTAGTATCGCCTGGTTGCGAGTGATTACTGTACGCTTTGCACCCATCGCTGTGGGTGCAATCTTTATGAGTGCAACGATAGTGGCCGATCAGTCCATTGCTGCAACTCTGGGATCCGGGAATGTTGCCGCACTCAATTACGGCACCAAGATTATTACCCTGGTGCTTACACTTGGGGCAATGGCAATCGGTACATCAAGTTTGCCTTATATCTCAGCAATGGTAACCGCTGAAAAGTGGCATGATGTACGCATAACCATGCGTCGTTTTGTAATTCTTAGCTTTGTTGTTGGAATACCATGCGCTATCATTATCGCTCTTAGTTCCCACGGTATAATAAGATTGCTCTTTGAACGCGGTGCATTCACGGCAGAAGATACGACTCTCGTTGCTGCTATCCAGGCATTGTATGCGCTACAGATTCCTGCCTACATCGCATGGATTCTCAATACTCGTATTACCTGGGCACTGCAAGTGCATCGCAAGTTTGTTATTGTTGCTGCATTGAATCTTGCCCTGAATATTATACTTAATCTACTCTTTATACAGTGGCTAGGTGTGTTAGGTATAGCACTAGCTACCAGTGTGGTCACTTTTATTGTCTTCGCAATCTTGTTTGGTCTAAATGAGCAAGTACTTGCCGAACGTATACAGAGGTCAGCATAAAATGAAACAAGATAAAATCTGGGACTATTTCCAGGGTGAAGGCGTTAACAATTATGCCGCTGCATGGCCTCGTTTATACTATCTGGTTCAACTCGCGGCTTGCCTAACTCCGAAAATCAACCCCACAGTACTGAATATTGGTACTGGCAATGGTACCCTTGAGATTGAGTGCCGTAAGCGGGGATGGAAAGCCTTCTCGCTAGATCCTTCACGAGTCGCTATTCAACGTATGTATATGCATGGAGTGCCTGGTGAAGTTGGTCTGATTGAGAGCATACCTTTTAAGAAAGAAAGTTTCAATTTTGTTTTCTGTTCTGAAGTTTTTGAGCATCTTACACCCGATCAGATGAATACAGGTCTTATTGATATTAAACACATTCTAAAACCCGGTGGTAGTCTGCTTGGTACTGTACCCTTTAATGAGTGTCTTGAAAGTAAACAAACCGTCTGTCCTGCATGTGGCAATGTCTTCCATTATGTAGGTCATCAACAAAGCTTTACGCTTCCCGCTATGCGTGAAATACTGGTTAGAGCAGGAATGCGGCCTGTTAAGCTTTTCGTACGCTCGTTCCCGGATTTCAGCCGACGCTCGCCGAAGGGACTGATTAAGAGTAGCGTGCGCTATATACTTGGAGTTATGGGAGAACCTATCGCCTCTCCACATTTGGTTTTTGCAGTGCAAAAGCCGTCCTAAAGAGCAAGCGAAAGTGGCGAAATTCGTGACTTGGTCACGAACTATATTAAGCCTTTTGAAGAAATTATAGGCATGAAAGACAAATCTAATCGCTTTGATTTCGGATCTAACTGGTCTGACTTCTTATCTGTACTGAATAATGATTGTATCGTCAAGGCTGAGCAATCATTATGTGACATGCTTAAAGTGCGTAGTTTACAAGGTAAAACTTTTCTCGACATAGGCTCAGGCAGTGGTTTGTTCAGCCTGGCAGCAAGACGTCTCGGTGCAACAGTGCATAGTTTTGACTATGGATCCCAAATCTGTAGTATGTACTCAAGAGTTGAAGCGACGTTATTTTCCAGATGATGATCATTGGAAAATTCAACAAGGAAGCGTATTAGATACCGATTTCATGCAAAATCTCGGCTTGTTTGATATAGTCTACTCCTGGGATGTATTGCATCACACTGGTGCGATGTGGTTAGGCATTGAGCATGCACTGCAAAGGGTATCGCCGGATGGATATTTATACATTGCTATTTACAATGACGAAGGCGCAAAGTCACATATGTGGTGGTTAATCAAGCATGTTTATCAAAAACTACCCCGTGTGATGAAAAAACTCTATGCTTATACTTTATATGGCCTAGTGCTTGTCTTGAATATTTTAAAGTACATTCTCAAACTACAACCCAGGATCGCAATTTAACTATTAACATATAAGCCGGCCCGTGGTATGAGTCGAAAACATGACATTATTGACTGAACTTGGAGGATACCCTTTTGAGTTTGCTAATTTTGATTATTTACAATCATATCTTTCTGTGCGTGGCTTTAGTCTTATTAAAGGCCATCGAAGTAACGGACTTGGCAATTATGAGATGGTTTTTCAACGCCAACATAAGAATAATTAAAAAATGTGCGGCTTAACTGGTTTTCTGACTCTCCATAGTTCTCATCCTGATCATGCGGCACTCGTGGTCAAGCGTATGGCCGAAACACTGGCCCATCGTGGCCCTGATGATGCTGGGTCGTGGCTCGATCCGGCAGCAGGCATCGCCCTTGCCCAGCGTCGCTTGGCGATCATCGATCTCTCGCCAACTGGACATCAACCGATGGTTTCACCATCGGGTCGCTATGTCTTAGTCTTCAATGGTGAGATCTATAACCACCTCGAGATCCGGCGCAAACTGGAGGCGAGTTGGGAGCAGGATCTGGCATGGCGCGGTACTTCTGACACCGAAACGCTCGTAGTCGCCATTGAGCGGTGGGGACTGCAAGCCACGCTCAAAATGGCGGTGGGCATGTTTGCTTTAGGGTTGTGGGATCGCCAAGAGCGTGTACTCTCACTGGCCCGTGATCGCCTGGGTGAAAAGCCACTCTACTACGGCTGGCAAGGCGAAGCCTTTTTGTTTGGTTCAGAACTCAAGGCTTTGCGCGAGCATCCAGCGTTTCGTGGGGAGATCAACCGTGATGTGTTACCAGTGTACTTACGCTTTGGCTATATCCCTGCTCCCTGGTCAATCTGGTGCGGTATATTCAAATTAATACCTGGAACGATTCTCTACATACAGGCTGGTAGTGTTGGGAACCTCCCAAAGCCAGAGCCATACTGGTCATTGGCGGAAGTTGCAGCAACCAGTCAGGCGCACCTCTTTACTGGCAGCGATGATGAAGCACTTGCAATCCTGGAAACAAAACTACGCGAGGCAGTCAGAGACCAGATGGTCGCGGACGTACCCCTAGGGGCATTCCTATCTGGGGGCATCGACTCATCTACCATCGTGGCCCTGATGCAAACCCAGTCTCGTCTTCCAGTCAAGACCTTTACTATTGGATTTGCAGAGCAGCAGTACAACGAAGCAGACTATGCTCGGATTGTGGCCCGGCATTTAGGTACTGACCATACGGAACTTTACTTAACGTCGCAGGAAGCAATGGAAATCATCCCAAAAATACCAACATTATACGATGAGCCGTATGGTGATACATCAGCCATTCCTACATTTTTAGTATCACAACTGGCCCGTTCACAAGTTACGGTAGCGCTTTCGGGGGATGGAGGTGATGAGTTATTTTGTGGTTATGAGCGCTACCAACGTGCGAAGCGAGCCTGGGAAATATCAAGGCGCATCCCTCGCCTAGCACGGCCAGTAGCAGCGTATGCGATTACCCATCTGCTAGGGAAGAGCAATAATGAGCATATTGTTAGAGTACTACAGTGCAACAATGATGTCGAATTTTATCAGATCAAAACATGGCTACCATCGGAGAGCTTAATCAAACATGTCCAGCAATTACTCAGCACTCAACCTGATGATTGGACAGGCTTTACGTATACAACTTCAATGTATGAGCGCATGATGTACACCGATATGCTGACATATCTGCCCGATGATATTCTGGTTAAGGTAGACCGTGCGGCTATGGCGCATAGCCTTGAGACACGTATCCCGCTCCTTGATCACCGCGTGGTAGAGTTTGCCTGTACATTGCCTCTAGCAATGAAACTACGCGACGGTACAAGTAAGTGGCTTCTTCGTCACCTGCTCTATAAATATATCCCAAAGGAGTTAGTAGAGCGTCCCAAAATGGGTTTTGGCATCCCCCTTGATCATTGGATGTGCGGAGCATTACGAGGATGGATCGAGGATTTACTCTCTGAAGAGCGGTTGTCAAATGATGGTTTTTTTGACCCAAAATTATTACGCAACCGCTGGCAGCAATATCTGGCAGGAGATAAAAAATTATGCTATTCATTATGGTATATTATCATGTTTGAGGCCTGGTTAGATCAACTGTGAATATTTCTTAAAATATTAGACCTATATATTGACAGAACAGACTGATTGAGTAAATTCGGACAGATACTATGAATAACTATGAATTTTGTACTCAGTGGATTCACAATCTAGATCGAACGGATTTGCACATACTTGACTATGGTTGCGGTGCCGGTCAGATTGTCAAGGCTTTACGAACTAAGGGCATGGATACTTTTGGCTGTGATATCTTTTATGATGGTGAAAATTATTCAAAACTAGTCGAATCAGATCTTTTTGATCAGGGTATAATTAGACGCATGCCTGATGGATGTATCCCTTTCGAATTAGAATACTTTGATGTTGTTATCAATAATCAAGTTATGGAACATGTCGAAAATATTAATAGCGTCCTGAAAGAAATACACAGGGTTTTGAAACCAGGTGGACTGATGTTGAACCTTTTTCCTCATAAGGGTGTCTGGCACGAAGGTCATTGCGGTATTCCATTTCTCCATATGTTTCCAAAAAACAGTCATTTTAGAGTGTATTACGGTGCGATATTTAGAATGATTGGGTTTGGTTATTTTAAAGAAGAAAAAAATATAGTGCAGTGGAGTAAGGATTTTTGCGATTATCTTGATCAGTGGACACATTATCGATCACTTAAAGAAATTCATTTAAATTACAGTACATATTTTTCCGATCTGACCCATATCGAGCAATACTGGCTCCAACTCAGGCTTGGTCAGAAGTATTTTCTTGCTGGATTGTTACCTACATCCATCCAGCAATTTGTAGTACATAAATTGGCAGGCATGGTCTTTGTTGCACACAAACCGGAAAAGATCACGCCAGAACAAACTCTGATAAGCAAGGTAAAGCAAGAGCTATGACTGATAGCATTCGCGTTATAGTACCGCATATGCGGCCTGGAACAACTCCTTCAGTATTTATCTTCTTACCATCTCTGGATGGAGGGGGTGCTGAACGATCCATGCTAAGTCTTGCTCAGGTGCTTTCTAGAGAGGGTTATAATACAAGTCTGGTCTTAGCTGAGAGACGTGGTACATACATCCAACAACTTGATGGTAATGTAGAAATTATAGATTTGCAGTCTCCGCGGGTACTTTATTCATTGCCCCGGCTGGTTCAGTTATTATGCCAACGAAAACCACATATTTTAATTAGCGCCTTAGATCATGCGAATATTATAGCAATTATTGCAGCTAAATTTACATGCACAAAAATAAAA
>DAOTWD010000142.1:0-61460 GCA_034435975.1 Chloroflexaceae bacterium | reverse complement strand
GTTTCAATCCCCAATGGGGATAAGCATGATTTCAAACGGCGGCCCTCGCAGAAGGCATTCCAGTTGGCTAAAATGTATTCTATGCGAGACCCTCCTATCTCGTGCAGCATATCGTCGCCATCTCCCATCAGATATGTATGCGTTCGAGCCACATTATACCACATTTACTCAGACTTGACGCTCGTTGATGCCGGATTTCCGCATAGTACTATATGCTTCTATCATTGCGAGCAGCCCCGGCGATTTCACAGCAGCCGCGCTGCTCGCACACCGTTATGCCAGAAAAATCAGCGGCTCTGTCGGTGCCGCCCCGCCAATGGTCTCGACACTGGTTGCACATCCCGCACATAACGAATACAGCCGTACACTATCACTGGTCGGATCAAGCAACGGGAACAACTTTGCCCGTAACTCCAGGATCTGCCGGCGCGTCAACCAGCACTCAAACAACGAATACTGCGTCCACTGTCCATATCCGCACAGCAGCCGATGTACTTTGGTGCGGCGTTTATCAACCGGAATATCATAGGCGATGACATACAGCCGCGCTCCGGTTGGTGCCTGTGCCATAAGCTGCTCCTGTTCTAGCACACCGTAAACCTAGCGATCCGAATTTACTAACTGTAGCGCGCAGTGTGCCATAAGCTGCTCCTGTTCTAGCGCACCGTAAACGGTACATAAGTTGCTATTTCACCCTGGGCGACCTTTGCGAACAGGCGCACCTGGATTTCGATACAACGCCGGTAGCTTACGGTCTGCGCCAGCACGGGATGGCGCACCTGTTCCTGCAAGCGCGCCTCAAGCTGCTTAAACAGTACTTTGCGTGGGGCATCCTTCAACCACACGCCCCCAAACTCGGCCTGAAAGTCATCGGGTTGTATCTGGCGGGTATTCAGCATAGTCAACACCACGGAATCCACCAGCAACGGGCGAAACGGCTCCATCAGATCCAGGGCCAGAGTTGGCTTACCATAGCCCGGCTGATGCAACACGCCTAACCCGACATCCAGACCCACCGCCGCAATCAACGAAGCCACCTGCTTTGTCAACATCACATAGCCTAGCGAGAGCAGCGCATTCACCGGATCGGGCGGTGGACGCTTGAAGCGTCCCTCAAAGCCCCAATCATCCTTCAACATCGCTCCCAGCGCAGCATAATAGGCGGTACTGCCACGTCCTTCCCACCCCAGCAAGGCCCCCAACCCATGCATACGATCTGCCGGATCAGGCGTCGCCGGGGCGGGTAACCGCTGGATCGCCTGGATCGCCTGCGCGATATGCGCCGCTGCCGCCTGCAACTGCTGCGCCGTGCCATCAGGACGATTGCGCGCGGCCCGCAGGACCATGGCGCGCATGTTGACCAGCTTGCCCCGCACACATTGCCGGGCCACGGCAAAGCGGCGCGCACCATCCTGCCAGAGTTGCACCTGGGCCAACCGCAGGAGACTATTCTTGCCAGGATCGGCCTGCGCCGACCCATACGATTGCCCATAGAGCGAAAGATAATGCACGGGAATACGCCGCTCAAAGAGCGCATGCAACGCGGGGGTGGTGAGCGTCACATCGCCAAACACCAACACATGTTCCACTGCTGTCAGCGGCACGCGCACTATCGCTGCCGGTGAACGGCGCTCGGCTTCTTTTGGGCGGGGTGACTCCACCCGCAACGCATCTCCTTCCACCTTGACCACACTGTATTGCTCTAACAAATATAAGGTTGCCATTTGCAGTTCCACTCCTATGGAAGACTCAAACTCACTGGCCGGCTCGACCGTCATAGCGCCTCCTCCTCCTGTTGCCAATACCGATCCAGTTGCTCAGCCAGGCGGGGCATACACAACGGCTCCAACGAACACTCGCGACACTTTGCCCGCTGCTCAATGGGCGGTGGCAACACTCCACGCGCTACCACGGCATGCGCTGCAGCGATCACCTCCTCGGTCGTAGCTCGTAATATCGGCGTAAATTCCACCATCTCACGCCGCCGGGCGGCAAAATAGAAGATCGTCCCCTGTGCAATCGCCTGTCCCGTGCGTTCCTCCAGACAGAGCGCCTGGGCACATAGTTGCACATGATCAGCCTGCCATTGTCCAGGCCGGCCCTTCTTGTACTCGGTGGGCTGGATCACCCCCGCTTGCTCCTCCACCAGATCACAGAATCCACCGATGCGTAGCCGATCACTCCACACATACACCCGCCGATGCTGAACGGTGGTACCGCGCCACGCGACCCCGCCCGCGTCAATCTCGGCATGGCGCAGCAGCCCTTCCACCACATGCGCATTCAAAAGCATTTCTCCCTGTAAGTACTCATAGCCAAAGCGCCGCGGGCAATAGGCCATGGCATTCAGCATCGCCAGCGGGATCAAATCAGGTTCAAGCTGTAGCGTCGTCATCATGTGCTCCTTCGGCATCAATCGCAGCATGCTCACCATCAACCCGGCGACACAAGCCCTGGCCGCGGGTCGTCTTGGCCCCCACGCCCAGATAGAACGCGGCATCGGCGAGCAGTGTGATCACCTGACGCTGCTGTGGGTCACGCGGCAACTCATAGCTGCACCAGCCCACAAACCCGCGCTGTGGCGGTGTGCCAGGCAACGAGCGCACATACAGCCGATGCTCGGCCACCAGTGTTGCATTGCAGGCTGCCGCCAGCAACTCATCGTCGAGAACCTGGTCAGGCGGAGCAAGCTGGTTCCAGCGACGCGCCAGGCTGCCAAATACGGCTGCCGGAGTGGGCAACAGTTCTAACCGCTTGCGACCATCCGGCAGCGGCCCTTGCGCCACAGCGGTGGGCGTGGCAAACTGCAGCCGCACCCATCTGGCGGGCTGCACTTCGGTCGCCAGCGCGGTACAGGTGGTATAGCCTGCCCAACGATGGCTCCCCGGCGTCCCCCACACATGCCCCACCTGCATCGGCACCCGCCCCAGGCGTAGCGCCGGGCGCTGAAACTGGCTCAACAGGGCACGGATTAGAGTAGGAAACAGCCCCGCCTGCAGCAACGTTACCCGCATATGTACCGCCGTGGTTGTACCGTGCGGCGGGTGGCGAGATGGCAATACTGCCACGGTAAACGGCTTGCCCGGCAGATCGGCATGTAACAGATTCGCCAGATCGGGATCGCTCTGGCGCACCAGTTCAAAAAAGAGACCCTGCACCTGCGCTCCCGCAACCGCCAGATGCTCTGTTCGATCTGATGGAAGCAACTCGATGACCAGCGCATACAAATCAGGATCGGGCATATTATTGTCCACCTTTCTTGTCTAACAGAACGTACACGGTCGCTCACACCCCCTCGTCTTTTGCGCCTGTGTGGCCGCGTGGTGCTTCGCAGCGGTGAAGCGGTGCAGCGCTCAAGCGCTCGAACCCTCCCCTGCTTGAACCTCAGCCCGCGCAGGCGGGCTTTGTGGCGTTGCCCGCCCATTCATGGGCCGGGCACACCGTTCACGGGCGGGGCGCTGCCACTGCTAACAAAAGATCGGTTCATCATCACTCAATGTGCGCTGATGTGCGCGTAGCATCCCGTGCAATTCGGCAGCCATATGAAACGCTGCCGTACCAGTAACGATTTCGTAGGGAACCATGCTGCTATCTGGCAACTCTACCTCCAGCGTGCGCGACACAAAGGATACCAGGCGCAAACGCTTCAGCAAAGAGGCATACAGCATGCCCTCGCGTGGGATCACCAGTGCGGGCAGGTGCCGCCGGCCCACGGCGTCCTGGAGCGCGGACGGCAGGATAAACGTGCGTCCATCGAACGCCCGTTCGCCAAGGGTCAGGCGCAACCCGTGCAACGCCACCACCTCGCGGCAATAGAGCGCCTCAAATCGCTGGCGCGTATCGATGTGCGCCGGAGCCGTCCAGCGATAGCCCACCGTGCGCCGCTGATCGGCGGGCAGCAGGTGCCGCACCTCGACCCACGCCGGTGTCTCCGCCGCAGCCGGTCGGCCAGCCGCAGAGGCAAATGCGGCGGCCGTCTCAAACCAGTGCAGATCGTAATACTGCAACAGGTGCAGGAGATCGTAGCTATTCACCACCTGGCGCGAGAAGATCTGCTGCGGATCGTACACCGCTGCCAGCACTGCTGGTGTCCCGTCGCGGAAGCTCAAGAGCGCATCCATCAGCGCCACACAACCGGCTACATACTGCGCAACCTCGGTGCGGGTTGCCTGCGCTGCAGGCGAGGTGGCAATCGTTGCCAGATATGGCAGGAACTGGGCCGCCGTATGGTGGGGCTGCACGCCGGGCGTATAGGTCGCCCAGTTGCGTTGAGCGGCAAGATCGTGTGCCAGTCCCTTGCGGTGATACTCGTTCAGATCGTGCCAGCGCTGCGTATCTGGCTTTTGTAGCCACTCGCGGCGGCGCACATAGGTTTTGATCTGCCCAACATAGTGTTGCACGGTCAGCCTGCTCCCCGGCGCAAACAGGTCACGCACAATCGTAAACATCTCGGCCATCTCCGCCACCTGGTCTGCGGCTATTTGTGCTGCCCGATAAATGGGATACATCACCTCGAGCAAAGCGTAGGAGCGCAGATAGCGATCCAACTGGTGGCGCATGGGCAACACCTCGGCATCGAGTTCGGCCACCTGCTGATTGAAGGCCATCCGCTTCAGCGACTGATCAGCAACGGGTTGGAGCGCCGCTGCGGCCTCAGCCGGCAACAGCACCCAGGCCTCGGAAGGGATCGTCGTCACATTGCGGCCCAGCACGCGCCCCGCCCGCCCGATACGCTGCAACAGATCGTCGCGGAAACGTGCATCACACACCAGTCGATCCACGCTCTGCCGGGCCTTGCCCGCCCGTCCAAAATTGTAGCCAATATCGACCGTCGACGTTGCCAGCGTCAGCGTCCGGATGCGCCCGCGCTCGGCCGCATCCTCCGGCCCGGTAATGCGTACCGGGTCGTGATCGCGCAGCCGGTTATGGATCGCATTGATGCGCGCCAGACTGCTGCTAATAATCACCGTGTCCTGCTGCTGCGCCAGCCAGTCGGTAATGCGCGCCTGCTCATGCTCAACCCATGTATCAATCGGCTCGTCCGCCGGCACCAGATACAGATCGAGCGGTGCCAGCACGGGCGTCATTGCGGCGGGTGTGGCGGGCGCATTCGCCGGATCAATCTGGCGCCAGCCCGCTGGCGTAAAGAGCCGATCCAACAATTCGCGGACTTGCGGTCGCGGCGTTGCCGACAGCAAACACAACCGCCGCCCGACTTCGAGCCAACCCCATTCCTTGAGCAGCCCGAAGAAGAACAGAAAACAGGCAAACTGCTTGCTGTCATAGCTATGCACTTCGTCAATAATGACGTAGGTAAACTTCGTCAAGAAATCATCAAACAGATTACTCCGATCGAGCTGACCATAGCGATAATGGAGTGCCAGATAAAAAATATCCGGATTGGTCACCAGCACCAGCGGGTTGCCGTGATCGTGCAGCCGCGCCGCGTCATCCTCGGCCGCCAGCGCCGGATTCTCAATCAGGCGGTGCAGCGCCGTGCCTGGCCGCCCCATTGCCTGGGGTAGCAGCGCATCTATATGCTCGGCTGTAGCGGCCCGTACCACAAAATCGAGCTGTTGCTCGGCAACAAACGCCTCAACATCGGCCACATGCTGCGCCAGCAGCGCGTTGGTCGGCGCAATCAGCAGCACGTTGTTGCCGCGCTGCGCAGGGTGCAGCAACCGCAGCAACGCCGCCCGCGTCTTGCCGGTGCCGGTCAGATAGGTATTCATCACCAGCGGCGTCTCTTCCAGCGCCTGGAAGGTGCGGACTTGATGCTCCAGCAAACCTGGTGCCGGGCCAGGCTGATACCCGGGCGGATACATCGCGGCGGGCGCGAGCCGCTCGTGATAGGCCTGGAGTTTGATCGTCACTACATTACTCATGGCAGTTCCTCCACGGCAAAGCGCATTGCACACGGCAATAACGTCTGACTATCCAGTTGATAGCAGGCCCCGCGCAGGCGAACATTGCACATCAGCGGCGTAGGCTTGACCGTGATCTGATCGCCGGCCAGGATCCGCGTGTCGGGTGGCAGATCGGCGGGCGCAAGCAGCATGCGCACCTCGCCTTCGTCCACCAGCGCCAGCGGGTGCACCGCCTGGCACTGCACCCGCGCCTTGCTCATCCACTTGCCCAGACGAATATAGGCCGGTGGCTGATAGGCCTCACGGCTGATCAGATAGAAGACCGCCCGCGTATGCGGGCCAAGCGCCCGGATCTGGCCGACTTGCGGGCGATTCTCGGTGCCCAGCTTGCGCCGACGTGTGCCATCGTGAACATACCACGACGGCCCGCTCTTCTCGGCCCAGCCGCCACTCGGCACCGTCACCAGCAGGTTATTGCCCATCGCCGACCAGTAGCTCTCTGGCTGGGCATTGAACTGCCCCAACTGATAGCGCGGTGCCCCGCTGATGGTGGCCGGGGTGACATACACCCCGACCGCGTTGAGACGCTGGAGATCGGTCTTATAGTGGATCGCGCCCTGGTTCGCATAGCGTACCGGTGCCAATCCGAGCGCATAGCACAGCGCAATATGCCCGATCAACGGCTCGGTCTGGTAGAGGCTGCTCACCTCACGACTGCTGAAAAACGTCGTCTCCAGCAGTTCCAGTGTGCAGCGGTAGATCTGCGGCACATCATGTACGCGACTCATCGTCCACCTTCTTTCCCCGCTATTGCGCCGCTTGCCGAGGATAACTGGCATCCAGCCGCTTGAGCAGCGTTTGCAAGGCCTCGGCATCATGATACAGGTCGTGCAGTTCCTGCTGGAGCCGCGCCAGTTCGTCAGCCTTCAAGAAGGTAACCGGGCTATACACCCGCGCACTGAGCGTTGTTGCCGCCGCTTGCGCCGCCGCCGTGATATGCGTCAGGTGTAACGGAAAATCAGGCTCGGGCTTCTCCCCGCGTAGCCGATCGTAGGTATGCTGCACCCACTCCAGATTGGAGAACAACTCGCAGCCGCTAAAGGCAACGCCGATCAGATGATTGTGGATGCGCCCGATACGCGAAGAGATCGCCCCATAGCGCGAAGCCCGCAGCACGTTGCCCAGGATATAACGCACCTCATCGGGCGTCACATCCTTCAACGTCTCCATATCGAGAAAGACCGCTTCCGGGCGCACATACGGGTCGGTTCCAATACTGGTTGAAGCCTTATTGGTCTCAGGATCGCGCATGGTGCTGTTGTCATACAGCGCGTTAAACTGCCGCTCGCCCACAATCGTCGGTGCCTGATGCAGGCTAAACGCATCATCGGTAATGATCCGCGAGCGCTGGGCACCACCGCCGCCAGCAGCATAGCCATAGAGCATACAGTCAATACACCGGCCACAGGGGTTGTTGGTGTTGAACGCACAGATACGCTGCTCTTTCCCCTCCGACTTATGCAGCAGGTCGTACTGGCGCAACAGTTCACGCCCCACCCGCCGCTCAACGGCGGTCTGCTTGCGCTTGCTAATCACCACCCGCTGGATGGGATCGCTGGCCGCAGTGCCCGGAAACACAAATTCGGTCGTCAGCGGTTCGCCGCTGCCCTCGGTGCGAAACATGGCTTCCGAGGCCACCTGGCGCACCAGCAGCAGCGTCATATACCGGCCATGCGGATACGGGTCATAGCGCTCGGCAAGCTTCCCGGCATACTGGTCAAGCACGCTGGTGGTCGTGGTCGTAGTCATCGTCGTTGTCGTCATTATCGCAGGCGTGGTCATACACATCATCCTTTCTGCAATCACATCAGTGCTTCAGACAATCTCATCATCATCATCGCCATTATCGCCATCACTACTATCGGTCAGGTCATCGCCATCGAGATCCTCCAGATCATCCAGATCATCGTCCAGTTGCGCCGCGGCCGTATCTGTGCCGTCTGACATAGCCGCCGCCCGCTTCGCAAAGAAGTCCGCCCGTTCTTGGAGTAGATAGAAATAGAACGCAGACATGATCAGCTTGCGATCGGCCAGCAAACGGGACAGACGTTGCTGGTAGGTCTCGCTGTACACGTGGGTGAAAAAGTAACGGATAAATGCCTCACTGCCAGCGCGGAGTTTCAGGTACCCCACGTTCTTACCCTGTCCAGAGCGGATACGCCCGATATGTTCTACCAGATCGTTGATAGCCGCCGCCTGCAGCAGGTCGGGATCGAGCGGGCTACCAGGGTACACCCGTTCCAGCTTGTGAAAAACCTCGGTGATCGGTGCCAGCAGAGAGTTCTTCTTCGAGCTACGTCCGCTCAGGCCTTCCGTCCAGGCAATACGCGCCAGTTCTTGCAAATGCGTACTCAGTTTCGTCATAGTTTCATCCTTGTATTCGTCCAGAAGATCGATAACCAGTGCATGGATCAGTCGCGCCGCACGTTGCAGTGCCGCCATACGTGCTGGCTCCTCAGAGTAGCGGCGGGTCGCCCTCCGTTCGGCCACATGCCAGATCGCCAGCGGATGCTCACCCAGGGCACGTACCAGATGCGCCAGTTCCTCATCAGCATTCTGCGGATCTCCCACCTGGTGGCGAATCTGGAGCAACCAGGTCAACCGCCGCCGCAGGCGCACCAGTGGGCCAGGCTCATCGGTCTGGCCACGATAGGTCGCAAAGTCCGGTCGGCGCAGCAGCCCCTGCATACTGACCGGCACCCCATCAACATACAGATCCGGCAGCGCCTCGGCGGGCAGCGTCGGCACCGCCGAGCGCGAGAGCAGTACCCGACAGCCCAGATGGTATTGCAGGATAACGGCATGGATCAGCGCAAACAGAAACTGGACGGTTGCATTGCGGCTCTCGCCGCGCTCGACGGGTGTGTTGATCGGCAAGGTAAAAACCGCGCCGCAAGTGCTGCTAAAGCGCGGAATAAACACCCCGAATGGTTGCGCTTTGCCCTGGCGCGTATGCGCGGCAAAGTTGACCGCTATGGCGCGAGCCGGCAGTCGTTGTGCAACCGTTTCGACCACATCTTCCAGATCCTTGAGCGTTGCCTCCGAACGCATAAGCCGTAGTGCACCCTGCAGCGTATTCTGTTCGTTCGCACGCCGAAAACTGCTCGCCAGGCTTTCCACCATCGGTGCGGGTACAAAGCCATAGGGAAAGCAATGCAGATACCACACATCTTCGCCGCCACGATCCGGGTAGTTGAGCTTCTCAATCAGCAGGTGCATCTGGCAGATCGGACAGATATTGCGCTTCGGTTCGCTGCTGCCCCCACGCAACCGGTTGGAGAAAAACTGCACCTTCAGCCCGTCGCGCACATCGCCCGACATCAGGGGCGCGGTGGGAAAGGGCAGACTGCATATACTGCACTGTTTGTGCTGGCTGGTGACATAGCCCACCAGGGCCGGCGCATAGTCACCGGGCCGCACCGTGTGTGTGCTAAAGGTCAACATCAGGCGCAGATAAGCCACCAGATCCGGCACACGCGGGTCAGCCATGGTGCGCTGATCCAGCCGCGCTTGCCCGTCGGCCACCACGCAGGTCGTGACCTGATCGAGGGACAGGCCGCGATGAGCAGTGATCGCCGATGCCCGATCCATGCGCGCATCAAAGACGTTATACAGGGCCTGTTGCTCAGGTGGAATGCCGAGCAGAGTGTAGAGATGCTGCCAGGCATCGGGGATGGCGGACGCAAAATGTTCCTTGAGAAAAATATAGTACGTGCGCAGTAACTCCGCCGCCCGCATTTCCGCCGGTGTCTGCGGCACAGCACCGGTCTCCAGCAAATCATTTACCGCCGCTGCGACCGCCGGATCAGCCCCGGCCAGCGCGGCGATGGTACGCCGCCGTGAATCGTTGCGCAATTGCTCCAGTTTGTCGCTCTTATACGGGCGGCGCTCCAGAATACCTATGATCGTCCCCACAATCGCGTCCATACGAATGCCCAGATTGAGACACTCGACGCCCACGCTGATGCCCATATTACCCGGATTGATAAACTGGGCGTAGTTATTGCCGGTAATAGCATTGATCGCCTGCGCTACCCGCCTGGCAATCGCTTCTAGCGTCGCATCATCAAGCGTGGGTAACGCTGCCGCTAGCGGTTGCAGATACACCACACCATCGGGGTAACACAGCAGCGGGATGAGTCCAAAGCGCTGCTGCAACTCCGCCATCACCGCATTGTGGATCATGTTGGTGAAGCTGCCACGCTGCTCACCCAGTTGATGCGCCACCAGGCGATAGGGCGTGGCACTGGCGGCGTTCAGGTGATGCAGCATGCTCTCGAGCTGCTGCTGATCGCTGACACTATGGGCCATGGCGCTCTTATCAGCCGCATGCACCAGTTTGAGCAACCGCTCGAGCTGCGTGCGCGACAGGCTATATGGCGTGGTGGCGCGGCGGTGTGCGGTACCCGTGGGCGTGTGTGCGCCGTGGCGCTGAATAAGAAACTGAATGTCGTTCAGGTACATCTCGTAACCACGAAAAAACATATCAAGCTTGTAAGTGCTGATATACGGCTCCAGATGCTCAATGCTCGTCAGCTCAACATAGCGCGTCGCAGTGGTTGTTCCCATGGGATCCTTGTTCAGATCGTGGATCGAGAATGCGGTATACAGCACCCGCCGTTCCACCTCATCCAGATCCAACAGATTCGCCAGCGTGTGCAGCAAAAAAATACCCTTGACGATGTGCTGATACAGCGGCTCGCCCTGCTTCCCGCCATATTGCAGGATCGCCTGGTAGGGCAACAAACCGTCGTTCGCAACGTACTTCAGATACTCCTCCAGCACCATATCGGTATTTGACGGGAGTCCCAGCAAGAGACGCAGTTCGGCGGACAGTTCCGGCGGTGGCTCCCCGTTCTCATCGGGCAGTTCCGGCGGCGGTGATTTACTGGTCATACAGATTGCTCCATTCGGTAGAAGTCTGCTCCAGATACGTTAGGAAGTCCTGGAGTCCAGGCTTTAGCCTGGGTATAAGCTTGCTATACAGGCAGTATAGCAAAGGGTTCAGACACAATATGTCTGATTGTTGTGAGTATTCGCGCTATAACGAGAGGGGCAAAGAGGAATTGCTCAAAAAGCAGCGCCCGGCCCGTGAACGGGCCGGCCACACGCATCTGGCCGGTGCCTAGTCGCCCGCGGCTTTAGCCGCCGGGCGACTTCGCTACCCATCCTCCGGCAATGTGGACGGCGCGTCGTCGTCGCCAAACTGTGCCCACATCCCTTGCACCTCATCGCGGAACCGGTTGAGCAGTTCCGGCGGGCCATTAAGCAGACGGGTATGTTTGCCATAACCGAGCAAGGTGCGGACAATGTACAGCAGATTGGGATGGCTGGCCGTGATCGTACTATGCGTAGCATCATGCTGTACCTCAAGAATGGTAAACCGCGCACTGACCCCTTCACGGGTAAAGCGCAACGGCAGTCGATAGGTAAACTCGATTTCGGGCTGTGCGCGGCGCGGCGGTTGCAGTGACGGGAGCGTCACTGGCGAGGGATCATCGGCCTGGCGATCATAGACAATGCGATCCAGGCGAAACGCCAGAATGCGATTGCTGCGGTAACTAAAGGCATCGAGGAAGAACTGCTCATCACGGTAGACGATCTGATAGGGATCGAGACGCGGGTGCCAGATCGGTTGCTCGCGCCCAGAGGATCGGTAGCGCAGGCTAATCTGCTGACGGTTGCGCATCGCCTGCTCCAGCCATTGCAGCAACTCCGCCACCCGCTGATAGTCCTGTACCGGCGGCGTCGCCAACTGCACCGTCAGTGGTTGTTCCCATTCCCGCTGCTGCTTCGGCGTGAGCAACGCGGTGAGCGAGTCCAGCACCTGCTTGACCGGCGGTGTATAGGGGCTACCATCAGGAAACGCGGCCCGAATGTAGCGCAACGCCTGCACATCGGTATCCGAGAGCAGCGGCGGGCCAATGCGGATCTGCCAGCGCGGCGGGGCAGGGCTAGGCGTATGCTGAATCGTATACCCAAAGGCTCTGAGCGCCTCAATATCACGCAGCAGTTTGCGCTGCCCGCTCGGATCGGTCGGGTAATCGTCCGGCAACGCTTTGCAGATCTCGTGAAAACTCCGCGGTGCTGAGTGAAGAACCTCACGCAGCCGCACCAGGCGTTGAATCGTGGCATACACTCCCATACCAGCCTCAACCTGACGTGACATGGCCGCACTATCCCGCGTAGGCCTGATACCGCAGGCTATGCCATACCTCAACCAGATCCCGCTCGCGTGTGGAAGAGCTGGACAGACAAAATAACGGTACACCTGATGGAGGATTGCTATAAATACGATATTGCACAGCTTTTCGCATACAATCACTATAGCACACTTTCGTAACAAACGCAACAAATGTACTACTCCATCACATCTCAACAACACGGGGCAGCGTGACCCAGAAGCGGCTGCCTCGCCCTGGCCGGCTTTCTACGCCAATTTCGCCGCCCTGTGCCCACACCAACTGCCGAGCAATCGCCAGACCCAGGCCCGAACCATGCCCGCTGCCAGGGGTAGCCCGCCAGTAGCGGTCAAAAATGTGCGGCAGATCGGCAGGGGCAATACCGCTGCCCGTGTCGCACACTGCCAGCATGACCCCGGTTCCCGTGTCGGTGATTTCTACCGTGATCGTACCGCCCGCCGGAGTATGCCGCAGCGCGTTGGTCAGCAAGTTGAAGAGAACCTGCTGCATCCGCTCCGGGTCAGCCTGGACGGGTGGCACTGTCTCCGGCCCCACCACCCGCACCGTGACCTCCTGGGCCAGGCCGGCCTCGGCAAACAGGCGCGTGAGTCGGGTTGCCAGTGCCGCCAGATCGGTGGGTTGCGGATGCACCGGCAACTGACCCACCTCAGCCTGTGCCAGATCACGCACATCCGTTACCAACCGGTTGAGCAGCAACACTTCGTCATACAGCGTAGCAATTTCCGCCCGCGAGAGTGGGTAGACCTCATCCAATATTGCGCGCAGATTACCCTGTATGACACTGAGCGGTGTGCGCAGTTCGTGCGCCACATCCGCCAGCAGGTTACGCCGCGCCTGCTCGGCCTGCTGCAAACTGGCACTCATCTGGTTGAAGGCGGCGGCGACCCTGGCGACTTCGCTGCTACCGAAGACGGGCACCTGCTGTGCCAGATCACCGACGGCAATGCGGTGGGCGGCCTGCGCCATCTGTTCCAGCGGGGCAGCAATGCGGCGGGCCAGCAGCACGCTGAGCAACATTCCCGTCACTGCCGCCAGGATACCCGCCAGCCACAGGCTGCGCGTCACCGCCGTGAGCATCTGCGCCATTCCTGGCGAGAGTTCAGCAGCCTCGGCCTGGCCTATCGGTACAGTATGCAACACACCCACCACCTCCCCGGCCACCCGTATCGGGTGGGCGACGGTGTCCGCCGGTAGCGTAGTCGGAAGCGGATCGCGGCTGCTGGCAATGATCGTGCCCGACGGGTTCGTCAACACTGTGGTGGGACGGCCCCACTGCCGCCCGCGTCTCCCCGAACCAGATTGCTGCATCAGCGTTTCGACCCCGGCCCAACTGCCGGTGCGCTCATAATACTCTGCCAGGATGGCAACCAGAGCCATCTGGTGTTCCTGTTGAGCATACCGGCGCACATGCCCTGTCACCCGGGCCTGCGCTAGCAGCGTGGCGGTCAGTATGGCGACCAGCGTCACCAGCAGAAACCCCCCGGCAAGCTGCACCCAGAGTCGCATTATGGTTTCAACTCCGCATCAGGGTCTACGAGCTTGTAGCCCACACCATAGACCGTCTTGAGATACGTGGGGTGCGCGGGGTCGGGTTCGATTTTCTTACGCAGGTTTTTAATGTGGCTATCAATGACCCGTTCAAGCGCCTCGGAGGTAAGTCCCAGGGCCTGCTCGACCAGTTCGAGACGTGTGAAGGCGTGCCCCGGATGACGTAGCAGTGCGTACAGCAGGCTGAACTCGGTGGGGGTGAGATCAAGCGGCTGCCCCTCACGGGTGGCAATGTGGCGGTCGGCATCGAGCATGAGCGCCCCCACCCGCAGCGTCGGTGCGACCAGGGGGGATACTTCGCCGGTACTACGGCGCAGCACAGCTCGCACGCGGGCGACAACCTCACGGGGGTTGAACGGCTTGGTGATGTAATCGTCAGCCCCCAGTTCCAGCCCCACCACGCGGTCAATATCGTCCACGCGGGCAGTTAGCAGGATGATCGGCAAGCGGGCCTGGTGAGGATCGCTACGTACCTGACGCAGGATGTCCAGGCCATCGCCATCCGGCAGCATCAGGTCGAGTACCACCAGCGCCGGGCGCACGGTCTGGATGAACCGCTGTGCCGTTGCGCTGTCATATGCAATGAGGACGTCATAGCCCGCCTGCTCCAGATAAGACTGTATCAGGCGAACTAACTGACGATCATCATCAACGACCAGGATCTGCATCGTATACGATTCCAATCCTGACACCGCTCACCCGGGGATGGTGAGCGGTGCCGCTCCATCTTGTGTTCCGTGGGTATCAGGATGCACTACGGTTGACGCCGACCGTTACCCTGACCCTGGCCGCGCCCCTGGCCAGCGTTATCGCACACCCCGTCGCCGTCGGCGTCTACATAGCCCGGCCCTTGACCCCGACCGCGCCTCTGGCCGGCGTTATCGCACACCCCGTCGCCGTCGGCGTCTACATAGCCCGGCCCCTGACCCCGACCGCGCCCCTGACCGGCGTTATCGCACACCCCGTCGCCGTCGGCGTCCACATAGCCCGGCCCCTGACCCCGACCGCGCCCCTGGCCTTGCTGGGCAAAGGTGACGGGGGCAATGGCAACCAGTGCCACCAGGATAAGGGCGAGGGCGGTTCCAATTCCAATCGTTCGCGTCCGTATCATGTTATCCTCCTCTGGAATATGCTACCGGCTTCCGACGATTTCGGCAAGCCATCCAATTACTTACAGGGCAAGTATAGCTCGCAAATATGGAGAACTGATGGAGAGACCCGCGAGAATATGTGGAATATAGCCATCCTCCATCAGAAGAACCGGAGTCCAGGCTCTGGCCTGGATAGCGCATTGCGGGAATGTACGCTTCTAGCTGAGAGTCTGGAAATTACCGTTCCCAGACTCTCAGCGTTGGTGGCACAAAAGACCAGCAACGCAGCGGGTAAGGACGGCTGCCCTTCATGCGATGCGCATAGGACACCGCTCGTGGGTGCCTCCAGCATTATGGAGCATTATGGAGCGACGATGCGAGCACGGCATTGCAGGGATTGTGGGGCGATGCAGGGCATTGTGAGCAATGCATGGATTCAGTTACAATCGTTTATAATACCAGCTTGCGTTCTGCAATCAGACGTTGTTTGGTCTTCTTAAACAGATCGTCGTAGCTCATCCGCCCGATCGTGATTTCATACTTATAGGCGTGCAGCATTTTATGGATCTCAGCATCGAGCTGTTCTTCGACCATTAGTTCATCAGTGATAATCTCTTGAATAGCCAGTTGCAACTGGGTGTCGTTGCCCTGAAATAACACCCCTTCGATCTCAACCAGTTCGTCTAGCAGCTTATCTGCAAGATAGTTCACTTTTTGTGGTGATAGTTTCATAGATCCTCTGAGCGTTCATGAGCCTGTTGCCACCTGATCTGCTGATGAAGCGCATGCAACGGCGCAAGTTGATCGGCGGATAGTGGGCGGGCACCGCCAAACTGATGCGCGGCCAGCAGAATACGGGCACAATGTTCTACCTGCTCCATCCGTAAAAATGCTCGCTGCAATGAGTTCCCGACAGTCAAGGCTCCATGATACGAGAGTAACAGTGCATCGGATGCAGAGAGTACATGGGTAATCGACTCGGCCAGGGCCCGGGTGCCGGTCAACGCATAGGGGACGGTCGGTACATGTCCCAGCGTCAAGAGCAACTCCGGCAGCAGGGTTGCATCCAGATCAACTCCGGCCAGTGTCGCCGCTACGGCTGTTGGTGGGTGTGCATGCACCACAGCCTGGACTTCAGGCCGCACGCGGTAGACCTGGAGATGCAGCAACTGCTCGGTCGATTGTCTATGTCCGTTGGGACTGCGCAGCACCTGCCCATCGTGATCGATCACCACCATATCGTCGGGTACCAGCATGCCTTTGCACAGATTGGCGGGAGTAATCAACAGCGTGCCATCGGGTAGCCGCACCGAGATATTGCCATCACCAGCCACAATCAATCCTCGGGCATACAGTGCCTGCCCAATCTGCACGATTTGCTGGCGTAACCGTTGTTCTATGTCCGTGTCTGTCCTATCGGTATTCATAGATTTCAGGTAACTGTTCAGGTAGGAGTTCTGGCCCCGCCCGACATTTGTTTGTCGCCCTCACAGTGAGACAAGAGCGACGGGGAGAGATCTGCAGGCGAACGTTCGCCTGAACGATTATCATATCACTGTCCTTCTAGATCTGATTGACCAGCATCTGTACGATCCGGTTGGCGGATCCGCGCTGCATACCGGCGACGAACATGCTGGATGCATAAAACCGCCGCCAGCACCCACCCCATCCAGGCCAGCAGCATACGATGAAATCGCGCCAGCAGCAGCAGAAATAGCAGTGACAGACGCATGATGCTGATCAACAGATGTTGACGCAGGTGGAGCCGGGGTTCTTGTTCCCAATTCAACGCAGCAATATGGGGCAGTATACCATGCGCAACACATACCTCCAACGAAAAGACATAGATCACATCTGTGTAATGGGCCGCCAGCAACAGGTCACGTTGTAACGACGCCCACCACGAGGGCGGCAGCTTTACCGCATCGGGATCGGTGGTATCATGGGCAGCCCCTGTATGACCCACGCCAATACTATCCGCGGACGGGCCGTAGCTGGCGATCAGTGCCCCACTCAAGTCATGCCCCACATGCTCTAGCGAGATATTGCTCAGACACATTAACACCTCGACATCCGCCGGCAAATCGAGAATGTCAAATGCACGTTGAACCAATGTCGTGCCCGCCCGCCGGTCATCGGCCAGCAGCGGGAGTTGATAGGTATGCACCTCGTACCCATCGTGATGGATTTCGACAATCAAGTCGTTGTAGGCAGCCCGTGCTGCCGGGTAGAGAACATTTTCGTGCGCCAGCCACAGGTGGCGCAGGATGCTACGGAGACCCCATTGCTGCCACTGTGCTACGGCACTGGATGGTGGCTCGATATCTAATCCCACTGCATCAAAGTGCAATTCATGGGTCTGCGCCCAGGTATGAAAAGAACGATAGCGCTCTACGGCCTGGGGATAGTTTTGCAGATTAAACCAGAAGCCTTCTGACGGTGATAGCCGCAACCATGCTATCGTTGGTATGCCACAGCGGTTCAAATGGCGTACTACCTCGGCCTGAGTCTCGTTCAGCACCACAATGGCCAGTGCTAGGCCATACTGATGGGTAGCAAGTTCTGCCAGCACACCGTTATCCAGCAGCAGCTGCCGGAGCCGATTGTCCTCAAGCTCTGTAAAAAAAATAAGCTGCGGACGGGCAAATGTGATGCGGGTCTGCTCGGTTGACCCTGGCGCATAGTGCAGGTTCATGGTCACCTGTCGTACCAGATCTGGTGTACATCCTCATATGTATGCCGATTACTCTATTATCACATAAAATTGGCCAGAGTAAACAGCAATAAAACCGTGGCAACAAAGCTATTGACGGTAAAAAAGGCCACCTGAATCCGCGACAGATCCTGTGGCTGGATCAGCCGATGCTCATAGATCAACAGCCCCACCGTTACGCCGACGCCCGTGTAATAGAGCCAGCCCAGCCCCAACAGCCAACCCAGCCCCAGCAGTGCCAGGATCATGGCAATGTGACACAGCGCCGATAGCCGCAACGCGACCACAATCCCAAAGCGCGCCGGAATGGAATACAGACCCTGGGCACGGTCAAAATCGATATCCTGACAGGCATAGATCATATCAAAGCCGGCAATCCAGATCCCCACGGCAAATGCCAGCAATAGCATCGCGCCGGTTAGCTGTGGTTGCACAGCCAGCCAGCCACCGGCCGGAGCCATGGCGTCGGTACCGCCCAGTACAAAATGGCACATCCAGCTAAAGCGCTTGGTGTAGCTATAGCCGGTCAGTGCAATCACCGCCAGTGGCGACAACGCCAGGCAAAGGGGGTTGAGTTGCCAGGCCGCTAACAACAGCAGCGCTATTCCTGCCCATCCCAGGCCTAGCACATCACGCCGCGTAAGCAATCCGGCTGGAATGGGGCGGGAAGCTGTACGCGGATTGGCGGCATCCAGGCGGGCATCGATTGCCCGATTAAAACTCATCGCGGCGGTGCGGGCACCAACCATCGCCAGCGTCACCCACAGGAACGGCCACCAGCCTGGCCACCCACGGGCAGCCAGAAATAACCCCAGATACGCAAACGGCAACGCAAAGATTGTATGCTCCAGAACAATATTCCGCCGATGCTTGCTCGCTTCACGCCAGACATGGCGCACCATGCCCGATATTGCCAGGTGTGGCAGATTGCGCGTGTTCGCCATATCGAACCCTTCTATGGCATGGATGTCCTGTTCATACCCGATACGACTGACTGCGTACTACCGCTAGATCGGCATACAGCAACTGTGACAGTGGCAAAAGTACTATCCTGGTTGAACCTGCGGATAGTGTTAGCTTCCCGGCATCCCCAGAACCGTCGAACCACCGCCGTCAACCGGGAAGAGCGAGCGTTCAGCCACAATGGGCTGCGTCGCGCGGACAACCATCGAGATACCGGGCTGGTTCGGGTACAACTCATGCACTGCCGCAGTATAGCGTGAATTGCCAGGCATCACAATCGTCTGGGATTCACGCTCGCCGGTGGCGAAAATAAACTCTAGCGTCACCCGTGCTTGATTGCGGTTAGGATTGCTGAGGAGCAGAAACTGGCGGGTGTTGCTGCTCCTACCATCGACAAAGCGCCAGTCGAAGGCCAGTTGCCTGGCACCAGCGCTCACCGTCCCGGCCACCAGAGTCGACTCCTGCTCACCAGAGCTAAAGTAGAGCGCTCGCTCAACTGCAATCGGACGATCAGACTCAACCGTCGTAGCCACTCCCAGGGTGGGCACCACTTCATTGACATCGATCACCAGTCGAGTTGTAGGCGGAATAGCATAGCGTCGTCGCAGCGTGAGTGTGGTACCATCGGGCGTCATAAATGTAACCGTCACATTGGTAGCCTGATGATTCGGATTGAGAATGAGTATCCGCATCGCAAAGGGCGGGGCGGTGGTACCTTCAGCAAAATACCAGCGTTGCGACAACTCGGCCATACCGGGGCCAGAGTGGAACCCGCTGGTATCTGGGCCAAAGCGCATCGTCCGTTCAGCAGCAATTGGCTGAGTGGCGATAATCCGGGTTCCAAAGCCAGCACCCGGCAACTGATTTCGAACCGTCACCACAACCCGCTGATTGGCAGGGAGCGCCACACTCTGCTCAACCTGTGTTCCATCACCCTTCATATAGGTCAGCATCGCCGTGGTAGCGGTACTATGCGGATTGAAGAGAATAAAATACGTATGAAATGTATCATCGGTTGACCCCTCCGCAAAATACCAGACGCGCGACAGTTGCGCAATACCAGGGCTGTGGTCAATATCGGTAGGAAGTGCCATGCTGCGTTCGGCCAGAATAGCACCACTCGACTCGACAATGACCGGCAGGGAGGTCGTCGTCGGAATAAGCTCGTTCAGCACGACCTCGGTGCGGCCCTCTGGTGGCACCGCGACAATCCGTAGCAGCGGCGTTGCGCTGTCACCACTCAACAACGTAATATTGGCATTTGTCTCGGTTTTGCCTGGATTGAAGAACACCAGGCGTTCGGTGTAATCGG
Organism: Chloroflexaceae bacterium; assembly: GCA_034435975.1. Classification (GTDB taxonomy): domain Bacteria; phylum Chloroflexota; class Chloroflexia; order Chloroflexales; family Chloroflexaceae; genus CAKZQX01. The sequence goes on along the minus strand of DAOTWD010000142.1, from coordinate 41,703 downwards.
CGCTATTGCCTTCGGCAAAGTACCAGCGCGCACGCACCATCGATTGATCCGCTCGTTCGCGTAGTGTAGGCAGTAACTCGCGCAACGGCTCACCCGGATCGGGAGCTTCGGGGACAACCTCACCATGACCGACAATGTTACGGCGGATGACACGCTCTTCACCGCTCAGTACCGGATGCTCACCAGTGGGCGGAATCGCAAATGCCTGCCCTGCCCAGGCCAGCAAGCTGACCAGACTCGCCTGGGCACTCTCAGTTGGAGCACTGACCAGCGGGTGAATCAGCGCCACATGGATCGCATCTCCACCACCAGACAGGCGGGAGACCGCTGCAGTTGGCCCACCTGACCGCCCTTCATACATCGTGCCTTCGTTGTCAATGATATAATGATACGCCAGATCATCCCAACCCAGCACCTGTACCTGATAGGCTGTCAGGGCACGTAAGAACGGGAGCACGTCATTCCTATCAGTGGCCGCATCAATCTGATGCACAATCACCCCACGTGGCGGTACACGGTTTATACGTGCGATAGGTAGAGCCGGTTTCCAGGTATCAGTGATGCTCCGAGTGGGCTGTTGTGAGCCTTCCCAGGACGTGATAGTAATCTCCTGGGGCGTAAACCAGGTTGAGCGTAGGATGAGCATGGGGCGCGGGGTCAACGTGTCTACCCCCGAGATAATCGCTGTACGTTGCAAGCCGTGTGGTGTGGCTGGCCCGGCCCGCACAGCATCGAGATAGACGATCGTCACCTCATTCAACACCGCCGAGGCGCGTTCAATATCGCTCAACAGGGTGATCCGCAGTTGCAGATAGCGCGTGTCGAGCGGGAAAGCCACGACATCAGGGGTGGCAAAAGCACCGTCATCAGCCTGTGAACGGGCGTCGCCGGCAACAAGCGATTGCCATGGCCCCCATTCCGGTTCGGCAACCGGCGTTGTGCCAGCTTCCTCCACCTCTTCCTCACTCGCGGGTACCGCCACAGGTTGCGAACGGCCGCGTACGTCAAGCCGGATGTTCGTGCCCTCGGTGATCTGTGCCCGCCAGACTGCACCCACTGCATGAATTGCAAACGGCGTTTCAAACGGCGCGGATACAAACGTTCCTTCAGAACGGTCTTCCTCCAGGCGTAACTCACCACCCGCATTGTTGGTAATCAGCACGCCACTCCGGGTACCACTCTGCCAGTCCACCACAGTAGTATGCGTCCATCTGCCAATCTGCACCACCGGTGTTTGACTCTGGGCAAATAAGGAAACCGGAATGAGAGGCGCAAATGGCAGCACAAGGAGCGCGAGAATCAAACAGAACCAGAGGCAACGAGGCGCGGAGGCGACGAGGCGCGGAGACATCTCATCGTCTCCACGCTTCATCGCCTCTACGCCTGTGCGCCTCCGCTGAAAAGGAATGATGATCGCAAGCACCATGGAACCCCTGTTACTCTGCTGGCATCAATGCAGCTTCGGTATAGTTATTAGCCGAGTCATACAGCGTCCACCCGGTTATTTTGCCCGATTCCAGGCCATAATCATTAGCGGCATCGATCTGCGCACGTACCTCAGCTGGGCCATACGTGATAACCCGCGCCCCCTGCCAGGGATCGGTATGATCTTGCAACCAGGGACGTAAGCGGCCATACTTGCCTGCAAAGAATTTCTCACTGGATTTGAGGCTTTCGTAAATAACCTCATACGGATGCGCAGTTGGATTATCAAAACCGAGATAGCCGGGCCACCAGAGGGAAGGGTAGGGCATGGGGCAAATATAATCAGCATGATCTGCCATCAGGGCAATATTCTGCCCGATCGGCATCGAGGGTGCCACCATCACCCGACCAAAGAGATCGACCGAGAAGAAGGCCCCCGCACCATTGATAATCCGATGCGAATATTCCATAAAGTTCGCCAAATTTTCATACATTGCCTGCGGGTCATTCTTGGGATCTGTCGGCTGTGAAAACTGCAACACCTCACGATATTCTTCCAGATTACCGTACCAGTCAGGGTAGCGAATGTAGTCGAAATTAATTTCATCAAAGCCCATCAATGCGGCTTCAACCGAGAGCTGGACATTGTAATCCCAGACATTCCGATTCCAGGGATCGAGCCAGGCATAGCGAATATTGGTCGCCGGGCGATCAGCAAAAACCTCACCCGTGTCACGGCGTTTAATGGCCCAGTCTGGGCGTGCATCTGCCAGCGCATTATCGTGGGAGAAGACCTGCACACGGGCAATAGTGTAGATTCCACGCCGTTTCGCCTCGGCCAGAATGCCATGAATATCCATATAGTCTGCCGACGTGCCGAGTTCCTGTACCAGCGGTACCTGAGAGTCATAGTAGATCAACCCTAGGTCATCCCGCAGGTCAGATTTGAGGTCGATAACAATGGTATTGAGTTCAGTGCGATCAATAATATCGAGATATGTGTTAACCAGGCTGGAAGAGGTGCTAACGGCAGAGGTAATATAAAGCCCGCGAACATAGAATGGCTCCAGTTCGATGCGCGAGGCAATATGCCCGGGTTTAAGTTCGAGCACCGCTTTGTGATAGCCCGGTGAAAGTACCTGAACGTAGCCGCTTTCGGGCAACCCTTCCAGGGTAAATTGTCCATTGTCGCTGTTTTGAATGCGAGCGAAAGCTACATCGGTGCCTGGTAGAGTCTTGGTAGCAATAATGGTTGCATTGCGGATCGGCTTCCCGGTCGTTTTATCGACCAGTTCGGCGGTGAGTACATCCGGTCGCAGCGTGACATTCATCTGCGTAGAACGTCCAGGCTGGCGAATCTCAGTTGCGTATCCTGGGGCACTAAACGTAATCTCTGTCACCTCTGGTGGAATATCGGTCAGTTCATAGGTACCGTCTGCTTCTGTGGTAGTTGTGGCAGAATCAGCGATAACAGTTACGCCACCAAGCGGCGTGTCACTATATCGATCGGTCACAATGCCACTGAGCGTATTCGGGCGCAGCGCCGGATCATAGCTGGTAACCTGTTTCAGCTCAGTCTCATACGTATTGTACCCCTGCGCGTTCACAATGAGCGTGAACTGCTCGGGCACACCGTTCAGAGTATATTGCCCTGCCGGAGTGGTCGTGCTGGTGATGGTATCGGTTCCATCGAGCATAATGCTGACCAGCGCGTTGGCCAGAGGTTCACCACTATAGGCGCTGGTGACAACACCGTTGAGCGTGTTGGGACGTAATGTCGTATTGAGCGTAATGGTCTGCACCTCAGTCTGGGCAATTTCGGGTTGTTCTTCGAGCAAGAGTCTTGCTGGCTCATACCCTGGCGCATTCACCTCGAACGTATCGCTGATACGCCAGCGTGAGGTCGTATATTGACCATCAACGTTCGTTGTGAGCCGTGTGCGTCCAATCGTCACATGAGCGTCAGCAACCGGGTTGCCAGTATATGCATCGGTAATTGTGCCACTCAGCGCGATGGCAGAGCCACCACAGGCAGTCAGGGCCAGCAGTACCAACAGCAAAAAGGCCGATAAGATCGGGGAGACCGGTACAGGATTGATGAATGAACTCTTATTCATCGTCAATGATCTAGCCTTTCATAGGAAATGTTTCAGACCATGAATGCATGCATGTTAGTACCACAACGTGACATCCCCTGGATCAGGAGGCTCGATGCAGCTTTGCTCCTTCGAAAGAGGAGTGAGGGAAGAGGAGCGAGGAGTAAGGCGTGAGGGTTCTCTCTACCCTCACGCCTCTTCCCTCTCTGCTCGCCAGGGCCCCACCCCCGTCGTGATGAAGTCTCGTTGGAGTATTAGGATGGCAATAGTACGATAATAACACCTGGCTAAAACATTTCTGGTTGTTAGCGTGGTCGTATCATACGGGGTTTAGAGCCGGTTGTCAAGCATACCGGGCTACAGTAGAGGCTGATTCGCCTGTGGATGTAGGCAATTTGTGCCACAATGGCGGAACGTAAGCGGTCGTCGATCAGCCTATAGATTGCGACTGTAGCCGCATGGGGGGCACCCTCGACAGAGATGATCAAACCTCTACACATACAATACTTCGTAGATCAGGTGTGGCTCCTGTTTGCCTTTGAGCGTAACCGGGCCTAATGGCTGCAACTGGTGTGGCCCGTTCCAGCCGGGCGGTAGCGCACAGTATAAATGATGGGATACAATAATCTGTCCGGCTCGCGCAAGGCCCGAAAGCCGACTGGCAGTATTCACTACGTCACCAATCAGGGTATAATCCAGCCGCTGCTCAGAGCCAATATTGCCAACCACAGCGCGACCATAGCTGGCCCCGATGCCCATCCCTATCTCCAGACCGAAATCTTTACGCCAGCACATGCTGAGTTGTGCAAAAGCCTGTTGCATATCGATTGCTGCCTTGAGCGCACGCTGGGGATCATCGGCTCTCGCAATGGGTGTGCCGAATACGCCAATAATGCCATCACCCAGAAACTTGTCAATGGTGCCATCATAGGCATAGAGGACGGTCGTCATCGCATTAAAGTAGCGATTCAAGATATGTTCAATCAAGATCCGAGGTTCTGTACGTTCAGTGAGTGCGGTAAACCCACGCAGATCGGCGAACAGCACAACGACCTCACGTTCGGTAGGTTGCCCCCATTCCTGACCAGCAGTGAGCAGTTGTTCCGCAACGGGTGGCGACACATAGCGCCGAAACACACTCCGTAGCCGTTCTTGCTCCTGGCGTTCGAGTTGCTTGATGGCGCTGATGTCCTGGAGAACCGCGACTCGTCCCAGGGGTTGGCCGTCCGGGGTACGCACAGGTGCCACACTCACACTGTAGGTGATATCGCTATGCGGAACAACCAGTTCCATTGCACTGATCATCTTATCGGTTGTCATAGCGTTGAGTATGGGCAGCAATCTCTCCCACACCACGCCATTATCACCCTGGGATCGTAGTGCATCCAGGGGTTGGCCACGGTTGGCTGCCAGATCGAGATGAAACCGCGCTTCAGCAGCACGATTAGCCAGCAGCAACTCGTTCTGAGAACCAATCAATAAGATTGCATCGGCTGCCCCCCGCAGTACAGCGTGCAGCATACTCCGTTCCTCTTCCACCACACGGTACAGACGTGCATTATCAATAACCTGGATGACCAGACTGGCAATTGTCGCCGCCAGACCCAGATCGGCTTTGCCAAAGCGTTCGATTCGCCCGGTGGCATCAATACCGATCATTCCCACCACGCGATTGCCCTTCACGAGCGGCACGACCAGGATCGAGGTAATGTTATGCGCACGGAAGAACGGTTGCAGGCTGTGCAAGGACGGCTGCTCTTGTACGTTCTCGATCAGTTGCGGTGCATGTAAAAGCTGGATACGGTTCTGGGTGAGACTATTGGTAAAATGTTGACGTATCAGTTCCTCATCTATCGCGACCGAGACCCCATAGGATGCCACCAGAATATCCTCAAGTGGCCCGTTGGTATCCAGCAGAACAATGCCGACCTGGGGCACATCAAAAATCCGAGACACCGCCTCGGCTGCCAGGTGCAAATTTTGAGATGGATCGAGTTGTTCCGTAATCGCAATCGAGAGCTGATTTACCTGGTTGAGTTGTCGGATACGGCGTTGTTCATCTTCGAGCAGGAAGGCATTACCGAGCGCCACACCGAGTTGACTGACAATCGTGCTGAGAACCGCCTCATCATCTGGCCCAAAGGCCGCGACCTGCGGACTATGCACGTTGAGCGTTCCGAGTACATCGCGACGTAACACAATGGGCACTACCATTTCTGAACGTATCATCGTATCTTCGGGTGTGAAGGCGACAAAACGCTCATCCTGACGCACATCATCAACCCGCACGATCTGCTTATGGCGGAAGGCCCAACCATTCAACCCCTGGGTGATAGGCAGTCGAAAACTCTGCGATTTTTCCTGTACAATTGCACCCGCCGATGCTTGAAGTACCAGTTCATCATGGACACGCATCCAGATATAGACCTGGGGATAGGCAAACTGTTGATGCACCATATAGGCCACCAGGCGCAGCAGTTGATCGGTTTGCATCAACTCCGATAAAAACGTAGTCACTTCATTAATACGGCGTAGTTCATCGGTGCGACGTTCCAGCAATTCCTTCTGGCGTTGCGTCAGTCGAAAGAGCTGCGCACTTTGCAGCGCTACTGCACTCTGGGCGGCTACCGAACTGAGGAGCTCAAGATGCTGGGGGGTAAAATAACCGGGCCGATGATGCACCAGCGTAATCACTGCCAGGATGGTACCTTCGCGCGTAACTGGCATCGCAGCCACGCTCCGCACATTATTGTGAAAGCTGGCATTGGCGAGCCAGCGCGGGTCTTCGCGAGTATCAACAATGATCAGCGGTTCACCCTGTTGTAATACCTGGCCGGCTACCCCATGCTGTAAGATGTCTTTCAACAGCGTGGTCGGGGCATAGCGGCTGCTCGAGTAAAATATTGTCTCCGTATTCGTGTCATCGGTATTGTTCAAAATAATGCTGGCACGTACAGCTCCCACCGCATTAGCCAGATGATCCAGAAATCGCGTGAGCAGCGTATCTAGTTCAATCGAGGCACCCAACTCGCGCGTCAGGTGCAGCAGCAACTCCGTTTTGCGCTGCTCATTGCGTAAGCCACGTTGCGCCCGTTGCAGACGCAGCATCGAGCGTACCCGCGCCAGCAGTTCATCCACCGCGATCGGCTTGACCAGCACATCATCAGCACCGGCATCCAGGCTCTGGATACTGGCTCCCCGTTCCGTGTTTTCGGTAGTAATGATGATCGGAATAAAAGGCTTTGATGTGTCCGCTTTAAGACGTTTTATCACCCTCAGGCTATTCATATCTGACAATGCTAAATCAAGCAAAATCAAATCAGGCGTTATCAGATTCAAATAAGCCAGTGTTTCTTCACCGCTTTTAGCATGTGATACGCGATATCCTGCGTCGGTAAAAACCGCTTGAAAAAAATGCAGGTCACTTGTATCATCATCGGCAACCAGAATATGAGCTGCTTCTATCATAGAATGTTATTCTTTCACCATTCTCTTCTGGGGTCAATTCCTGGTGACCAGGTGATGATAGCAACCCTATCCCAATGGTACATCAGCGTCCAGGCTTGAGCCTGAATGGAACGAGCTCCAATCTTGAGCCTTAACTCCAGTTCTTCACCACAGGAGGAGGGATTGCTACAGAAAAAAGTAGAAGGACAGGGTGCAATTCTGTGTCTGTATTGATTTCAGGTTTTTGTAACATCTGTACTCGTTCCGGTGGAGGAATCTGGCAGAGCCATGTTTCCTGGTGTTTCCTGTTCAGCCTATAGTGGCGGCCGTGCTACCATATATAGGCCGAAAAGAAGGGTTCGGGAAGGCCGCATGCCCCCGCAACCCCAAAGGCGAACGTTCCCTAAATGGATACTAGTATCATTATGGATTTTTGTGATAGACAATGCTATGATATCAGTGTCCTTCCAGGCAAAGCACAGTATAGCATACCTTGCAGTAGTTTGATCGACGACCAGCTCTAGATTGCTGCCGGGACTTCACATCGACAGGCTTATCACAGCCTGTCTGTTCGGGGATATGGTGCACAGCAGACATAGCTGCCGCTATGTTAACGCATCAGGTATGGCACTATACCTCTTCCGCTTGCAATCCAGTTCTCATACTATCCTCACGGCGTAACTCGTTTCACTACAAGACGACTGTGGTATCATAGATGTTAATCATTTTATTTTTTATTTTTGGTGACAGGACGTACGTGGTTCTGCAGGCTGAGGATCGAGCTGGTCTGTGGCTGTATGGCAGCACTGGTGCAGCAATGTTCCCCATACTACCTGCATGATGTTGCTGATACAGACAGGCAATCCACGCCATCGGGAGCATCGTATACACTCCCCATATCCGGCTGGTTCACTGACCGGGTACGTGCTGCTATGAAGAGACAGACATGCAGATTGAATTTAAGGAGTCGTTTCCGGGAGATCACTATGTGCGCAATGTCGCTGCTGAAGTGATGCAGATTGATGATATGCAACCCCTCCAGCCAGGCCCGCCAGGAGCGTTGCGTATTCGGGGCCAGCTACGGTATGATGCTCAGACGGCTTATGATTATCTCGCTCCCCGCTTGCGGAAGCTGGGCTATACGGCGCTATTACGCCAGGAGCGTGATAGTGTGGCGTTGTTAGCTATGCCCGGCAGTATTGCGGTGCGCGATTCACCGTTGTGGCTGGCTGTGCTCTTGTTTGTGTTGACAGTAGCATCGACCACCTTTGTGGGCGGGTGGATGCCTGACACAGATGGGACGGCACAGTACAGCCTGGGGTTAGGTCTGGCCTTTAGTGCCGCCTTGCTCTCGATCTTACTGGCGCATGAACTGGGGCATTTTCTGATGGCGCGGCGATTGGGGGTAGCGGTGAGCTATCCATTTTTTATACCGATGCCCTTTTTCTTGCTGGGTACGATGGGGGCATTTATCTCGATGAAAGAGCCGCCTCCGCATCGCAACGGGTTACTCTCGATTGCAATTGCGGGGCCAATTGCCGGACTGGTGGTTGCCATTCCAATGTTAATTCTGGGCCTGCTGCTCTCCGAGGTTAAACCACTGGTAATCGAGCCGGGACAGCAATTGTTGATGGAAGGCAACTCGCTGCTGTATGCCGCCATCAAGATCGCGGTATTCGGACGATTTTTGCCCTCTGGTGGCGAAGATGTGTTGTTGCATCCGGTGGCTTTTGCGGGATGGGCCGGGTTGCTGGTGACCGGACTGAATCTTATTCCCGCTGGTCAACTCGATGGGGGGCATATCTTTTTCGCGCTGTTCGGGCCCCAGGTGGCACGCATTGCCACCTGGGTGATCGGGTTGGCTCTGGTAGCAATGGGATTTCTCTGGGGCGGCTGGTTTATCTGGGCGCTGCTGATTGTGTTGTTCGGGCAACAACGGGCACCCTTGCTAAACGAGGTCACGCCGCTTGATACGCGCATGCGCCTGCTGGCGGTGGCCGGGTTGATCATTTTTGTGCTGGTCTTTGTGCCGCGTCCACTTATGTTAATGACGCCTTGATAGAGTATGTTATTCGGAAGGGTTATCGTTATTGCAGTCTATGCTAGAAAGGCACGCTGATGCGCCTGGTAACGTACCATACCGGCACCGCATCACACATCGGTGCGGTGGTGGGTGAGACACTGGTTGATTTGAGTCTCCTGGCACCGGATATGCTGACCTTCATTGCAGGTGGCCCGGACATGCTGGCCCGTGCCCAGGCACTGGTTGCCGCGAACACCAGTCCCCGGCTGCCACTGGCAAGTGTGACGCTCCTGGCACCCATTCCTCGCCCGCGCAAGAATATTATGTGCCTGGGCTGGAACTACGCCGCCCATTCGGCCGAGTCGGCTCGGGCACGCGGCCGTGAGGCGACACTCCCCTCTTATCCCGTGGTCTTTACCAAATCGGTCACTGCCGTCAATCATCCAGATGCCGTTATCCCTTATGATGCCAATGTTTCGTCCGAGATTGACTGGGAAGTCGAACTGGCTTTTGTAATTGGGCGTCAGGGCAAAAACATTCAGCGTACCGAGGCACTGGACTATGTGTTTGGTTATATGATTCTGAATGACATTTCGGCACGCGATATCCAGAGTCGCCACAAGCAGTTTTTCCTGGGCAAGAGCCTGGATGGGAGTGCGCCCTGTGGCCCATGGATTGTCACTCCCGATGAGATTGGTGATCCGCAGGCGTTGCGGCTCCAACTACGGGTGAACGGGGTCACTCGCCAGGATGCAAACACCAGTGACATGATCTTCAAAATCCCCGATATTATTGCCACGCTCTCGCTGGGCATAACCCTGGAACCAGGCGACATTGTAGCAACCGGCACGCCCAGTGGAGTGGCAATGGGCATGGATCCGCCGGTCTATCTACGCCCCGGCGATGTCGTTGAGGCCGAGATTGAGCGTATCGGTGTGCTACGCAATACGATTGGGGAACCGGTAACCGGTGACCGGTGACCAGGCTGACTGGACGATAAGGCGAGAAGACGAAGAGGCGTAGAGGCAAGGAGGCGTGCAGTTTGAAGAGACGCCGCATATTAGGAACGACTGTCGTTGTTGCATTCCCGCGTTCCTACGGTGGGTGCTACGAAGGAGCGTATTGGGCGGTGCTACAGCCCTGCACCGCCATACGCCACACCCTGTGTTGCTATATGGGAATCTGTATTGTGCATCTCTATCACCCCATTGGTGAAATCCAGCAAGTAGTTCGTCTGCTCCGTCAGCCACAGGTACATGCCCGCAGTTCAGAGGCCCTGGATCGCCACCCGAAACAAGTTCGACACCGGTATCATGCCAGACTAACCGGATGATGGGTATCTCCGTCATCACCTTCCTATTTTGATCTTTACCTATGAATGGCTCAGGGTAGCACAGGTATTGTAGCACACAGTGTTGTGCTCGGTGACCGGCGCCTGCCAACGACCTCAAGGGATACTACATCGCGCACCTCAGCGCCTCGTCACCTTGTCGCCTCGCGCCTCGCGCCTCGCCCCTCCGGATCGACGTCAGGTATGGGACACTGGCCCACCACCCAACGATAGCTGAGAGCTGACGATCTCAGGATACGGTTATACATGGCATATAGATTGCATAAAGTAAAGACGAAAGACTGTACATTATATCAGCGGGCTACTGCTGACCGTGTAGGATAACGACATTGTCGAGAAAAGTAGAGAAAATCCACCCAGATAGCTCCAGGATCCACCCACACACCAGACTAGCTACAGCGATGCCCTGTCCTGACGCTGATAATGAGTATTTGTGTATAGTCATAGCGGAATTAAGCAATAGAAAGAACTGTGAGACAGTAACGTGAGTCAAAAACCTGTACAACAAAACTATAGTGGACGGGCCGACGATCAGCGCACGATACCATGGCACACCTTTGACGCCCAGACGGTGTTTGAACGCTTATGTGCGAATGTTACAGGCTTGAGCAACGACGATGTTGCACAGCGACAGCAAGCATATGGCCGCAATACACTACCAGAGCAGGAACGTCCCACGCTCTTCAAAATTATCTTGCACCAGTTTATGAGTCCATTGATTTACATCCTGATAGTCGCTGGTGTGATATCGATCATTATGGGTGAGGTAACCGATGCCATTTTTATCTTTGCCGTGATCTTCATCAATGCTGCACTGGGTGCCTATCAAGAATGGCGTGCCGAACAGAGCGCGGCTGCCTTGCAGAGCTTGCTCAAGATTAGCGCCAGAGTCAGGCGCGACGGCGATACCCACGAAGTTGATGCTGGTGATGTCTAGTGGAACGATCGGGCTGTGGTACTGGTTGAACAAGGTGGGGTGGGAAGAAACTGCCGCCCGCAACCTGGTACTCTTGCTGATGGTGTTGTTTCAGAACTACCATGCCTTTAACTGTCGCTCCGAATATCGCTCGGTGTTCCAGGTACCAATTCAGCGCAACCGGTTCCTGGTGCTGGGTGTAATCGCTGCACTGGGTATCCACCTGGCTGCAATGTGGCTGCCCTTTATGCAAACCGTGCTGGGTGTACAGCCGATGACATTGACTGAGTTCGGTTACCTGGCGCTGGCAGCCGCGACGATCTTGATCGTGATGGAGATCTTCAAGTTCTTTGCACGCCCGGAGGAAACCGCGGCAAAGCCGGTAACACACGAGATGCAAACAAAGAAAGCAACTGGTCAGCCAGCACGCCAAAAGAAATAGAAAATCTATAAATTCATCTCGATGTTTGGTGATCTCAAAGTTGACGACACCCGTACCGCCCTCGCACCGGGTGATCATCAGATGTATCTGACGACCTTCTTTGGGGATGGCAAGCTACGTTTTCCGGAGAGTGTAGGGTTTCAAATCACTGGCTTTTCGCTCTTTGGCGATGTTGAGGTCGAGAATCTATGTACAGGCGACGAAGAACAAACTGACACAAACTATGTCACTGAGAATTTTGCCACGGCCCTGGTACGCATCCAGATGCATATTATTACTGTCTTCGGCGATTTCGAGATTATCCGCGTTCCGGTCAAGCCAGGCGTACCTGCGGCCGCATTCCATACGGCTCACCGAGCGCAACATGCCAATAGGCAGCCATGGTCAGCCACTGATGGTGCCTATGAGGGTGAAACCAGCCGCTTACCGCGCCGCCAGTAATTAAACAAACCAGCGTGAGTTTTATCGCCAATCGTAGGCGAGACATGGTATACTTGACCGTGTAAGGGTATCTGCTGCTGATGCGCTATCTATAACGGGTCTGTAATCATGGGCAACTATGATATTTCTTGAAGATCTCCTGGCCGTCGGCGGGCGGTTGCATGGCGAAGCGCAGAGGGAACAGTTCACAGACTTCGCCTATGACTCGCGCCTGACCCGCTCCGGCGAACTATTCCTGGCGCTACGTACTCCTCGTGGCGATGGGCATGACTATATCTCGGCTGCACTGGCTGCTGGCGCAACCGGAGTCGTTTGCACCTGGGCACCGGGTAGTGCCGAAGATGCCACGATTATTCTGACCGATGATGCACAGCAACTGGTACAACGCTGGGCAGCACGCCGGCTGCAACAGGTGGCACCGTTCGTGATCGGTGTAACTGGCAGTGTCGGCAAAACATCAACCAAGCGGGCGATTGCCACCTTGCTGCAGATATTGGGGCCAACGTTCAAGAGTCGCCAGAGTTTTAATTCTTTGCTAGGCCTTCCAATTGCCCTGGCGCGTCTGGCCGACAATCAACGCTATGCAGTGCTAGAATATGGCAGCGATCAATTTGGCGAAATTCAGCAACTGGCACACCTGTTCCCGCCACGAGTAGCGGTAGTCACAAATGTGGGCAGTGTTCATCTCCGGGCGTTTCAGTCACTGGCAGGCGTGGCCCGTGAATATGGGGCACTGGTGGAGGCGCTACCGGCTGATGGCTGGGCTATCCTCAATGGTGATGATTCGTATGTACGAGCAATGCGCCAGCATACAGCCGCACGGGTGATGACCTTTGGACAAAGTGCCAACTGCGATCTGCGCGTCAGTGCCATTCAGTTTGCGCTTCAGGGCACGCGCTTTCGTATTCACTGGCGCCACGAATCAGTGGCGGCGTTCATTCCATTGCTCGGCGAACCAGCCATCTCAATTGCGCTCGCTGCCGTCGGCGTAGCACTGGTCTGCGGTATGTCTTTGAATGAAGCTGCGGAACAACTGGCCCGGATTGAGGTGACTGAAGGCCGCTTACGCCCCTTGCCGGCACGAAATGGTGCCACTTTAATTGATGATACGTTTAATGCATCCCTGCCTTCGTTACGCGCCGCATTGCGCACACTGGTAACCTTACCCGCTCGCCGCCGCATCGTCATCCTGGGCGGCCTGAGTGATCCCGGTGCCCATCCTGAAACCGCCTATGCTGAAGTTGGCACCCTGGCCGGCTCAATGGCCGACCACCTGATCTGCAAGGGCGACTCGGCACTGAAAGTCGTACAAGCTGCACGCCGACTGCAACCATTATTGCCAACCAGTGTGGTACACACAGCAGCGGCAGCGCTCCAGGCATTACCGTCCGACATCGGAGAGGGCGATCTCATTCTGGTTAAGGGCAGTGCCAGGGAGCGAATGGAGCGCATCTCGGCTGGCCTGTTAGCACCGACGGTTGAGGCTACCCAGGTTCTCGTGCGTCAGGAGTCAACCTGGCGCACAGTGCGTATTGGTGCCCCCGATCGGCCCACATGGGTACAAATTGATCTGGATGCGATTGCCAATAATGTCCGACGCTTGCAAGCCCTGACGAATGTGCCGTTGCTCATGGTACTGAAGGCTGATGCCTATGGGCATGGTGCCGTGCGCGTAGCGCGTACCGCTCTGTCCAGCGGTGCGGTGGCGCTGGCCGTGGCAACGTTGAGCGAAGCGCGTGCGCTGCGTGAAGCCGATATAACCGCGCCGATCCTGGTACTGGGCTATACTCCACCCTGGCAGGCACATGAGGCTGTTGCGCTGGGAGTCACCTGTACCGTCTTTGACCTGGATGTGGCGCAGGCGCTGGCCAATGCAGCACGAGCGCTCGAGCGCGATGTGCGCGTGCATGTTAAGGTAGATACCGGCATGTCCCGCCTGGGGTTACAGCCTGATCAGGTGGGGATGTTTTTGCAGACGCTGGCTACCTATAACGAAGATGAGCGTGGCTATCAGCGCCTGTATGTGGAGGGGTTATATACCCACTTTGCCACCGCCGATAGTGCCGATGAGTCTTTTGCCCAACGGCAACTCACACGCTTTCAGGCGATGCTCTCAGAAATTACGGCGATAGGGCTGCGCCCGCCGCTGGTTCACGCCGCCAACAGCGCCGCTCTGCTCCGCTTTCCCGCTGCCCGCTTTGATATGGTACGACCCGGTATTGCTTGCTATGGGCTTAACCCCTCTGTCGAAACACCGCTCCCGGCCCATTTCCGACCAGCACTGTCGTTTTACAGCGAGATCGCCCAGGTCAAGACACTGCCAGCCAACACCCCACTCTCGTATGGCGGCACGTTTGTGACCCGCCGTCCCTCACAAATTGGCACAATACCGGTCGGTTATGCCGATGGCCTGCGCCGCGCGCCACCGTGGCGCGAGGTGCTGGTGCGTGGTCGTCGTGCCCCGATTGTCGGGCGCATTTGCATGGACTACGCGCTCATTGATGTCACCGACATCGGCCCGGTCAAGCGTGGTGATCCCGTCGTACTGATAGGATCCCAGGGCGACGAACGCATCACCGCTGATGATGTCGCCACCTGGCTAGGCACAATCACCTACGAAGTCGTTACCACGATCTTGCCCCGTGTACCCCGCGAGGTGGAGGGGTGAGGCGCGGATGCGCGGATGCGTGAGGCGCGGATGCACGAGGCGCGAGGGTGAGTTGCGGAGGCGTCGAGGGGGATACGATAGCGCGTCCCTCCGCGGCGCGGTGGCCCATGGCCGGTAGCGCGTCCCTCCGCGGCGCGGTGGCCCATGGCCGGTAGCGCGTCCCTCCGGGGCGCGGGCGCGGCGAACCGGGGTGCGCGTCCCTCCGGGGCGCGGGCGCGGCGAACCGGGGTGCGCGTCCCTCCGGGGCGCGGTGGCCCATGGCCGGTAGCGCGTCCCTCCGGGGCGCGGTGGCCCATGGCCGGTAGCGTGTCCCTCCGGGGCGCGGGCGCGGCGAACCGGGGTGCGCGTCCCTCCGGGGCGCGGTGGCCCATGGCCGGTAGCGTGTCCCTCCGGGGCGCGGGCGCGGCCATCCGGGGTGCGCGTCCCTCCGGGGCGCGGGCGCGGCCATCCGGGGTGCGCGTCCCTCCGGGGCGCGGGCGCAGCGAACCGGGGTGCGCGTCCCTCCGGGGCGCGGGCGCAGCGAACCGGGGTGCGCGTCCCTCCGGGGCGCGGGCGCGGCCATCCGGGGTGCGCGTCCCTCTGGGGCGCGGGTGCGGCGAACCGGGGTGCGCGTCCCTCCGGGGCGCGGTGGCCCATGGCCGGTAGCGTGTCCCTCCGGGGCGCGGGCGCGGCGAACCGGGGTGCGCGTCCCTCTGGGGCGCGGGCGCGGCGAACCGGGGTGCGCGTCCCTCTGGGGCGCGGGCGCGGCGAACCGGGGTGCGCGTCCCTCCGGGGCGCGGTGGCCCATGGCCGGTAGCGCGTCCCTCCGGGGCGCGGGCGCGGCCATCCGAATGGCGGGGTGTAACCGGCACGGCAGCGGGCAACGCCGGAGCCGTGTCCTACATGTTGGCAGCGCGAGGCGGCAGCCCAGGCATCCAACCAGCCTATTAATCCAGGCCAAGGTAGGCCTTTTGCACCATTTCGTTTGACCGGAGCTTAGCTGCAGTATCTTCCAAAACAATCTTTCCCGACTGCAAAACATACCCTCGTTGAGCAATTGCCAGTGCCATCAACGCATTTTGCTCCACCAGCAAGATAGTTGTACCCTGCCTGTTAATATCCTTAATAATATCAAAGATCTGCTCCACAATGACCGGAGCCAATCCCATGCTCGGCTCATCGAGCAGCAACACTTTAGGGCGGGCCATAAGCGCGCGCCCAATCGCCAGCATCTGCTGCTCACCTCCAGACAAGGTTCCGCCCTTCTGGTTGACCCGCTCGCGCAGGCGCGGAAATAGTGTCATCACCCGATCCAGATCAGACCGAAACTCCGGGCTATGTATACTGTGGAGGTAGGCCCCCATTTCCAGGTTTTCCAACACCGTCAGGCGTGGAAAAATACGCCGCCCTTCTGGCGACTGCGAGATGCCCAGGTTGACAATGTGATGTGGGGGCAGGCGATCAATGCGTTTGCCAGCCAGCGTCACCTGTCCCTGGCGCGGCGTTAGCAAGCCCGAAATGGTACGCAAAGTGGTACTCTTGCCCGCTCCATTGGAGCCAATCAGCGTCACGATCTCACCCTGACCAACGGTCAAGGAAATCCCTTTGAGCGCGTGAATCTGTCCATAGTAGGTATGCACATTCGTTAATTCGAGGAGCGCCATGACACTTCCTTCGATCTAACAACGCTATAAAGCTGGCTCCTGACGACGAACTTCGGGCGTTGCCTGAACTTCCGGCTCCTGCGGCGTGATTTCCGACACCTGCGGTGTAGCCTGGGATTCCTGTGCCGCACCTTTGCCCAGATACGCCTCGATCACCCGTGGATTGGTTCGAATATCATCGGGGGTACCTTCGGCAATCTTCACGCCATAATCCAGCACACTGATATGTTCAGAAATAGACATGACCACTTTCATATCATGCTCGATCAGCACCACCGTCACCCCCATGTCATCGCGGAGACGCTGGATCAAACGGGTAGCGCTGGCTGTTTCCTGAGGATTCATGCCCGCCGTTGGTTCATCCAACAACACCATCTTCGGATCGGAAGCCAGCGCACGAGCAATCTCCAGCCGGCGTTGATCGCCATACGGCAGATTTTTTGCCAGATCATCACGCTTGTCGTCCAGTCCCACAAATTGCAGTAACTCACGCGCCTTCTGCCGCGCCTGGCGTTCTTCCTGGCGCATGGATGAGGTACGGAATACAATGTTCCACATTGAGGCCTGTAACCGCACGTGCATCCCCACCAGCACATTCTCCAGCACCGTCATATTATTGAACAGGCGAATGTTCTGGAACGTGCGCGTAATGCCCCGGGCCGTAATCTGGTCAGGGCGCAGATTCAACAAAGACTGACCATCAAAAATGATACTGCCCTTATCAGGTTTATAAATGCCGGTTAAGACATTGAAAAACGTTGTCTTACCGGCTCCATTCGGCCCGATCACACTGACAATACTGCCGCGATCAATGGTCAACGTCACATCATTAACCGCCAGCAGGCCCCCAAATTGTTTAGTGACATTCTTTGCCTGGAGTAGTGCCACGTCTGATTCCTCACAATTGTATACCCACATCGGGTTCGGTTGTCTGGGGTGGTTGCTCGATCTCCTCCGGCACATCAACATCATCCCCCTCGAGTTCCTGGCGGCGGCGATCTTCGGGGAGAATCCCTGCAGGGCGGAAGATGGTCATTAAAATGAGCAATAAGCCAAACAACATACGCTGATACTGCGTTGGATCAAACTGCGAAGGAATTTGCAGTACACTCAGTTCACGTGCCAGACGTGGTAGCAACTGTACGTTAAGGAGCGTAATGAGCGTAGCTCCCAGAATGACACCGGGAATACTGCCCATGCCCCCCAGAATGACCATCGACAGAACATTGATTGAACGCAGCAAATCAAAGGTTGGTGGATTAATAAACAACTGTTTGGCGGCAAAGATCGTGCCCATCACCGACGCAAAAGAGGCACCGACCGCAAAGGCAGTCAACTTCATCCGCACCAGTGGCACACCCATTGCGATCGCCGCTGTCTCATCTTCACGAATGGCGGTCCAGGCGCGGCCAATGCGTGAGTTGCTCAACCGGTAAACCACCATGAGCATAAAGCCAAGTACAAGCAAGACCAGAAAATAAAAATAGAGCTGGTAGAGTTGGGCACGACTGAAACCGATCCCCATTGCCTCTACCCAGGGTTCAAAAAACAATGGTGGGCGCCCAATATCGCGGATACCCTGGGCACCATTGGTGATATTCACTGGACGATCCAGATTGGTCGCCAGCACGCGAAAAACCTCCCCAAAGCCGAGCGTCACAATCGCCAGATAGTCGCCCCGCAGTCGCAGCACCGGTGAACCGAGCAACAGGCCGAGGCATGCACCAACCACCAGCGCCAGCAGCATAAAAATGAAAAACCATGCCGGAGGTACCGGAAAAACATGTGCCCATCCAGGGAAAATATTTTGCGCCTGTCGCGTACTGAAAATAGCCCATAGATAGGCTCCAGCAGCATAGAACGCAATATAGCCCAGGTCAAGCAAGCCGACGAACCCCACGGTGATATTCAAACCCAATGCCAGCACGACAAAAATACCCACCAGAGTGGCAACATCCATGTAAAAGGGATTGAGCGTGCCAAAATAGGGCAGACCAACACCCAGAAACAGCACAGCGATCCCTAATTTGAATGTTGGTCTCAGAGCCATCTTGTACGTCAGCAGCATGATACCCAGAAATAACACAAACAGGATATCGGTGTTACGACTGGTGGCCGGGTTGCTAAACAGAAAACTCGTAACCACCAGTGCATAGGTGGTAAGCAAAAGATAGGGCCAGATGCCGCGATTAAGCCGGGTCTTGAGTTGATTCCAGGTACTCACCTGGAGGCCGGACTGCGGATTTGTCTGTGCCATAACAGTTACACCTTTTGCGTTGTCGCTTCACCAAGTAACCCGGACGGACGAAAGATGAGAATGAGGATCAAGATACTAAAAGCGGCAATATCGGCATAATTTGCGCCCGCAAACTGCCCACGGGTAAACAGCGAGAGATAGGAAGCCACAAATGCCTCCAGAAAGCCCAGCACAATCCCGCCCACCATGGCCCCGGTGATATTACCAATCCCTCCCAACACAGCAGCGGTGAACGCTTTTAATCCGGGCAAAAACCCCACATAGGGATTAATCGTACCAACGCGAATCCCAAACAAGACTCCTGCGGCACCGCCGAGCGACCCTCCAATGAGAAAGGTCAGGGCAATGATTCGATTCACGTTGATACCCATCAAGCTCGCCGTGGTTCGATCCTGGGCTACAGCGCGGATTGCCTTGCCCAATTTCGTAACGTTAATCAGATAATTCAGACCAATTAACATCATAACGGCGGCGACAATAAAAATCAAGGCGCGGCTATCAATACTAAATGACGCAAACCGATCACTGCCAATCGGAATCTGGCCCAGTGGCAAGGCCCCCCCCAGCGGCGGCGTTTGAAACCGAACATTAAACCCCATCCCAGTGGCAAGCGCAATCATACGCACCAGATCCTGAAGGAACAGCGACATGCCGATCGCCGAAATTAAAGGTACCAGGCGCGGCGCATTACGAAGCGGGCGATAGGCGATACGCTCTGTCAACATCGCCAGCATGCCGCTCACCATCATGCCGAGCAAGATCGCCAGAACCACAAATAACAACGGCGGAAAGTCGGCCAGAATGCGTTGTCGGGCCAGACTCAAGGCAAACCCAGCACCCACAAACGCACCGACCATGAAGATTTCACCATGGGCAAAGTTGATAAACTCCAGCACACCATAGACCATGGTATAGCCCAGGGCGATGGTCGCAAAGAGAAACCCGCGTACCATGCCATCAATAATCACCTGCGGCAAAATAATCAGCGTTCCTTGCAGGAGATCAACATCAGTACGTGATCCCCGCAACACAAAGGCGAACACGATGACGATCAAACTGAGAATAGTGGCACTTCCCAGGACGAACATCAAAACCTGGAGCAAGGGGCCAAAAATCTCAAGGAGAATGGTTTTTATCGATCGCTGCCCGACAAGATGACCGGGGCCAGTCGTTGCTTGCACAGCCATAGGTTATATCCACATTCTTGCACAATTCGATACAATAACAGTTTTTGTAATTTATTAAGTCAAGAATTATTATACAAATTCGGTTGACTACTTATACTGTATGTATTCTTGCTATGGTTCCTCAAAAGCAGAATAGAGTGCCTGTTCTGAGGAACGCCAGCCCACGGGGGATACAAGAGCCGACGGCACCCCAGGGAACTCTTCAGGCTATGGCCCATCCCAAACTACTCTACCAGAACAGCGAACGTTCGTTCCAAAGTATAAGTATCAGTGATTACCCGAATCTGGTATTCGGCTCTGCAAAAACACAGAACGCAAAGTGATTGAAACGAGTGAGAGACACCGATCTGTCCCCTGATTCGCACACTCTGCGTTCTGCGCCTGTCATTGATTCTTCATTGTCACCGATTCGCTATTCTGGCTCGGGTGGAGCAATCGTCAGACGTTCGACGACCGCATTCTTATTCCACCCCTCTTCGGGATTGTCGGGATCGTAGTTTACCTGCAACACGAAGTACGTAGCCTCCGTTGGATCACCAATCTCATTGAATTCATAGGTTCCGGTGATTCCCTCATAGGCATCCAGATTGCGCAGGGCTTCCAGCACCTGCTCGCGAGTGGGCTTTCCACCCGCCTCTATGGCCGCCCTGGCAATCGCCTGTACGCAGATACCGACAACATCATACGACTGGGCCGAGAACGGTGGTGCCGGGGTGTTGAAGCGTGATTGATAGTCCTCTGCAAACTGGGCCGCGGCTGGGAACTGGCTCACCGGTGCTGCCACCGAGGTATAGTACATATCGGCCACCGCTTCACCTGCCAGCGTCACCAGTTCGGCATTGTCCAGACCATCCGGCCCCATGAACTGAGCTGTAATACCTGCACGGCGTGCCTGATCAAACAGCGGACCGGCCTGGCTATAGATACCGCCAAAAAAGATGAGATCCGGGTTCAGAGGCAGAATCGGCGTCAAGATCGAGTCAAACTGCGACTGTTCCTGGGTACCCTCGAAGCCAAGTACGGTGATACCATTCTTTTCAGCGTTCTGGCGGAAAAATTCGGCCACACCCTGGCCATAGTCTGTTTGATCGTGAATAATGAACACACTCTTAATATTCAGTTGCTCGCGGGCAAATTGCTCAGCCACCGCGCCTTGCACATCATCTCGACCGACGATGCGGAAGGCAACCTTATAGCCACCCTCGGTAATGTTCGGGTTCGTATTTGCCGGTGAAACCATAGGCACGCTGGCGTTGCTATACGTCGGCAAAGCAGCCAGGGCCACACCTGAATTCAAGTGCCCATTCACACACAGAATATCGGGATCCGAAACGATATTGTTGGCGTTGGCTGTTCCCACCTCGGCTTGCGCCTGGTCATCGAATGGTGCCAGTTCAACCGTGAAACCCAGGCTGGTGAGTGGTTCTGACAGTTGCTCAACTCCCAACTCAGCCCCATTGCGAATACCGACACCGATTGCCGCCTGGGGCCCAGAGAGCGGGCTTTGCGTGGCGATCTTAATCAAACCCTCGAACTCGCCCGCTGGTGGAGAGGCGGCTTCAGGTTCTTCCGTTCCTTCGGGTTTCTCTGTTGCCGCGGGTTTTTCTGTAGGAGTAGGAGCTGGCTCTTCTGTGACAGTGACAGTTGTTTCCGTTGGCTCGACAACGGCTTCAGCAGTTGGGGTTGGAGTTGGTTCCTCCGCAACGGGCTGCTGCCCACATGCGGCAATTAACCCCAGCATCATAACGAGCAGTGTTAGCAGACTCACTAGTCGCTTCATACTCGAACGACTCCTTTCTGACAACGGTCTTGATTTATCTGTATATATAATGTTGCAGCCATCGTTCACGCAAGTTGAAATAACCTGGGAAGCTAACCCTCTCACAGAACTTCGCTGCTCAAGTTCTGTGCATTTTCTACCGCCTTGAAGATCGCTCGTATCACCTCCTTCCTGCACCGGGCTTTCTTGATACAACCAATATCAATACTGGCCAGGAGTGACTCCTTGCCAGAGTTATGATCGCTGCAATGCAGCATGTCACTAATGCCTATCCTATAATGAAGTCAGATTGTGTGATGCAGTAGTGTAATGGATTGTTAAGGGTTTGTCAAGCTTTGCACCAGGTATCATCTCGGCATCCTGGTTGCATGTCATCGGTTCTCTCGGTACAATAGAGATCTATGCTACGAGATACGCGACAACGCATACCAGGATGGATATGGGGACTGGCGTTAGGGCTAGGATTGATCCTGCTCAGTACGCGTGGCCGCTTTATCGCAAACGAGACGGCGCTCCAGCGGCAGTTTGCGGCGCAACCCGCTGCGGCAGGTATCACGCTACCCCGGCTCGATATGGGCGATCTTGCGCCCAACATTCAGCGCCTGGCAGATGAGGCCCAGCACATTATGCGCCGTGGTCAGCCTGTAGCTGCGCTGACACCCGTGGCGCAAAACCAGCGGGTACGGGTGGAGGTACTTCATATTCGGCGGGGAGCTGCGGGTGTGCAGATACAGGGACAGGTGACGAATGTGGGGCCAGCAGTAGTGACGGTGTCGATCCATGCCTTTGAATTGAAGGATAACACTGGCACTTCCTATACGTCGGCCGACACAGCCAGTGTGCAGCTTGGGCCGGGCGAGAGTACCTCTCTGGATTTGACCGTACCACTCCCGGAAGGGCGTGGGTTGCGTCTAACGGTCAATTTACCGCCTGATCCGCCACTAGAGCAGGTGCTGCTGGTGGCAACCGATATAAATTAATGTGATGTTGATGTCAGGTTACAGTGTGAACAGGATTGCAACACGGGTGCAGGTAGTACAGGAACGCATCGCAGCCGCAGCACAACGTGCGGGCCGCGACTCACACCAGATAACCCTGGTAGCCGTTACAAAGACCCATCCCCTGGAGGTGCTGCAGCAGGCCATTGCTGCCGGTGTTGTTCACCTCGGTGAGAGCCGGATCCAGGAAGCAGAACCCAAGATTTCCGCCCTGCATGCGCAACGATCTGACCTGACCTGGCATATGATCGGGCACCTCCAGCGCAACAAGGCCAGAGCGTCAGTCGGTCTGTTTGATCTGCTGCATACGGTTGACAGTCTGCGCCTGGCGGAGACACTGAATCGGCATTATGAACAGCGTATCGCGGAAATAGCAGCTGCACCTGAACATTCGCGTTTGAACGTGCTGCTTCAGGTCAACGTCAGTGGCGAGGCGACCAAAGAGGGCTTTGATCTGCCTGGCGGGGTGCAGAATCACGCTGGTTTATCGCGCTTCCTGACCGATGTGGAGCGCATTGTAGCCCTGCCCTATCTGCGCGTGCAGGGACTGATGACGATTGCGCCCTGGCAGCCAGACCCTGAGGCGGCCCGTCCTGTGTTTCGTGCCCTACGCGAGTTGCGAGACCATCTGGCTACCCGCTGGCCACAGGCGGAGTGGTCACAGCTTTCGATGGGCATGACCGACGATCTTGAGGTGGCGATTGAGGAAGGGGCAACACTGGTGCGCGTGGGGCGGGCCATTTTTGGTGAGCGGGCATGAAGGGTTGGGCAGGTGCAGGTTTCTATCGTGAAGTCGCAATTCACTGCCAAAAGACATAATAGCATCTTCACATCTCTGCTTTCCATCATTTTGAAATTTCCAAAGCGAGGTACTCTCATGCCACGTCGTTCCCTCTTGCTCTTCGCCATCCTCCTGCTGGTGCTGACCTCATCCGAGCTTCTTATTCAGCCTTTTCCCCTCCCCACCGCCTACAGTGCCGGGCCGGTTGGCCCGGCTGCCTTTGGCCTCAACTCGCATCTGGCCACGCGCTATCCTGACCCAACCACGATGGATGATCTGGCCGATCTGGTGGTTGAGTTGGGTATACCGTGGGTGCGGGAAGATTTTCACTGGCATCGCGTGCAGCCCGCACCTGATGTGTGGGACTGGACATTTACTGATGCGGCTATGCGGGCGCTGTTGCAACGCGATATTACGATCCTGGGCGTGTTAGGGCCTTCAGTGGGCTGGGCTACACCGTATCCCCATGATAATCCGCACGATGTTTCGTACTATGCACCTGACCCTGATCTCTTTCTGGATTATGTGCGAGCCGTGGTGACACGCTACCGACGGTATATTCATCACTGGGAGATCTGGAATGAACCGGATAATGCCGTGTTCTGGCGGCCCCAACCCGACCCGGTGGCCTATGCTGATCTGTTGATGCGCTCCGGTCACATTATCAAGGAGATTATCCCCAATGCACAGGTGGCGATTGGTGGCTTCAATCCCTTCGATGTCACCTTTGCGCGGGCAGTGGCAGCCCAGGGTGCCTGGCGTAGCTTTGACATTATTGCTATCCATCCCTATGTCGATCCCTACGGCCCCGAAGACGGTAACCTGGTGGCCTCGGTGGACATGGCGCGAGCGCTGGGTAATCAGTTTGGCCCCAAACCAATCTGGGTAACGGAGTTGGGCTGGGCCAGTGGGCCGGGTGATCGCGATCGCCAGGGGTTGACCGATGCGCAGATGCAGGCCAGTTACCTGGTACGCTCAATGCTGTTGCTGTGGGAAGCCGGAGTCGAGCGCACCTTCTGGTATAGCTTCAAGGATGATCCAGGCAATCCCTACGGTCTATTTGGATATGGACAGGGGCGCACCGACTATCGTGAGCATTTGCGCAAGCCTGCTTTCACCGCCTTGCGCACGCTCAACCGTCAGCTACAGGGAGTGACATTTGTGGAACGACGTGATCTGTTTGACACCACCGTTGTGCTAGACTTTGATGTCCTGGGCGAATGGCGGCGCATTAGCCAGCCCAACGGTCGGTTGCAGCAAAGTGACAAGCATGTGCATACAGGTACGGGCAGTGCCCAGATTGTATACAACTTTAGCACTCCTGAAAATGATTACGTCGTGTTCGAGCGGGTTCAACCGGTGCCGCTACCAGGAGAGCCATATGGGCTGGGGATCTGGGTTTATGGTGATGGGAGCGGGCACCTGGTGCGTGCCTGGATTCGTGATGCAGAGGGCGAAATACTGCAATTCACGCTGGGTGCGGTAGGCGCTCCAGAGTGGCACTTTATTTCGGCCCCGATTGGCGTTGCTGTGCACCCCGCAAACCGTATTGCAGGTAACGGTAATCTGCGCGTTGATTTTCCGGCCAGTCTGGTGGCCCTAGTGTTGGATGACGTCACCGACGAGTCGATTGGGCGCGGTACGATTTATCTTGATAATCTGACCGCAATCCATGGCCGCGAAGTATATGATCTACGTTTGCAGCGCGGTGAAGCGGCGCTGGATATTCTCTGGTCACCGCCAACCACCCGCGTTGGCTTTCACACCACTGCTACCAGTGGGCGTCTGGTGCAACGCGACGGATCTGAACAAACCGTGAGTGCGCAGGATGGCCGCTTTTCGCTGACGATCGGGCCAGAGCCGGTATATTTGTGGCATCGGCGCTAAAGCTCGTCCGAATGGCCCCTTTTTTGAACGCACAGACGCAGTAGTACGAACATCGCGTTGTAGGAATAGAGCAACCCGGTTGCAATTGTACCCCTGGATTCCCGGCTGTAGCCGCGATGGAGCTAGACCAGACTGTAGCCGGGACTCCGGTTTTTCACCACTGATACCAATTTGACTTCGACCTTCCGCATCCTTTGCATGTCCGAATTTGGTATCAGCCAGCATATGGCAGGGATCGAACGGTATGCTCGATGGTGTGAATATGAATGATCGGGCGTCCAATACGCTGCGTATAAGCCACCACATCACCTGTACCACCTCGACCCGCCGCTGGTTGCCCGTTCCAGACAGCCAGCAGAAGATCGCTGTGATCGGCCAGCCAGCATCCCGCCGCCATATACGCCTCGTCCGAACGAGTGGCAAACGGAAGAGTATACACAGTCTGGCAGCGCGATACCAGGTGCTGATACTGCTGACGGAGCGGGCCGGGCGGAAAGTCATCCATAAAGCCCGCATAGGCGATAACGGCAATAAGCGGGATGTTCAAATGCAGGGCAATCTGCGCAAACAGTGTATCTGTCCCCTCCGCCATACCAAACAGGGCCACGATGCCCTTCGCATGCCTGTGTTGCGCATCAGCAAGCAGTGTATACAAGGCCCGGGTCACAAAATACAAAGTGGCAGCATTGCCCAGGTTGCGGTGCCCGGTAATGCCAATATGATAGGGCACGGTTGTGGATTGCTTCACGTACAGCACTCACTATGCTATGCGCCCGGCCTATTGTCCATAGATTGCGTCAGTTTTGGCAGCCATAATAAAATCATTGCGATGCAAGCCCCTGATTTTGTGCGTCCACCACGTAACTGTGACCCGGCCCCACTCGGTTAAGAGCGCCGGATGATGCCCCTCTGCCTCGGCAATGGCCCCAATGCGATTGGTCAAGTCGAGAGCAGCGCGAAAGTTCTGGCAGGTAAAGACCCGTTCCAAGCGTTGGATACCATCCCGTTCAACAATTTTCCAATCCGGTATTTGCGGATGCAGTTCCGCAATTTCCGCCTCGGTGAGCCGGGGGGCATCTTTGCGACAGGCCACACATGTTTGTTGATTAAGTGCTCCATTCATCACATGTTCTCCTTTTCTACAGGGTACAGACTGTCGCCTCCTCGCCTCCTCGCCTCCTCGCCTCCTCGCCTCCTCGCCTCCTCGCCCGATTGTATCCTATCATAAAAATTCCAATCGTAGTTACGATTTAGTACTACATTTTTGACCTCGATTTAAGAAAATTCATGGCTTCACAATCATCTTTTGGTTATTATAAACTATTTGCACCACTCTTGCACACTCTTTGTAGATCTTGACTCTCATAGCATTGTCTGATAGGAATCTTATAGAAGATACGTCTGACCGATGAAAATAGTTGAACCCTCCAGCATTATATTATCTGGTTATGTAGTTTAGATTTCTCACTACATAATCCTGGGGTTGCTGATGACGGTTCTCGTGACTGCAATCGGCTAGATTACGTTCTGTAAACTTTTGCACAATTATTGCATATAGTTTGTAAATCTTGACTATCATACAATTCTCTGCTACCAATGTAATATGCAGCTTTATCTACAACAGCATACGCGGCAAGGATGCAGAGAGGCGACAGGGCCGAGACGCGAGGTGCAGTGTTCGCATCATCGCATGTTCGTGTCTACGTCTACGTGTCTGGTAGCGGTAACTAAGTAGTACCAACTATGCGATTTGTGTTTATTACAATGGAAGGCAGCCAGGCCGTCGCCCTACGCACTGCTGTCGATCGTCTCCAACAGGACGATGGTATTCCCCTGAGCGTAAGCCTCTATACGGCTCCAGCGTTGCAGCATGATACAGATTGGCAACGCCTGAGTCGTGATCTGGACAATGCCGATTTTGTCTTCGGCTCGATGATCTTTGGCACAGACTATGTCCGCCGCCTGGAACCACTGTTACAGCAGGCATCCTGTCCCGTGTGTGTCATTACCAGCAATCCAGGTCTGATCCACTGCACCCGGCTTGGCAAATTTTCGCTGAAACCCCAATCCGCTGAAGCAGAGGGTGGTATGCTACGCCAGTGGATGCGTCGCCTGCGGCCCATGGGCGGGCATGGTGAGGGCCAGCGCCAGCTGACGCTGGTGCGCAGTCTCAGTACCCTCCTCAAACATATCCCCGGCAAAGCGCGTGATTTGCATACCTATATTGCCGTTCACCAGTACTGGTTGAACAGTTCCAGTGAGAATCTGTATCGTATGCTGTGTTTGCTGATCGCCCGCTATGTGTCGGGCTACAAAGATCGGCTATCCATACGTGACCCACTGACCTATCCTGATACAGCACTATTTCATCCCGATGCGCCTGCCCCCTTTGTGGATCTGACAAGCTATCAGCAGTGGCGACGTGCGCAGGCAAAGCCAGCAACGCGTGTACGGGGTGCAACTCAAAAACACAGCAGCCAGAATGCATGCGAACCGGCTACCTCTTCCGGTTCACAGTCCCCGGTGGGAACGGTAGGCCTGTTGACATTGCGTTCTGTGGCACTTAGTGGCAATACGAGCCATATTGACGCGCTGGTGCGCGCACTTGAGGCGCGGGGGATTGAAGCGCGAGTCGCCTACAGCGCCGGGCTTGATTTCCGTCCAGCCATCGAGCGCTTCTTCATGACCGACAAACGGGCGACAAGTGGACGAAAGACGCCACCAGCGACGACAACACCACAGCGTGCCCATGCTACGGCGATTGATCTGCTGGTAAACACCACCGGTTTTTCGCTCGTTGGCGGCCCGGCCGCCTGTCAACCAGAAGAAGCGGTGCAGGCGTTGACCAAACTGGGCGTCGGCTATCTCGATCTGATCCCACTGGTTTTTCAGCGTGTGGAAGAATGGCAAACCGATCCTACCGGCCTGGCACCAATCCATCTGGCGCTGAACGTGGCGCTCCCAGAACTCGATGGCGCGACGGAGCCACTGGTTATTGGTGGAGTTAGTGCCAGCAATGATGCGTTTACCGTGGTGCCCGAGCAGATCGAACTGGCCGCCGAACGGATTGCCCGCCGGGTGGCACTCTCCCGCACCGATAATGCGCAGAAGAAGATCGCCATTGTCCTCTTTAATTTCCCACCTAACCTGGGCAATGCAGGCACCGCCGCCTATCTGGACGTATTTGCCAGCCTCTACCGGCTCCTGCAAGGATTGCAGACCGACGGCTATACGGTCGATCTGCCCACCAGTGCCGACGCACTCCGTCAGGCAGTGGTTGAAGGCAATGCCCTCATCTATGGTACTGATGGCAATGTTGGGGCACAATTGCCGGTTGATGATTATCGGCGGCTTTTTCCGGCGTATACCCAGATCGAGCCATTCTGGGGCCAGGCACCGGGTGAATTATTAACCGATGGCAAGCAGTTTCATATTCTGGGACGGCGGTTTGGCAATATCTTCGTGGGCATTCAGCCCAGTTTTGGCTATGAGCGTGATCCGTTTCGCCTGCTGATGGCAAAGGATGCCACACCGCACCATGGCTTCGCGGCCTTTTATACCTGGATTGAACACGTGTTTGGAGCGCACGCAGTGTTGCATTTTGGAACGCACGGAGCGCTGGAGTTTATGCCGGGCAAACAGGCTGGCTTGAGCAGCAATTGCTGGCCGACGCGACTGCTGGGTCATCTGCCCAACATGTACTACTACTGTGTCAACAATCCCAGCGAGGGTACAATAGCGAAACGGCGCAGCGCGGCCACGCTCGTAAGCTATCTTGTGCCCCCCTTGCAGCACGCCGGGCTGTACAAAGGGCTTCGCCTGCTGAAAGACAGCATTGACCGCTATCGGCAGCGCCCTTCCGCTGAACTGCTCACCGACATTCGTACACAGGCCGAGAAACTGCAGTTGCAGCCAGAATCTCCCATCTGCGCACCGAACGATGCAGCCACCGCCGATGACCAGTATGTGACGGCTCTGGCACAGGAGTTGATCCAGGTGGAGCAGCGGATGATCCCGGTCGGGTTACATGTGCTGGATGCACCTCCTCCCAGCAGCGAATTAGTCGATGTTCTTGCGCTGGTGGCAACCTTTGCCCGTCCTGCTGCCGAGCAGGGGCAGGAGGTGATGCTGCCATCACTGCCACAGGTGATCGCCCGTGGCCTGAACTGGGACTACGAGTACATCCGCACCCGGTTGAACCAGGATCAGACCGCGCAGGAACAGTGGGAACAGATTGATATGATCAGCCGTGAGGCATTGCAGCGCTTCGTAACGGCCGCACCACACGAGCGTGACATGGTTGTTGATACCTATTTGCAGCAAGCAGCTCACATTCCCCCCCACACGCTGACCCCGCTCTGGGGTTTTCTGGCCGATCTGCTGCAGCGTCTGGTCACCAATCAGGAGCTAGATAGCTTGCTGCAGGCTTTGCGCGGCGCATATATTCCCCCTTCGCCAGGCAACGATGTGGTGCGCAATCCAGCGGTAGTGCCAACCGGGCGCAACCTCCACGGGCTTGATCCCTTCCATATGCCCAGCGCAGTTGCACAGGACGTAGGAAGCCGCCTGGTGAACGAGATGCTCCACCGCCTGCGCCGTGAACAGGGGAGCTGGCCGGAAACAATCGCGCTCGTGCTGTGGGGCACGGATAATCTCAAGAGTGACGGCGAGGGGGTGGCACAGGTACTGGCGTTACTTGGCGCACGGGTGATACTGGACGAACTGGGCAAGGTTGCCGATGTCGCGCTCATTCCACTGGCGGAGCTGGGCCGACCGCGCATTGATGTCGTGGTCACCGTGAGTGGCATTTTCCGCGACCTGTTGCGACACCAGATGGCCTTGCTGGATCGGGCGGTGCAACTGGCGGCGCACGCTGATGAACCCCTGGAACAGAATTTTGTGCGCAAGCATGTGCTGGAGCAGGCAGATGCGCTCAATATTGACCTGGACGAGGCGGCGGCGCGCATCTTTTCCAATGCCCCCGGCAGCTATGGGGCCAATGTCAATCACCTGGTTGAGAGCAGTACCTGGGAGCAAGAGCAAGAACTGAGCGAGACGTTCCTGAGCCGCAAGAGCTTTACCTTTCGCGCCAACGGTGAGTGGCGTGACGCCCGCCCGGTGATGGAACGTGCACTGAGTACGGTAACGGCGACGTTCCAGAATGTTGATGGCTTTGAGCTGGGTATTAGCGATATTGACCACTATTATGAGTATCTGGGGGGGGTGACCAAGAGCGTTGAGATGCTGCGCGGTCAGCGCCCGACCGTGCTGGTGGCCGATGCGATTGGGACGACGGGGCGGCTCAGTTCGCTGGAGCAAATGGTGCGCCTGGAAACACGGGCCAAGTTGTTGAACCCCAAATGGTATGAGGGGATGCTGGCTCATGGCTATGAGGGCGTGCATGAGATTGAAGCGCGGGTCAGCAACACCTATGGCTGGAGCGCCACCGCCGCTGCCGTGGAAGGCTGGGTGTATCAGGGGGTGACCGAGACCTTTCTGCTGGACGAGGCCATGCGCGAGCGGATGGCCCGACTCAACCCGCATGCCACCACGGCCGTTGCGCGACGCTTGCTGGAGGCCCATAGTCGCGGGTTCTGGCAAGCCGACGAAGCAACGCTGGCGGCTCTGCGCGATATTTATGATGACCTGGAAGATCGAATCGAGGGTGTGGGTGGATCGCAGCAGAATACCGAAACGCCGCTGACCAGACAGGAGGTATGGTAAGACAGGATGAAGCTGTATTATCACGTGCATAGGCAGCACCGTGGCAATGACTGCGCCGATAATCAGCCTGTAGCACGGGAGGACATATGTCTCCGCTGCTGCAGGCTATCTCTTGCAACCGGCTCCAGGGCAATCGAAGGTGCATAACACTGAATGGTACGACCCGTTCGGAGGCAGAAATCCATGTCTACACCATATTACAATGGAACAGGCATACGATCCAGTTTTTTTGACAGTTCATGAAGGCAGTGATACATTTCACAATACATAGATTTTTATAAGTTTTACTGGATCATGGTTCAATTGCTATTTCTGGCATTGCTTACAGTAGTTCCTACAATGACTATCTGGGCCGTTGATTTCATTGTTGAAAGCAGGTGCGGCTGTTTTTGTAGGAGGGAGGACACGTTATGAATCTGTGCGTGGTCGGTCTTGACCACACGACGGCGCCGGTCGAGGTTCGCGAACGTCTGGCTTTTAATCCTGCTGATCTACCTGCTGCGCTGTTGCAACTCACCAGGCGACATAATGGCACACGACCACTTCTGGCGGAGGCAGTAATTGTCTCAACGTGTAATCGGGTGGAGATTTATGGCGTAGCGTCTGATGCGGGCACTGCACGCAACATTATCCACTTTCTTTCTGAGTTTCATGGAGTGCCAGAGGAGCAATTCGTTTCCTCGTTGTTCTTCTATACTGGGAAAGAAGCTGCCCAGCATTTGTGTGAAACCGCTGCCGGTTTGAACTCGATGGTGCTGGGTGAGGCCCAGATTCAGGGCCAGGTGCGCAATGCCCACGAGGTTGCGCAGCAAGTTGGGAGCATCGGGCCGATATTGTCGCGGCTCTTTCGGCAGGCAATTCTCACCGGCAAGCGGGTACGCCACGAGACCCAGCTGGGACAGGGCGCAGCCAGTGTGTCACAGGCCGGAGTGGAACTCGCCCGTCAGCGTCTGGGGAGTCTGGAAGGACGGCGGGTGCTACTGGTAGGTAGTGGTCAGGTGAGTGAACTGGCGGCACAAAATCTGCTGGCCAACGGAGCACGCGATCTGCTGATAGTCAATCGTACGCTGGCCAATGGCCTGGCCCTGGCCGAACGCTATGGTGCCCGTAATTTTTGCTATGAAGAACTGACGGACGCCATGGCGCAAGCCGATATTGTGATCAGTTCCACTGCGGCACCGGTAACGATCATCCATCGTGAACATGTCGTCGCCGCACTGCAGATCCGGGCTATGCACCATGATTCAGCTGTTGAAGTCAATGGTACTCCGCCCTCAAATGAAATATTGTTGATCGATCTGGCCGTTCCCCGTGATATTGACTCAGACGTGACCGAGGTGCCTGGCGTCCATCTGTTTACGGTGGATGACCTGCAGGCCGTGGTCAATAGTACGCTGGAGCGGCGCACGGCGGCAGTCCATGCGGCACAAAAGATTGTCCAGCAGGAGGTGAATACGTTCCGCGAATGGCTCACCACCCGCGAAGCCCTCCCGGCCCTCTCGCGCCTGCGCCAGCATGCAGAGGAACTGCGCACCAGTGAACTGAAGCGTGCCCAACGCCAACTGAACTCGCTTTCATCCGAACAGTGGCACGTGATCGAGGCGCTCAGCCGGAGCCTGGTGAACAAGCTCTTGCACTCGCCCACGGTGCGGATGAAGCACGCGGCAGCGAATGGGGATGGGCAGCATTATGCGGCAATGCTGTGTGATCTGTTTGACCTCGATGTGGAAGATCTGGAAGAGGTGATGGTTCCGATGATTATGGATCGTCGTGAGCGTGTCCGAGAAAAAGAGACATGTGATGTCTAAGCAAGTACTGGTGCTTGGTACCCGCGGTAGTAAACTGGCGCTCACCCAGTCTGAGCAAGTTGCAGCGCTGCTGCGCGCTATTCATCCAGGCCTGGACGTTGAGCTACGGATTATTACGACCAAAGGCGACCAGATTCTGGATGTAGCCCTTTCGGCCGTGGGTGACAAGGGGTTGTTTGTTAAGGAGATCGAGACAGCGCTGCTGGCCAGGGAGATCGATCTGGCAGTCCATAGCTGTAAAGATATGCCCTCCCAGCTACCCGACGGGTTGCTGCTGGCAGCCTTTCCGCAACGCGTTGATCCGCGTGATGTGCTGGTATTCCCAACACAAAGCGCGGAGGCGATGGCAGTCGTTGAAACGAATCCGCTGGATCGCTTACCGTTCCATGCAACGGTCGGTACCAGCAGCCTGCGTCGCGCCTGCCAGTTACGAGCAGTGCGTCCCGATCTACGGATTCTCGACGTGCGTGGCAATGTCGATACCCGATTGCGCAAACTCGATGAGGGCCAGTATGACGCGATCATTCTGGCCGCTGCCGGGTTACGGCGGCTGGGCCTTGGTGCCCGCACGCATTCGCCGCTACCGCCGGAAGTGATGCTGCCAGCGGTAGCACAGGGGACGCTGGCAATCGAGGCCCGCGCCGACGATGCGGCGACGCTGGCGCTGCTGGCGGTGCTGGATGATCATGCGACCCGCGTGGCAACACTGGCCGAACGGGCATTCCTACGACGGCTGGAGGGTGGTTGCCAGGTGCCAATCGCCGCCTATGCTCACCTGGAAGAGCAGAACCACGCTGGTCAAACCTCGCTTGTCTGTCAGTTGCACGGTCTGATTGGATCATTGGATGGGCAGATGATCATCCGTGGTATGCGTGTGGGGCCAGCCAGCATGCCAGCGCAAGTGGGAACGGCGCTGGCAGAGGAGTTACTGGAGCAGGGAGCAGCCGATGTGCTGGCGGATCTGCGCTCCATTGCAGTTCATACTGACCCAGGCCGATCATGAGCGAGAATCGTACGCACCGATCTGCACCACAGAATGCAGCATCCGCCGATCCAGCCCGACCCTTGCAGGGATGGCGGGTGGTAATCACACGTTCGGAAGACCGCGCCGATGGCCTGGCGGATCAACTGCGTGCGCTAGGAGCCGAACCAATTGTCTATCCGACGATCATGTTCGCTCCCCCCGAAGATTGGGGCCTGGTTGATGCGGCTTTGCAACGCTTGCTGGCCGGAGCGTATGACTGGCTGGTACTGACCAGTGTTACAGCCGTGCAGGCTGTTCAGGAACGCCTGGCGATCCTGACCGGGCCAGCGCTGGCAGCAGCGTTACCTCGGCTGCATATTGCGACGGTAGGGCCAGCAACGGCGGCCGCCTGTACGGAGTTACTGGGTATATCGCCAGCGCTGGTACCGGAGAAATTTGTAGCCGAGGCATTGGCAGAAGCGCTCGCCGCACCGGAAGCCGGGCCAGCCCAGGGATTGCAAGGTCAACGCATCTTGTTGGCGAACGCGGATCTGGCGCGGCTCAAGCTGGAGGAGATGCTGCGTGCTGGCGGAGCGATAGTTGAGCGGGTGGTGGTCTATCGTACGGTTCCCGCTCGTGGCGGCGTCGATTTACCGGCGTTGCTCGCCCAGGGCCAAGTTGATGTTATTACCTTTACCAGTGGCTCAACGGTGCGCTACTTTGTCGATCGAATTGGCCCTGCGGCCCTATCCGCCGCCCACCAGGTACTGATTGCCTGTATTGGCCCGATTACTGCCGAGGCCGCCCGGTCACTGGGCCTGACCCCCACGATTGTCGCTCGTCGCTTTACCGAAGCTGGCTTACTGGAGGCACTGGTGGAATATGCGAGTGCGTCGGAACGTTAGCACGTTTCTGTGTATTGGCCGTATCGACCTGATACCGCTGCCCTGCGTCGGTATCAGGAGATTAGCAAAAAATGCCAGAAACATTGAAACGTTCTTATGTTAGAGTGAAGGAGGGATTATGAGTAGTTTTCCGGTGCTACGTCCACGCCGCTTACGTCTCAATGCCAATATTCGTCGCATGGTGCGAGAGACAACGCTAAGTGTCGACAATCTGATTGCGACGCTGTTTATTCGCCCTGGCCAGGGTGTACAACGCCCAATCGCTTCGATGCCTGGACATGCCCAACTCTCGGTAGATACCGCTGTGCGCGAGGCGGAGACCCTGGCCGAAATGGGTATTCCCGCCGTGCTGCTGTTTGGTATTCCGCATCAAAAGGATGCTGTGGGCAGCGAAAATTATGACCCCGATGGCGTTATTCCCCAGGCCATCCGTGCGATTAAAGCCGCTGTGCCCGAACTGGTGATTATTTCGGATATGTGTTTCTGCGAATACACCGACCACGGCCATTGTGGACTGATCAATACGCTTGACTCGCCGCTTTATAACCCTCACTTGCCCGAGCATTATCTCCTGAATGATGAAACCCTGGAGTTGCTGGGGCGGGCATCGGTCGTACACGCCGAGGCGGGCGCAGATATTATCGCCCCGTCAGGTATGATTGATGGCATGGTCGGGGCGATACGGCAGGAACTGGACAGCGCCGGATATACACACACCGCTATCATGAGCTATGCCGCCAAGTTCGCCAGCAGCTTCTATGGCCCGTTCCGTGATGCTGCCGAGAGCCCCCCCAGTTTCGGCGACCGCAGTCAGTACCAGATGGATCCGGCGAACACTCGCGAGGCGCTTAAAGAGGTGGAATTGGATGTTGCTGAGGGAGCTGATATTCTGATGGTCAAACCAGCCTTACCCTACCTGGATATTGTGCAACGCCTGCGCGACCAGTTTAACCGTCCGTTGGCAGCATACCAGGTCAGCGGTGAATACAGCATGATCAAGGCTGCTGCCGCACAAGGCTGGATTGACGAACGACGTGTGGCGCTGGAGAGCCTCTTTGCCATCCGTCGCGCCGGAGCCGATATGATTATTACCTATTTTGCCAAAGATGTTGTACACTGGTTGCGGTGAGTGATGAGCAGGCGATAGGTGATAGGTGACAGGTGACAGGTGACAGGAACCCAATCTGTCTCCTAGCGTCTCATTTCCGGCATCCTGCACCCTGCCCTGCTACATGGAGATCTCATTAGATGTTGAATGATCGTTTTCTGCGTGCCTGCCGCCGCCAGGCTGTCGATTGCACCCCGGTCTGGCTGATGCGTCAGGCCGGGCGATATATGCCCGAATATCGGGCAATACGCGCCGGAAATAGTTTTTTGGATATGGTCAAACAGCCGGAACTGGCTGCGGAAGTAACGCTCCAGCCAGTCGAGGCCTTTGCGATAGATGCCGCTATTATTTTTGCCGATATTCTGCCCCCGCTGGAGGGAATGGGCCTGCATCTGACGTTTGCCCAGGGTGAAGGCCCGGTGATCCACAATCCGCTCCGCACACCGGCCGACGTGGCTGCACTGCATCAGCCTGACCCCCGTGAGACTGTGGCCTATACGCTCGATGCGATCCGTCTGGTCAAGCACGAACTGGCAGATCGGCTGCCACTGATTGGCTTTAGCGGCGCACCCTTCACGCTGGCGAGCTATGCCATCGAGGGTGGCTCAACCCGTGAGTTTCGGACAACTAAAGGATTGATGTATAATGAGCCACAGACATGGCAGTTGCTGATGTCCAAACTGACCCAATTGGTCAGTGACTATCTGCTGGCCCAAATTGCGGTTGGCGTGGATGCCGTGCAGATCTTTGATAGCTGGGCTGGCATTCTGGCACCGGCCGACTATGCCGAGTATGTGCTTCCCTATGTGCAGCAGTGTATCGCCAGCGTCAAACCCGGTGGCGTGCCAGTGATTTATTTTGGTACCGATATGAATGGCCTGCTGCCACTGTTACGACAGACCGGCGCGGATGTGATCGGGGCGGACTGGCGGATCTACCTGGATGATGCCTGGGCTCAACTCGGGCCAAGTGTCGCCATCCAGGGCAATCTTGATCCGCAGGTTCTGTTTGCGCCCTGGCCGGTGATCGAGCGGCGTACCGCCGACATCCTGGATCGCGCTGCCGGTCGTCCCGGTCACATCTTCAATCTGGGCCACGGCATTATGACCGAGACACCCGTTGCGCATGTGGCCCGTCTGGTGGACTTTGTGCATAGCTATAGCGCTGAACGCTGAACGCGAACGTGACGATATACCGCCAGGGTTCCATGTGTTCCTGCCAGATGGAGAGAAAGTATTATGACCACGAACTATACTCGTTCAACGGAGTTGTTCGCTGCGGCCCAACAGGTGCTGCCCGGCGGGGTCAACTCGCCCGTGCGCGCCTTTCGGGGGGTAGGTGGCACGCCGCTGTTTATCGAACGGGGGGCCGGGGCGTATATCTGGGATGTGGATGGCAATCGGTATATTGATTATGTCCTCTCCTGGGGGCCCCTGATACTGGGCCATGCCCACCCTGGCGTCGTCGAGGCATTGACCTGGCAGGCTCGCCTGGGTACCAGTTTTGGCGCACCGACGACGCTAGAGACGCAACTGGCAGAGCTGGTGATCGCCATGGTGCCGAGTGTGGAGCAAGTACGTTTTGTGAACAGTGGTACCGAGGCGACCATGAGCGCGTTACGCCTGGCACGAGCGTACACCGGGCGCAACAAAATTATCAAGTTTAGTGGTTGTTACCATGGTCACGCCGATATGCTGCTGGTACAGGCCGGCAGTGGTGTGGCAACACTGGGCTTACCCGACAGCCCCGGCGTACCGGCCACTACCACCGCCAGCACGCTGGTAGCCGAATACAATGACCTTGAAGGTGTCGAGACGCTATTTGCGGCGCATGACGACATCGCCGCCGTGATTGTGGAGCCGATTGCGGCGAATATGGGTTTTGTATTACCTGAGTCAGGTTTCTTACAAGGATTGCGTGATGTGACACGGCGACATGGGGCGCTGCTTATTCTCGATGAAGTAATGACCGGCTTTCGTGTATCGCCCGGAGGAGCGCAGGCATTATGGTGCCTCGATGCCGATCTGACCTGTCTGGGAAAGGTTATTGGCGGCGGCTTACCGGTCGGTGCCTATGCTGGCAAACGTGAGATCATGCAACTAGTTGCACCCGCTGGCCCGATGTATCAGGCTGGGACGCTCTCTGGCAATCCGCTGGCTATGCTGGCCGGGCAAGTCACGCTCCAGCAGATCCAGAGCGAGGGGCTGTTTGATCAGATGACCACACATACCACCACTCTGGCAGAAGGGATGCGTACACTGGCCCAGGAACTGGGGGTGCCGTTGCAAGTTAGCCATGTGGGAACGATGTTTGGCTTTTACTTCTTGCATGAACAAGGGCAGCATATTATGAACTACACGAGCGCCCGTCAGTTTGCCAACACAGAGCGATATGCGCAGTTCTTCTGGGCCATGCTTGAGCGTGGCGTGTACTTTGCCCCCTCACAGTTTGAGGCCGGCTTCCTGAGTGCGGCCCATACCGATGATGAGGTGAACCAGACCCTGGCGGCAGCGCGGGAGGCGCTGGCACTGGTGCGCTAGAACAACGGTCTTTGATGTCGCTGCCACCACTGGTGCGGCGAGAATGCAACGACTTTCCACCAGACGGGGGTTCTGAGGCCCGGCTGGCAACGGTTTGGCAACCACGCAATTGAGTTGCTGCTGATGAATAGAAGAAAAAGAAGTGATGCTGATTGAAGAAGGCCCCGCAAAGGGACTGCACGAGATAACGCTGCTCAGTCAGGATGAACGGCTCAAGGGGCGGCCCAGGTTGTGCAGCGATTGTGGTCTGTGCGATAGCAGCCTGCGACCGCTGATGCCAAAATCTTGCGTGTTCGTGCAGAATCAGGTAAGCGACATCGAGCAGCGACTGCACGGACGCACGCGACAGGGAGCCGATGAGTTGCTGTTTGGCATCTACCGCGCTATGTATGCGGCGCGGATGCGGCAGCCACCAGCGCACGCGCAGTGGTCAGGTATTGTCACTTCGCTGGCAGCACGCTTGATCGAGGAGGGCCGGGTGGAGGCGGTGATCACTACCGGAGCAATGCCCGGCACACGCTTTGCCCCCCGGCCGGTGCTGGCACGTACCCCGGACGAGGTGCGGGCCAGTGCGGGCAACAAGCCCTGCCTTGCACCCAATTTGCGTCTACTCGATCAGGTGCGTAGCAGTGGAGTTAAACATCTGGCCTTTATTGGCACCGGTTGTCAGACGCATATGCTACGAGCCGTGGAGCAGGAATTGGGCCTGGAGCAACTCTATGTGATCGGTATTCCGTGTAGCGACAATGTTACCTATCCCGATCTGCTGCATTTTTTGCAGCTCGTGTCACGATCGCCGGAGACGATTGTACACTATGAGTTTATGCAGGATTTTAGCCTGTGGATGCGCCATGCCAATGACACGATAGAGCGCGTCAACTTCATTGACTTTCCGATGGACAAGCTAGAAAATGTGTTTCCCTCCGCCTGCCTGTCCTGCTTTGATTATCCGAATACGCTGGCCGATCTGACGGTTGGCTATATGGGTGCCCGGTTGGGCTGGCAGTGGCTGCTGGTACGCACCGGGCGAGGCCAGGAGTTGTTTGACCTGATTGCACCCGACCTGGAGTTTGGCGAGTTGAGCGAGCGCGGTAATCGGCGGCGGGGCATGCCGCGCTATATCGCGATGCTGGCCCGGCAACACGCGAAACCACCTGCGTTGATCCGCAAACTGATCGTCTTTTTGCAGCGCCGACGTGGGCCGCAGGGACTGGAGTTTGCCCGTTCGGTGATTGAGATGAAGCTGCTGCGCAACTTGCAGTATGTGCGGGGCAAATTTGCCCGGCAGGAGGCACGGGTGGTACCCTACCATGTCTACAAGGCGCTCCAGCCCTATGCCGCGACGTATACACAGACCTTCGAGCGTGGTCTGGAACGCGCCTGGTCAGCATCTGAGAGTGCAGATTGATGCCACATGGGCAAACAATGTTTTTTTAGCACAAAGACGCAGAGGGGCAAAGGCACCAGAAAAGTGTACGTGAACGTCCGGACACGCCACAGCTGAAGATCTAGAGCCATCATGCCGATTCAAGAAATTGGACAGGACGCCCTCTTCCTCTAGCAGCAAAAAACCATAAGTAGCGGTACAATAGTCCCTGAGAATAGCAAACTGGTTAGTCAGGAGCGGTAGTGGAACCCACCAGGGATGACATCGATCATGTTCTCGATCGCGCACCCTGCCGTCTCTATGCTACCAGCCATACAAGGAGGTATGTTCTGATGACCGATCAACCGCAAGGTCTGCAACGCCTGCTGCATATGATCCCTGGTTATAGCGGGTATCAAGCCATGGAGCAACGACGTGATGCAGATAAGGCGTTGCGCACCTACCTGGCGCAGCAATTCGCTGGCGAGCGACAAACCCTGGAGCGCCTGGCGCAACAGGTTGCATCGCAGGGACGGATCGAGTATTCCGAGCGTATCGAACAGATCAACCAGGCGCTCACGTTGTTTATGGCCCGCCTGGATAGCGCCCCTCGTGGCTATACCGGCTGGTTCGATGCCGCACCTATGACCACCGCCGATCTTGACCAGATCTATGAGTTTGATGCGAAACTGGCAGATAGCGTTCCGCTGCTGCGCGAGCAACTGGCCTATGCCATGACCACGTTTGAGTCGGGTGAGAATTTTGAGGATGCCCTGCACAGCCTGCGTCATTTCGTTGACAACCTGAACACCCAGTTTGATGCCCGCCAGTCCTTTCTGGCCCGTGGCAGGCGTGATTAAGGAGGAACACTGATGGCCCGAATCATTGATGTTGTTGAATTTCTTGACCAGACCAACAGTACGATTGTGCATCGTGAGCCACCGACCGGGCCGGGGGATTTTCGCTTTGGCTCGCAGGTGATTGTCCGCGAAAGCCAGGTCGCCGTCTTCTTCCGCGACGGCAAGGCGCTGGACGTGCTGGGGCCGGGGCGGCACACCCTGTCCACAGCCAACATTCCTATCCTGACCGGTTTGATCGGGTTAGGCACTGGCGGGCGTACGCCTTTTCCGGCAGAAGTTGTCTTTGTCAACATGCGTCAGTTTATTGACCAGAAGTGGGGCACTCCGGAACCAATTGTGTTCCGCGACCCCGACCTGGGCATGGCTCGCCTGCGCTCATTTGGCTCCTATGCCTTTCAGGTCAGAGATCCGGCCATGTTTGTAAACGCAATTGTCGGGCAACAGGGCATCTTTACCACCAGCGATGTACAGAATTACCTGCGCGGCATCATTGTGCAGCGTTTCACCGATACGCTGGGCGAACAGCGGCACTCGCTGCTGGATCTGCCAAGCCTGTACAACGAGATCAGTGCCGCGACGAAGGCCCAGTTGAGTGGTGACTTTGCGGCACTGGGCCTGAACCTGACCGCGCTGTATGTCAATGCGATTACACCCACCGAAGAGACGGCGAAAGCAATTGACGAGCGGGCGTCGATGGGGGCGATTGGTGATATGCATGCCTACATGCAGTTTAAGGCGGCGCGGGCGATGAGCGATGCGGCCAGCAATCCGGCTGGCGGTGGCGCGGGTACCGGCGTGGGCCTGGGAGCGGGCATCGGGATGGGTGCCGGCCTGGCCGGTATGTTTAATCAGGCCTTGCAAGCCGGGCAGCAACCGCCACCACAACCAGCGTCAGCGCAACCGGCATCCCCGCCATCGCCTGCGGCGGCAGCCCCGGCTGCGGCGGCAACCGGAGCCATTACCCGCGAACAAGTGCAGCAGGCAATTGACAACCTCGACCTGCGCTTCTCCATGGGCGAAATCAGCGAGGAGAACTACAACCGCCTGATGCAAAAATGGCAGGAGCGGCTGAAGGAACTGTGAGAG
>DAOTWD010000141.1:0-16114 GCA_034435975.1 Chloroflexaceae bacterium | reverse complement strand
TGGCGGCCGCGGCGACTGCGCGGGTCGGGGATCGTCTTGAGCGCCTGGATGACATTCATCGTCGTGTCCCTCCCTATCGTTGCTGCGAAGCGACGCTCATGATACCAAAAGATGAAAACCCTGAAAAGCCCTACATTACTGTGGACTGAACACCTGACGGCTATTCATAGCGGTTGACGATCCCATACCGTGGGCCAAGTATATCCGACGCTTTCCATTCAGTCAAACAGACGTACATATGTGATATCAAGCTGCAGGGTGATCGCGAAAGGCGCTCATGCTCTCTGGAAGAATCCTGTGCAACTTTCAGGGTATCGTACCGTTTTGTATGCAACCAGTCATACATATCTTGCACAGAAAGCCAGTTTACGCTATAGTAGCGCTATGCGAGCGCTTATTACCGGCATCAATGGATTTGTGGGCGGGCACCTGGCCGAATACCTGCTGGCTCACTCTACCTGGGAGGTATGGGGCATCGGGCGCACGGCAGTGCTGGCCCTTCCCCACCTCCTTGATCGCGTCCAGTTACTGCCAGCCGATCTGTGCCACGCCGATCAGATTGAGCAGGTTATTCATCATGTTCAACCCCAGGTCATTTTTCACCTGGCCGGTCAACCGTTCGTCCCCGAGTCCTTTCGCCATCCGGCCGCAACACTAACCGTGAATATTATGGGCCTCCTGCATATCTGTCTGGCCATAATCCAGCAGCGCCTGACGACACGGGTGCTGGTGGTGGGTACCAATGAAGAGTATGGACAGATCGAGGCAAGCGATCTTCCGCTGCATGAAGATACTCCTTTGCGCCCAACCAGTCCCTATGGCGTCAGTAAAGCCGCACAAAGCCTGCTGGCGCTGCAATATTATCGGAGCCATGGTCTTGATCTGGTATGTGTACGCCCCTTCACCCATATCGGGCCGCGTCAAAACCCGCGCTTTGTGGCGGCAGCATTTGCACGACAGATTGCCTGCATTGAAGCTGGTCGCCAGGAAGCAGTGATTCATGTGGGTAATTTAAGTGCGTATCGTGACTTCACCGACGTACGCGATATAGTGCGGGCCTACGTACTCGCAGTTGAACACGGAAAGGCCGGTCAGGTGTATAATATCGGGTCAGGTCGAGCGGTAATGATCCAGACCTTGCTCGACAAGTTACTGGCGCTCAGTAAGGTGCAGGTTGAAGTGCAACCTGATCCACAACGGATGCGCCCGATCGATGTCCCTCGGATGGTTTGTGATCCAACACGCTTTCGCGCCTGTACTGGTTGGACACCACG
This sequence comes from Chloroflexaceae bacterium, assembly GCA_034435975.1. Classification (GTDB taxonomy): domain Bacteria; phylum Chloroflexota; class Chloroflexia; order Chloroflexales; family Chloroflexaceae; genus CAKZQX01. Next base: position 14,840 of record DAOTWD010000141.1, on the reverse strand, counting down.
CTTTACGCTGGAACAAACGCTGCAAGATATTCTGGATGACTGGCGTATACGTATTGCAGCTGAACAGTAGTATACGGGTTTTCTGCCCATCCTGTAGTCTCAGGACGTACGCGGTGCTTCATACACCAACTCTGTACTGCTGCAGGCGCAAAAGACGTGCTATCGAACCGACTGTGGACGTTCTAGCTGAGGCCTGGACTACGGTACTTTACAACCGATAGAGGATTGCTCTATCTGGTATGTGGCCTGGTGGCAGTCGCTGGCGGTGGTGCCAGCAACCCATTTCTGTGTAACACATCAACATCAATAAAAATTGAGGGAATAATGTTATGAAAGCAGTCATCCTTGTTGGTGGTCTGGGAACGCGCCTGCGTCCACTGACCTGTAATACGCCCAAGCCAATGATCCCCCTGGTGAACCAGCCGTTTATGGAATACATATTGCTGAATTTGCGCAAACAAGGTATCACCGAAGTCATCCTGGCGGTACAATATCTGGCCGACCACTTCCGCAGTACGCTCGGTGATGGTTCGCAACTGGGCATTAATCTCCATATTGCAGAAGAGCCTGAGCCGCGCGGCACTGCTGGTGCCGTTAAGAATGTAGAGCATTTGCTGGATGGGACAACATTTGTGTTTAATGGCGATGTCCTGACGGATCTCGATTTGCAAGCGATGCTGGCCTTTCACCGTGAGCATAACAGTAAGGTGACGATTTCGCTGACTCCGGTTGATGATCCAACCCAATATGGCCTGGTTGAACTGGATGAAACGCGCCGGATCAGACGCTTTCTCGAAAAGCCGCGCGCCGAAGATATTACCACCAACTTGATCAACGCCGGTACGTATGTGATTGAACCGGACGTTTTTCGTTATGTGCCACCCGATGAGTTTTATATGTTTGAACGGGGCCTGTTCCCGGTACTTATGCAGACAGGCGACCCGATGTATGGCTACCCGTCACGTGCGTACTGGAATGATATTGGTCGGCCCCAGAATTATCTCGATGCCCATCATGATATTCTAATTGGAAAAGTGCAGTATACCTTCCGTGGGAAAGAGATTGCCAGCCGCGTCTGGCTGGAAGATACGGCCGATATTCATCCGAGTGCGCAGATCGTCGGGCCAGTAGTGTTAGGGCCGGGAGTACGCATTGGCCGTGGGGCCAGCATTATTGGGCCGACGGTGATTGGCGCTCACTGTACGATTGGCACCGATGTAACGATTGAAGGCTCGGTGTTGTGGGACAGGAATGAGATTGAAGAGCGGTGTGTTTTGCGCTCGTGTGTGCTGGGGCGTGGCAACCATATCGGGGCGCATACTCTTATTAGCGATGGGACGATCATTAGCGATGGATGTAACCTGGGAGCCGAGAATCGCCTGGAACGCGGGATTAAGCTCTGGCCAGGCACGACGTTGAAGGATCAGGCGATTTCTTTCTAATTTCGTCCTACCGTCAGATTTTCACCGGGCTATGCATGCGCCACTTCCGGATTGGGCCTGGTCGGACGTAATCGAGCGAGGTAGGCCGGGACGCTCCACGTTGATACCCGGCCTGTATATACGCTCACGTGCAGGTTTTTTGTTCTAACCGCATACATGGTGCTGCGGCATAGATCGAGGGGTTCAGGGGTGTACATGCATTCCGCAGCAGGACACCGTAGGGCCAGCTCTGTATGCCAGCAACCGACATCGGGCACAGCCCGCGACCATCAAACCTGCACCTGGCAGCCCGCGTATGCGGGGCATGGTTATCAACTTATTTTATTGCTGACGCTCTCTGAGCGTCTGTTCAATCTTAGCATTCACGTGCAGTTGTTTTGCGATATTGGGTGGGAGCGAGGACTCCTCGTGGCGATAGGAGCCTCGCTGTTGTATCTCACTCATGCCAGCCCCGGGATACCGTGGCGCACCAGCCGGTAGTCGCGGTTGCCGTAAAAACTGGACAACCCGCACCACGGCGCGGGAGATAATCAGCACGTGCAGGATCAGAGCGGTTCCCAGAATATACCAGGGTAACCAGGCATGTAACAGGCTCAAAATACTGTCTGAGCGAACGGTTGCCGCAAAAGCCGGTGGGCGCAATGCTATGCCATAGCGTAACACGAAGGCCATCACCAGCATACCATTCAGCACCCCCATGAACCCGCCGATCAGACGTTCATTGAACTTCATTCGTTGCGGAGTTTTCGGACGGGGCAGGAGCAACCCGCTGCCATATCCCAGGATTACCGTCATCAGGGAAAAGGCAATGATCGTCGTTAGCCACTCCAGGCCGGTCATATCCTCGATCTGGAATCGATCGCGTAGCTGCAACGTCCAGGTGCTGCCCCACAGGTTCACCAGCAGTGCCGCAAACAGAATAGCCAGCATGGTCAGGAACCCACGCTGTATGCCACGCCACAGGCCCCAGAAGCCAGACAGCGCAATAAGCAAGAGGAGTACAATCAGCAGCATGTTTTATCTCCTGATGTGGTATGCGGTCGTACGTGTGCGGTGATCACGGTGTCTTCCCGTGACCGTTCATCCGTGTTTATCTGATGTCGTTACCTTTTGAACGTCATTGTAGCATATCCCAGGTCTATCAAAGATTACCACGAGATGATCGCCCATTTTCCTCCCACTACCAGGCACCATGTTGCCTCTGACCTGTGCTATACTGATTACTGTTGCTCGTAGACGGCACGCGCATCGCGTACAATCCAGGCAGCGATACGGCTGACTGCCAACGCTGCAAAGCCGCTGGCAAGGATGTTCGTACCTGTTGCACGTATCCAGTTTATGTCCTGCGCATCTTCAAAGACCGGCCTGCCGGTCATACGCTCGGCAGCGCGCATGCTGCCAACGGCCATTACCAGTGGAATAACCGAACCTGTCGCACCGGCGAGCGCCTGCAGCGGGATGCTCGTTTCAAATGTACCGTTCTTGATCCGCTCACGAGTCTGGGCAATGGTCGTTTGCTGTCGCACCAGTGACGAGAGGGCACTAAAGATAGAACCGGCGCTGACAAACGTGGCAATGTGTACCCCCATTCCTACCAGCGCTGTATTTGTGTGTACTCGTGCTGGTTGGCGACGGTGACCGGTGAGGATGCTCATAAAGGAGATCAAGTAAAATACAAAACCCCAGAAGCCGGTAAAAGTAACCCAGCGGGCAACATTTTCACGCTGAAAGACGTTGTGAGCGGTATGATCAACTCTGGTCATAGGTCTTACTCCTGTTCTTCATATCCGGTGATAACCTGATGGTGCTGTGACATCTGTCACAGTTATGGTACTATATGTCCTGGATATAGTCAGTAGTGGCGACATCCATAGCACTGACTATAACACAAATTCCGACCAGCATGATAGCTATCACTATACATCTGCCAGATACCAGTGGAATAAGGTCTAGACACAAGGAGGTTTCTGTCCATGACAACGCTTGGTAAAAACATAACGATTAGCTGGCTAGGGCACGGTACGTTTCACATTGTGACCCCTGAAGGACGGCGTGTCTTAATTGACGCCTGGGTTGACACCAACCCCTCTTGCCCTGATCCCTGGAAGGCGCAGGCCCGTGCTGACTTAGACGCCATCTTCGTTACCCATGGTCATTTTGATCACATCAATGACCTGATGGCGATCGTTGCTGACACCAGCGCACGGGTGATCTGTCAGTATGACCTGACCCCGTGGCTCCAGAGTAAAGGTATCGCCGAAGATCGCATCGTGGGCTTTAACAAGGGTGGTACCATCGAGGTAGCAGGTATCAAGGCCACGATGACCACCGCCCAGCATAGCAGTACGCTGTACGAAGATGGCAAGATTATTGCGATGGGTGATCCAGCCGGGTATGTGTTGCGTTTCTCAAATGAGTTTACCGTGTATCATACCGGCGATACCTGTGTCACCTATGATATGCATATCATTGGCGACCTCTATCGGCCCGATCTGGTCATTCTACCGATTGGTGACTACTTCACCATGGATCCGCACCAGGCTGCCTATGCCCTCAAGTTGATCCGAGCGCCCTATGCGATTGGGGAACATTGGGGCACCTTCCCGGTTTTGACCGGTACGCCAGAGGCACTGCAAGCAGCCTGTAAGGAGTTTGATGTCACGACACAGATCATCCCTTTGCGTCCTGGTGAATCGGTACGCTGATAACCTGACCATACGAGCTTCCCCAAAACCGGTTCCTTCATGTGGCAAAGCAGGTGTCTTGTTGTTTTTGCCCCTCCATGCTCCATGCAGGCGAAAAATGGCGGGGGCAAAGGAAGGTAGATGGTCTTCTTCATAAGGACAAACGTATGTCTATAAAGAAGTATATATGAAGATAATTTTGGCAACACAGTTTGCGTCTGAGGTTACACCCCACCTGCCACCCGATGTAGAGGTCGTTTATGTCGAAAAAGACGGTCGCTTTGAGGGTGATGCCAGCGATGCCGAGGTGTTGATGATCTGGGGTACCCCCGATGTTGTGTTCGATACGGTGCTGGAGGCTGCACCCCACCTCCGCTGGATGCATACGCCCAGCGCCGGGATAGATCATGTGCTAACGCCAGTAGTACGGGCACGCCCCAACATCATCTTTACCAACAGCCCTGGCCTGCACGCGATACCCATTGCGGAGTCGGTGCTGGCCTTTATGCTCAGCTATGCCCGAAAACTACCCGAACTCCGTGCTGCCCAGACCGAACGACGCTGGATCGCGCCCGATCTGCACGAGTTGTATGGCCAAACGCTGCTGATTATCGGGCTGGGTGGGATTGGCCAGGCAGTGGCTACCCGTGCTGCCGCTTTTGGCATGCGGGTCTGGGGCAGTCGGCGTACCCCACAGCCTATGCCTGGTGTGGAAGAGGTTGTCGGGGTCAATGCCTGGCGTGACCTGTTGCCTGACGCTGACTACGTGGTCATTGCCGCTCCACTTACACCAGCGACGCATGGCATGTTCGATACCAGCGCGCTGCGGGCCATGCGTTCTAGCGCCTATCTGATCAATATTGCACGCGGGGCGATCATTGATGAGGTGGCACTGTTGACCGCATTGCAGGCGGGGTGGATCGCAGGTGCGGCTCTGGATGCCTTCAGCCTTGAGCCATTGCCCCCTGACAGCCCTTTCTGGACACTGCCGAACGTGGTTGTTACTCCGCACTGCACCTGGTCGTCGCCCCGTATGCGCGAGCGTGCAGCAAAACTATTTCTGGATAATCTGGCCCGCTACCGTCAGGGCGCAGCGTTGCGTCATGTGGTGTACCCGTAGATCGAACCACACCGGGTAGAACAGACCTGAAAAAAGAGAGAGGTGAACCCTATGCTTGATGTTCTCCGCCAGAGTGACCCGCAGATTGCCGAGGCCATCTTGAACGAGGCACGACGCCAACGTGAGGGATTGGAATTGATCGCCAGCGAAAACTACACCAGTCGTGCGGTGCTGGAAGCACAGGGGTCTATTTTGACCAACAAGTACGCTGAGGGGCTACCAGGCAAGCGCTACTATGGTGGATGTGAATATGTTGACATTGTCGAGCAGGTGGCGATTGATCGTGCGCTGAAACTGTTTGGGGCCCAGGCGGCGAATGTGCAACCGCATAGTGGGGCACAGGCCAATATTGCCGTCTTTACGGCCCTGCTCCAACCCGGCGAATCCTTCCTGGGGATGCGCCTCGATCAGGGTGGACATTTGACCCACGGCAGTCCGGTTAACTTTAGTGGCAAATGGTATCAGACGCACTTCTATGGTATCGATCCGCAGACTGGTCAGATCGATTATGACGAGGTGGCCCGGATCGCACGGGCCGTGCGGCCCAGATTGATCACCTCTGGTGCCAGTGCCTATCCGCGCATCATAGAGTTTGATACGCTCCGCATGATTGCCGACGAGGTGGGAGCACTGCTCATGGCCGATATTGCCCATATTGCCGGTCTTGTTGCCGCTGGTGAACACCCCTCACCCATCGGCCACGCACAGATTGTCACCACCACAACCCACAAGACCCTCAGAGGGCCACGCGGCGGGTTAATTATGTGCGATGCTGAGTATGCGAAGGCGATCAATAGTGCCGTCTTTCCTGGGACGCAAGGTGGCCCGCTGATGCACGTGATTGCGGGCAAGGCGGTCGCTTTTGGTGAGGCGCTGCGACCCGAATTTAAGGACTACGCCCGCCGCATCCGGGTAAATGCGCGAACGCTGGCTGCTGGTCTGCAGGCACATGGCCTGAAGCTCGTCAGCGGTGGCACCGACAACCATCTGATACTCGTCGATCTGACGCCACTGGGCATCACCGGTGCCCAGGCACAGGATGCGTTGGATCGGGCTGGATTGACCGTCAACAAGAATGCGATACCCAACGACCCGCAACCACCGATGAAGACCAGTGGTATTCGTATCGGTACCCCGGCCGTCACCACCCGTGGCATGGGGGAGGCCGAGATGACCCGGATTGCCCACTGGATCGCACAGGTCGTTCATGCCATCGACGACCGCGAGCTTCAGCGTCGAATTGCCGACCAAGTACGGACTATGTGTGCTGATTTTCCGGTACCGGGACACACGGTGTCCTGATTGATCTGGCCAGGGGTGCAGCCACTCAACGGAAAAAAGGTGCCACCACGATGCCCCACCAGTCTGACACGATAAACCTGACTCTGACCTTCACCCCCACCGCCGGTGGTACGACGATTCGCTGGGAGGCCGATGTGCTGGGCGTGCAGGAAAGCGTCTTCATCATGCCTTATCCAGGCGACGATCTGGGGCTGGTGATGCATGCGCTCGATGTTCTCCACTATCCTAACTACCCGGTGCCCTCGAACGCCGAGCAGCAGCAGTATTTCCGCTTCAATGCTGCGCACCAGCAGCGCCTCACCACATTGGGGCTATGGGACATGGCCGGCCACGTCGTGGCCGATGGCCAGCGACGGGTGGGGCGAGCGCTCTTCCAGGCGCTGAGTCACACTGCCAGCGCAACCCGGGCGCTGAGTACCCTCCGTGATCACATTATGGCCAGCGGCAAAGCTCTGGCGATGCACCTGCGCTTTCCCGTCACGGCCATCGCGTTGGCGGCGTTGCCCTGGGAACTGCTGTGGGACGCTGAACCACTGCCGTTCTTGCTCAATCACGGCCAGATGGCAAGCTGCACGCGCTATCTCGATCTGCCTCAGGCACTGCCGCCACCGCTGCCCCCTGGACATGTTATCCACATTCTGGCATTGGTACCGCAGGCCGAGTTGCCCGCCGACGTGCGTCAGGCCGAACAGGCGGCGCGGCTCCATGCCTGGCAACCCCTGCTTGCCAGCGGCCAGGCCGTGCTGGACGAGATCAGTCCAGCCACACCCGCTGCAATTGCCGATGCACTGCAGAGCCAGATGCCGGACGTCATCCACTTCTACGGGCATGGGCGCTCGCTGCACGATATTGGTGCGCTGCTGCTGGATACACCCGATGGCGGGATGCAGTGGCTGGGTGGAGATCGATTGCTGGCGTTGTTCAGTGGGGTACGCCTGGTGTTCCTGCACACCTGCCAGAGCACCATGTCTGGTAACGACGGCATCGAGCCGGGCCTGCTGTCTGGTCTGCCCGCCGCGCTGAGTGCGGCGGGTGTTCCCTTCGTGATCGGGATGCAACAGACCGTCCGTATCACCATCGCCACCCGTGTCAGTAGCGTGATCTATCGGGCGCTGGTGGCCGGTGCCAGCCTGCAACGTGCGGTCAGCCAGGCGCGTCAGGTACTGTATGTGGAGGAACCTGACCAGCGTTCGTGGGCCGTGCCTACACTGTATATCCGCTCGCACCAGATAGATGCAGCCTACCTGATCCAACCTCCGCCCCCATCAACGCACCCCACCGCGCCAGTGCGTACCAGCCAGGTGATCCATATGTGCGACCAGAGCCAAGTGGAGGAGTGATGGCCCCCAGAGCGAACGCACCTGTTGCTCTCAGAGATGGACTCCCCGAAGAGGAGGGCGGAGGGAGAAAATAGCTATCAGGAAATAGCTGTCAGGAAATAGGAAATAAGAAACCAGAGGAGAGGACTTCTCCTTTCTATTTCCTCTATCTCCTCCTTTCTATTTCCTCTATTCCTTTCTCTCTCCTATTTCCTAATTGGGCTGAAGCCACTCCAGCGGGTGAAACCCTTCTATACTCATAGTGAACACCCCTGTTGCACTACGGACTATTTGCGTAAAAATTCACAACGTTTCGTCCACACGCAGTACGCTTTTAGACTTCCCCACCCGAACGGCCACTGACAATCTGCGACCTGAGACCGAGGAAACCACGTTACGCCTGTGGTATGCTATTCTTGGTGATCAGCAACGACGTTGCAGCTCGCCTACCCACCACAAAGATATATTGCTGGTGCCGGCATATCTGGCTTCCCGGTTTGACTCGGTCTACCAATCTCGTGAACACGCTGCATGCCCGGATTACGTCTCGTGCTATTGCGACGGGCGCTGTTTGACTATATACTTCAGAATCGCTCTCGTGATGGTTCGCACGACTGGTGGGCTCCTGTAACATGCATCGCTGCTGATCCCAATATGACTGTGCCGCTGCGGCATAGCAGATGCGAGAAAGGAAAGGTCAACGCTATGACGACAATAGCCCGACGATCAGGCGAGTTAGCGGCTGAACTGCGCCGCTCCTACGCCTTTATCGAACGCAACTTTAACTTGATCAAACGCTACTGGGCCTGGGAGCTGGTCTGGCTGGCCTATTCGATTGTGAACGCACTGTCGATTACCTTTATCGGCAAAGCTGCCGGAACGATTACCGGTCAGGCTATTCCTGCTGCCGCGATCAACGATTTTATTCTGTTCTTGATGGTCGGCACCCTGGTCTGGCACTATTTGTCGATGGTCTTTGACCTGATCAGCGAGTCGATCCAGTGGGAGCGCTGGGAAGGCACCATCGAGTACACCTTCATGGCCCCGATTCACCGGGTGACGCATCTGTCTGGGCAGGCCCTGTTTGCTATAATCTATGGCACACTGCATACCGCCGTGATCCTGACAGTTGTTTCAATCTTCTTCCAGGTAGATGTACAGCGGGCCAACTTCTTGACCATGTTGATCATGCTCGTGGTTGGCAGCCTAGGGTTTGTCGGGTTGGGATTGATGGCCGCAGTATTGCCTCTGCTCTCACCAGAAAAGGGCTTGCAGATGACCAATATCATCAAGGCGCTGGTGCTGCTCGTCAGTGGCGTCTACTACCCGGTCAGCGTCTTACCCGCCGTCTTACAGCCACTGGCCTCTATTTCACCGGCAACGTATATGCTCGAGGGGATGCGCGCCGCCTTGCTGCATGGCGCAACACTCAGCGACGTGCTGTTCACGGCCTTACTACCAGTATGTCTGACTGCGGTCGTCACCATCCCGCTCGGCTTACTGATCTTTGCCCGCGCCGAAGCCTATGCCAGACGTACCGGGGTGCTGAAACGGAATGGGTGAGCCTCGTACCCTTGTGCCAGATGCTGAACACCGGGCAATTGATGGCCTGCCAGCCCAGACATAACCTCACATCATACTGCAGCGCCCCCGGACGGACTCGAACCGCCGACACAAGGTTTAGGAAACCTTTGCTCTATCCTTCTGAGCTACGGGGGCATAGCGCACTACAACGCGCCTTTTAGTGTACCAGATCTGCCGGACTTTGTCGATAGAGTTCAGTATTGAATGGATAGGAGCTGTTCATCTCTGGGCAAAACACCATCCTGGGAGTGAGGGCGTCCACCATCCTGGGAGTAGTGAGGGCGTCCACCATCCTGGGAGTGAGGGCGTCCCGCCCTTGTTGCGCTGCGGGATACGAGGGCAAGATGGCCTCGCTCTCAGGATACGGGTGAACACGTACACGGGTACAATATTTGACAAGCCCATCGTAGGATGGTATACTGCTATAACGTCGTGCGGTTGTGCACGTCTTTTGATGTTAAGTACGTAAGAGATGATTACAGACCCTTTCTAAGGCATAGCTCCTCGCTATGACCAGATCTAGGGTCAATGTATATTTTTTTGTGCGAAATATAGCTTGTGTTGAGCGCCCGAAGGGGGACAAGAAAACAGAATGCCGACAATCAATCAACTGGTGCGCAAGCCGCGTAAGCCAGTTGTCAAGAAAACCAAAGCACCAGCCTTGCGTTTCACCTACAACTCGCTTCGCGGCAAACTGACCCGTGGCAGGGGCTCACCTCAGAAACGAGGTGTTTGTACCAAAGTGAGTACAGTGACCCCCAAGAAACCCAACTCTGCCTTGCGGAAAATTGCGCGTGTGCGGCTCTCAAATGGTCTGGAAGTGACTGCCTATATTCCCGGCGAGGGGCACAACCTGCAAGAGCATTCGGTTGTTCTCGTGCGTGGAGGACGCGTCAAGGATTTACCAGGCGTACGCTATCACATTGTGCGTGGTACCCTGGATACCCAGGGGGTGTCGAACCGCAAACAGGGACGATCAAAATATGGGACGAAGAAAGGTGGCAGTCAGGTGGTGAAGCGCTAATGTCGCTCGATCTCAGTTGTTCTGCTGCTGTGTGGTGAGAAGGCATGTATACCGTGATTTGCGTTACATCATTTTTAACGCATTGTCAATGCGGATAGGGATCAGAGTATGCCCCGTCGAGGAAAAATTGTAAAACGAATTCCGCCACCAGACCCGCGCTATAACAGTGTTGCGGTACAGCAATTTATTAACAAGGTGATGCAACGTGGCAAAAAGAGTCTGGCCGAGCGCATTGTCTATCAGGCCCTGGATCTGGCCGCAGAACGAACGAAGCGTGCGCCGCTGGAGATATTTGAGCAGGCGTTGCGCAACGCCAGTCCCACAATAGAAGTGAAGCCCAAGCGTGTGGGTGGCGCGACCTACCAGGTTCCGGTCGAGGTGAAGAGTGATCGGCGCGCAACGCTGGCGATGCGCTGGATCTTGAACGCTGCTCGTTCGCGCAGTGGTAAACCTATGTACGAGCGGTTGGCGGCCGAATTGATGGACGCCTACAATAACACAGGGAGCACCATCAAGCGCAAGGAAGATGTGCATAAAATGGCCGAGGCTAATCGGGCGTTTGCGCACTATGGTCGTTTGTAATGCGTAGGAGTCGGAACGGGCGGGCGGCATCGGGTATTCCTGGTATCCGGTGCACCCAACTCTGGATCATCGCCTGAGTGTGATAACCCTATCACCATGCTGTGACTTCTAGGGCAACATCTGCACCTGTCGCCAGATGTTTTTTCTGGTCAGCGACGACCTGTTAGAGTAACCGTTATCAGGGAAAGCGTGAGTACATTCGCGCCAATATTTATGAGGAGCAGGATACCGTCATGCCACGCCAGACTGCACTGGATCGCATTCGAAATATTGGTATTATTGCCCATATTGATGCGGGAAAAACGACGACAACTGAGCGTATTTTGTTCTACACAGGTCGTACCTATAAGATCGGTGAGGTTCACGAAGGTACCGCAGTGATGGACTGGATGCCGCAGGAGCAGGAGCGAGGTATTACGATTACCGCTGCTGCAACCACCGCTCATTGGAACGGCCACCAGGTGAACATTATTGATACGCCTGGACACGTCGACTTTACGGTTGAGGTCGAACGCTCGCTGCGTGTTCTTGATGGAGGGGTCGTGGTATTCGACGCCGTTGCCGGCGTCGAGCCGCAATCTGAAACGGTATGGCGTCAGGCCGACAAATATCGTGTACCCCGTATCTGTTTTGTGAACAAAATGGATCGCATTGGTGCCAGCTTTGAGCGCACGGTGGCGATGATCAAAAGCCGGCTTGGTATTAAACCGACAGTTATCCAGTTGCCGATCGGTGCTGAGGAATCGTTCCAGGGTATTGTTGACTTGATCGAGAACAATGCTGTTATCTGGACGGATGACCTGGGACGTGACCGTCAGGTGGTTGAGATACCAGCTGCAATGCGAGAGCAAGCCGCAGCTGCCCGTCGTGAGCTGATCGAAATGGTCGCTGAGACGGACGATGAGTTGATGCTGCTCTATCTTGAGGGCGAGGATTTGAGCGTTGAGGAAATTAAGCGCGGGTTGCGCAAGGCCACCATCCAGAATCAGCTTGTCCCCGTCCTATGTGGTTCAGCGCTCAAGAATAAGGGCATCCAAAAAATGCTGGATGCTGTGGTAGATTACTTGCCATCGCCTCTGGATCGCCCATATGTACAGGGCACTCTTCCGGGGCAGGTAATGGGGGATGAAGGTGTCGAGCTTATTACCCGCGAGACGAGCGATGACGCGCCGTTTAGCGCTTTGATCTTTAAAATCGTTGCTGACCCATATGTTGGCAAATTGGCCTACTTCCGGGTTTATTCAGGCAAGCTCGAAACCGGCTCATATGTGTTGAATACCACCAGTGGGCAGCGTGAACGTGTGGGACGCATTGTGCAGATGCATGCCAATCACCGCGAAGAGATAAAGGAAATCTATGCCGGTGATATTGCGGCACTGGTCGGGCCAAAGCAAAGCGCTACAGGCGATACGATCTGTGATGTCGATAACCCGATTGTCCTCGAGAGTATTCGTTTCCCAGAGCCAGTGGTTGAGGTGGCCATTGAACCCAAAACCAAGGCCGATCAAGACAAACTGGGCGTTGCGCTCGCGCGTCTGAGCGAAGAAGATCCGACCTTCCGGGTCTATACGAATGCTGAAACCGGACAAACGATTATCAAGGGTATGGGCGAGTTACATCTCGAGGTGATTGTCGACCGTATGCGGCGTGAATATAAAGTGGACGCGAACCAGGGCAAGCCGCAGGTTTCGTATCGTGAAGCGTTAACCCAGCCGGTGGATATTGAAGGGCGCTTTGTCCGTCAATCTGGTGGTAAGGGCCAGTATGGACACGTCAAGCTTAAACTGGAGCCACTTGAATATGGGAGTGGCTTTGAGTTTGTAAATGCGATTGTAGGCGGCGTTATTCCCAAAGAATACATCCCGGCTGTCGAAAACGGTATCAAAGAAGCGATGCAAACCGGGGTAATTGCCGGATATCCCGTGGTCGATCTCAAGGCAACGCTCTATGATGGTTCCTATCACGAAGTAGATTCGTCTGAAATGGCCTTCAAGATTGCGGCCTCAATGGCGTTGAAGGAGGGTGTACGTAAGGGTAAGCCCATCCTGCTTGAACCGATTATGAAAGTCGAGATTGTTACGCCAGAAGAATTCCTGGGAACGGTGCTAGGTGATTTGAACTCACGCCGCGGGCGTGTCGAAGGGATGGAAGGGCGCGGGAATGCCCAGGTAGTACGCGCCTACATTCCGTTATCGACTATGTTTGGCTATACCACCGACTTGCGTTCGGCAACCCAGGGGCGTGCAACATCGTCGATGGAGTTTCATCACTACGAGCCAATGCCTGACTATCTGGCGCAGGAGATTATTGCGAAACAGCGTGGCGGGTGAGAGGTTTTTGGCATAGATGCCCGCTGGTGAACATAAACAGGGGCAAGCAACGGTAGGAGAGCCAACTGCACTCCCTAACCCGGTCTTGCTCACTCCATCGCCATGGATCGATTATGAGTTGCTTGACTCCGGCGATAGTCAGAAATTAGAACGGTTTGGCCCTTATCGGCTGGTTCGCCCGGAGACGCAGGCGATCTGGTCTCCATCACTGCCTGCCGGTGTCTGGTCAGCGGCCGAGGCCCGGTTTCAGCGCACACGCAGTGACGAGGGCCCCGGAGAGTGGATTAAACGTTGTTCACTGCCAGAACAGTGGACTCTGCACTATGACAATTTGAAATTCTGGGTACGCCTGACTCCATTTCGGCACACTGGTGTGTTTCCCGAGCATAGCGCGCACTGGGCATGGCTACGTTCACAGTTGCAACAGGCGCGCACACAACCGAGTGTGTTGGTATTGTTTGGATACACGGGTTTAACGACGTTGTGTGCCGCTGCTGCAGGTGCCCGTGTCTGTCATGTTGATGCCTCGCACCCAGCTGTACGTTGGGCCCAGGCTAACCAGTCTGCCTCACAGTTGCAGGATCGTCCGATCCGCTGGATCGTTGATGACGTGTTGAAGTTTGTGCGACGCGAAATCCGGCGCGGATCACGCTATGACATGATTGTGATGGATCCGCCCGTTTTTGGGCGTGGGCCTAAAGGTGAGATCTGGCGTCTGGGTGAGTCGTTGCCGGTACTGATGGCACATTGTACGCAACTATTGTCTGCACATCCGGTCGGGGTTCTTATCAACGCTTACGCTACCACTTTTTCGTCGGTTTCGCTCTACAATGTGTTGACAACTGCTATGCAATCTTTTGCGGGAACTGTTGTAGCGGGGGAACTGGTTCTTGTCGATACCGCGGTACAACGACCGCTTTCGACGGCATTGTATGCGCATTGGCAACCATGAGATATGACTGCATAGGAGTGTAAGCGAGCAGCTATGTGCTGCACCCGTTCAGGAACCCATTCGTCCGCAGGGAGTGCGAGGGCTATAGAACCACGCGAATCTTGCTTCGTGGCTCACGGGCAAAGTCGCCCTCCATAAGTCATACAAGAAACGCCAGGCAGGACACGATCCCTTCTCCACCGGAACGGGTACAAAATTCTGGCAAGGAGATGAACTGATGGCGTTCATCGGGTCATCGCCTCTCCATAATTCCATTTTTTTCATGGCAGGGACACAGAGAGACACTATCGTGTCTCCTTATTTTTGTATTCGTCTATACAGATATGAAGAAGTACATAATCATTTGATAAGTGAGGAATGTAACGTATGGCAAAGCAGAAGTTCGAGCGCACGAAACCGCATATCAATGTCGGCACCATCGGGCACGTTGACCACGGCAAGACGACCTTGACCGCCGCAATCACCAAGGTGCTTGCGTTGCGCGGTGCCGCCCAGTTTATG
>DAOTWD010000140.1:0-59654 GCA_034435975.1 Chloroflexaceae bacterium | reverse complement strand
ATTTGCAGGTGACGGCTGTTCTTGCGAAACATGACGGCTCTCCAAAAGTTTGGGTTGCCCACATTATATCAAGGTTTGCCCATTTTGAGGAGGGTATTCGGATAAAATTTGTCGACTCGTTTTTGCAGTGGAGTCATCATTTCTATGACGTCTTTATGGATGGCAAAGTTGCATAAACTCCTGTACACCCTGGCTCACTTGCACTGAAAGCCAGTCTATGCCATACTCTTTGCACATATCACTGCTGATGTCAGGAGAAGCCTGTTATAATTGCAGCGAGAGGAACCCGTGTATGAATGACGTGACCACATGGATCCAGACCATGCTAGGTCTACCACCAGCAGCGCAGTCGCGGATTTTTACCACGCTTATCGCCCTTCTGTCACTCTGGATTCTGCATCAAATACTGATCAAAATCATCATTCGCCCGTCACAGTCGATGGCAACCCGCTATCGCTGGCGGCGAGCTATATCCTATAGTATTATCGGTATCGGCATACTCCTGGTTGGTCGGGTATGGTTTGAAGGTATTGACTCGCTGGCCACGTATCTGGGACTCCTGTCTGCAGGATTAGCGATTGCGCTCCAGGAACTGCTGGTGAGCCTCGCGGGATGGCTGTTCATTATCTGGCGGCGCCCGTTTGAACTGGGTGATCGCATTCAGATCGGTGAGCATATTGGTGATGTGGTGGATATTAATATTTTTCAAGTCACGCTGTTGGAAGTGGGCAACTGGGTGGCGGCCGATCAGATCACGGGCCGCATTATTCATATCCCGAACGGAAAAGTCTTCAGCGAACCCCAGGCGAACTATAACCAGGCTTTTCGTTATATCTGGAACGAAATCCCTATTCTAATAACCTTTGAGAGTGATTGGAAAAAAGCCAGGCAGATTCTGCACGAGATTGTTGTCATCCATGCGGAACATCTGGGGCGGGCGGCGGAACTGCGCCTGCGACAGGAGTCGCAGCGGTTTATGATTGCGGAACCTCGCTTGCTGCCATCAGTATACACCAGCGTCAGCGAGAGTGGCGTGCTATTGACAATGCGCTACCTGTGTGAGCCACAGGAACGCCGGGAAAAGGAACATGCGATCTGGGAGGATGTGTTAGACGCCTTTGCGCAGCATCCAGATATTGACTTTGCCTATCCAACCCAGCGCGAAATTCACGCATAAGGTCAGGAGCTTTCTCGTTCATGCAGCCGGGCAATCCGATCTAATGCCGCGTTCCAGAGCTTCATACGTTCCATATTACCGCCGGTATCCGGATGGTGCAGGCGGGCGATCGCTTTGCGGATCACACTGGCTTCATCCTCGGTTATCTCGCCAACGAGCGCACTCAGATTCATAGTCGGCTGCTCGGTATGACACCCGGCCTTGATAGCTCGATCACGCCACATATCGCGCTCAATCGTCAGCGCAGTATTCTCGCGCATCGTTTCTGTCAGCGTCACCACCATCTTTGCATGGGCGCGTGCCGCCTCTTCGGCCGCAGCCTGCACTTTCTTGAGTTGTCGGAGTAACCCACGGTTCATGGCATGTGCTTCCTGGAGTTCGCGTAGCAGCAACTCCCGTTCCCGTTCTGTAAAGGAATCACCGGGTGTTCGTGCTTCGTCTGATATGTTCATTCCTTATCCTCCTGCAATGCAACCCCGTTGTGCTATGCGCCAGGTACTATGGGCAATGATAGATCGGCACGTGTGCGCTTGATTATAACATACTGCCTCTACATAGAGACTATGGTACAATAGCTACAAGCCACGATTCATAGCCAGGCTGCAAAAGAACGCGGGATCTGGCGTCACGGCTGGCCTGAATGCCGATACGACGTTGATGCGAGCGCGCTCGATCCTAAAGGAGGATCTGGTTGCACTCCGACACCTATTCAAATTTATTGATCGCGCCTTGAGAGACCAGAGGGAAGCCAATGTCCGATCTGCATCTGCTTACGATAACTGCTGCACGTGCAGCACTTGATACTGGTGATATTACGTCGGTTGCATTGACCGAAGCTTTGCTGGAGCGGATTGCAGCGGTTGAGCCACGTGTGCATGCCTTTCTGACTCTGACTGCCGAGCAAGCACTGGAACAGGCCCGTGCTGCCGATGGGCAACGTAGCCAGGGTCGTTCCGGGCAGGCACTCGGGCCGGTACATGGTATCCCGCTCGCCATCAAGGATGTCATTTGTACCAGCGGGATTCGCACCACCTGCGCCTCGCGTATTCTCGAAACTTTTGTGCCGCCTTATGATGCGACTGTGATCACCCGCTTGCGAGGCGCTGGCGCTGTGTTTCTGGGCAAAACGAATTGCGATGAATTTGCGATGGGTTCCAGCACCGAGAACAGCGGCTTTGGCCCTACTGCAAATCCCTGGGATGTCAGTTGTGTACCAGGTGGTAGCAGTGGTGGCAGTGCAGCCGCTGTGGCCGCCAGTGAAGTGCCGGGCAGTCTGGGCACTGATACAGGTGGCAGTATCCGCCAGCCCGCAGCATTGTGTGGCATCAGTGGCCTGAAGCCAACATATGGTCGTGTGAGTCGCTATGGTCTGGTGGCCTTCGGGTCATCACTCGATCAAGTTGGCCCCCTGGCATGGACGGTGGCCGATCTCGCGCTGATCTTACAGGTTATTGCTGGCGCAGATCCGTTAGATGGTACGACGGTACCAGCGGTTGTCCCTGATTACCGTGCAGCACTGACGGGAGATATCCGTGGGTTGCGCATCGGCGTTCCACACGAGTATTTTGGCGAGGGCATGGAACCCGGCGTTGAGCAAGCCACACGCACCGCGATGACGGTTCTGCGCGATCTGGGAGCGGAGGTGGTAGATGTCTCATTACCGCATACCCGCTATGCGCTGCCAACCTACTACATTATTGCTCCGGCTGAAGCCAGCGCCAACCTGGCGCGCTATGATGGGGTGCGCTATGGCACACGCGTTCCAGGTAGCAGTATGTGGGACGAGATTGAACGTACACGGGGTACGCTTTTTGGGCCTGAAGTGCGGCGGCGCATTATGCTCGGCACCTATACCCTCTCTGCGGGGTACTATGATGCCTACTACAAGCGTGCCCAGCAGGTGCGCACCCTTATACGCAACGATTTTCAACAGGCATTTGCCCGCGTCGATCTGCTGGCGACCCCAACGTCGCCGACGGTTGCCTTCCGAATTGGGCAGAAAGTCGATGACCCGCTTTCAATGTACTTAAGTGATATTTTTACCCTGACGGCCAGCCTGGCCGGGTTGCCAGGGTTAGTGGTACCGTGTGGCTTTAGTCGCAACCTACCGGTCGGTTTGCAGTTGATTGGCAAGCCTTTTGATGAGGCTACGATCTTACGTGTCGGTGATGCCTATCAACGTAGCACCGATTGGCATATGCAGCGCCCGGCACTCTAGTGGTGTCAGGCAAGGAATATAAGGTGGACGCGGTAGCTGCAACATATCTGGCGGAACGACTGCGCATCAACCGCACTCCCATATGCATCCATGTCGCAACACGTCTGCTCAACGCTTTTCCCGAACTGATCAACACCCTGCAAACCGAGGTGGTCGTCTCGCCTGAGAAGCGCATGGCTGAAGTTTCTGCTGAGCGGCTGTGTGAGCTGGTACGTGCGATGCTGCTCTTTAACCTGCCAATTCTGGCCGACAAAGAACTCGAGTGGGCGTGCAGTGTATTGTCCCGCAATGGGATCACCTCTATGCACCAGACTGCCTTGATCCGCTGGTTTTTTGATGAGGTGCGTTTACTCGACCTGAGCGCTGACGAAGTGGCGATTACCCAGGAACTTGAGCAATATATGCTCGATGTGCTTGATAGATTATACAAACTCAAAAGGTAACCAGGTGCTATACGAGAGTAAACAGCAGTATGCTATCTGATAATGACATACGTGAAATACTGAGACCGCCGCGCACGATAGCGGTTGTTGGACTCAGCGCTAACCCGAATCGCGCGTCGTATCATGTTGCGCACTTCTTGCAACAGCAAGGCCATCGGATCATTCCGGTCAACCCTATCCTGACTGCTCCCATTCTGGGCGAGAATGTCTATGCTCGACTGCGTGATGTAGCTGTTCCCGTTGATATTGTCGATATTTTTCGTCGTCCGGAATATGTCCCCGACATCGTTGCGGACGCGATTGAGATTGGTGCCCGCGTGGTGTGGATGCAACTGGGGATTATCCACACCGAAGCGGCAGCACAGGCACAGGCTGCCGGTCTTGCCGTGGTGATGGACAAATGTACGCTGATCGAATATCGCCGATTAATCGCATCCTAGCCATACTATTACTCCAACGAGACTTCATCTCGGCACCAGAAAGGTGGTTTCCGCGGAGTGAAACCACGTCTTTCTACCCAGGGGGTAGCTCGGCGTTAGATGATGATTCCATCTGTCACATAAGGCAACAGATGGAACACTGGCAGCAGCTTATACTTCTTGCTCGTCGTCTACAACCCTCCATGTCGATCGGGTGGTACCAGCGCTGAATTGCCGGGCACTGGATCGTCTTGTGCTGGAGGTTCTAGAACCAGCTTGTGTGCCAGAAGATAGGTGTTCTCCTCGGCTTCGGCTCACCGATTGATAGCGACCGTCAGGTCGTACTCCAGTACGATTCTGGCGCGCTCGCTGCTCTTCATCCTGACGTTCGCGCCAGGCACGGTTCGGTGCCGGTTTCTCCCGTCGAGATGATTGAGCGGAAGGCTCCCATTTATTGCCAGCAGAACCGTGAGATGACCGTGATCGGTCAATACCGTTAGACGAACCAGCAGTACCCGCCGATTCTGTTGAACGAGAACGGCTGGTGGAGCGTTTTGCCGTAGAAGAACTGTGACGGGTGCCATCTCTGGTGTCTGCGGCAGCAAGCGTATTGCTACGTTCCTGGCGCCCACGTTCTGCTGATCGAGAGTACCCATTGCTCAGGGATATGCCTGCCGAGTGATGGGAACGAGTTGATGATTGACCATAGTCACGCCTGTCGGAAACACTCCCACTGGTTTGCTTGCGGCGATGGGTGATGCTGGAGCAGCTTAGTTGTGCGCGTGGCTGACGTTGATTGGTTCTGGCTTGCGGATCATATTCGGCCGGAGCCACATGGCTACGGAGGGACTGAACCTCTTCCGGGCGAAGATTGCGCCACTGGCCAGCAGCCAGATCGGCCAGCAACAGGCTATCTTCACGGACACGGATCAACCGGTGTACTTTGTATCCCAGGAGCCGTGCTACTTCGCGGATTTGACGTTTCCGTCCCTCCCGCAACACCACCGTTATCCAGGCTGCATCTGAGCGGTTCATGAGCTGAACCTGAGCGGGTGCGGTACGTTTACCAGCCAGTTCTACACCAGCTTGC
The DNA here is from genome assembly GCA_034435975.1 of Chloroflexaceae bacterium. Classification (GTDB taxonomy): domain Bacteria; phylum Chloroflexota; class Chloroflexia; order Chloroflexales; family Chloroflexaceae; genus CAKZQX01. The sequence continues at coordinate 54,307 of DAOTWD010000140.1, read as the reverse complement.
CATTGACGCAGTGCCTCCGCATCTGGCACACGATCCAGCAGCACATGATACTCTTTCTCGATCTCGAAGCCGGGATGTGTCAAACAATGGGTCAACTCACCATCGTTGGTTAATAGCAGTAACCCTTCACTGTCAACATCGAGACGCCCGATCGGAAAGACCCGGGTCGGAACATTCACCAGATCAATAACGGTTGGACGCCCCTGCGGATCATCAACGGTTGAGACCACACCAACAGGTTTATGCACCATGATATAGGTACGAGCATCTGGTAGACAGATCGGCGTACCATCAACGGTGACCGTATCCTGTTCGACATCAATGCGTGTACCGAGTTCTCGCACAACGCGGCCATTCACCATGACCCGTCCAGAGGTAATTAATGCTTCACAGTCACGCCGTGAAGCAACACCAGCGCTTGCCAGAACCTTCTGCAGTCTTTCTGTACTCACACAATACCTTTCCACCATCATGCTCGTGTTCGCCTGGCAACGAGCCGACAGTCGCAACATACCACGCACTTCTCTCAAGGAACCAGCATCAGATCGAGATGAGGATTGGCTATGCCAACATCAGGTTTTTACCGACAAGGACGATGGCTCATATCCCGATAAGCATTCTCAGAACAGGATTTCACAAACCCCTGGACTGAATCAATGATACAACCTGTCAGGCCTTTTTCGCTCAGTCAAGACCTGATAGATCAAGCCAGAACACGTTGTCCGTGTTTCAGAGAGACAGGCTTCGGAGTCATTGAGTTTCATCCAGAATACACCGGTTGAAAATGTAACAACCACACCAGTCGTTATGAAAAATGATGAGCGTCTCTCACCGTTATGAACGGGAAAAGTAAGACGAGGACTTACATTGTAGATTATGGCTTCAACGAATTCTAGAACTTGCTTTAGTATACCACACATTGTCTATAACGCAAAGTAATGATCCAGCACAATGCAACTCCCCGACAGAAGTGCGATATTAAAGAGAACGGGTGTGAGGGCCGCAGGCCCCCACACCCCCGCCGAGATGACGTTTCGTTGTAGGAGTAGCGAGTCACGTGCGCTGACTATATTGGTCTGGAAGGAAATTGTAATGGACAATAGGGTACGAACTATAGTATCATAATGACAACCCTGTTACCAGGCATAAGCGGAATGGCAGTATGTAGGCGCGGTAAACATTGTGGCAGAACTTGTGCTGCGACCGGTGCGTATCCCCGTCGTAGCACTTGAGCTACTCACACCTGGAACAGGTACAGTAGCAGATTGCTGTCATCCGTCATTGTGGGGAGCAAGCTGTAAATAATGGTGACGATGAGCGATGGAAAGAACGACTGGTGATCATAGCAGCCAGAGGGAGGTTGTGACAATGAGTCAACAGACACACAACACATCACAGGCATTAGATGTCTGGTTAGCAAGCTGGTCAGAGGCACGCACTGAAATACAGGAATTGATTGCAGCACACTCTGAGCGCAATCCATCGTTGTATTTTGAGCCAGCACTGGCCGAACTAGAGTTGAAAGACATTAGTGAGGCAGTACAGCGTGCAGCGGCCCTAGCGCGGTTGCTCCGTTCTGATGAACTGATGTCATCAGCAGAACTGCAGGGAACCGGCAACTGCTAGCGTCTGTCTGAAAAGGGATCGTGGTCACAAACGTACTGATGGTGTCTACCAATACCTTTGCGCAAAAGGCAACCGTATGTCATTGTCAGTAACTTCATGACTACGACCGGAACAGGAGGATGGTACGCGGCAGTATGCCTATGGCTGTCCCACGTCATCCCCCTGTTCCAACTCGTGTTAGCAAGTACTTCGACAAGTGACGCCTCACGTCTCGTCTTATGCCCCATTACGTCCACATAGCCGAATACTCAGCCCCAACAGCAACACCGCTATCCCACACAACGCAATGATCGGCAATGACAGCGGCAAGCCGGTATCAGGCGCACCAGTTACCGGTAACGTCTGCGGTAGCGCTACGGGCGTGGGTGTGGGCGGCAGCGGGGTAGATGTGGGCGGCGGCGGCGTTACTTCGGCCGGCATGGGCGTCAATGGAGCCGACGTCAAGGTCGGCGTTGGTGATGCATCGGGCATCACCGTAGCTGGTTGATTCGGGCCTTGTGGCCTTGATCCATTCCCACCCGGCTCAGGTATTAGGTTGACCGTTGTGGTCGCTGTGTTGTTGGTAGGATCGTCGGTACTGCTCGTCGTGGTCAAGAGTGCTACATTACGATGGACAGGTGGATCGGGAATAAACAGCACACGTACAGTGATACGGATCGTAACGGTTTCGTCAGGATTCACATCACCAATCGTGACCACGACAGTGGCACCAGAGACAGTCACTGTCCCCGTGGTGGTAGTAGCACGTACAAATTCCATAAACGATGGGATGGTATCTTGCACGACCACGTTCTCGGCACGCGTATTTCCATTGACCGAGACAGTCAGTTCATATACCAGCACATCGCCCACACGAGCGCCAGTGGTGTTGACCGCTTTGGCTAACCGGGGATCACTTCGTCGGCGCGGGCGTCCACCATCATCGGGTGGTGGTATCGGCGTGGCGTCCGGTGATGGCGGGGGCGGCACTGGCGTGGCGTCCGGTGGTGGCGGGGGCGGCACTGGCGTGGCGTCCGGTGGTGGCGGGGGCGGTACTGGCGTGTTGTCCGGTGGTGGTGGGGGCGGCGGCTCGGTTGGCACGTCGGCTGGTTCAATGATAGAAGAACCTGCTTCCTGAGCAATCACAGAGGTACCTATGAGTGGTATCTGTATGACTAACCAGACCACCGCGATCAAGACTATCAGGCTGCCTTGTAGCAAACGTCGTTTCATGCTTCTCCACTCCTTAAGCATAACAAGATCCATCCCTATCCCTCAACACACTGAAATGCCGGGCTAAAAACCCGGCGTTCCAGTGCGCATCATGGCACAATTATCTGAAATTGTGATCTCGGTTCCAACCCTGTAATCACACAGGTGCGACGATACACAAAGTACACAGATTGACACGAAAAAGTTTATGGCTAAAAAGACGAAAAAACCGCATGGTAATATATCTGACCACATATATATGTTAGCTGCATCGATTTATTTTCACCATCATTAGTCGCAACCGTGCATGCCCTGATCCAGATCAGCCCGATTTTAAGGTCTGGTAGTTGACTCGGTAATGGCTGGTGTATCAGGAACAGATTGCTGCCTGGACGAAGATAGCGGCTTGCTGCTATCGGGTGGAACGGCGGGTCTAATCAACAGCGGTTCGGCTGGTTCAACCAGGCGATCCACAATTGCACCTAAGCGTTGGAACTGGGGGCCAAGTTCGGTATCAATCAACGGAATATCGACCGGCACGTCAAGCTGGACGGGTATGGAGGTATCGAGGGGAACCGCGAAATTCAGCGCGATCGGCAACCGCAATCCAGCTGGCAGTTGAATCGTGACGGTCGCATTCAAATTACCACCACCACCGGGAAAGAAAATACCGGCAGGCACGTTCAGCGGAATTGACTCCGTCAGGGTTACCACGGTAGCTTGATTGATCGGCACATCAATCTGAATAGGGATGCGGGTATCGAGTGGTACCGTATGCACAATCCGAGCGTCCTGCAACTTCGCGACAACATCCTGCAACTCTGAAACGTTGTTTCCCGCGAAACTTTGTACGCTCTCCACAGCCGTCGCGATACTGTGGCGTTGCGTTACCAGGATGCCGATCAGCACGCCGACAATAATGATCAGGACAACATTCAGCGCAAACGACGTCCAGATCAAGGCCTTATACAGGGGTGCGATACGGGCATAACGCTTGCGGGTGGGCGGCGTGTCTGTGGAGACGGATTCTTCCGTGATGCTGGCTTGATCTGCATCCATACGTTTCCTCCTTGGGACGATGAGACGGCCTTTGTTGGCGCTAGTGGTCAGCCACATTGGATATGCGGAGTATGTAGCAACGACTAACGTCGTTACTGCGTAACGTTCAACATCATAGTGGTCAACCAGTAGCTGTTATCTTCAATATTAATATTGCTTCTCGTTGTGTTCTGAACATGAAATCACACGCTGCATCGCTTAATCTACGATGTGCAGACGTAGTATAATGCAATGATACCATATTAAAGCATATATGCAACAGGACTCTTCGAGGTCATTATTGACATTCTGGCCTATGTCCCAACGGTGAAAACGAAAGGATGTGTGACAAACGCCCGGCCGTCAGTAAAGCAACAGGATGCATGGTGGATGAACGTTAAACAACATTGTATCCGTTGCATCATAGGAGTCGCGGCAGATGAACAGTGAACGAAGTGCCTGATCAGGAAGTGCGACAGTGATATTGTCCGTCGTGACCGGGCTGAAGCCTGAACTTCCGTTAGATGTGTATGCAACCACATGCCCGATATTCTCCCGTAACCAGATATACTAATACACATCAAGCGCAAATGCACGATGCACCACCCGCACCGCTTCATCACCATCACTGGCAGTGACAATCAAAGAGATATTGTTCTCCGTACTACCTTGCGCAATCGCAATCACGTTAATACCTGCCGTCCCCAACGCACCAAAGAGCCGCCCCGCAATGCCGGGTGTGCCGCGCATTCCAGAGCCAACCACCGCGACGATTACCACTGGCTCCAGTACATCGATATGTTCGACATCTTGATGGGAGAAGTCACTGTTTAGCTCACACCGCAGTTCACGCAACGCTGCCTCGGACTCGTGACGCATCACTGCCAGACAGATATTCTGCTCACTACTGGCCTGGGTGATGAGCAATGTATTGACGTTTGCACGGGCTACTGCGCCAAAAATACGAGCAGCGACGCCAGTCCGTCCCAGCATGCCTGGCCCACTCACGGTAATCAGGCTCACGTCTTTGATCGCCGTAACTGCCTTGGCCGTCCCGGTCACCTGTGCGTTGGAGATCCGTGTGCCTGGATGGTCAGGATTAAACGTGTTAAGGATACGGATGGGAATGGCCCGCTGTACCACGGGATAGACGGTTTTGGGATGCAACACATTTGCACCATAGTAGGCCATCTCGGCCATCTCGGTGTACGACAGTTCCGGCAGCGTTCGTGCTTCAGGAACCACTTTTGGATTCGCGGTCATCACGCCGTCGATTTCCTTCCAGAACCAGACCTCATCGGCGTCTAGAGCGGCACCGAGAATAGCACAGGAATAATCACTGCCACCACGCCCCAGGGTGGTGGGAATACCCGCCAGCGTCGCGCCAATAAAGCCTGTGACAACCGGTACACAGCCGCGCTCCAACAGGGGAAGCAGGCGCTGTTGAGTGTGGCGGGTCGTTTCAAGCATCAGCGGCATCGCATCGCCGTAGCGCTCGTTGGTAATGATCAATTCGGTTGCATCAATGGCTTCAGCTTGCTGACCTGCGCTTCGCAACGCAGCCGCTATCAGTCGCGCATTGCAACGCTCACCCTGACCACTGATCAGATCAAGGGCGCGTGGCGTTAACTCACCCAGGATGGCGATGCTACCAGCCAGATCATTGATATGCGCGAACATCGAGCGTAACTGGTGTTCAAGCACCCGGCATTCTTCCGGGGTAGACAGTTCAGCCGCAGCGCGCATGTGGAGATCCAGCAAGCGTGGCGTTAGCAGCGCAGTCATGTGACTATCTCCCTTTGCCGCCATATGAGCCGCCTCGATCAGCGAGTTGGTCGTGCGCAAATCGGGCGCATTCATTGCTGAAACAACCACGACTACTTCATGCTGCTGCGCCACATCGCGCACAATTGCCACAACACGTCGAATCGCATCCGGGGTACCAACAGACGTGCCGCCAAATTTCATCACAATCCGCATTGCTACTCCTTGTGTATCAGGTTATGTATCCGTGTCTACAGCCACGAGCCGATGTTAGCACCTGTCTGAATATAGGGTACGGCAGCCAGGGCCACGGCCGTGTTGACATAGCGCGGACGTGCTCCAGGAACCCCTTTTCTGCCGGCTCCTGGCAGCCAGGGCCAGAAACATCGTGAATGTAAACGCAAAAAGCGCCAGGGAAGAGCCTTCCTTGGCGCGTATCTATAGTACCATAAAAATGTGAAGGGGATGATGTCTCAGGGCATAAGCAGAACCTTCCCGACAGTCGAACGACTTTCAAGTGCCTGATGCGCCTCGGCTGCCGCATGCAACGGCAGCGTCCGATCAATATGAACGGTTAACGTACCTGCTTCGATCCAGCGCAATATGTCACTCACGCGTTCCTCCAGTTCATCACGGGTGGCAACATAGTGCCCCAGCGAAGGCCGGGTAATAAACAGCGAACCACGACTGTTCAGTTCTTGCAGATTGAAGGGTGCCACCGGCCCGCTACTCTGTCCAAACAGCACCATATACCCACGAGGACACAGACAGTCAAGGCTACCGCTAAACGTCGTTTGCCCTACCGAGTCATACACCACATCCACGCCCCGCCCGGCAGTCAAACGGCGCACAGCGGCGGGAAAATCCTCCTGGGTATAGAGAATCACCTCGTCTGCACCAGCGCTTCGGGCCAGCGCCGCCTTCTCTTCAGTGGAGACGGTGCCCAATACCCGCGCCCCGGCCAGTTTTGCCATCTGGATTAACAGCAAACCGACGCCACCAGCCGCAGCATGCACCAGTGCCGTATGCTGCGCTGCCAGTGGAAAGGTGCTACGAGTAAGATAGTGCGCTGTCAGACCCTGTAACATCACTGCGGCCGCGGTCGAGAGATCGATGGTGGGCGGCACCCGCACCAATTTTGCTGCCGGTACAATGGCATACTCGGCATATGCGCCGGGATGAAACGCATAGGCTACCGGATCGCCAGGGGCAAATCCGGTCACTTCCGGGCCAACCGCATCCACAATACCGGCTGCCTCCTGGCCCAACGTGAACGGCAGCGGCACGGGATATAACCCCGTGCGCTGATACACATCAATAAAGTTCACGCCGGCAGCGGTGACTTTTACGCGCACCTCAGCGACACCCGGCGTGGGCACCGGTATAGCTTCATAAATCAGCGCCTCGGTACCCCCAGGGTTATGAATACGAACCGCATGCATATTCGTTGCTCCTACGCCAAAGTTTCAGATGCACCGCGCCAGCCTTACGGTGGAACACGGCCTTTTAACGGTTTTTTAGGGAAGCCAGGTACGTAGACCTCTCTCTTGCAACCTCGCCGGAAGATGCTGCATCGCTGCCACTATGACAACATGACAGCTCATCACCCCAGAAACACGGAAGCACAGAGATGTAGTACTGGTGTTCGCTGTCCCTCTCCCTTGCATTATCGACAGAACATCGGGTGGCGTCAAGCCCCTTGCGCAACAATCAAAAGTGTGCCTATACTAGTTATGGGGTACTTGCGGTACCCCATAACAGTTTGAGGAGAAGCCGTTGCACAGCCGAAATCCTTTCCCGCGTGAATACTTTATGCGCTATGATGAAAGCGATGATAGTCTCTTTTATCAAACGCCACGCCTGACGGTGCATATTGATGATGCCGCCATTCGGTCGCTTCAAAAGCTGTTTGCGTCGGAGCTTCCTGCCAATGGCACATTCCTCGATCTGATGAGCAGCTATCGCAGCCACTTCCCGCCCGATTTGCCGGTGAATCGACTGGTGGGATTGGGTCTGAACGCCGAAGAAATGCGCCAGAATTATCAACTTGACGATTTTGTGGTTCACGATCTGAACAAATCGCCCCAATTACCATTTGAGAGCGGTAGCTTTGACGGTGCGGTGTGCAGTGTTTCGGTGCAATACCTGACCCGCCCGCTGGAGGTGTTTGTCGAAGTAGGACGGGTACTCAAACCGGGTGCGCCCTTTATTGTGAGCTTTTCCAACCGCTGTTTTCCGAGTAAGGCCGTACAGATCTGGATGACAACGCGTGATGAACAACATACGCACCTGGTGCAGTTGTATTTCAGGTATGCGGGTTGTTTCACCCAGATCAAGTCGTTCACCCATGCGCCCCGGTGTCGCTGGTCTGGCGATCCCCTGTATGCCGTGGTGGGGCAACGGATGCCGGACGTGTTATAATCAAGACTCAGATAGTCACCCTGGCACAAGATCTTTGTGGTATATCAGAAAGGAAATCTGAATTTATGCCCACTATTTCGCCGCAGTTAGTACAACTGAACTGTCCGGCTTGTGGTACCACCTTTCGTACCAGCATCTATACCCTGGTTGATGTATCGCAACAACCAGAATTAAAGTCGGCGCTTCTTTCAGGCCAGTTGAACATGGCGATCTGCCCCAACTGTGGCGCAGCAACCATGATCGGCACACCGTTAATCTATCATGATCATGCCAGATCGCTCTTTCTGGTCTATTTCCCGCAAGAGTTGAATGCTCGCCCTGAAGAGCAGGAGCGATTTATTGGGGAGGCGTCAACCTTTCTGATGCGTACCCTGCCAGCCGACGCGCCGCGGAGCTATCTGTTAACCCCGCAACGCTTTATGTCGTTGGCATCATTGCTCGATGCTGTGTTGCAAGCCGATGGTATTCCCCGCGAAGTGCTGGAAAAACAGCGGCGATACATTGATCTGATCAGCCAGTTTGCGTCGGCATTGGAGAACGAGCAGCAACTGGCACGCCTGGTTACGCAGCATAAGGGTGAACTGACGTATGAGTTTTTTGCCGGGTTGAGCGCATTTATCGAAGCCAGTCAGCAAGAAGGACGTGACGACGCGGCTCAGATGTTTCAACAGTTGCGGGCGAAACTGATAGAGCTGAGCGGATTCAATGCAGAAGCAGACACGGAGGCTAATGTTGATCGGCAAGCAGTGCTGGAACGTCTCATAACCGCTACAGATGAAGAACTAGACGAGGCGATTACCGATCTACGGCCAGCCCTGGATTACTCTTTTTTTCAAGCCTGGACGACACGCATCGAGGAACTGGAGCAGGCAGGGCAGTCAGACCAGGCGCAGCGCCTGACTGCACGCCGAACTTACATTCTTGAGACAGTGGAGCGGCTCGACAGGGAAGCGCAGGCTATGGTTGATGCCGGGGCCGAGCTATTGCGCCAGATTCTCACCGCACCCGATCCACAGGCCGCATTGCAGGAGGCTGCGGATAAAATTGACGAGGCGTTTATGCTGGTGCTCTCGGCTAATATAGCCCAGGCTCAGCGAGACGGTCAGACCGATCTGGTAACTCGGTTGGAGCAGATTGCCGAGATGGCCATGGAGATTATCCAGGCCCAATTGACGCCCGAAGAGCGCTTTATTAACGAGTTGCTCATGGCGGAGACGCCCCAGGAGAGTACACACCTGCTGCGCACGAACGCCGCGAAGGTTACCTCGGATCTCGTGAAGAAGCTGAATGAAATGGCCGATGAGCAAGAAAAGCGGGCGCGCAAGGAGGTATCTGAGCGCTTACGCCAGATGGCTCGTGAAGCGGGGGCGATGCTGTTTTAGAACTCCCGTTATCGTTCGCCGTCCTGGGCATCCTCACGCCCCGCACGCCGGGTGCCTGAAGGCTCCCGGCACCCGTTGCGCACCGGGAATCCCGTGGCTTCGGCTCTGCCGCAAGCGAAACCCATCTGGTAATGGACAACGGCGTAACTCGGGTCACTGACAAGGTTGCCAGGTACCAATACCGATGACATTTACCTTGGAGAAGATCGGACGCTGGTTGTGGTTGCGCCTGCTGGCGTGGCTCGGTTATCTGTGTCTCAGGCGGCAGAGTGAACCAGCTCCTCTACAGCGTCTCTTGCTGATCAAGCCGGATCATCTGGGTGATGTGTTGCTGATCACGCCAGCGCTGCGTCAGTTGCGTCAGCAGCATCCTCAGGCATGGATCGTGGCCCTCGTTGGCCCGTGGTCAGCCACGATTTTGACGCATAACCCGGATATCGACACGCTGATCACTGTGCCGTTTCCGGGCTTTGAACGCCGCGATGCACCAGATACACCTGCGCAATCCTTGCTGGCTGCCATCCATACGCGCATGTGGGCGCCAGTACGGCCCTATCTGACGCTGGTCCACTATGCCTTGCTGTTACGCGCTGGCCAGTTTGACACGGCGCTGGTATTGCGTGATGATCACTGGTGGGGAGCGGCGCTGGCATTGCTGGCCGGTATTCCGCGACGGATCGGCTATGCGGTGCCAGCGTGCCAGCCATTCTTGAGTACGGCGCTCCCCTGGCAGCCGACGACCCATGTCAGTCAGCAGGCACTGACGCTGTGTGCGGCTACGGGTGGGACGCCACAATACCAGTCGCAAGAGATGACAACTTTACGCTACGAGCCGGCGACGACGGCTATGGAATGGGCCACGACCTGGCTGGCAGCCCAGAGCATCGGGCCAGCAACATGTCTGGTTATGCTGCACCCCGGCACGGGTGGTGCGACCAAATTGTGGTCTCCTGAACGCTGGGCAGCCGTGGCCGATGCGTTGCAGGCACGCCCCGATGTATGCCTGGTGCTAACGGGTGGGCCAGGCGAAGCACATCTGGTGCAGGCAATAGTAGCGGAGATGCGCCACTCACCGCGAACACTTGTTGGCCAGACCAGTATCGATCAACTGGCAGCGCTGTTCCGTCAGGCGGCGCTGGTTCTCGGTGTTGACAGCGGCCCACTGCATCTGGCGGTGAGCCAGAACGTACCGACGCTGCATCTCTTCGGGCCAAGTGCTGTCGAACGGTTTGGCCCCTGGGGAAACCCTCGGCAGCATGTGGTGTTACGGGCCAATCTGTGGTGTAGTCCCTGTGGTGTTTTTCATGCCTGCCCGCGACGCACCGATCCACCGGAATGCATGGAACAATTGACCGTGACAACAGTGGTACAGAATGCCGAGCAGTTGCTGGCAACGCGAGTATCACAGTAGGGGTGAATGAAAAAGGTATGATATCGTTACGTCGGTTTGTTTTTGTGGTAAAATAAGTAGTATTTCGTCTAGGACAAAGTCCTGAATTAAGTTGACGAGAGAGAATTTATATATTCTGCTCATTATTAGATACGAAAGTAGATACGAAAGGTACACTGTTTTGATCTCACAGCTACATCCGTTTACCACGAATGTGCGCCCGACCTTGCTGGCCGTGCTGGCTCACCCGGATGATGAGACGTTTGGTATGGGCGGCACGCTGGCCTTCTATGCCTGGTGCGGTGCGGCGATACACCTGGTCTGTGCGACCAGTGGCGAACTGGGTCACGCACCGCCGCATTTGCTGCAAGGCTACAGTTCGCTGGCCGAGTTGCGGACGGACGAGCTGCGCTGTGCAGCCGCGCAACTGGGGTTGACCAGTGTGGAAATGCTGGGGTATCGTGACTCAGGGATGCCTGGTACTGCCGATAACCAGCACCCGCAGGCGCTCGTTGCTGCGCCTCTGGGCGAGGTGGCGGCACGGATCACACACACTATCCGTCGCCTGCGCCCCCAGGTGGTGGTAACATTTGACCCGATCGGTGGCTACCGCCACCCGGATCACATTGCCGTCCATCGGGCAACGGTCAAGGCATTCTGTGCTGCTGGCAACCCGGAGGCCTATCCCGATGACCTGCCGCCATATCGACCGCAGAAGCTCTATTTTGTCACCTTCCGCCGTACCTTTTTACGCCTGATGGTACTGCTAATGCCGCTCTTTGGCAAAGATCCGCGCCGCTTCGGGCGCAATCAGGATGTCGATATTGCCGCCATTGCCCGCGAAAACTTTCCGATCCATGCCTGGATTGACAGTTTGCCGGTTATTGAGCGCAAAGTAGCGGCGATTGCCTGCCATGCCAGCCAGACCGAAGGCCCATCGCTTACACGGGGCTTCTGGGGGCGAGTGTCACGACGTATGAGTGCCATAGAGACGTTTATGCGCGCCTATCCGCCTGCCCCGGCAGGTCTACGCGAGCACGACCTGTTTGCGGGCGTGGCGATTACCGATGAGCCATAACTGGTGCAGTGAATGACCGAAGGTACACGGTCGCGCGTTACTACCATTTTGCGCTTGCGGCAGAGTGGTTCTTTTTGTATTTCGCCCACGCTGCCCCATACGGCTTCACTCAGGTTAGACGAACGACCACCATAGTATAGCAATTCTACGTCAGGTGTGAATCACCGGAGTTACGGCTCAAGCCTGGCCGCCCATTTCCCAATAGCGCCTCGGTCTTACTCTTCCCCCGTCTCTGCAGGCGATTGAGGGCGGCGCTGCCGAGCCTGGGCACGTCGTCTGGCAACCAGCAAGCGCGCCAGAGCATCATCGTGACCGGACGGTGGCTGTCTCCGAGTATCCGGGGGACTACTGTCTGTTGTAGGGCGCTGTTTCCCCCTATCGGGCGCACCATCCGGGCTATCCATATGCAGCGTCTGTTGCGCAGTGGCAGGAATGCCAGGCACCGACCGTTCCTGTGACTGGCTGTCCATAGTGGGAGCAACAGCCGGCGCTGTTCGACGCTGCCGGGCCTGTGCGCGTGAACGCGCTATCTGTAGCTGCTGCAATGTGCTGCTGGCAGGCGTCGCACGCTGCTGGCGCTGACGCAACGGGCGCGGCAACCGGGCCAGTAGTGCCGCCAGATCACGATACCGTATAAACAACCGCCGTAGCGCAATATCGAGCGGCCACAGCAGCAGTGCCAGCCATAACAGCGGCAGCGCGATCTCCTGCGCCACACCCACGCGCTGCGTCGTGGGCGTAAACACGACAGATGGTGCCGGCTCCTGACGACCCTCGGTCACAACCGCCAGGCTATCCAGGATTGCGGGACGATCAGCGCGAGGATTGTACTCCGGCGAGTATGTCACCACCAGCCCACCGCTGATACTCCCAACCGTTTGCGCCTCGGCACCGAGTACCGCGATCTGCGCCAGATACGCACCCGGCTGGTCAACCTCGGTCACTGCCCGATAGCGCCCAGGCCCAATCTGCGTAAATGTCAGTGCCAGGCTCTTGTCTTCTGGATCGAGCAAGCGCCCCTGGAGCGTGGCGGCGTCCAGCGGACGGCCATCTCCATCTTGAGCGCTCACTTCCAATATCGCCTGGGCACCTTCCACTCGCGTTTCGAGTGCCAGGCCATCAATCTGTTGCGGCGGTAACAGCGCCTCCAGCAGGCCTGCCGCAAAGCGTGGAAACTCGGCCCACTGGATCAACTCGTCCGCCCACTGCCCCTTTAGATCGCTCGTCCAGGCCACACCGCGCCCCAGGCCATACTGCCACTGCGCCAGCAACGGGTGGCCGTCGGGCGTGACCAGGATGCTACGCGCTGCCAGCCGGGCTTCGGTCACATTGTAGCCATACAGTGGTGGCATCTGGCCCAGGTCGCGCACAATCGGTGCAGACCAGGCCACAATCGGTGTAAAAGGTTCTTCCACAATATCGCGGGCGGCAATCGTAATCGTCTCAGCCAGGAACACACGCGGGACATCGGCAACCGTGTTAACGCGATAGAACCGCCCCCCACCGAGGTCGGCGATCTGGCGCAAGGCTGGATTGGCATCCATACCAATCGAGACCACCGATACCGTAATCTGCTCATTGCGCATCTGTTCAATCAAGTCGGCATAGTTGCTGTCGGCAATGCCATCAGTGAGCAAGATAACATGCTTCGTACGAGCCGCAATCGACGGCAGGGCTTCAGCCGCCAGGTCGATGCCGCTGCGAATGTCGGTACCACCGCCCGGCCCAAACTGACTGAGCGCCTGCTCGATCAGTATCACATCGGGCAGCGGCTGCATCGGCAGCACCCACTCGCCTCGCGTATCAAACACCACCACCCCGATCTGGTCGTGCTGCTCCAGGCCCAGGCTTGACTGGTACACCGCCTCCTTCGCCAGATCCAGCCGCGTGCGGCCACCACCACCATCGTTCACGGCCATACTACCGCTACGGTCGATCACCAGCGTCAATGCAACTTCCGGGCGTTCCTGGGTATCGCGGGAATCAAGCTCAACCGGTAGCGCAGCAACCAGCGGACTACGCCGCCAGCCACCGGCGCTAAAGGCGTCGAAGCCGCCAATCATTGCCAGGCTGCCCCCCTGTTCACGCACATAAATTGGCAACGCAATCTGGGCGGCACGGGGGACATCACGGGCAGGCACATCGACCAGGATCACCGCCGCATAGCCCTTGAGTTCAACCTGGCTGGTTGGGAGCTGCGACGGCAGGATGGTTGTCACCCGCGTCCCGGTTGCGTCCAGCGCATTGTGCAGCGCCCGCGCCCGCTCTGGCTCAGTGGTAACCAGCAGCACGTGCGGTGGCCCCTGGACAGTGGTAAAAGTAGCAGCGCGGTTATTCAGCGGTTGCGTATCGCCCTGTGCCTCCAGCCGCACCTCGTAACGCCGAAAGCCGGCCGCACCACCAGTGACACTGATTGGTATGCTGGTGGCACCGGGTTCAAGTTCGACCGGCAGCGTGGCAACGAGTTCGCTGTCGGCCAGCACCTGGAGCTGGCCGGTTGTGGCGATGGTGCTGTAGAGATGCGCCTGCAAGGACACATCCTGGCCCTCGCGTACCACATCCGGCGCTTCGAGCGCACTGACCAGGACATCCGCGCCGCTGATCTGTGGCAAAGGAACGACATCAATCGGTACCCCACGCAGGGCTGCCAGCCGTGCTGCCTCAACTGCACGCCCGTCATTTTCGTGCCCATCACTCAGGAGCACCAGTCGCTGCTGGGTATCAGCGGGGAGCAACGCCAGGCCAAGCTGAATAGCCTCCTCTATATTGGTGCGACTGGAGATTGGCACCGAGGTCAACTGGCCCAGCGGCGCAGGTTCCCTGGGCGCACGTTCGACCAGGGCATTCTGGCCAAAGACCACGACCGCCGCCCGATCCTGCGCTCGCGCAGCCATGATGGCCTCGTTCACAAAGGCGATGGCTTGCTGGCGCTGCAAGGGTGACACCGAATCACTGCCGTCAATCAAAAAAACGACGGTGAGATCGCTGGCAGCCCGTACCAACTGGGCACCCGCCAGTGCCAGCACCAGGGCTACCAATGCGCTGCTCCGCACCAGCAACGTGGCCCAGAAGCGCCAGTTGGAGCGTTGCAAGCGTATGGTATGGCTGCGTCCAGGGTTATACGGCTGCACAGCCGCTGCCAGCGTGAACGCCCACAGCACAGGCACCAGTAGTAGGAGCCAGAGGAGAGTTGGATACATAAAGGATATATACATATGAATGCTGAAGACTACACCTTGATACCGCCTGATAATCTTTACATTCACTATACACGAAAAAGGCCAGGTGTGCAGGAAGAGGCGAGGATGCGATGAGGCGCGAGGCGACGAGGCGTGAGGCGTGAGGCGTGAGGCGTGAGGCGTGAGGCGCTTCGAAGCGGGAAGCGGAAAACAGGGGAGTGTTGGAGGGTGATAGGGGTTTCGAGCAGAAAGGGCAAGCGCAGCGCTTCAAAAAGCGACCTGTTTTTCGCTCTCCGCTTTGCGCTTAGACGCTTTGCGCTTAAGGGCGCAGATCTTACTCCACCCGCACCACCACAAGCGTAATATCGTCGTGTTGCGGCACAGTGCCCGCAAAATCTCGCACAACCTGCATCACCCGCTCGATAAATAGGTGCGGCTCAAGGTCGCCATATTCGCGCAGCAGGGTCTCAAACCGCTCGAAGCCAAAGAGTTCCTGATCGCTATTATGCGTCTCAACAATACCATCGGTATGAAAAACCAGCAGATCACCCGGTTCCAGCGGCAGTTCCAGCGCCTCATAGCGTACACCGGGCATCACGCCAAGCGGCAGATGCGGGCCGGCCGGCTCCAGATGCTCCACCCGTCCATCAGAGCGGCGGCGGAGCGGCATGAGTTGCCCGGCATTTGCCAGCGCCAGGACACGCCGTTTGAGGTCAAAGGTGGCATACACCAGTGCAATGAAGGTGTGCCGAGGGATATCGCGTACGATCCAGCGGTTGGTTTCATCCACCACCACCTCGGGCAACTGGTGATCGTGGGCCTCTGAGCGGGTAATCGAACGTGCCACCGCCATCAGCATCGCGGCCGGGATGCTCTTGCCGGAAACATCGCCGACCATCAGTGCCAGACGCTGGTCACCCAGATCGACAAAATCATAAAAATCACCACCTGTTTCACGGGCTGGAACACAATGCGCTGCCAGCGTCAATCCAACGACATAGGGTAAAGCGCCGGGAAAGAGATTACTCTGGATGCGGCGGGCGATCGCCATTTCCTGCTCAACACGGGTGACCGATTCTTGATACAGGCGTGCATTTTCCAGGGCGACGGCGGCCTGATTAGCAAACGCCTGGGCCACCTCGGCATCGCGCTCATCAAAGCGCCCCGGTTGGCAGGCGTCGATATTGAGTACGCCCAGCACCACCCCTTTGAAGCTGAGTGGTACTCCCAGCCAGGAGCGAATATGCGCCCCGATGGTGCGATTTGTCCAGGCCGGATCAGACTGTACATCATAGGTCACGATCGGGCGAGCCAGCCGCACCACCTGGCCAGCGGCACTCTCAGCAATGGGAAAGGACACCCCCCGCGGGCTGGACTCAGCTTCCCACCCGCGGCAGGCGGCTATCCGCAGCATGGGCCCGGCCACCAGCATAATCGAGGCCGTATCATAGGACA
The DNA here is from genome assembly GCA_034435975.1 of Chloroflexaceae bacterium. Taxonomy (GTDB): domain Bacteria; phylum Chloroflexota; class Chloroflexia; order Chloroflexales; family Chloroflexaceae; genus CAKZQX01. The sequence goes on along the minus strand of DAOTWD010000140.1, from coordinate 37,783 downwards.
CTACGTGCTGCAGTTCGCGCAAGATGAGATCCAGCACCTCGGCCGGATCGAACGATGAACTGAGGACACGTGCCACCTCGCGCAGCGTATCGGCCGTGCGACGGGCAGACTGCTCGGCAGCAAAGAGGCGTGCAGTTTCGACCGCAGCCGCAATCGAGGCTGCCACCGTCAGAAACACCTCCTGCTCCTCGGCGGTAAATGCCGTGTGGGAACCATCCAGCCCCATAACTCCTATGACCCGTCCACGACTGACCAGCGGGACGCTCAATAAAGCGATGGTGCCCCGCACCTGGAGTTCTGCACGCAGGGGTACTACCCGGTCGTCGGTCGCAATCGACTGGATATAGATCGGACGCCGGGTTGCAATCACCTCTTGTATAACAGGGACGGATGCCACGGGAAACCGCATACCCAGAAAATTACCGGGTGGATACTCGGATACGACTGTGCCCCACTCCTGATCATCATCTAGCAGCAACAGCGCGGCATGGTCGGTCCAGAAGAGATGTACGACCTCACGTGCGGCCAGGTTGGCGATCTCTTGCAGATCGAGATGATTGCTCAACACCAGCGCCATACGGTTGACCAGTTCCATGCGCTGGGCATGCCGTTCTGATACACGCACATGTTCCTGGGCCGCCGCAAACAGGCGCGCATTCTCAACTGCCGTGGCAATCGAGGTAGCAATCGTCAGCAGCAAATGTTGCTCATCGGCACTAAATACACGCGGCGTAAAGCTATCGAGAGAGATCGAACCAATCAGGCGATCACGGCTGATGAGCGGCACCACGATCAGCGACACAATGCCCAGATGGCGGAAAGTCTCCCGCGAGGTGGCTGCACGTGGATCGGTTTCAATCGACGCAATCATCACGGGCTGGCGTGTCGTTGCTAACTCATCAACCAGGCGGTTATCCGTAAGCGGTATCTCAATACCCAATGCCTGACCAGGCGGATACTCCGCAACCACCACACCATAACGTAAATCGTCATTGAACAGTACCGTGCCGGTATGATCGGCCCAGAACAGCGTCACCAGTTCACGCCCGGCCAGATCGAGGATCTCCTGCTGATCAATACGGCTACTCAGGACAGAGGCGATGCGAAAGACCAGTTCCATCTCGTGGGCCCGCCGGTGTGCATCCTCGGTATGCTTCTGCAGTTCTGCGATCTGGCGTTCGCGCTCGTCCAACAAATTGGCATTCTCAATCGCAATCGCAATCTGGTTGCCAATGGCCTGAGCCAGATCGATCTGTTCCTGATCAAACTCCTGCCACCGGCTATGCACCAGGCTCAACGTGCCCAGCATGCGTCCACGAATATGGAGCGGTAGAGCCAGGATCGATTCAAACGGGAGATCATCGGCACTAGGTCGGTGCTGTTCGCGTCTGAGAATGAGTGGGCGATTCTGAAGAAGCACCTGCCCGGTCATAGCATACGCCACCGGCACATTCCGGGTACATTGCCCATACTCGGCAGGAAAGCCGCGCTGGGCAACTGGCACCAGATTGTGCTGAAGCGGATTCAGGGGAACGTGACCAGGTGGTTGTAAGAGATGAATTGCGCCGCCCTGGATTTTCAACAGGTTGACAATCAGTGCCAGGGCCTGATCCAGCAAGTCTGGTAAGGGACGAGCCAGCACCAGTTCAGCCGCCAGGGCGCTCAGGGTCGCCAATTCCAACGAACGATCCGCGCTATGTTTGACCATGGCTGCGGTGAGCTGGCGCTGATGTCCAGTCAGACGAATATTTTCAAGGGTAATCGCCATAATGGAGCTTACCTGCTGGAGCAGTTCCTGATCCTGTTCAGCATAGCGCCCTGGTTGAGTATCCTGGAGAATGATGATACCCAGCACGGCTCGTTCATTGAACACGGGTACACCGAGCCAGGATCGTATGCCTGGTTGCACGAGCCGTGTTTGTTCGGCCAGCGCATTCATGGGTCTCTCGGCGATTCCCGCCGTTAGCAGATCGTGCAATAGCAACGGGGCCTGGAGGTGCAAGAGCTGCCTGGTGAGGGCATCGGCGTGTACGTGTTCCACCAGCTCGATCTGCGCTGTCGTCGCCATCAACGCCATAGAAAACACCAGCGGTTGTTCGGGGTCACACACCGCCAGCACACAGGTATCTAGCGGAAACTCTGTGCGTAGCTCATGAGATATCGCAGTCAAAAAATCTGGTAGCACAGTATAGCCACGACCGACCAGACTCAGACGATAGAGCAAATTCAGGGCACGATCTTTGTGTTGCTGCCGGGTGCGCAGTTGCTCAAGTTCTGCCTCTAGTTCCGCAATACGTTGCGCGTAATCGGTTTGCTCGTGAGTCATTATCGGGTATCATTCGCGTCAAAAAGGCAACAAGATCTCCATATCATCTCGCATGGTGACACACGAACACTGTAGCACATTCGGTGTTCTGTACAGGTCAAGCAAACCCGTTCATCACCAGGTAATGGCTAAAATGTATGCCAGACTGGATACCAGCGTGCTGCCACGCTAACAGACTAACGCTCTGAACCCGTCGCAAACGGCAATGTAACCACCTCGCCCCTGACGGCACTATCAACAATATCTAGCTGCGTACCGGGTGCTGCATACGCATGCCGTACATAGGCCAGACCAATTGGCCCCAGGCGAGGTGACTCAACCACACTGGTCAGATTACCCGCATCCTTGCCCGCGACTGCCAATGTGCGTGGCGCATCAACACGACCATTGAGTTTGAGGCCACACAGATGCCTGGCAATCCGGTTGCGGCTCTCCATACGAGCAATTATCTCCTGACCGACATAGCATCCCTTTGTGAAACTGATGGCATCCCACAGCCCCGTCTCCAGCGGGATATAGTCGAGCGATAGCTCGCGGCCATAAGCCCCATAACCTGCCTCCACGCGCAAGCACTCATAGGCGATCTGGCCCAGTGGTTGTGCCCCCGCCTGTCGCAACCTTGTCCAGATCGATGCCAATCTCTCGACAGGAATATAAAGTGCAAAGCCCATCCCACCGAGCGGCTTGCTGCGCGCGATCCACAGGCTGGTATCGTCAATGGTCGCCGTTGTAATCGCATGGAGTGGCAGGTTATCAAGCATCATTCCCGTGAGCTGTTGCAACAATGTGGTACTATGTGGCCCATACAGGGCAAACTGCCCCAGCGTCTCACTGGCATCTTCGATGATGACCCTGTCATTAAAGAAGATATTCTTACGCAGTAAATTCAGCACTGTGCTCCCCTGCCGAGGACTGGTGACAATCAGAAGTTCGTTGGCAAACACATACACGGTCAACAGATCAATAATCCGCCCGTTATGGTTTGTCAACACCGTCTGCGTACCCTGACCGGCGACGAGGGCTTCAATATTGTTGGTAGACAGGCGATGCAGCAGCGCGGCCCGATCCCGATCGCGTAACCAGATACGACCCGCCGCACTGATCTCGAAGAGGGCAGTACTCTGCAAAACAGCCTGATATTCGCCGAAACTATCGCCATAGTGCGCAACCACAGTCGGGTCATCCTGCGTAACATGTGCGCCATCTTGCTGCTGCCAGGTTCGCAATGCATCTATTCCCATCATCCATCTCCACTGAACTCAATTACGATAACGAGACATCCCCTGAGGAGGAAGGCTCGGCGCGGCTTCGCCCCTCCGAAACCATCGTATCTGGTGGGACGTGGCGAAACCGCGCCGCACCAGAAAGCGAACATGCGCGGGAGCCGCAGGTCTCTGCACCCCGGCAGAAATGAAGGCTCGTTGGTATGCTATGAGTCTGTACAATTAGTATGATACCACGTTTCATGTGCCCGTTACAGATAACACGTCTGACCTCAGCCTGGCAATCACCGCGTTCATGAACATAGATTACGTGATCGCTCAACCAGCATGGTATCTGCGGCCACGGGAAAACAGGACACCGTTGGAACGTTCCAATGCTGGAAGATACCGCTGTACTGAAGGCAAAAAGGCGCGTTCAGGATGCCACTACGTACCTCATGGTGATATTGCTGGACGACATCCTCCGCGCCACCTGGAATAAATGTGCATTCGTGTGGTAGACTATTTGTAATTCTGACTGCCTGACGAGGTTCAGTCACCTACCTGAAGGACGTGTCTGCCATGCAAGTGTTAATTACCAATCTGCTGCTGATCGTGATAACCGGTGGCATTGGCTACCTGATCGCCCAGTCGCACCCACTCTGGTTTCGCTTCCAGGAACTCGGCAGCTCTTATCTGTCCGGCCTGATCTCGGTCTTGCTGCTAGCGGGGGCCATGCGCGCAGCGGCGGTGATCTACGGCCCGACGGCCGTGCTGTCGATCATCAGCGTCATCATCGGCTTTGTGCTAGGCATCTGGTTAGCCCGCCGCACCAGTAATACGCTACGTTGAAAGCCAGCACGATGACCGCACATCACGGTTCCAACCCGCATGCACCGTCTGCCAGGGTACCGCGTCGGGTGAAACTGGCGTTTGGCGCAGGCGATCTTGGCCCGGCGGTGGCGACAATCATTCTGTCGTTTTTTCAGTTGTTCTTTCTCACCACCGTGGCGGGCCTGCGCCCGGCGCTGGCAGGATCGATCGTGCTGATCGTCAAGATCTGGGATGCGCTGAACGATCCGCTCGTGGGCTGGTTGTCGGATCGCACGCGCTCACGGTTTGGACGGCGGCGACCGTGGATCCTGTTCGGTGCGCTACCGTTCGGGGTTATTTTCTTTTTACAGTGGGTTGTTCCGCCCTTTGACGATACGGGCAAATTTCTCTACTACCTGGTCGTGGCGCTGCTGTTCAGTATTGCCTTTACCGTCGTCAACATTCCATACACCGCGCTGACGCCGGAACTGACGCCGGATTACGACGAACGTACCAGCCTGACGGCCTATCGCTTTGCCTTCAGTATCGGTGGCAGTGTTGTTGCAGGTGTGTTGCACCAGATCATCGTGAGCCACTTCTGCGCCGATCCGAACGCCTGCCAGGTTGCGGAGATGCGCCTGGGCTATATGGTCGCTGCGGCGATCTGGTCGGTCGGTGTCATCCCGTTCTTTATCTGGTGTTTTGCTGGAACCCATGAACAATATCAGACTGGCGACACCTGTTCTGACGCGAGTCCACTGACCCGCGTGGCACAGGTGTTCCGCAATCGCCCCTACCTCTTTGTGATTGGCATCTATCTCTGCTCATGGCTGGCGGTACAGGTGACCGCCTCGGTTCTGGCGTTCTACATCACCTTCTGGATGCAGCGCCCTGATCTGATTCCAGTTATGCTGGCGGTGGTACAAGGCTCGTCCTGGATCTGGCTATTTATCTGGAATACGATCAGCGCCCAGATCGGCAAGCGGGCGGTGTATATGATCGGCATGTGCTTCTGGATCGGGGTGCAGATGGTGTTATTCTTTGTGCAGCCCGACCAGGTAGCGCTGACGGTGGGGCTGGGCTTTCTGGCCGGGATCGGCATTGCAACGGCGTATCTGATCCCCTGGAGTATGATGCCCGATGTGATTGAACACGAGGAGTTACGCACGGGTGAGCGGCACGAGGGGGTTTTTTATGGCTTTATGGTCTTTCTACAGAAGCTCGGCCTGGCGCTAGGCCTGTTCCTGGTCAGTCTGGCGCTAGAATGGCAGGGGTTTGATCAGCACGCGCCCATTGGCCATCAGCCGGCGTCGGCCTTGCTTGCCATTCGGGTCATGCTTGGCCCGTTGCCGGCAATCGTGCTGATCATTGGCATCGTCCTGGCCGCTTTCTACCCGATCACCCGTGCAACTCATGCCCGGACGCTGGCGAAGTTGCAGGAGCGGCGCGGAGGGTGAAGCGCTGCTGTTTTACAATCAGTATGGGGTGGAAGAATATTACCTGTATGACCCGGAACCGGAACAGCAAGAACTGACAGGGTTCCGGCGGGACGGGACGCAACTCGTGCCGATTGCGAACATGGACGGCCAGGTCAGCCCGCGTCTGGGCATCCGTTTTGACATGAGCGGGCCAGCATCGCGGCTGTTTGCGCCGGACAATGAGCTGTTTCGCAGCCACCAGGAGTTAGCCGAGGAGCGGGCCGCCGAACGTGCCGCCCGCCAACCCCATGCGCGGTGTGCCAGGGCCTGGCCCTACCCGTTGCAGGCCCGCCCCGCACCCCGGCGGGGCGCGCACCCAGGTTCGTCCCGCCCGCTTTGTTACGTGTGAGATCATCATGATGATGTAGGGCACGGCTCCGGCGTGCCCACGGCCGTGCTGGGTACACCGCCTGGTCGGAACGTGGGGTACCGTCCGGTGGTCTCCCATCCCCGCCCGCGCCCCAGCGGGGCGCGCACCCAGGTTCGCCGCCCGCGCCCCAGCGGGGCGCGCACCCAGGTTCATCCCGCCCGCCCCAGCGGGGGGACATGCCCGGGCGCGCACCCGGTACTGGCTGCCCGAGTATTAGTCCTGCTCTGATGTCTGTGGCAACAGGACATCAACGCCTTCGAGCGTCTCGGCAATCAGGTTGTCAACCACCGCCTGCAGATCGCCCGTTTCCTGGTATATCTGAAGTTGTCGATCAGCACTGGAACCATGTTCCGCGATATGCAGCAGGTATTCCACCTCTTTGCGGCTGCCCAATTCATCGACCACATCATCGACCAGTGCTACCATCTCATACACCAGTGCCTTCGTGTCCACCTCAGCCCGCTTGCCAAAATCAATCAATCGCCCCGACAGTCCCCAACGTTGCGCCCGCCATTTGTTCTCGTTAATCAAAGCACGACGATAGGGCCGGAAGGTCATATTCTGTTCAAAGAGCTTGTAAAACTTGACCACAAAGGCCTGCATCGTCGCCGCCAGCGCCAGGCACTCTTCGAGGCGCGTGGCGACATCGCAGACGCGAAACTCCAGCGTGTTGAAGAACGGATGCGGGCGCAGATCCCACCAGATCTTTTTGCCATTATCAATGCAGCCGGTCTGAACAAGCAAATGTACATAGTTGGCAAACTCCGCCGCCGAGGTAAAGGAGGGTGGAATACCAGTGCGCGGAAAGTGGCTAAACATAACGCTGCGATAGGACTTAAACCCCGTATCACGCCCCATCCAGAAGGGCGATGAGGACGAGAGCGCCAGGAAGTGGGGAAGGAGATAGCGCACAATGTTCATCATCTCGATGGCGACGTCTGTACTGGGCATACCAATGTGGCAATGCATGCCAAAGATCAACAACTGCCGCGCCGCATCTTGCATCTCATTGATCAGCTCTTCATAGCGCTCGAAGGGCGTAATGTCCTGGTGCATCCACGATGAAAAGGGGTGCGAACCAGCTGCCGCGATTTTCAAGCCATTGGTGACGGCCAGACCGGCCACCGAACCACGCAGGTGGCGCAGCTCGGCCCGTGCTTCAGAGATGGTACGGCACGGTCGGGTGCCAACTTCGACAATGCTCTGGTGCAATTCGGCTTTGACCTGTTCGCGCATATATGTCTGCCCATGTTCCAGAAACTGCGTGATGTGCGAACGCAACTCGCGTGTTTGGGGGTCGATAATCTGGTACTCTTCTTCAATGCCCAGCGTGAATGCAAAGTCGGGGTCGAGCGGGTTATAAATACCCATATCACCTCCTTCTTTCCTGTATGTCCCCTGTGGCTACCCCTCTGATTCTACCATGTGTTGTGGCCCGGCCAGGAGCGGCGGCATACCGCGCAACTGCCGATATTCGGGAATGGTGGCCATTGGGGGGCGCTCGTGGTCACGGATTTCACGCAACTCCAGGTGAAACTGTCCATCAGCGGTCTGCTGAATGAGCTTCATGCTCTGGTTGACAGCCTCCAGCATACGCAGACGGTGCCGCTGCTCCAGGCGCTGAATAACAACCTGAATAATGGCAAAGGCCATCTTGGACAGTGGCACCAGTTCCTGGTTGCGATGAATACGCTCCTGCAAATCCACCTGAGCAAGGGCGTTGAGGCCATGTTGCTCCAGCAGATCGATCAACATGCCCGTTTCTACGCCATAGCCAGTAAAGAAGGGGAGCCATTCCAGTGCCGTTCGCCGCCCGGCATATTCTCCAGACAACGGCTGCAACATACCGGATAGCTCCGGGTAGAACAGGTTGAGCAGCGGGCGTGCCGTCAATTCGGTGACACGCCCGCCGCCGCTGGCAACCAGGTTTTCTCCCTGGCGGATTGGCCGGCGATAAAAGCCTTTACAGTACACCAGACGTGACTCGGTCAATAGTGGCCCGATAATGCCATACACAAAGCGCGGGTGAATGTTTTTGATATCGGTGTCGATCCAGGCAATAATATCGCCCTTGAGTACATACAGGCTTTTCCATAGGGCCTCGCCTTTACCGGGAAAGCTACCGTACTGGGGCAAAATGTCCTGGTGAATATAAATTGGAATACCAAGTTCACTGGCAATATCGCGGGTTCGATCCGTGGAGCGGCTGTCAATCAGCACGATTTCGTCCAGCAAAGGCACCTGCTCCACCAGGGCTTCTTTCAGTATCGTAATGATGTTGCCCAGCGTCTCCTCTTCGTTCAGCGCGGGCAACCCCAGGCTGATCGTCAATCCCTGACGGCGCTTGATCTGTACCAGGCGTTGCAGATCTTCGTATTCGGTGCTGCTAAAGTTATTTTCGGCAAACCAGCGATCCACCGTGGCCGACAGGTCACGCTGTTGTTGCCAGATCGTCTGAGCCTGTTCTTCGGCGTAATCGAGTTTGTGGCGCACCAGCACGATCGTCTCGTTCGAGAGTCGCAGAATGCGCTCGGCCAGCAGGCCGATCGGTGCTTCCGGGTCACCACGCCGTCCGGTGACACCCAGGACGATCCCCTGGTGATCCGGGGCTTCGCTGAGAATGGCCTGCTCGGCAGGGATGGCGCGTTCGAGCCAGCGCTGAACACGGGGCATCTGGCGCAATGACTGGAGCGATGCTCGAACGGCCTGGTTATCGGGCTGGCGCGGATCGGTGGCATACAGCACCGTAATCGCCGCGTCATGGAGTTCGGCCAGTGCCAGCGCCGCATCACAGGCCAGCGGTGTATGCGGCCCGCCGCGTACTGGCAGCAACACGCGCCGCCACCGAGTCTCGGCCTGTAGTTTGACAACGGCAATATCGCAGGGTGGTTGGCGCAACAGTTCATCAATTGGCGGGCCAAACAAGCGTTCCGGCGATGACAGTTCCTCCTGCCAACCCAGGAGTACCAGGCTGGCTTGCTCCTCTTCTACGGCAGCCCGTATGGCCTCCGTCGTGGTATGCCCCACGCGTACCAGCGTACGTACCTCGACTGGCCCCTCACTATGAAATTCTGTCACGTTATGCAATGTTCCCCGATAGCGACGGGCATCCTGCAAGCCATCGCTCAAGGGACTCTCGACCGGCACTTCGACAATCCCCAGTACCGTGACGCTTCCATTATGAAGGCGGGCCATGGCCTGGGCCAGCGGTAGCAATCGCACTGCCTCCTGCTGGGTAAGAATTGGAACTAATACGCGATATTGGTGTGGCAGGGATCGGGCGATAGTGGTTTGAATACGCTCCTCGCTCATATCTATCCTCTCGCTAGTACGACAATGTTACCAGAACCTCCCCGCTTGGGTGGAGTGATCTGGAGGGCCGTGCCTCTCTATCGGTGTCTGGTTTTGCCGGGGCTGCACAGGCCCTATCCCCCGCCGGCGAACGTTCCTTTGAACGGGTACACCAGACCTGCAATATACTGGAGCCAGACACGCTCAGACTGTACCTGCGAACAGGGGCGCGATGTGATGCTGGTAGATGGCTTCCCAGGTGTATGCGAGTCGCACACGACGGCGCAGGCTATAGCGTGTATCAGCGTGCAATGCAGCGGCAATACGCTCGGCAATTGGCATCGCATCGCCGTATGGGTCGAAATAGAGTGCGGCTGCGCCGGCCGTCTCGTGAAAGGGGGCAATATCACTACAAAAGATCGGCAGGCCGGTCAAACCAGCCTCGAGGATCGGGATCCCGAAGCCCTCGGCACGACTCGGAAAGAGCAGACCATCGGCCAGATGATACAGATCGGCCATCATCGCATCGCTTACAGGGCGCGGGTGACCTTGCTCGTCGGTATAGCAGGTAAAGAGAAACAGGATTGCCTCAGTTGCGCCGCTATGCTGCTGCAAGGCCTGTAGTTCCGCGAGATAGGCGGCATTGGTTGGATTGTGGGGGCCAGGCGAGCCGGTAATCACTAGCCGCGGGGTGAGGCCGAGACGACATAGCGCCCCCACAATTGCAATGGCCTGTTCGATGTTTTTGCGGCGCGTAATACGTGCCGGTAAGAGCAGCAATGGTTCGGCAGCCAGCAGGTTGTACTGCTGAATGAGAACCCGCGTCTCTGGCTCCAGCTTGAAGAACGCGGGCAGATCAATGCCGGGCGTAACCACGGCGATCTGCGCTGGTGGGATACCCAGTAAATCAGCCAGTTGCTGACGGCGATCTTGTGAGACCACCACATAGCGCACGCCCTCCCAGGCCTGGCGCAACAGATCCCAGGGCACACCAGGGTGCAATTCGGCGATGTAGAGCGGATCTTGCCAGGCAAAATCGTGACACCAGGCCACCAGCTGGCCAATCATGCCAGCGCGGTGCAGGTGATGGAGCGCCGCCGTCAGCGCCAGGTTCTTATGCAGAGTCAGCACATTATGTACCAGCACGACATCACAGCCCTGGAGCGCGGATGCGAGCGCTGCCAGCGTGCGTTCATACAGCGCAACATATGCCTGGCTGACCTCGCCAACCGCTAGCTGGCGATTGACCTGTTCGATGTCTGCGCCGCGTGATCCGAAGAGCGGATTGATCACCACCTCCACCTCTGGCGATGTAACCGCGCCGATGCCAACCACAATTCGTGGGTGATGACCGGCAGCCGCCAGCAGACGGGCATGGTGGTCGATAGTGACTTCGACTCCCCCCAGGCCCGGTGGCCCGGCATAGTGCAAGATGGCAATTTTCTGGCCCTGGGACATTGTTTCCCCATGTATACCAGTTATGCTATTGTCCATCACCAATAGCGATTTTCCTTCGGTAGAGCAGTACTTTCCAGCGTTGGAAGCGTGGAAACGCTCCAATACTGCTACACTGCCGCAGGCAGAAAGGCAACCTGACCCTATCACTGCGCTCGTCCCTGGACAGGCGTCATTTACAACGTACCGCGACTCTGACGAATCGCCAGGTCAATAAAACAGGCCGCGCTCCAGCCAAACATCGGGGCCGCTTTCGGTGGGGCTTCGCCCGTATCCGGATGATAGTACTCATAAATATCATCCTGGCTCATCACCAGGCGCAAGGTGCGCTCGGCCAGATCTTCGGCCACCCATTCATAGCCTGTCCGTTGGAGCGCCTCGACAAAAATATAGTTAATGTTGATCCACACTGGACCGCGCCACATTTGAAACGGGTTATAGTGTGCGTCCTGCACAGCCACGGTTGGCAGCGGATAGTTTGTCCAGAACTCGCACGGATTGGTCAGGTGATCGACCAGACGCTGGTTTATGTCTGCTGGTAGCCGATCTGTCCAGAGCGGATACAGGCTAAATGGTGTCAGGACAGGAATGCGCTGGTGATCGCGCTGAAACCAGAACAGGCCCGCGATCGGGTCATAGAAATGTTCAATCATACGGTGGGCCAGTGCCTGCGACTTGCGCTCCCACATAGCCGACTCACGCTCGCGCCCCAGGATGTGGGCAATACGGCCCAGCGCCTCCATCTGCAGACAGAGATACGTATTCAGGTCAACCGCTTCAACCGGCATACCGCCATCCCACAGCGGGCTGTCATCAAGACCACTGGAGAAAGGATGACTGTATTGCACAATCCCGTCATTGTCATCGTCATTCAGCCCAAACCACCAGTTGTTCCAGCGCACCAGTGGGTCATATATTTCGCGCAGGAGTTCAATATCGTGTGTTTGATCAAAAACATGCATGGAAACCCAGGCGATAATTGGTGGTTTAGTCACTGCGGCGGCGATAGGTATTTCCAGATAGGTAATCGCACCTTCGTCATAGACTGCATCGGGGATCATCCCGTCGGGGAGTTGATGATCCAGCATAAAGCGAATCTGGTCACTGGCAAGTCGGGGTTCGGTGTAGCGCAAGGCCAGCGCGTGAAAATAGTTATCCCACTGCCAGGCACCGATATAGTGCGCTTTGCTGGGCGACACACTCTCGCGGCGAAAGAAGCCCTGCGGTGCCAGCAAGTTATTGCCCAGCACCCACCAGGCATAGTAATATTGAGCGCGATATGGCTCACCGACAGAGGGTGCCTGTGCAAACCACTGATGCCAGCGCCGTTCGGCAGCAGCCAACACCTGCTGAAATGGCACAACCGTGCGGTTTAGATCCAGACCAGCCTGGATATGCAGCGTAATCGCCGTATTCATATCACCTTCCGTCGTCAGCGTGACATCATATCCACTGCCATCGTCAGCAATTCGATTCAACAGCAACGCCCCATTGGTTGAGTAGGCACAGTTGCGTAAACTCTTAAACTCGCCGCCGCTGCTGTCGGGCCGGGCCACATCAGGCATGATCGTAAAGCGAATGCCGCAGGGAATAGCCGCAGGAATGCCAAATGACAGGGTTTCTCGATCTTGAAAGACCAGCACAAACTCTCCCACCGGCGTCTGAAAAACCAGCGCGTGGGGATAGGTAGTCAGCTCAAACGGTAGCGGCGTGCCATTACCATCAACGAGTTGCAGCGCGGTCACAAAGGGTGGCCGCGAGCGATAGGTTGACAGCCCTGGCTGCACAGCGGTCAGGCGCTCGGCCAGTTTGATATATAACGTGTGATTACGCTGGCTGTGCTGGTACACCAGCAGTCGTGAACCACGATCACTAAAGGGAATACGGCGAATATCGATCCGATTTTCTAAAAGGTTCAGATAAGGCGACTCTGGAATATGCACATGAACTCTTTCAGGCTAATGCTACAGACAACGTGTCGGACGATCCGGCTCCAGGGTTGGGGGCGTTACGAGCATGTCTATTTTAACACAGACCGCCCGCCGCAAAGTCGGCAATCTGGGCGTAAATGGCATCGCGTTCGGGGCCAGCAGCCAGCAGTTGATGTCCTGTCTGTGCCCACCAGACCAGCCGCTTCTGATTAGTGCCAATGCGGGCAATAATCTCTTCGGCACTCGCTGGCGGTGCCACATCGTCGCCACGGCCATGCATCACCAGCGTCGGCACACGTACAGACGGGAGTGTGGCCCGCGCTCGGCGCAAGACACGCACCAGTTCGTCAATTGCACTGACGGGCAGCTTGATCGAGCGTCGCAACCGCCGCTGCACCCCAGGATCGTCCAGGTCAAGATCGGGTGCATGCGCAAGGATACGCTGCCGCAGGCCTGGATCGGTAAACCTGGCCTGCTCCAGCGGATAATACCAGGGGATAACGTGGCGGGCAATGGGCAACAGATGTATACGCCAGTCCCCCTGTAGCCAGAGCGGAGTCGCCAGTAACACCAGCCGTTCAATTGCAACCTGGTGGACAAGCAAGATAGACAGCGCTCCACCGAGTGAAAGACCGATCACGATGACGGATGGACAGTGGGTACGCAGGTCGTTCAACCCGGCCCGGGCTGAGGCCAGCCAGTCCTGCCAGCGCGTGGCGCGTAAGGCTTCGGGTTGGCCGGTATGCCCGGCCAGTTGTACACCCAGCACGGTATAGCCCTGCCGGGCCAGTGTTTCGCCCAGGTCGCGCATCTCACCCGGTGTGCCCGAGAAGCCGTGGATCAGCAGGCATCCGGTTGGGCCACCGGGGAACAGAAATGGTTGGGTATGGGATTGGTTCATCATCAGGTTATACCTGTATCCGATCAATAAAGTCTTTCAGGTTGTTTATGCCAATGCCTTGCACTTTGAGCAACCCCTCAACCGAGGTAAACGGCCCGTTGGCTTTCCGATAGGCCACGATGCGCCGCGCCAGTGTCGGGCCAATTCCAGGCAGGCTGGTTAGTTTCTTTATGCTGGCGGTGTTGATATTAATCCGTTCGGGTTGCGTTGTGGGAGTTGTTGGAGCGGGTACATCCGGTGGTGGTGCAGGTTCGGACACAGCGGCCTCTGGCACGGGTGCTAATGCCTCAATCTGATCGGGCGCGATGGCGGCGGGTGCAAGGTCATCGTGAGCGGGCGCACGGGCGTCAGGCTGATCGAGCGTCCCATCGGACACAGCGGCCTCTGGGGCAGGTGCTAATGCCTCGATTTGGTCGGGCGTGACTGCCGCAGTGTCAGCAGTGTCGTGCGGCTCGGTGACCGATGATGGCGCTATTGCTGCAGAAACTACGCTGTCAGTAGCAACAACATCCAGTGAGGGTGGTGCTGGCTCCGCTGGTGGCTCTGGCTCTGCGTATGTCCTCCAGGAAGACTCATGATCAATGATACGTGCGTCGAGATCAGTTGCAAATGGCCGACCAGCCAGCGAGTCCGTGGTCGATGATGGTGTCGGTAGCGCCCGCAACCGGGTAGTCCACTGGCGGGTAGCCCACTGGCGTTGCCAGTACCAGAGGGCGATTGCAGCGCTAATCAGCACCATCCACCACAGCTTTCGCAACTTAAACATCATAAACTCCTTATAGCCCACAAATGCCCAGGTCGCTCGTAGTTATTGCTTTTTGCCCCCCTGGCAGATGAGTACCTCATGTCATATCAGGCCAGGCAACGGGCATACTGTCATCGGGTGCCACGATGTATGAGCCAGTGCCTGACCGAGCAGTACCAGACTCAGGCCTGGACTCCCGTTTCTACAACTTTTTTGTAGGATTGCTAAATAACGATTCTACCACTATCACACGATTGTGCATGATCGCCAGAACAGGGAGGGTATGGAGATACACTTCCGTTGCGATCCATGAAAAACCGATACGGGTGAGGACTCCGGTGTCCATTAGGAACACGGATACTGATGAGACTGCATCCAGGCAGTCTAGCATACTGTCGGCGCTATGAGCGAGCGTAGCAGCGTAAGATTTTCAATATCTTCCCGCAAATCTTTGCCCTTTGGCGTTTCGATGATCATCGGCAGTTGGCAAAACCGGGTATCGTTCACCAGCAACTGAAAAGCTGGTAAGCCAATGCACCCCTGACCAATATGCGTGTGCCGATCGATGTGACTACCGAGCGGGTGTTGCGAGTCGTTCAGGTGAAAAGCCTGGATACAGTGTAACCCGATCTGACGTTCAAACTCGGTAAAGGTTGCCTCATAGTCAGCGGCGGTGCGCAGATCATAGCCAGCTGCCAGCAGATGACAGGTGTCAACACAGATGCCCAGTCGTTGTGAGCAGGTCACATGTTCCAGCACATACGCCAGATGTTCAAAGCGGCCACCGAGCGAGGTACCTTGCCCGGCAGTCGTCTCGAGCAGAACGGTAACGTCTGCACCGGTACCAGCCGCAAAGAGCCGATCCAGGGCGGCCACGATGCGCTGCAGGCCAGCAATTGCGCCACTGCCGGTGTGGGCACCGGGATGAATGACGATCGCGGGAATACCCAGCACGGCGCAACGCTCCAGTTCATCGGCAAACGCAGCAATCGACTTTTCCCATAGCTCGTCAGCCGGTGTCGCCAGATTGATCAAATAGGACGCATGCACAATAACCGGTGCGATGTTAGTGCGTTGTTGCTCGGCCTTGAATGCGGCAATTTCCTTGGCAGAATAAGGTTTTGCCTGCCATTGACGCTCGTTTTTGCTAAAAATCTGGATGGTCTCACAGGCAACGTACTCCCCGCGTTCAAATGCTTTGGAGACACCGCCAGCAATGGACATATGGGCACCAAAAGGCATGCTTGCTCCTCATCTATATCGAACAGCCTCTATTATAACAAAAGTTCGGATTATTGCAGGCATAACAGCAGATTCCTGGTGCATGTGTCTGCCCGGTACTACAAAGAGCCCCCCCTTGGCAGGGAGGTGCGGCGCGGCTTTGCCCCGCCGAAATCAAAGGGACGTGCGCGGAAGCCTGCGGCCTCCGCCCCCGGGCCGAGATGAAGTCTCGTTGTAGTGTAGTACTGGCTGCCCCTTGCGCTATAAGCGAGACTTGTCTCACAGAGCAACTTCAGGTGTACAATGGGAACGGTTTTGCATACTCCAGACTATCTCCCTGTCGAACAGACAAATGCGCTGCACGAACCTCCTGCTCCCACAGACGCAATCTCGTTGACAGGACGTACACAGTTGCTCAAACCAATCGCCTTTTTTGCTGTTGACAAACAGATCACGCTACAGGCATCTGGAACCCTTGTAGCGTTGATGCCGGTGGCCCACGTTGCGCAACCGGTTCGGTCAGGGTAAACGGCTGCTATGCTGTTGCCCGCCCTGGTGCCCACCCTGGTACGTTGCCGTGATCAACTCGGCAACACGCCACCCGCTCTCAATCGCCAGATGCACACGCCCCTGGCCGGCTACATAATCACCGGCAAAAAAGAGACCACTGCCGGTGCTGTTCAATTGCTCAAAACTGGCTGTTGTGTCCGGGAGTGCATAGCGCCAGCAGTGAACATCGGCCCAGAGGGGCGGGCCGAGATCATCGGCGAGTAACGCCTGTACCTGGTGGTGGATCTCGGCCAGTACGGGCGGCAGAGGTTCTTGCTTGCCATATATCCCCTTGTCGATCGTGTCCCAGTGTTCAAGGCTAAACGTATGCCCCATCTGTGCCAGCAACAAACCCATGCCCTCCGGTGCATGACCCGGCTTGACATGTTCACATGCCAGCCATGCAATCGGGTGTTGACGATCAGTATTGAGCAACGCATACCAGGGTACCGCCGGGCGACGGGCATAGGCCAGTGCCACTGATAGACAGCGCCGATACGTTACCTGCGACAATTCCGCCAGCAGCCGATCTTTCAGCATCTGATCGATCACACTGACCGCAATCATCTCGGCAGTCTGGGGGCCGGGTGGCGTTAGCACCACTGCTTCGGCCTCGGCCAGGATTGCCCCCTCCGCATTGAGTAGCGTATAAGGATAGCGGTTGCCCGTTTCCATCACCTTGCGCACATTCACGCCCATGCGCACATCCAGGCCACTCGCCAGCGTCTTGGTAAGCATATTCACCCCGGCATGCCAGCCCCACTTCGGCTCGGCATTCAGCTCCGCGTCACCCTCAGAAATCACCCCGGACGCATTAAACACCCATATGGGCAACCGAATGTCATAGGCGGGTAACCGTGTGCTGATAGCGCTCGTGTCCACCAGGTGCAAGAGTGCTGGCGAAGGCGTTTTAATACACTGCGCACCATGGTCAATCACACACCCCTCGATATAGCGCGTCATATTCCGACCACCCACGCTCAGACTCTTCTCATAGATTTTGGGCGTACTCATACGTTGCACCAGCGCCTGACCAACCGCCAGACCCGCTGCACCAGCGCCAATAATCGCAACCTGTGTCATACAATCACCTCATCGCTGTGGCATTTCACTCCTCGAGCGCCGCGTGTAGCAGGGCTGCCAATGTCTGTTCGTCCCTGGTATCATAGGGGCCAATCACCGCCAGATGCAGCGCATCACGACGTAACAACCGCTGTGCTACGCGCAGCACGTCAGCGCTGGTTACGGCCTCAATTTCGGCCACCACCTGTTCGACAGGAATAACCGTATCATAACGGAGTTGATGGGCGCCATTGCGGGATGCGATCGACCAGGTGTCTTCGAGCGAAAGCAGTATCCCGCCTTTAACCTGTTCCTTCACCCGCGCCAACTCTGCATCAGTGATTCCTTCTGTTGCCACACTCTGCAAGATCTCCAGCGTGGTACGAACACTGGGAACTAACGTATCATCTTCCACACCGCCATACAGCACCCACATGCCCCCATCAGCCAGTTCGATTTGATAGGAGCCAACATGATAGGCCACGCCCATGTCTTCACGCAGGGTCTGAAACAGGCGCGAAGACATACCGCCACCAATGATCGTATCCAGCACATGCAGTGCCCGCCGATCCGCATCCTGATAGGAAAGCGCAGGCATACCCAGGCAAAAGTGCCCCTGCTCTGTTTTGCGAGGAGCGAGTGTTACGCGGGGGCCTGGCAGCGCCAGGTTGCGCCCCGATCGCGGTGGCAAGCGCGAGGTACGGCTGTCTGGTGGAACTACCGGCTCATGCCGGGTGATTGCGGTATCTGCCGGTAATTCAAAAGCCTGGAGTACCGCCGCGATAGCCTGATCGGTTTGAATATGCCCGGCAATGGAGATCACGATGTTGTGCGGATGGTAATGCTCGTTCCAGAACGCGAGCAAATTGGGGCGGCTGATCGCGCTCACCGAGTCGAGCGTGCCAGCAATATCGCGTCCCAGTGGTTGATCGCCCCACATCGCAGCGTGCAATAGCGCATGCACCCACTCCTCAGGGTCATCCTGCGAGCTACGGATCTCTTCTAGTATCACCCGGCGTTCCTTTTCCAGTTCACGCGAGTCAAAAAGCGGATAGCGCAGCATCTCGGTCAACACCCTCACGGCCCGATCTATATGAATATCGGCCACTTTGGCCCAGTAGACTGTTGATTCGTATGAGGTTGAAGCATTCAATATCCCCCCGACGCCCTCTATAGTATCCGAGATCATCCTGGCTGTAGGGAAGGCGCGGGTACCCTTAAAGCACATATGCTCGATAAAGTGCGCAGCACCGCTCAATGCCGGTGCTTCATGCCCTGCGCCTACCCCGGTAAAATAGCCCAGAGAGACCGAGTGAGTATGCGGCAGTTCCTCAACCAGAATACGCAGGCCATTGGCCACCGTTGTCATTGTAGGCATATATTACCACTTTGTATCGTTGCGTGTGGCAACTTCAACCGAACTGTAGCGACATATGCCACAGTTCTAACCAGACAGGTCTATCTTTTTCTCATTTGTTGCAAAGCGGCTTGTATGGTATGATTTCTAGATTTCTATTCTGGTTACTATAGCACATCTTTGATGCAGGTGCTATACCCAATGGCAAGGTTACTCTGGTGGCCTGACTGCACCGCCGGCGCGTGCTACAACTGCGATCGGGGTACATGCGTCGTGATATTGTCGCACTGGAGGTTGAGCTTTAATGATATATGGTATCATGACTGAAATCCTTGTCGCAATCTATACCCATCAACGTATGTTTCCGACTGGAGTTCTGAGGGGGTGTAGGCCCCAGGAATTGCTACAGTGCTGGCTCTTTGTGCCGGCACCGCAACGGGTTAGAATGGAGGTGGCTCTTCCTATGATGTGCGGGATTGTCCTTACTATATGCCCCTGATTTTTTAGTTTTTTCGATCCAAAAAATTACCTTCTTGAGACATCGGTACCCATGCTGATACCGATGTCTGTGCCTCGTTGCATGGATAAAAGTTCATCCGAAACTGATAGAACAAATATTCTTTCGATCTAATCGCCGTGGCAACCAATGAACGTACAGCCAATGAACGAGCTTTTTGCTCCCTATACATCAAACTGGCTACGGACGCAGCTGAATACCACGCAGCTGCTGCCTGGCAGTACCTGGCATATGTCGGCAACCGTGTTATATGCTGACCTGCGCAACTTCTCACGGCTCAGTGCCAGCTTTGCGCAACGTGCAGATGGTGCCGAGCGCCTGCACGAGACTCTCACCCTGTTGTATAGCACGCTGATTACGGTGATCGTGGCCCATCATGGCGATGTGGTCTCGATTGCGGGTGATGCGCTTACGGTCTGGTGGCCCGACTGTTCGGAGCTTGAGCCAGGGCAACAGTGCGGACAAGCGATGCTCGCTGCCCTGTCGGTGTTGCCCCCGGTTCACACGCCGGATGGCCCGTTTCAGCTTGATCTACGGATTGGCGTCGCCACTGATTACATTGAGGTTGTGTTGGTGGGGCGCCCCCCCTATGGTGTGCATCTAACACTGTACGGCCCGGCGCTCGATGCGGCGATCAAAGCCAAAAACACCGCCTGTGCGGGGGAGATGCGGGTGATCGCCCCTTATCAGGCGCAGCGTGTCGCTCCTATCGCACCAGATGCTGATCAAAATAGAGCCGGGCAAGATATCCGGCGATCCGGGTATACGCCCGCCGATCGTGCGCAGGGTTTGCTGGCACTGGAACATTTCCTACCACCTTCGTTTATCGAACGGCTGCGTATTGGTGTACTGCTGGCTGAATATCGCCGGTGTGTTCCTGCTTTTGCGGCCTTTGCGTTACCAGCCACAGCCGCCGCGTTGCATGATCTGGTGGCGCGGGTGCAAGTGATTGTTGCTCGCTGGGGTGGCTGGCTGAACGAGGTTGAAATTGGCGATAAAGGCCCGCTGTTTGTGCTGTTATTTGGTGCGCCCATTGCGCATGGTGATGATCCCTTTCGTGCTGTTGGATGCTGCCTCGAGTTACAGGCACGTGGTTTGATAACGCACGCCGGGATTACTGTGGGGACGCTGTTTGTTGGCTCAGTCGGCTGTACCATACGGCGGGTTTACACTGTACAGGGTGCCGAGATGAATCTGGCAGCCCATTTGATGGAGGTGGCGGCACCTGATGCTATCCTGATTTCGGGCCGTATTCGTAACGAAGTGGCGACACAGTTCACGTTTAGCACCGTGTTTCATTTAGCGGTGAAAGGGCATACCGAGCCAGTGCCAGTCGCACGCGTGCGTACTACGGTGCAGCAGTATGGCCGGCTGAATGATAGCTTGCGTCAGCGCTATCTCCCGGAGGCGGTGCCACTGGTTGGACGCCATGCGGAACGAGCAGTGTTGAAACAGGCGATTGAGCAGGCGATCGCTGGTCAGGTACAGATTGTCTTCGTAGAAGGTGAGTCAGGCATTGGCAAGAGTCGTTTCCTGCAAGACGGTATGCAGCAGTGGTTGCACCTGGGATTACCGGGTTACAGCGCCGAATGTCGGATCGATGGCCAGGAACAGATCGGGTTGCCCTGGAAATCCATTCTGGCTGACCTGTGGGGCATTGATGAAGCGGTTCCATTGAGTCAGCAACTGAGTCGTCTGGAAGTGCTACTCAACGATATACAGACAGCGTTCAGTAGCACGGCCCGGCCGGGCGAGTGGATGTGGAAGGCAGCCTCAACGCTCGATGCGATGCACCTGCTGGTACAGTTGCTTGAGGGTGTGTCAATCGGTCCGCATGGCCCACGATCGACGCCCGTTTGGGATTATACACACCAGACGCAAATCATTGCGCTGGCGACAACCCTGCTGTATCGCCGCTTACAACACTCTCCATTGTTGATCATGCTTGAAAATATTCATTGGGCGGATGAGTTCTCGTTGCGCCTGGCTACCAGCCTGGCCTGGATGAGTAACACGTTTCCTGATCGTCCCTATCCTTTGCTGCTGGTCGTATCTTCACGCCTGCTCGACCATGAGCCACCGTCCGCCGTGCGCGAACTGCTGGCCCATCCTGGCTGTCGGCGGCTCAACCTCGGCCCACTTCCGCCCGCAGAGAGTCAGGAGTTGCTCCAGGTGCTGCTGGGAACCCGCAATATATCAGCGTCGCTCAACCGCTTCGTTGAGCGGCATGCACAGGGACAACCGCTCTTTATCAAAGAATGTCTACGGGCTCTGCATCAGCAACAGTTGCTCCGCTATGACCAGGGCATGATCAGCCTGACTGATGACACGGTCGATCTGCATCCCTCACCTTCTGTTCAGGGCATTATTCAGGCCTGGGTTGATCGTCTCGATGAGTCAACCCGACTGACGCTCAAGACAGCCGCTGTGATTGGGCGCACCTTTCCCCTGACTCTTTTAACCAGCATCCATCCCGCGCATATAGATAATACCGAGGTACAGACCCAACTGGAACACCTGGTCAGGCTCGATATGGTGCAACTGGAACTGGATGGTGTGGAACGCGTGTACCGCTTCACGTATCATACGACGCACGATGTTGCCTATCATAGCTTGCTGTTTAGCCAGCGGCGGCGTTTACATACTGCTATTGCCCACTGGTATGAAAAGATGTACAGCCTTCAACGACGCACCGGGCAGATGGCGATGATGGCCTGTGGATTATTGGCCTATCACTATGGATGTGCCGAGGACACGGCGGCCCAGGCCTATTATTGCCATGCTGCCGGGCGGCAAGCGGTTCGGCAGTATGCCAATCTCCCAGCACTGGAGTATCTGGGATCCGCACTGGCGCTGACTGGTGATCTCGTGCAACGTTATGATCTCCTGCGGTTGCGGGCCATTATCTACGAGCGGCTAGGCGAATATACCGCGCAGTTGAGCGATATCCGTAGTCTTTCAGTACTGGCGATTATGCTGGAAGATCACCAGCGCCTGGCTTATGGCGATATTTGTATGATGCGCTATCTGGTGCAGCGGGGCGAATATGCCACAGTCATAGGTCAAGCAGCCAGTATGCGTCAGCGCATAGCCCGGATCGGTGTTGGCCCACGTGCCTGGCGTAAGCGGTGGCAGGTAGGTCTGTTCCGGGCGACCTGGCTGGATATTGAAGGGCAGGCGCATATGGGCCTGGGGAATGTACGCACTGCGCAACGATGGTTCAGGCGTGCATATACACTCTGTGAATGGCTGCTTCACTGGCCATTGTCGGTGACCACCCGCCTCTGTTACCGCCGCCGGGTATTTTCCCGCACGTGTGCGGGTCAGCGATCTGCACACACGATGCTCTACACCGATCCACGCCTGCTGGCAGCACAGTGTTTGCAGCATCTGGGGGAGACCTATCTGTTCCTCAACGACCCCGCTCAGGCGGATTGCTGTGCCCGGCATGCGCTGAATCTGACACGAACAACCGGCGACTGGTCAGGTGAAGCATCTGCTCTGCTCTTGTTGAGCCAGGTGTGCTACGCTGAGGGCCAGTATTCTGCCGCGTATGAATATGCCACACAATCGCTGGTTATCAGCCGTGCGACTGGTGAGCGAATAGCGCAGGCCCGCACGCTCCAGCTGCTGGCCTCTATTCCCACGACAGCAGACGATCATGGCGCGGCTCAACAGCATACGACACCGGCCATGATGAATATGCTAATGAGTCTCTATTTTCTCAACACTCTGATGCTTAAGAGTCTGGGCGATATGCGGCTGATATTGACGACCCAGGCAATCGCAACCGTATGCTCTTGCTGTAAGGGCGCATAATCGTTCGCCACGGCGCTACCGGGTGCCGCTGGGAAAGAAGGCCCGCCACCACTGCTGCCAGTTGGGTGGCCGGACAGGGCGAGAGACAATTGCTGGTGGAACGACGGTTGGGGTCGGGAGTGCGGCAGGAAATTGGGGCAAGATGACAATATCGCCTTCGCGGGTATACCCCAGTTGCTCGCGGGCCACTCGCTCCACATTCGCATTGGATTCGGCATATTCGACGGCGCTCTGCAAGGCAAGGTTATCAGCCTCTAGTTGAGCCACTTCGGTTGCCAGACTGACACGACGCGCCTCCAGGCGCGTACTCTGAAGTACCTGCCCGCCAAAGTTAATCAGCAACGAAAGCGTCAACAACACCAGCGCCAGTGTTACCAGATAGGTGCCACTGCGCCGGAGCGGTGACGTCAGAGCTGACAGCAATCCCCGGAGCAATCGTGTGATAGCAGCTGAGCCAGCACGAGAACTGGCATGCGGTGATGGTCGTGTACGGCGTCGCATACTAAAATACCCTTTATGGCAATGATGCCGGTTCCTCAGCTGAGCGGGGTGCCTCCAGCAGCAGTGGCTCATCCACGGTCGTGGTCATTGCGCTCTGGCCACGGAATAACCCGCCTGGCTCAATATGCAGTGCCGCCGTGGTAATATCGCCCCAGACTTTCCCCGTCGGTGAAATTTCCAACTGCTCGACGGCAGTAATCTCGCCTTTCACCGCACCCGATACATGCACATTGGTTGCCTTAACGTTGGCAATCACCCGCCCGGTCTCGCCGATAATCAAATTACCAAGAACCTCAACATCACCCTCAACTGAGCCATCAATACGAATATTCCCATCCGAAGTCAGGGTGCCGACAATGCGGGTATTGATACCAATCGTGGTTTCGGGCTTGATGTTCACGGTTTGCGGTGTTGCCTGAGGCTTCCTGTTGTTGCCAAACATAATATGCCTCTATTCCTCCTCAACGACGCCCCCGGAGTCTCCGCCAGGCGTAGCCAGGCGCGTGCGTGTATTCTCAACTTGATAGGCCTCTGGCTGGCCGATAGGTATATAAGGGCTGTATGCTACCAGGTCACGGTATTATAAACGACGTATTTTGTTCCGGCAAGCCCGGCCCGTAAACCGCCGGGCTTGCCGGTGAGCGAAGCCGCCTACGCGAGCTGACGCGCCAGCCGCCTACGCGGAAGGTGCCGTTGTTGCCCGGTGCGTCGACATCCGGGACACGCCCGCATCCCTCGTGTTCCTGAGACGACGTACACGGCGGGTCATCCGCCGACCGTTTTCGCTGGTGACAGCATTGGTGTACGTTTGACATATTGCGAACCGTAATGGATTTTGGTTGATATAATCAGCTTGCGGGTGACAGCATTGGTGTACGTTTGACATATTGCGAACCTTCTGGTACTTTCGGAGCAATGCCAGTGCGCTATACTATAATGATATCCGTGAAGGTACCCGATCACAACAATGATAAGGATTAAAGAATTATGCAGCCAGGGTTGGGCATTGTTCTCGTGACTATTCTGCTTTTGCTCATAGTACCAGGCGGGCACATAGACGCTGTGCCCCCACACGACGCATATAGCATAACTGATCGGATCGGCCCCAGCCAGGGAGCAGGGGATCGGCATCAGGGAACAGATTGTGGGTTGCCAACCGGGTTTAACGGTATTCTCTGTCATATGCCAGAACGCAGCCACCGGGCCATACCACCACAACACTTTATAGCAGCGCAACTCCGTACCGAAACGCCCACATCTCCGGGTCTGGTCACGCGCACTCCGCGCCCGTCTGCCACGCCGACCAGTACACCCACGCCGACTCCTACCCCCACCGTAACTGCCACAGCCACACCGCCACGCCGTAATAGACCGCTGCCGCTGCGCCAGCGCTTTCGTGCGCAACGCGATGATATTGTCACCGAGATTAATCCAGGCGTGTTCCATATTCGTCGTGTCACCAGCGATCCGCTCCGTATTAACGTGCTGCTCTTTGATATAACGTCTCCGAAATTCGATGTGCGAACGGGTCTGGGTGACAACTGGCTTTCGGGGCGCACACGCACTTCGTATATGGCACGCCAGAATGGGGCGATTGCCGCCATCAATGGCGATCTCTTTTCGGATGATGGTATCCCACAGGGATTGACGATGATTGACTCGCAGGTGGCAATAGCCCCCAAGCACCGTGCCACCTTTGCCTGGAGCCGAGATCGCAAACCATTTATCGGCTACTTTACTGAGAACTGGTCGTGGGATGCCCACGTGATTGCAGCTCATGGTGAACAACATCCCTTGTTGCAACTCAACTGGCCCTGCCCCCAGGATGCGATCTGTCCGTACAACCACTTTGCCCGTAGCATCCCGGCCCGCGCGGGTGATGTGAAGGTGCTGGTCAATCCAGTCGGGCGCGTACGCCGTATTGTGCAGGAACTTCCCCTGCGGATCGGGAAGGGTATGTGGGTGTTGCAGGGCACCGGTACTGGTGCCCGCTGGTTGTTGGACAACATAGCGATTGCTGATCGTATACAGATCAATCTGCAGACCGATCCACCACTGTCAGACTATACCCAGGCAATTAGCGGCGGCCCGATTATCGTCCGCGATGGCGAGTTTGTGCAGGATTGTTTCTGCACTTTACGCGATTGCAGTGGAACCGACGAAGAGGATCTGTTGTGCGAGGATTTTGATCTGGCCTGGAAGGAAAGTCATTACCTCTGGGTACAGATGCCACGCACCGGTATTGGATTTGACGCGCAGCAGCAGACACTGATTGTGGCAGTGGTGGATGGCTACCAGCCTGGCTATAGTCGTGGTATGCGGCAGCAAGAATTTGCCGATCTCCTTATCGAGTTTGGGGCCACCACGGCGATGGAACTGGATGGCGGCGGCTCGGTGACGATGGTACTCGAAGATCAGGTGGTCAACCACCCATCGGACGATACCGGTGAACGGTATGTTGCCAACGCCTTATTGTTTTTGTGGCGTGACTACCCATCATCGTTGGAGTTTGTCCCCTTGCATCCCGCACCGAGAACGGGGCTGCGACCAAGATAGGACTACCAGATGCAACTTCATGTGCGTAAAACAGGCGTGCGCCTGTTGCTGATCATTCTTTTGCCCGTGCTACTCCTGATGGCCTATGCCTGGCAAACGCAGCCGGGTCGGGTGCGATTCGCGTTGTTGTCGCCCATCACACCCACTCCAACGATGACTGCCACTCGCCCACCCGCCACGGCAACCGTGCTGCCTTCGGCTACTGCAACGCGCACGGCGACCAGCACGCCCACCCATACCCCGACACCGACAGCCACACCGGGCTTGCTGGCTCAACCCCAGACGGACTATATCCCCGTGCTGATGTATCACTATGTGCGTATAGTGGACGAAACACGAGATCCGCTGGGCTATCGACTCTCGGTGGCACCAGAGCGCTTTGCTGAGCAAATGGCCTGGCTCCACGAGCATGACTATACTCCGGTGCGTATGGATGTGCTGGCCGCATGTCTGCGGGCGCAACAGCCTTGCCCACCACAACCAGTGGCCCTGACCTTTGACGATGGTTATGAGGATATGGCGACTGAGGCCTTGCCTATCTTGCAACAATATGGCTTCCAGGCGACGTTTTATATCATTGTCAACTTCGTGGGACACCCCGGCTATATGTCGTGGGAGCAAATCGAACAGCTACGCGATGCGGGCATGGAGATCGGGGCGCATACCCTGACCCATGCGGATCTTACCGGCTTAACATCGGAGCAGGCCTGGATCGAGATCAAGGAATCGCGGACTATATTGGAAGAACGTCTGGGCATACCTATCACGAGCTTTAGCTACCCGGCTGGCAGTCATAACGCAGAGCTGGTCGATATGGTGCATGCCGCTGGCTATAGCAACGCGGTGATAACACGGCCTGACAAGGACATCGTGCATATGTACAAAATCCCACGGCGGCGTATTCTGGGTGGTGAAACGATAGCCGGCTTTCCCTGGTACCTGGTGCCGCTGCCCTGATATACGCAACAACTGTAACTCGTCTATGTTCTGTTTATAGTATAATTATCAAGAACGATTACTGATCTTCTTGGTGTACCCGTTCAAGTGGGGTGGTCTGGTGAGGCAATGCCCCATATGCAATAACGTATGCATCCGGTTGAGGGGTGAGGGCCTGCCACGCCAGGAAGCTCTGCTTTTCCGGCAACAAAGGCCGGCGAAGCAACGGGTTGTATGGGCGGCAGCCCTTCAATAGCTGGTGTCTATGGGGCCTGCGGCCCCTGTATCCCTCCTGATGGTGACTGTTCCCCTGAACGGGGTACGGTCTAGCCTTGTTTACTGACAAAATGAGTAGCGTATGCCCAGTCTGGCGATCGTTATTCTAAATTACAACCGGGCGGATTTATTGGAAGGCTGCCTGGCCTCAATCTATGCCCATCCCACCCGGTGCCAACTTACAGTCTGGGTCGTAGATAATGCCTCAACCGATAATAGCGTGGACATGGTACGAACCCGGTTTCCGCAGGTGCAATTGATTGTGAGCGCGTACAATGGGGGCTTTGCCTATGGCAATAATCTGGCACTCCGCCAGATTGTCTATGATTCGACGTTTCATGGACATGAGGAGCCGGAGTACGTCTTGCTCTTAAACAATGATACCGTAGTGCCACCCGATGCACTCGATGGACTGGTGGACTATCTGGAACAGCATGATGCGGTGGGGGTGGTTGGCCCACGCCTGCTCTTACCCGATGGGACGCTGGATCTGGCCTGTCGGCGCTCGTTTCCGACGCCCCTGGTCTCCTTGTATCGCATGACCGGCCTGGCACGCCTGTTTCCACGCAGTCGGCGCTTTGGGCGTTATAACCTGACGTATCTCGATCCTGACTGTGAGACCGAGGTGGATGCGGTGGTCGGTGCCTGTATGTTGCTACGCACATCCATCATTCGTGAAGTGGGACTGCTGGACGAGCAGTTTTTCATGTATGGCGAAGATCTTGATTGGGCCTATCGGATCAAGCAGTATGGCTGGCGTATTGTGTACTACCCGGATGTCCATGTCTGGCACTACAAACGTGCAGCCAGTAACCGCCGGGCGATACCTTCAATCTGTGCTTTCTACAATGCGATGCGTACATTTCATCGCAAGCATTATGCGGCCACAACACCGATGCTGCTGAATGCGTTGATCGAGGCTGGAATTACGCTGAAGGAGATGATAGCTCTTGGCAGCAATCTCATCCGTCCCCCGGCGCTACGCCGCGTCCGTTAGTAAAAGACGCATTCGTGCTCGCGCCTGGCGTATACTCCTGGCGCTGGCTCTCATCGGTTGTGATACCGTGGCGGTCAATGCGTCATTTATTGGTATGTACTTCTGGCACTTACCAGAGATTGCCGCCAGTGGTTTTCTGCTTCCCAACGACCCGCAGTCGATCCGGGCTTTTCTCCTGCTGTTTAATCTGGCGTTCGGTTTTTCCTTTGTTGTCAGTGGCTTGTACGATTTACGCCGAGGTGCCTCGCGGGTTGACGAGGCCTACAAGGTGTTTACCGCCATATCACTCACGACAATTCTGGCTTTTTTAATTAATACGATCCTGTCCCAATCGAGTTATGCCACTATTCCCTGGACGACTTCGATTATCGCCTCAGGATGGTTGGTAGCCATTGTGAGTACGATCACGTTGCGCTTTCTGCATCGCTATCTCGTATTCTGGTTACGCACATACGATATTGATACCCGCCGGGTGCTGATTGTCGGTGCGCAGACGCCAGGGCGCGCCGTCTGGCATACCATTCGCCGCGCACCAGAATTGGGCTACCGGGTGCAGGGCTTTTTGTCCGACACCCAACCGGTTGGCTCGCTGGTGGAGGGTATACCGGTACTGGGCCGTATCGATCATCTGGATCGGGTTGTTCGGGCTACCCGTGCCGATGAGGTGCTGATTGCGCTCTCTGGGCGTACCCAGGAAGAGTTGCTGCATGTGGTGGCTTTGATCCAGGATGAATCAGTGGCGGTCAAAGTCTATCCAGATACCTTCCACCTGATTACCAATAACGAGGTCTCGATTGGCGACTTAAGCGGGTTGCCGCTGGTCAGTGTGAAGAATGCGGCGCTGGATAATCCCTGGAACCAGATGCTCAAGCGAACGCTGGACATCATGGTCGCCAGCCTGGTGCTGCTGGTGACATCACCGCTTATGCTGGCGATTGCGGTGCTGGTGAAACTCGACTCGCCTGGCCCGACCTTCTTTTTGCAGGAACGGGTGGGACTCGATGGCAAGCCGTTCTGGATGTTGAAGTTTCGCACCATGCACACCGATTCTGAGGCGACCGGACCAGGCTGGACGAAACCCGGCGATCCACGGGTCACGCGCCTGGGGGCGCTGTTGCGACGCTACTCTCTTGATGAATTGCCGCAGTTTATCAATGTGTTGCGTGGCGATATGAGTGTGGTTGGGCCTCGACCAGAACAACCGCGCTGGGTGCATCTGTTTAGCCAGCAAATACCGCGCTATATGCGGCGGCATAAGGAGAAAGCCGGCATTACCGGCTGGGCACAGGTCAATGGGTTGCGCGGTGATACCAGTATTGAGGAACGCACACGCTACGATCTGTATTATATTGAGAACTGGTCACTGTTGTTTGACCTTAAGATTATCTTGAAAACGATAGTGAGCTTCATTACCGGTCGCCAGGAAAATGCGTATTGACCATACCAGTTATGCTTTGATACCGTTCCTCGGTATACCATATCCATTTCAGCTACGGCCGTGCTGTTTCTGTTTGCCGTTGTCACTTTCGGACAGATGCTGGCCCCCGACTGTCGCAACTATATGGCAATCCTGATCCGAATGGCTAGCAGGGATCTCGTGATGCAGGAGTGCTATATAATGAAGGAGACGCCTGTCATCTGTAACCCAGGAATAGAGTGTGATGTCTGATACTACAAGCCACAAAACGATCCTTGATCTGTTGCGTGCCGCCGATGCCCGGCAGCCAGCGTTGCTGGCACCAGGACGCCCGGCACTTGGCTATCGGCAACTGGTGGACAATCTTGATATGCTGGTCACCTCCCTCCAGCGTGCTGGTCTGAGGCGTGGTGACCGCATTGCGCTGGTGATGGGCAATGGCCCTGAAATGGTGATCAGTTTCTGCGCGGCGGCGATGTGTGGCACGGCAGCCCCACTGAATCCTAAATACAAGCAGGAGGAGTTTGCTTTCTATTTTGCTGACACCCATGCCCAGGCACTGATTACGCTGCCCGGTACCATGACCGAGGCGCGTGCAGCGGCCACGCCCGATATGCTGCTGATCGAGGCCATTATCCAGGCCGATGGTACCCTGACGTTCGATGTGGTACGCAACGCCCGCTCACCGCGCCCGGCTGAACTGGCTGCCCCCGATGATATAGCTATGATTTTGCATACCAGCGGCACGACCAGTCGCCCCAAGCGTGTGCCGATTCGCCAGCGCCATATGGCCGCATCAGCGGCCAATATTGCTCGTACCTACAATTTGACTGCTGCCGATACCGCGTTGTGTGTCATGCCGCTGTTTCACATTCATGGCTTGATCGGCTCGATGTTGTCCACCCTGGCATCAGGTGGCACACTGGTTTGTCCAGCGGGCTTTAGTGCCCTGGAGTTCTGGAGCTGGCTGGAAACGTTCCAGCCTACCTGGTACTCAGCAGTACCGACCATGCATCAGTTGTTACTGGCACGTGCTGAGCGGCATCAGGCCACGATCGCGGCACACCCCCTGCGCTTTATTCGCTCCAGCAGCGCTGCGCTCCCACCAGTGGTGCTGGAGCGATTGGAAGCCACTTTTCACACGCCTGTGCTTGAGTCGTATGGGATGACCGAGGCGACGCACCAGATGACGTCAAACCCGCTGCCGCCAGGTGTGCGTAAACCCGGCTCGGTGGGCTTTGGCTTTGGGGTGGAGGTGGGCATTATGGATGAATGGGGCACCCTGCTGCCCCAGGGTACAATTGGCGAGGTGGTAGTGCGCGGACCAAATGTGATCGATGGCTATGAGCACAATCCCGAAGCCAACGCCCAGGCGTTTGTGGCGGGCTGGTTTCGCACGGGTGATCAAGGGATGATCGATGGCGATGGGTATTTGCACTTGACCGGGCGGATCAAGGAGCTGATCAATCGCGGCGGGGAAAAGATTTCACCGCTGGAGATCGATGATGTGCTACTCCGCCATCCAGCCGTCGCCGAGGCGCTGACCTTTGCTGTACCGCACCCGAAGCTGGGCGAGGAGATCCATGCGGCGGTTGTCCTCTCGCAACCGGTGAGCGAGGCCGATCTCAAGGCGCACTGTGCCGCATCACTGGCTGAGTTTAAGGTACCCCGTGTCTTTCATCTGCTTGACGCCCTGCCGCGTGGTGCCACTGGCAAGCTCCAGCGGATCAATATGGCACGATTGCTGGGAGTCATTGCTGATCCGTCTCGTTAAAGGAGTCAGACACTATGCGTATTTGCATTGTGGGTGCAGGGGCAATTGGTGGGTTGCTGGGTGTCAAACTGGCGCTGGCCGGTGAGGACGTGACCCTCATTGCCCGTGGCGCACATCTGGCGGCGATTCAGCAGCACGGCCTGAAGCTCATTATGGATGACGCCACTGAACTACTGGCTGATCAAGTCCACGCAGTCAGTGATATGGCTGAGGCCGGTATTCAGGATGTGGTGATCATTGCAGTCAAAGCACATATGCTCGCAGCTGTTGCGCCAGCCATGCAGGTCTTGTTTGAACCGGATACGATCGTCGTTCCGGCGCAGAACGGTATTCCCTGGTGGTATTTCCAGCGGCATGGCGGCCCGTTGGAAGGACGCCGCATCGAAGCTGTTGATCCCGATGGGATCATCGAGGCAGCGATTGCCATAGAGCGAATCATTGGCTGTGTGGTGTATCCGGCTGCTGAACTGGTGGCTCCCGGCGTGATCCGCCATATTGAGGGCGATCGCTTCGTGCTCGGAGAACCGGATGGCACGAAGTCAAAGCGGGTACAGCAACTGGCGCGTGTCCTGAATGGAGCTGGCTTCAAGGCTCCCGTGCGCACACGCATTCGCACCGATCTGTGGGTCAAGTTGTGGGGCAACCTGGCCTTTAATCCGATCAGTGCCCTGACACGAGCGACATTGGTAGAGATTGCGCAACACCCGCTAACGCGCCATCTGGCGCATCGCATGATGGCTGAAGGCCAGATGGTGGCCGAGCAATTAGGGATTAACTTTGGCATTTCGATTGAGCAGCGCATTCGAGGGGCCGAGGCGGTTGGTGCCCACAAGACCTCTATGTTGCAGGATATTGAAGCGGGTCGTGCCACCGAAGTCGATGCGCTCGTTGGCGCGGTTGCCGAACTTGGGCGATTGGTTGGCGTCACGACACCAGCCATCGACGCTGTTTACGCGAATGTGAAGCTGCTGGAGCAGGTTGTAACACGTGGCAGTCCATAATCAATCGCAGATAGTGGCACGTTCACCCATTGAACCTTGCCCACGTTTCAACCTGTGAATGGAAGCAAACCGTCCCTACTCGTCGTCCCACCCCTGTTGCTGTACCAGTTCGCGTAGACCGCGGGTGAGACTCTCCAGCTGTTTGAGCAACAGGCGTAACTTGAAGGGTGCCCCATCATCCTGCTTCACCCACTTTGCCAGGTCACCTTCGGCATAGGCACGCGTCAGACGATCAGTCTCATCAACCATTTGATCGAGCGAGCGCAGACGAAACACTCGCGCCTTATTCCGGGGCTGGTTCTCAATCGTCTCTTCCTCAACAGTCAGATACTCTCCTGCATCGGTGGGATCATCAGCATCGTCCCATAGACCAGCATCGCTCTGGCTTTCTATCGCGGCCACGCTGCCGGTCTTGACCAGCGGGCCACCAGCAACACTGACCTCAGGGCCGGCCTGATCGCGCAAGTGTATGCCTTGCTCCAGCGCCTGAAGCGCCGTTTCGAGCGTCAAGTTTGGGTTCGCCACAAAATAGGCTGCGAGACGCCCGACCTCAGCTGCTGACATGCCTTCCTCAGCCGCAGCCCGGGCCAGCTCGATCTGGGTACGCGGATTCTGGATGCGCCGCAGATGCTGGGCCTGGGTGACATTCAGTTCCCCCTGACGGATCAACTGCTGCACCTCATCGGGCAATTCGAGCAAACTCAGATAGCGCCGCACCGTGCGCCCGGTCAACCCCACTGTCTGGCCGACTGCATCATCCAGTTCGCCATCAGGCGCTTTGCCACGTGTCTCAACTATATGTGCCCGCAGGCGTGCAAAGGCGCGGGCTTGCTCCATATCGTTGAGATCCTGGCGTTGGACATTCTCAATCAGTTGTTGCAACAGCAGGTGCGGTGTATCGGTGTCGAGCAAGATACAAGGGATCGTCTCCAGGCCCAGTTCAAGCGCCGCCGCTCGTCGCCGATTACCGTATACGACACGATAGCGGCCCTGCCCTATGGCAACGACTCCCAGTGGCTGGAGGAGACCTTGTTCGGCAATCGTTGCCGCCAATCCGGCTACATCACCCGGTTCCTCACGCACTCCATCTGGATCGGGTTCTAGCACGTGCGGATCAAGATAAAGGAGGTGCATTGTTGAATCGACTCCTGGTAAGAATCCATCATAACACATTCGTTTCAGAGACGAGTATAGCAGAAGACAGGCGTGGTGGCAAGAGGGTCAACCGGAGCCGAAAAGACGTTGACCAGACCACCATAGAAGTTCTGTCAAGGAAGGTACACGATGACAGATCCCCAGACTGGCTGGTGGGGCGTCCGGTCACCTCGTACCTGTTCTGCCTGAATTGACCACTGAGCCAGGATAGAGTATGATACTATATCCCTGATGTTACGCGCCTTCAATCCATCTAGCGCTCATGATGCAGAGAAGGTTCGTTATGGAGAGAGAAGGAGGTACACAGAACACCAGAATCTAATCTTCCGATACCTCTGGTTCGCTACATTCCGTTGAACATGGTTGACCGCTGCTGGTGGCATAGATATGCTAGATGAAAGAAGTTCAAATAGTAACGCAAACTAAAGGAGCTTGAATGACACGGCTGGACACTAGTCAGTTGCTGTTTACGCCCATCCCTGAACGTATTGAACGCTTGCAAGAACTGGCGTACAACTTATGGTGGAGTTGGCACCCGGAGGCGCAAAACCTCTATCGGCAAATTGATCCCGAATTGTGGGAACTGGTGTACCATAATCCGGTAAAATTTCTGCGCGAGGTACGCCAGCAGCGCTTTGCCGAAGCCAGTGCAAATCCCGCATATCTCGACCAATACGATACCGTTATGAATGCCTTTGATGCGTATATGCATACAAAGGATACCTGGTTTAACCAACATTATCCTGATGCACAGGGGCAGCAAATCGCCTATTTCAGCGCTGAATTTGGGCTGCACGAGTCGCTGCCGATTTACTCGGGTGGTCTGGGTATTCTGTCGGGTGACCACGTGAAGGAAGCCAGCGATATGAATCTGCCTTTCGTAGCGGTCGGCTTTATTTATCCACAAGGCTACTTTCGCCAGCGGATTGACCAGAGCGGGTGGCAATTTGCCGAGTACCACAAGATGAATTTCGCCGATGTCTCAGCTACGCCAGCACTCACTCACGATGGTCAGGAAGTCGTGGTTGATGTTGAACTACCTGGACGTACAATCTATGCCAAAGTCTACCGGATACAGGTGGGGCGCGTGCCGTTGTTCCTGATGGATACGGATATTCACCCCAATAATCCGCAGGATCGCGAATTGTCGGCCCGGCTCTATGGTGGCGACCAGGAGATGCGCATCTCACAGGAGATTGTACTGGGGATTGGTGGGGTACGGGCGTTGCGCAAAATTGGTCTTCATCCAACCGCCTGGCATATGAATGAGGGCCACTCAGCCTTTCTGGTGCTAGAACTGGTTCGCGAACTGGTTGCACAGGGGATGTCCTTTAAGGAGGCGACGGAAAAGGTCAAGCTCCATACGATCTTTACCACCCATACTCCAGTGCCGGCCGGGAATGATGCCTTCCCGTTCCCCATGATGGAGAAGTTCTTTGTGAAGTACTGGCCACAACTGGGTATTAGCCGCGAAGAGTTTCTGGATATTGCCCGCCAGGAACAAGAGTGGGGGCCGACGTTTGCGATGACTGCACTGGCGATTAATCTCTCTACCTATCGTAACGGTGTGAGTAAACTCCATGGGCATGTGGCCCGGGGTATGTGGCAATGGCTGTTCCCTGGCAAGATACAGGACGAAGTGCCAATTACGTCGATTACCAACGGCGTGCATACAGCATCCTGGCTGGCACCTGAATTGCGCCAGTTGTATGACGCAACACTGGGCACGAATTGGGAAGCACACCTGGACGACCAGGAGATGTGGAAGAAAATTTATGATGTTCCGGACAAGACGCTGTGGGACATTCGCCAGCAACTGCGCCGCAACATGGTGCAGTTTGCACGTGAACGGACACGGCAGCGTTTCATGGCCATGGGCCAGCCGCCAGCGATCTGGCCAGTACTTGAGGATCATGTGTTGACGCTCGGCTTTGCGCGGCGCTTTGCAACCTATAAGCGTGCCACACTGATGTTCAAGGATCTAGAACGCCTGAAGGCAATTTTGAACAACCCGCGCCGTCCGATGCAGATTATTTTTGCGGGTAAAGCGCATCCACGCGATGATCCGGGCAAACACCTTATTCAAGATGTCTATCAACTGTCCATGCAGCCAGGATTGTCCGGCCGCATTATCTTCCTGGAAGAATATGATATTGCCGTTGGGCGCGAACTGGTCAAAGGAGTTGATGTGTGGTTGAACAACCCGCGCCGTCCCCACGAGGCCAGCGGTACCAGTGGACAGAAGGCGAGCCTGAACGGAGTACCGAACCTCAGTATTCTTGATGGTTGGTGGCCGGAAGCCTATAACGGGCGCAATGGATGGGCGATTGGCGAAGAGCGCGAGTATGACAACCAGGACGAGCAGGATTGGAATGACGCACAGTCATTGTATTACCTGTTGGAAGAAGAAGTTGCCCCGGCGTTCTA
Source organism: Chloroflexaceae bacterium (assembly GCA_034435975.1). Classification (GTDB taxonomy): domain Bacteria; phylum Chloroflexota; class Chloroflexia; order Chloroflexales; family Chloroflexaceae; genus CAKZQX01. Next base: position 1,706 of record DAOTWD010000140.1, on the reverse strand, counting down.
TGAACGGGATGCGACTGGTGTTTCTACTCGCTGGGTGCAGATTTGCAAAGAGGCGATTGCGACCTGCGCTCCACAGTTTAGTATGCGACGGATGGTTGCCGATTACACCAACATGTTCTATATGCCAGCGGCGACTATCAAATAACAGGGGCAGATATGCTGTCTTTGGAAGGGCGGTAGCCGGGCTGCCGCCTGTACAGCCCTATGTCTCGACGCACATGGACACTGACAGCGATTGCCGGTATTCCAGTGTGTATGCACTGGAGCTGGCTGATTATCTGCGGATTACTGATAGTTACACTTACCCCGTTCTATCAGCGCTACACCGATCTGGTTACAGCCATTTTGCTGGCCTTGTTGACCAGCCTGCTGATCGGTGTGTCAATTGTTCTCCATGAACTGAGCCATGCGTTAATCGCCCGTCGTTACGCGGTTGCCGTGCAAAACATTACCCTGTTTGCCCTCGGTGGTGCCGCCGAAGTGCATCAGGATGCGCCTACACCTGACTCCGCAGTTGCGATTGCTGCTGCCGGGCCGTTGTTCAGTCTGCTGCTGGCGCTGATCTACGGCAGTCTCAGTTGGAGTGCGGGCCAGTTGGCGCAACCAGTGTCTATGCTGCTAATGACAGTGGCGTTCCATCTCGCTCTCACCAACGGAATCATGGCTGTCTTTAATCTGCTTCCCAGCTATCCCATGGACGGTGGGCGTATTTTACAGGCAACACTCTGGTTTCTGACCGATGATATGTTGCGCTCGACTCGGATTGCGGCACGGGTAGGGCAGGTATGTGGTCTGTTGATCGGTATAGCAGGCCTGGGGTTGGCAATTGTCTTCTGCCAGCTCTTTCTGGCACTCTGGTTGCCAGTGATCGGCTTTTTTCTGTATCGCATGGCGCGTACCAGTTATGATCAACTTTTCATGCAGACAATGCTGACCGGCATGCAGGTAGCGGATTTCATGCAGCGTAGTCACCGCGCCGTTTCACCAGAGTTGACCCTGGAGCAGTTCGTGGCCCGCTATGTGCCTGGTCAGTCAGAGCAGAGCTTTGTGGTAGTTGGCCAGCGCTCGTGGTATTTAAATGTGGTCACAGATGAGTCGGATAGTGTAACGGGGCTGATAGGAGTGATCACTCTGCGCAACTTGCGCCGCTTTGCGCCGGGTGAGTGGGGGAGGACGCATGTGCGGGAAGCGATGACTCCTTTGTCCCAGGTTTGTACCATTCCGCCCGATCTGAATATGATAGATGCGTTGCACTTGATGACTATGTTACGCGTGGACATGTTGCCCGTGGCCGATGGCGTACAACTGCTGGGCATACTACGTTACCGTGACGTGCTGGTGTATCTCCAGATGCACCGACCGTAGCGCGGATGTGGGGATACAGTAATGTTTGTGACGCGGTACTTCGGGAGCGAAATGATCGAAGCGCTCAACGGTAGCGCGCTCCTCCGGGGCGCGGCACACGGACGGGGATGAGTGCGTATCCCTCCGGGGCGCGGCGCGGGCGGGGCGTTGTAGCGTGTCCCTCCGGGGCGCGGGGCGGGCGGGGCGAACCTGGGGGCGCGTCCCTCCGGCGCGCGGGCGGGGATGGGAGGCCAACAGGCGGTACTCCGCGTCCCGATCGGGCGGTGTACCAGGCACGGCAGCGGGCACGCCGGAGCCGTGCCCTACGTCATGATGCCGCACGCAACAAGGCGGGGCGAACC
>DAOTWD010000139.1:0-6546 GCA_034435975.1 Chloroflexaceae bacterium | reverse complement strand
TATCCCCCACACCCGGGTAGATCACCCACGTGTTCCTCAGCCGTGCGCCACGCAGCCCACCGAAGCGCGCTGCGTACGACTTGCATGCATTAGGCACGCCGCCAGCGTTCATCCTGAGCCAGGATCAAACTCTGCGTTGCTTGATTTTGGAAGCCCACTGTACTGCTCTACGATTGGTAACGTGCGGAGGGAATAAAAAACTAGCGCTACATTTGTAGCCCTAGTGTGATGAAAGCATGTCATTGCTTTCGTCATCTGGTTTTTTGGTCTACTACATTGCCTGTAGTTAAACACACCATACTTCCCTCGACGCTGCTAAGTATAGCACAGTGGTAGATCATTGTCAAGGGCTTTTGGGGCGCATTTTGCGTAAATATGGAAAATCTTCCTTTTCCACGTATGACATCGTGTGGTATAGTTTTGAAGCGAAAGCGCCGGATATGCGATCGAGGATCGAACAATCCACTATGAGTGGAGTGCGGCAATCATGCTACTACCCTGCACGTGCTGCGGCACCGCAGACCCGGCTCATTCCGGGACTCCGGGCTGGCACGATACCTTGCTCACACCGTGACTCCGGCCATGCGAACATCTGGATTAAGATGTTCAAACTTCATAAGCCGGGACTGCAATTTCCCATTGGGTCAGGCTTGCTAGCGTATCGTATAACAACAAGCATACATGCATGCATGATGGATACAGGACTTACGCGGTCGCTCAAACAAAACGTCTTTTGCAGCAGCGGGGAAGCGTTGGAATGTTGGAAGATATTGCTTACTTCTTTTGACTGCGTTCAGGGCAAACTCTGGCACAAACACCATCTGACCATACCATCGCGTACGTCCTGGGATGAAAGAAGGAACACATGCCAATGATCGATGTGATTGCTTTCGATGCGGATGATACGTTGTGGCACAACGAGACCCTTTTTTCAATGACACAGGAGAAGTTTGTACGTTTGCTGGCAAACTATCATAGTACGGAGTGGATTGAACAACGATTGTACGCGACTGAACTGCGCAATCTGCACTACTTCGGCTATGGTATCAAGGGCTTTACGCTCTCGATGATTGAAACGGCGATTGAGTTGACTGATGGCCAGATCCAGGGCCGCGAGATTCAGCGTATTATTGATACAGCACGCGAGATGCTGCGAGCGCCAGTCCAGTTATTGGAGCATGTGGCCGAGGTTGTCTCCAGATTAGCCGCTGTTTATCCACTTATGCTCATTACCAAGGGCGATCTCTTTGATCAGGAAACAAAGATCGCCCAGTCTGGCCTGGCCGACTATTTTACACATATCGAGATTCTGCACGAAAAATCGGAGACGACGTACCGGACGCTCTTTAAGAAATACCAGATTGATCCGCAACGCTTTATGATGGTTGGTAACTCGTTGAAGTCAGATATTCTCCCGGTGCTGGCACTGGGTGGACAAGCAGTGTATATTCCGTATCACATTACGTGGATGCACGAGACGGTTGCACCTGACGCCGCGACGTCGGCACAGTATGTTACGCTGGAGCATATTGGTCTTTTACCGGCACTGCTCGGGCAATGAACCGGATATGGAGTGGAAAGAGGGATATGATATGCAACAACTGACGAATGCCCAGCGCAAATATTTGCGCAAACTGGCGCATCACCTGCATCCGGTGACACAGGTGGGCAACCATGGTGTGACGCAGCAAGTTATGGCAAAGATTAACCAGGAACCGGAGGCTCACGAGCTGATTAAGATCCGGTTTATCGACTTTCAGGATCAGAAACAGGAGTTGGCAGGTGATCTGGCGGAACGACTCGACGCGGTGCTGGTGGGGTTGATCGGCAATATTGCTGTGTTGTATCGCCAGAATCCTGATCATGAACGACGCCGGATCCGGGTGCCAGTTCGATATGCTGCGGAGCATACGCATGAATCATAGGGTCTGTGCAATAGTCGGTGTGGGGCCGGGTATCGGGCTGGCCATTGCCCGGCGCTTTGCCCGCGAGGGTTTGCGGATCGCGTTGCTGGCCCGCCGCGAGACTGTGCTGGCAGCGTATGCAGTGGAACTGTGTGCCAGCGGCGCGGAGGTGCATATCTTCGCGGTCGATGTTGCCGACAGAGCAGCGCTGATCCAGGCGTTCCAGCAGGTGATCATTCAGGTTGGCACACCTGACGTGCTGGTCTATAATGCCTCGGCGATGGTGCAGGGTACTCCATCAGTGCTGGATGCGGAAGACCTGCTGGAGGCTTTCCAGGTGAACGTCGTGGCAGCGCTGGTATGTGTGCAGCAGGTGCTGCCGCAGATGCGTGCGCAGCAACGTGGGACTATTTTGCTGACCGGTGGTGGATTAGCGTTACGGCCAGTGCCCGAACTGGCTGGCCTCGCCATTGGCAAAGCCGGGTTACGCAGCCTCAGTCACAGTCTGGCGGCAGAACTGGTCGGTGATGGTATTCATGTGGCCACGGTGACAATTTGCGGTTATGTGCAACCGGGAACGTACTTTGACCCGGATCGGATTGCCGAGATTTACTGGGATTTGTACTGTCAAGAGCCGGCACAGTGGGAGCCTGAGGTGGTGTATGGCCCATAGGTCAGCTGAAACAGAAGGGGTTCCAGAACAAGCACGTCCAGCGATCCCGGCAGCGAAAAATCGTCTGGGTGATGCTGCGACTTACTGGTTGCTCGTGCGCCCGGCGGTGTGGAATACCTTTGATCGGGTCTGGTTACAGGTGTGTGGGCCGTTACCCTGTCCGGCAGATGGCCCACTGATTGTCTATCTTAACCACCCTTCATGGTGGGATGGCTATATGGCGGCGGTGATCAACCGCGAAGTGTTGCGGCAACAGTTTGCAGGCTATGTGATGATGGAAGAGCATCAATTGCGAATGTATCGCTTTATGACCTGGAGCGGTGCCTTTTCGGTGAATCGCTATGATCGGCACGAAGCGGCACGCTCGGTGGCATATATCAGCCAGCTCCTGCGCGAACGGCGCGATCGCGTTTTCTACATTTTTCCCCAGGGCGAGTTAACGCCGAACGATCGGCGGCCCCTGGTGACCTATGCCGGTGTGGCACGGGTCGCCCAGCAGGTAGGCCGGGCGACCCTTTGCCCGGTGGCGCTGCGCTATGAATTTCGTGGCGAGCAGCGCCCAGAGGCGTTTATTCGCTTTGGCCCGTGTCATCAGGTCGTGTCGCCCATCGATGTGCAGGAATGTACGACCGAGGTGAATCAGCGCCTCACTGCCAGTGTCGATGCATTACGCGATGCGGTTATTGCCGATGATCTCCGTTCTTTTCGTGTGCTGTTGCACGGACGATCAGGTATTGATCGTTTGTTTGAGCCGCTGATGCAACTCTGGGCCGGTCATGGGCGGGAGCGAAAATGATCGGACATGCTTGTTCTGAGGAAGCAAGGTTATGGAAGATGAAACATCGATCCTGGCACGCTATCGTGCGCTGGTAGCCGAACTGAATATCGCGGAGCAACTGGGGTTGGACACAGATACCCAGGCGGCGTATGCAGCAGCATTGTTGCCTCACTACCAACCACATGCGCCTGATCTGCAACTGCAACGCCAGCTACGCTACTATCACGAGGAGCATGGCCGTGTGGCGGCGCTGGCAGACTCGGCACATCCTCACCATGCAGCAGAATGGCGCGAGATCACAGATTATGGTATGCGGATTATTCACGCCCGGCAACTGGTACGTCGGTACCAACTTCTGCTGACCGACGAAGATCTGTTGCAGATCGCTATGGAAGCCCTCACCCGATCACTTGCCAGTTATCATTATCATGCGCGCTTTACCACCTGGCTGCACAATATCGTCACCAGAAGTGCGCACAAGGCCAACCGCGACCAGCAGGCGGGTAAGCGCGATGGGAACCCGGCTTCGCTCGATGCACATCCCGAATTAGATCAGCCTGACCGTACATTTGATCACGCTGCGACCCTGACCCACGCGCACGAACTGGCGCAGTTGGTACACGCCGCGCTTGGCCATGATCAGCGTCTGCTCACGATTTTCTGGTTGAGACACAATGGTTGGAAACTGGTGGAGATTGGGCAGCGGGTGCAACTCTCGCCCTCACAGGTGGATGTGTTGCTGGGCAAAGCCCGCCTGCTAGTGCAGCAACAGCCGGGGTTACGTGCAGGATGGCCCGAACGCTTCAAGCCAGCAGCGCCAGCGGATGATGAGAACCTGGCAACGCACGATCGTGACGGTTGATGCCTGACCACCGACTGTCGCCGCAACCATGTTGACCGCAGGGCGTCAACCGTATGGCTGCAAGACGATAGCCGGAGATACACTGCAAAAAAAGTACCTGGTCGGTACTCACATGCCAGAGGAGATTGATGACCAGACCATCAGAGAACATAGTTTACAACAGCGGCGCGGGACACTCGCGCAAAGAGGTGTGCATGGAGAACATAGATAACCTTTCACCTGAATTTGAGCAGGTGATCCACCAGCTTTATGAGATTGTTTATCAACAGTCAGATATGCCTATCAGTAGTCAGGTATCCCAATTGATTGCCGAGCATGCAGCCTATCGGGGGGTACTGGTGTTGCTGATGGCGCAGATGCTCGATCACCCCCCGGTACCAACAATGATCAATTGTGAGGATTGCCTGGAACAGTTGCCAGCCTTTGTTGACTATGAAATTGACTATGGCACGCGGGCTGCGGCGCATGCATATGCGCCTGTCTGGTGGTCACTGTGGACATGTGCAGAGTGCCTGGCGCAGTATCTCGAATTGATCGCCCTGCATACGGCTATCGAGACCGGTGAACTGCACCCGTTAGCACCACCACAATGTGCCCCTCCCACTCCCGTCACCACCGATGCTTTGTCCCCCGACACGGTCTCACCGCCCACGCTGAGGCAACGCCTGCAAGCGCCGCTGGTGGTGCTGCTCAGGTTATCGCGCCAGTTGCTGCACACCACACTATCAGCGCGCATGCAACTGGGCACGGCTATGGGTGATGAGGCACGCGAAGAAATGGTACTATCTACCCGCGAGATAACGACGGCAGCCGAGAGCGTGTATACACTGACGGTCAGCCTGCTGCTCCTACCAAACAATAGCGCTTGCCAGATCGTGATTACGGTGGTGCCACTACCACAGGGATTGGCGACGATCAAGCTGGACGATATGGTCTTCACTATTCCGCTTGACCAGCAGGGTCAGGCAATAACACCAACACTGCCAGTTGCGTCGCTGACGGCAGGGGAAGGCCCGGATCTTGAGGTTGAGTTGACGATCCCTGGGTAAGCAATGCTGGCATATTCGTGCAGTCGCTATGCTGCACGATACGGCGTGAGGCACAATAGACAAACTCAGCGTCTGGTATCCTGGTTCCTCCCGCTGCAATCGGCCCTGGAAACGAATATCCGTCACTAGTCATTTGCTCCAAAAAACTGCGCATCACTATCAGCAATAAACGCAGATCAGGTCATTTCGGTACATGTATATCAAGAGCAATTCAGACACCCGGTCTGGAAAACGCCTGCCAGTGGTGTTCATCAATACAGTCGTGTTATCCAGGTACCGGGAAAAGGCAAACGCTCAACGGGTGTTTCGGTATGTACAGAGGGTTTCGGTGTCGTTGGTACACGGCGTTATGGTTGATGCAATAGAGCAAACCGATATCAATCGTCCACTGGAGTCCAGGCTTTAGCCTGGGACTAGCTCTGTCCAGGCTTTAGCCCGGACTCCGGGTCTTCACAACTGGTTTAAGATTGCAATACACAGCAAGGTTATGGATGACAGAACTCACGATGTTACAGCAGGAGCCAGCGAGAGCGCTCACGCGGCAGGAGCAGCAGGTAGTTAAACTGGTGGCAGAGGGCAAGACCGATCACAAAATTGCCAACATATTAGCACTGAAGTGTTCAACCGTCAAAACCTATCTCCGCAGTATCCGCCAGAAACTCCAGGCCCGCAACCGGGTGGAGATAGTGCGGTGGTACTATAAGCTGGTTCATTGATGCGACACGCTCTGTCGTGACACCCGGCGTGGTCGCCGGTATTGCTTTGGCAGAGTGGGCCATGCCTGGCAGCGCCGCCGTCGCGCTGCTGTGTCGCCGCGCCTCGCATCTGGGGTCTCCCGCCTCTCACCTCACGCCTCATCGCCACCGCTGCCCTCTTTTTTAACGCAAAGACGCAAAGGCGCAAAGGCGCAAAGAGACGGAAGGGAACATGGGTCAACGTGCCAACGCAAAAACGTTTCGCCCCTCCCGCCTCCCGCCTCGCGCCAGACAGACGGGCGCAGCCGTGGGGTGACACGGCACGGCCACAGGTCGCCGTCGGCCACGGCTGACGCCCCTACATGCACACGCCGCGCCTCATCGCCTCGCGCCTCATCGCCTCGCGCCTCATCGCCTCATCGCCTCCCGCCTCCCGCCTCACGTCAGGCAGGCAAACGGGCGCAGCCGTGGGGTGACACGGCCCGGCCGCAGGTCGCCGTCGGCCACGGCTGACGCCCCTACACGGTCCTCACAAGTGTAGGTTTTTTTGTTTTATCGCTTTGTGATGCGGCAAAACGCATCTGT
>DAOTWD010000138.1:0-2790 GCA_034435975.1 Chloroflexaceae bacterium | reverse complement strand
GGGACTGAGACGTGATATGTCGTTTGGACGAAAAGGGTATGCGTAGGACAGACAGAGCGATCTGTTTTCCGCTTTGCGCTAAGGCCGCTTTGCGCTCAGAAGCTTTGCGCTTTCTGCTGCCCCTGCTGCTCTACACCGCGCTGGCGCTGCTCATGACCTGGCCACTGGCGTTGCAGTTCACCAACACGGTGCCGGGGAATGCCTACGATAGCTGGCAGAACATGTGGAACATGTGGTGGCTCAAGGAGGCCTTGCTGCACGGCCACAATCCCTACTTTACGCCCATGCTCTACTATCCGCACGGTGCCAGTCTACTGCTGCATACGCTCAATCCGATCAACTTCCTGATCTCTTTACCAGTGCATGCGCTGTTCGGCCTGGTCGTGGCCTACAACTTTGTGGTCATCGTTTCACTGACCGCCAGTGGCTACACGGCCTACCTGCTGGCACACAACGTGACCGGCGACCGGTGGGCGGCGCTGGTGGCGGGCACGATCTTCGCCACCAGCGGCTATCTGCTCTCGCAAGCATTGGGGGGTCACACCCACATGCTGGCGGCGCAGTTTCTGCCGCTGGCAGTGCTGGCGCTGCGGCGACTCACCGTGCCAGCGCCGTCCACTGCTGGGTCCCCCGTGGCCGTTGCGGGTGAGCCAGCGCGGTGGAGCAGAAGGGATGAGCTTGGAGCAATCGTGCTGGCGGGAATGGCGCTGGCGGTCAACTTGCTAGCGGACTGGCAATATTTCCTGTTCATTCTGATCTGGGCTGCCTGGTATGCTCTGACCCGATGGTGGGCCGGAGTGGTCAACGGTGGTCAACGGGCAATCTTCCGCCTGCCCCGCGACGGTCAACGCATCTGCCTGGCAATTGGCGTAGCGCTGGTGCTGGCGTTGCCACTGGCTATCCCTACCGCTCGCCTGGCGGACGAGACACCGACCGCGACGACCGAAGGCGGTGACGCCTTTCGCCTGGAACACTCGCTTGACCTGGCCGACTTCTTCATTCCCAGCCAGTTGCATCCGCTGTGGGGGCATCTGGCCGAACGTTGGCAAGCCTACAAGTCCGACACGCATATCCAGAACAAGACCGCCTATCTGGGCCTGGTTACGCTGGTGCTAGCCGGATGGGGCCTCCGGCAGCGGGAGGGCCGTTTCTGGCTGCTGAGTGCGCTGGTGTTCGCATTGCTGGCCATGGGACCGCGGCTGCAGATGTTCGGTACCATGACCAACATACCGTTGCCCGGAGCTATGTTGTACGAACTGCCCCTGATTCGTATCTCGCGCTATCCAATGCGCTTTGTGGTGATCACCATGCTGGCACTGGCGCTGCTGGCGGCGCTAGGGGTCACGCGCCTGCGTCAGATGCTGACCGAGCGCCGCCAACGTGCTTGCGTTCCCAGCGCCATTGCGCCCGTCCAGGGCGCGACGAGCGAGGTCAGTCGGCGCTCGGCCTGGATAGAACGCACGATCATGGCCTCACTGATCGCGTTGATCATCCTCGATAATCTGGTTGCACCGTTTCCGCTGGCCGGGGTATACATCCCGCCGATCTATCAGGAACTGGCGCAAGATCCAGAGCCGTTTGCCATTCTCGAAGCACCGTTTTACTACCGTTCCAGCCCGGTCTATATGCTCTACCAGACCGTGCATCGCAAACCACTGGTGGGCGGCTATACCTCGCGCACCTATGCTTATCCATTGCTGGAGCAGATTCCGCTACTGCGCGAACTGGCCTATGCCCAACCGGCCCCGGACATTATTGGACAAGACGGGCTTGAAATTGCGGCCAGCGTCTTGAGCTTCTTTAATATTCGCTATGTGCTGCTGCATAGCACGGGCGGAGCGTTGCGTTATAATGCACTGGTGACGATTGGCGAGGCTGTGTCTGATGGAGCAACTCCCACGCCACACATCTCGGCGCTGGTTCACTCTGATGCCCGCAATGCCACAGGTTTGCGGCGCACGTGGGGCAGAATTCAGCCCGAACCTGCCGGCTCTGTTCTGGTTTACCCGGTCGTCGCACCGGCTGATCCGTTACCCTTCCTGGGTATCGGGCAGGGGTGGTCGGAGCCAGTGGTGCAGCCCGATGGCGTGGTGCAGCGCCAGATCGCGGAGGCGGCGGAACTGCTGATCTACAGCGCCCATCCGCACGACGTGACAGTCGCATTCCGGCTGCACAGCCCCGGCGCGGGGGCAGTACGCCTGAGCGCGAATGGGCATCCCCTGCCGCCCGTGGCGCTGCAGGCGGGCATAAACGACCTGCAAATACCACTGGTGTTGGCCGAATCGGTCACCCGTTTGGAACTGCACCCGGACGGAACCGGGCCGCTGACGGTGGCGGGTGTGAATGTGAGTCGTTGAGGCGCGGATGCGCGGGGGACGCTCTGCATTTGAACGCAAAGGGACAGAACAGAGACGCATGTGAGGTAGCAGATGATACCACATCCGCTTGATGAGTACCTCGTATGTCATGGGGAACAGCGTGCAGCGAAGCATCTCTGATTGGAACGCCGAGATACTTCACTCCATTCAGCATGACAATAGGAGCGAGGGGCGAGACAATAGGAGCGAGGGGCGAGAATCCTCCCTCCTCTTTTTTGCGCTCAGACCACGCTGCGCCTCTGCGCCTTTGCGCCTTTGCGTTCAAACACGTGGCGGTGGAGCGGTATGAGGTATGCGGCGATAGTTTACGAAAGGCTGATCGATGCACCATCAGCACGAGGACATTGGAACCTATCTTGAGCGACTGTTACACGAGGGCCAGATCAAACTGGAGATTACGGGCGGCACGCGC
>DAOTWD010000137.1:0-22091 GCA_034435975.1 Chloroflexaceae bacterium | reverse complement strand
GGCGGCGGTGAGAAAGGCAAACACAGCCCCCATCGCCAGGCTCAGGCAGCGACGGGGTGCGGGATGCGGGCAAGGTTGGCCACACGCAGACGAGGTTGGCAAGCGGCGGAGTGTCCCGCATTGTGCGGGTGCGCGAGGGCGGGTTCGCATTCGGTCGGCGGGGGTTGGCCGGGGTTGGGGGTCGGTGTGCGGCGTGGTCGTCCTTGCGGCCGGTCGCTGCCCAACACCCGCTGCACCCGACGGCGCAAGCAGGGCGGAATCACCCGCCGGAACGTGGTTTGAGGGCGGCGTTGGTTGCGCCGCAGAAGGGGGTGCGCCGCGGGGGAGCTCATCCGTTGGGCGGCACAGAGAGCCGTGAAAGGATGTAGAGATGACCACAAGAAGAAACCCAAGCAAGAATTGGGGGCGGCTCCTTCTATTTTCGCTATTAGCCCCAGGAATACTGAGTTGTGGTACTCTTTCTACTCCAATAGTTACTCCAACCGTTACCCCTACATTGGCCCCTATTCCAACTCCTGCCCTCCCCGAAATCCTTGACGCCTTGAAGCCAGTGCTACAAGGTCACGGTGTATCGGAAGCGGGCGCTTATGATCCTAACAGTCCCATACCACCCCACATTGTAATTATGAACCCAAATGGCGAGGGGCACGAGTACAACGATTATCTATGTTTCCCCTCCGAGTGGCAACCCACTTCTCTCGCTGACACCGAATTAGTTGTAGTATTGGGGCCAGAACATGAAGTAAGACTCGATACCCAATCGTACATCGGTGAACCGCCTATCACCCGATACCGCTTCGAGCGCACGATAGAGATACGTGATGCGCAAAGTGGTTCGTTGCTATGGGCACATACCCTTCGTGGATCCGAGCCTGCTCCTTTTCCAGCCACGGCACCGGTTGGCCAGACGCGCATCGATGGAAGTCATGTTGGCTTTTGGCCAGTACTCTTGCATCTACAAGGAACCCTTTGTAACTTGTCTGAGCAATGTCCTTCGGCAGCAGCGCTTCTCCAACCCCCGCCTGTTATGAGCGACCTGATGATACTTTCTCCCGATGGACAGATATTGGCTATTAGCGACCGCATTAACGAGACTAGCGGTGCATATTTTACTCAACGCGCAGTAGTGCATCTTTGGCAGGCAACCAATGGGAATCTGCTTCACGACCTCAGACACGAAAACCCATCATTGTTGTCGCTTGCCTTCTCACCTGATGGGCGCTTTTTGGCAACCCTATCTGAAGATGGTAAGATTTGGCTGTGGCAAGTTGCTGATGGACAACTTGTCCACACACTGGAGGGTTATCGTTTCATTGCTTTTTCGCCAGATGCACAGATGCAGGCAACGGGAAGCGGCGATGGAATACAGCTTTGGCAAGTGGGGGATTGGGGGACACTACGCAATTTGGCTCATAGGGGTGTATTGTCTTAGAGCGTGATCAGAAACCCGGATTTGTGGTATGGTGAACATGGCTTTCTGACATCGTTTGGCCAGGAAAGAATACAACCGCAATCCAGGATCAAGTGAAGCCTTTCTTTATCCTGGTTCTATTGCAATGCTCCTGAATCAACTCTATCCGAGATCATCGTTTCTGATCACGCTCTTACAGTGACTTCTATGCCGCCTTTTCTCCGGACAACCAGTACCTGGTGTCTATGACACCGAGTGACCTGCGGCTTTGGCGGCTATCTGATGGCAAATTGTTACTACAGTTCAAGCCATCAGGATCAGATCGATTGGATGCTTTCACTTTTTCATCCGATGGCGGGATCTTGGCCGCGTTTACTGCCGGAGAAGTACGGTTATGGCAGACAGCGAACGGTAGACTTCTTCGCACATGGGATCTGGGGCATGGTGGCGCAGAAGCGTATGGGCTCAAGTTTTCACCGAACGGGCAAATTCTAGTAATCTACCTGCGCGGCGAGTTTTCAAATAGGGGCAAGGTGCAACTGTAGCGAGTATCGGATAGTCGGCTACTCTATGAACTTGATGGTAATTGGATTATCTTCTCGCCTGATAGCCAATTCATAGCATTGTTCGATGCATTTGACGTAAAAGTATTGAGGATAGCAGATGGGGCATTGCTCCGTCGTTTGGCGATGGATAATGAGTACATCCTGGGTGGTCAGCTGGCATTATTCAACGATAACGAACAGTGGTGGCTGTGTCCCATCGAACTGTGGTTAAGAGCAGTGGCGAGGTGAAGCAAAGAGCAAAGCAACAGACCTTATGTATGGAGACAGCCTTGGCATTGATTTCATGCCGCCCAAGTACAAGTTATTGCGCCCCAGCAAGGTGGATGTGGATTGGGAGTGTCGTCGCTGAAGTCGTTTAGCAGTCAGCGAGAGAAGGTTGTGGGGGCGCAATAACCAGCGGTTAGAGTTGACATGCTCCGCTGCGCTCCGCATGCAACTCAACCGCGGGCCGTTGGGCAGAATTGCCTTGTCACGTTTAACAGGAAATCTATGGGGCGCATATACCGCTTAAAGCACATACCGGCTAAAGAAGAATATGTTGCAGCGTTGCAGAGTCTCCTAAAACAGAACAGGCTCAATGATTTACAGCGCGCCATACTCTCCGCACAGTATTGGGCTCCTGACCATACCGCAGGTGCAGCCGAACTGGGCAAAACAGTTGGCTATCATTTGATAGTGGTTAATGGTCAATATGGACGATTAGGACATCTAATAGCCGATGAAATAGGCTTTACGCCTGACCGCCGTGAGATCGGTACATATCGTTGGTGGGCAGTATTAGCCGAAGGTTGGTATAATGAAGAAAATAGGTTTATATGGCGAATGCATACCGAAGTCGCCGAAGCGCTTGAGATATTGGGGTGGGTTCAAAGAGAAGCCGAACATTTTTCAGAAGAAGTAACAGTACCGGATAATTTAATTGAGGGAGCAGTCCGACAAATAATGGTCAACTCTTATGAACGCAATCCAGTTGCCAGAAAGAAATGTATAGAACATTTCGGGGCCGAATGTGCTATTTGCGGGTTCAATTTCTCAAAAATGTATGGCCCATTGGGAGAAGATTACATTCACGTTCATCATCTCAAACCACTATCTGAGATTAACGAAACCTATGAAGTTAATCCATTAACTGATCTGCGGCCTGTATGCCCTAACTGTCACGCAATGATTCATCGGAAAAATCCCGCGTTGACAATTGAGCAAGTCAAGGATTTGATAAGAATATATGGGCAAAAATAAATTCTGCCCAACATCGGTTGCAGGCGACGCGGCTTCGCCGCCTGCTGGCGAAGGGGAAACGCGCACAAACAGGTCTGCTCTCGAAGGCTCTACGCCGCACCCGCCGCGCGCCTGAACCCTACCGTTAGGCGGCTTGTCTATCACCTGCCCACCTGAACACTATCCGAAGGAGATAAATACATGGATGTACCCAACCGAAAACTAGAAAAAACTATTATCACTGTTATTTCTATTGGCTTTTTAATTTGGAGTGCTGCTTTCATTTACAGATCATCATTCATTGCAGTTGACGGTAAGCGATATGTTTGTTTATTTGATGACGCCATGATTTCTATGCGTTATGCGTGAAATTTCTCGCATGGATTAGGACTGGTATGGAATCCAGGAGAGTACATTCAAGGCTATACCAATCTCTTGATGACTCTACTGATGTCGTTGGTAACTCTGGTCTTTGATAAATCTACTGCGGCACTGTTCATCCAGATTTCAGGTGCAGGTTTCATGCTGGCAATCGCATTCGTAACCATGAAAATTTCTGACCACATCTTCCACAATGAGGATTGTCAGCGTCAATCGTTCTTCAGAGCTCTTTCGTTCTTCTGCGCTTTATCCTACTATCCACTAGCGTATTGGTCACTTATGGGAATGGAAACAGGGTTGTTAACTTTGCTTTTGCTATTAGGTATTCTTTCCGCCTTCAACTACACAAAGAGCAAAAAAATATCACATTTATTCTTGGTCTCTGGATTCTTTGGCTTGGCATACTTAACCAGAAATGACCCAGTTATTTTTGCTATTCTTGTATGGGCATATATTGCTTGGGAAACTTTCATTCCAACGCCAATAGCCAATCTTAAGGATTTTAGGCAATTATTCTCAACAATCATTTTGTACCTCATGTTTGTCGTCGGGCAACTGGTATTCCAATACTTGTATTATGGCGAAATGTTGCCAAACACTTATACACTAAAACTTACAGGCATGTTGTTATTAGCAAGAATAATAAATGGGTTCGGTTTCGTCAGGCTATTCTTGATTATAAGCGCCTTTATTTTGGTTCTATCAAGCATGGAACTAGTTTTTGATTTCCAAAAGCGAAAGTTGCTTTTAATTTCCGTTGTTTTTTCTGCAATAGGTTATCAAGTATATGTAGGCGGTGATCCCTGGAATTACTGGCGCATATTGTCACCATCCATGCCTCTCTTAACTGTGCTGTTCATAAGTACGACGAATGCCATCGTACTTGCCATATCAAATACACAGGCTTTTAGAGTTTATTTTCTCCGCAATCCAATTTTCCCAGAAAAATACATTCCTCAAATCTTGGTAGTCTCATTAGTACTGATTGGATTACTATCAGCAAATGTGCGCTTCTTGCCAGAAATTTCATTGTTGAGAAAGCCATATACGGTAGAATCTAATCAAGGAAATGTCAATACTGCAATTGTGCTTAGTCAACTGACCACAAGCGACGCTACAGTCGGTGTATATTGGGCGGGTTCAATTCCCTATTTTACCGATAGAAGAGCGATTGATTTCTTGGGCAAGTCTGATAGGTACATTGCACAATTACCTCCCGATGTTTCTGGTTCAGTCGCATGGAGCGGCATGAATAGCGTTCCAGGTCACAATAAATATGATTTGAATTACTCAATTAAAACTCTCGAACCCACCTATGTTCAAGGCTTTACATGGGGCGCACAGGATTTATCTCAATGGGCTGAGACCAAATATGTCAATGTCGAATATGCTGGCGTTAGCCTCTTTCTCCTAAAAGATTCACCAGCAGTTCTCTGGAACAAGATAAATGTTCCATAATCTACATGTATTCAATAACCAACCGCCGCCTAACAAAGCGTGCAGTGGATTGGCGGGATTCTGCGCGATTTAAAAGCATTTTTCTGGCTTCGGGTTTTTTCCTGCTCTCAAGCATTTTCCCAGCCCGCCCGCCAACCACTAACGCAAACCGTTGGGCAGGTGATTGTGTGGTTTGTTATTTTGTTCGTTGACAAATGAGCCTTGCGCGGCGGCATGGGCGAGTCTTGCCCGCATGGGTGACAAGCCCGCCATCTCGGTCTGGGCGAAGTCCATTTGGGTGGTGTGGTCTTGCCTGCCGTGGCGCCGGCCTCCGTTATTTGGGCGGTCACGCCCTGTGGCGGGGTTCGCCCGTCCAGGTTACGCGCCAATTTGCGCCATTTTTGGTTGTGGTGTGCGCGCGGGCGTTGGTTTGGGTCAGGCTGGCTCGGTTTTGGGTTGGGTGGTCTTGCCCGCCGGGTTGGTTTTTGGGCGGTGCGTGTCCGCGCTTGGGCGTTTGGCTGGCTGTGGGCGGCGGGCTTGCTGGTGAAGTTGGCTTGTCTTGCCCGCCAGGTCAATTGCCAAGTGTTTTGTGGGTGGTTTGGGGTTTGTGCGCGTTCCGGCGCGTTTATCTGGTCGGGTGTGGTTGCCCGCAGGCTGGTGTGCCGGGCTGGTACTTTCAAAAGTTAGGGCGTGGCTGCCCGCAGGCGTAAAAGTCTGTTTATGGGTTGGGTTGTGTGTCTGCGTGACCTCAACCTGCCCAACATTGCGTGCAGGCGGACGGGCGGGGGCGCTGCCCCCGCCCAAAGGGATTCTGCGCCGAAAGCGGGAATTCTACCTTGGGCTTTTTCCCGCCAATTCCCCCGCCCGCCGCTAACGCTTGCCGTTGGGCAGCCAAGAGCAAATGCAAAATCGTCTTTGATTCGCAGGGGTTCGTTTCGGGATTGAATTCAGAAAAGGCAGGTCAGTTTTTTAGCGGCGGCACTTTTCCAAGTCATGGTTTGAGTCTGGTTTCAGCAAGCAAGGTTTCAAGGTCTCGGTTTCTTGCTCAATTGGCTTTCGTTTCATCAGCAAGGTTTCGGGTTGGTTTCGTCCAGTCGCCAAAATTTGCGTCAAGGTTTTTCGGTCAGGTTCTGGTTAGCGTTGGTTTTGAAAGGTCGTGTCAGTTTTTTCAACAAAAGTTACTGTTGGCCTTGCAGTCTCTCAAAATTGGCGTGTCTTTTGCCTGCAAAGTTTCGGGTAAGTTGAGTTCATAAAACTTGTCGGTTTCGTTGGCGTTGGCGGTTTTCGGTCAAAGTCAGGTTTTGCAAAATCGGCGTTCTGGTTCGTTTGTGTTCGGTCTTTGAATCGCCAGCGTACTTGTAAGTCAGCATTTTTTGGTCATTGGTCAAAAGCAAAGTTCGTTGTAAAATTTAGTCAAGTTGGTTATGGTTCTGGTTTTCAGCAAAGGTTCTGGCAGGCGGCAGGCTGCCCAACAAAGCGTGCAGCCGACTGGTGGGATTCTGCCGCATTTACAAGCATTTTTCTGGCTTCGAGTTTTTTCTGCTCTCAAGCCGAATCCCAGCCCGCCCACCAGCGGCTAACGCAAACCGTTGGGCGGTACAGGCGCGGCCAGGAAATGAGTGTTAGTTGTCAGCAGCGTGCTCTGGGAAAGTTAAAAGAAGCGCGAGTCGAAAGAGGTTTGCTGCGCAAAGGTTGAGCGAAGCGCGAGTCGAAAGAAGTCTGCTGCGCAAAGGTTGAGCGAAGCGCGAGTCGAAAGAAGTCTGCTGCGCAAAGGTTGAGCGAAGCGCGAGTCGAAAGAGGTTTACTGCGCAAAGGTTGAGCGAAGCGCGAGTCGAAAGAGGTTTACTGCGCAAAGGTTGAGCGAAGCGCGAGTCGAAAGAAGTCTGCTACGCAAAGGTTGAGCGAAGCGCGAGTCGAAAGAAGTCTGCTGCGCAAAGGTCGAGAGAAACGCGAGTCGAAAGAGGTCTACTTCTCAAAGGCTGATGAAGAAGATCAGAGAAAGACATTGAAAGGCCAGGCGCGGGCGGCGGAGTGTGCTGTGGTGGGGTTGCAGTGGGCGCCCGCCCAACATCGCTTCAAGCTGACGCGGCTTCGCCGCCGGCACTTGGAGGGGAAACGCGCGCGAAGAGGTCTGCTGTCGAAGGTTCTGCGCCGCACCCGCCGCGTGCGGCTGAACCCAGCCGTTAGCCCACTCTCGCCACAATTCCAGCACGAGGAAAGGATGATGACAATGATGAACGCAGAAGACATTGTGACCAAGTTAAGAGAATTGAAACATATAATCGCCGCTCGTTACAAGGCAAGGGAAATCGGTCTCTTCGGTTCTTTTGTTCGTGGAGAACAAAATGCAAACAGTGATATTGACGTCCTGGCGGAGTTTGATGACGGAGCAGACCTGTTTGATTTGATAGGACTGACACTGTATCTGGAAGAGATACTCCAGCGCCACGTGGACGTTGTTCCTAAACGCGCTCTTCGGACAGAGTTGCAAGAATCAGTTCTCCACGAGGTCATTGCTGTATGAGAGACTATACCCTCTACCTGAAAGACATCCTGGCGGCGATAGACAGTATCGAAAGATTCACCGCAGGAATGGACATGGACACATTTCAGGCAGATGACAAGACCACCAGTGCCGTGATGAGAAAACTTGAAGTCATCGGCGAAGCCGTAAAACAGATACCTGATGAAATACGCCAGAGGCATGCCCAAGTTCCGTGGCGGGAAATGGCAGGGATGAGAGACAAGTTGATTCATTTCTATTTTGGTGTAGATTACCGTTTGGTTTGGAGAGCAATCAAGGAGCGGCTTCCTCAGGTCAAAAGTGAGATTCAGGAAATTCTGCAAGAAGCGGGCTAACATCTCGCTCCAGCCGACGCCGCCTGCGGCGGCGCGGCTGAGCTCGGTGCCGTTGGCCTGCTCGTTACTGTCGAGATTCCATGTTTGAATTTTGGGGGCCACGAAATGCTAAAAAAACATATCCCCAATCAATATTCACTTCTAAGTGCGTGGAACTTCTACCAGTGCTTGCAATGTTTCTTGTTGGTGGGGCGACTATAGCCATTCTGTTTATAGGAGGGACACATGGATTTTTTGCTTCCGTTTCTTCAAAGTGCTGCAAGTCTAATTACTGCTGCTGCATCCCTAGTAGCAGCCCTCATTTCCGTAATTAAAGCCTGGCAGGAGTTTTCCTCTAGCCAAGTGCAATCTGCCTCTACTAAGACCAAGCGAACCACCTCATTTTCGCTATATGGGACTGCCGCACTTGTCTTTTTTGTTCTTTCAACCGCGCTATTTTCAGGATGGTATTTAAACTATAATAAAAGTTATGATGAGTTGATTTTGTTGGGCGATGCCGCTGCTGATGAAAGTGTTGGAAGGTATAGCGAGGCGATTAATTATTATAATCGTGCGATAGAAATAAACCCTCAATCTGGGGTAGTATACGCTAAATTAGCTTTGGCTCAAATGAAGTCCAGTGAAGACAAAGAAATATACGTTAATAATTGTGATAATGCAATATCTCGGGCAGGCACGGATGATTTTGTCTTGTTTAACTGTGGTATTGTTTATATAACAGTAGAGCAATACGGGAAAGCAATTGAATTATATAATAAATTCTTGGTATTTTTTCCCATGGAAAGGAATGCATATTACTACAGAGCTCGAGCGTATAGATTGAGTGGTGAATTTGATTTAGCAAAGATTGATTATGAGCTTTGCATGAAATTATCTGAAGATCATAACGACAGAGATGCTTTTTATTATAATAGTTGTCGAAGAGAATTGGCAAGTATTATAAATTAGCGTTGTTGTTGCTAATTTGTAATTTTTTTGAGATTCCGCCGAACAGCGCCGTGCACCCGGACGCCGCCAGCGCGGCCCACGACTCGGGCGCGACTTTGAGCGGTCGGTACTATACCGCCGCTCATCTCGATCAAGACGCCTGCCAGCGGCGCTGGTGACGGCGGACATTGGGCAACTTCGTGCAAAACATAGATATGAGGCATGTGATACACGAATAGACCGGTTTCAGGGGACACCTGGGCGAAGCTGACCAACGGGCAGGGCGCAGCAACGGGTGGATGCGGCATGGACGCTGGTATCCATCTGCCGCTGCTGACGCCCCTACACCTCCCACTAGATAGGGAAAAGGTGATAGGAAAGAGGGAACAGTGAGTAACATCAACCAGCCTGACGTTCCCTATCCCCTGTCCCCTGTCCCCCTGTCTCCTAAAGATGCCTCACACCTCACGCTCGCCATCCACCAGCAGCACCGGCAAGGAGCTTTGCTCGATGACCGCTTGCGAGATTGAGCCAAGCAGCACATCCTCCCAGAGTCGGTGGCCGCGCTTGCCCATCACAATATCTGTGGCAGTAAAGCGCTCCACCGCGTGCAGAATCTCTTCGGGTACGGTGCCATTCACCGTCACAAACGTATGGCGCACATCGGCCAGGCGTCGCTCAACCTGCAACTCCAGCGCGGCCACATCTTCGGGGTGGGGATGATTGATCACGTGTAATACAATCACCTCCGTGTCGTTTTGCCGCGCCAGTTCGGCGGCCTTGTTCAGCACCCGGTTGGCCTGTGCGGATGTGTCTACGGCGACGAGCATGCGTGCATGCGTCTTCAGCGTCACCTTTGTAGGGTCGATTTCGCCCTGTTCAAGCAACAGCGGCGCGGCGAGGCGCGTGAACCATGCTCCCAGCGGGGCCGTGACCAGAATCGAGAGCGCCGCCAGCGCCAGAATGGTCTCGCCGCCTGGCACACCCGCTGCCAGCGGCAGTACGCCAATTGCCGCCTGCACCGTAGCCTTGGGCATGTTGCCGGGTAGCAAGAAGAGCCGCTCGCGCCAGTTCCAGTTACTCCCCAGCGTCGAAAGCCACCAGCCGATCATGCGTCCGATCACCAGGCCGAGCGTCAGCAGCAAGAGGCCAGGCAACAGCACGTCACCCAGAAACCCCAGTTCAATCGTTGCACCCAGCAGCACAAACAACACAAGCTCGGCTATTGTCCACAGCCCATCAAAGCCATCGCGGATGGTGCGTGCCAGCGGCGCATCGCGTTCGATCAGAAAGAAGCCGAGCGCCATCGCCGCCAGATACCCGGAGTAGTAGGGCCAGACCGGGGCAACGATTACCAGCAGCAACGCTAGCGTCGCCACTACCAGCAGATTCTGGGTACTGGTCGCCGTCCAGGATTGCTTGACCAGCAGCACCTCGATCAGCCGTGCGGCCAGGTAGCCAATGACCAGGCCCAGGATAATCTCCAGTAGCACCCGGAAGGGCAGTAGTTGCAGCGCTGTCAGCGTCAGGCCGCCTGGCAACGTGATACGCTCCAGACCACCCGCTCCGGCAAAGTTGAGCAGCAAACTGAAGATCAGCAAAATCAGCACATCCGAGAGCGCGCTCCCGGTGAGAATCGTATCAGGAATGCCCTTCGCTACGCCCAGGCCGAGCCGCTTGAGGTGCAGCATGCCGGGCACGATTACTGCGGGTGACTCGGCACCGATAATCACACCGAGCAGCAGACCGGTTAAGAAATCAAAGTTAAAGAGATACATGGCCGCAACCGCAACGACCAGCGCCTCGCAGATAGCGGGTAAGAAGCCCAGGCGCAACGCCACCGACCCCTGCTGCGCCAGCTTCTCCCGATCCACCCCCAGACCGGCCTTGACCAGAATGATCATCACCGCCACCGTGCGCAACGCATCAGCCGCTGCCAGCGTCTCGCCGCCGATCACGTCCAGCACTTGCGGCCCCAGCAGTATGCCCACCAGGATCATCCCAATCAGCGGCGGAGCGCCCAGTCGCCGCATGATTTGACCGGCAAAGAAGCCGGCCAGCAAAATCCATACTGTACTTGCTAACATCGTGATGTTCCCTACACTGTTTGCCACCGACCGGGAGCAGTGCTACCATGCAGCAATCTTATCGAACGCGCTGCTGCGAGAAGTCTCCTGACACGGTACGAGCAGTGGGTTTTCCCGATCACGATGATGCCAGGAGAGGCGAGCGACGCAGCATGCTGCTGTATTCACCCCGGAATCACCGCCAGTACCGAGTTTATTATACCTCTGGTGTTCATGTTACATTGAGGAGATCATGCATTCATTGAAGATGTACTGCGTTTTGCTGCTCATGCTGCTACTAAATGCCTGCACCACGATCGCGCATGAGTCAGGTTTGACGGCTATGCCCGATAGTCCTTTCGCCATTCACCCGACCTTCGTCCCCACCTGGCAGGCCACCAGTGACCCGACTAAGATCGGTCTGCCGCTGAGTGCTCCCCTCTGGTTGAATGGGCAACTGACGCAATACTTTGAGCATGCACGTCTTGAGTTTCAGAATAATCGGTCGCCGTTGCGCACGAACGGTAACGTCAATATCCACACCCATACGGACGATTGGCAGACTCGGATTCCGGCGGAGATGCTGACGTTGGAGCCGGCTCCGCAGCGTGCCCAGATCACCTTGGAACGTCCAACCAGCAACCGCGGCGTGGCCCGCGTCGCACCCTTGCAGCCTGTTACCGTGCGGCTGACGATTGCCGATTATGCTGGCCCGGCGGAACTGCGCTTCTACGACGCGAATCTGCGGCGGGTTGAGACACGCACGTCTGATGTGCAGGGCGGGCAAGCGGTGCTAGATATTTTGCCACGTGGCGCACCGGGGCCACAGTGGGCGCTGGTGGTGGTTGCGGGCCAGCTGGCGGGGGCCAGCAGCGCCCTGTTCAACCTCGATCCGGTGACAGACATCCAGACCGGTTGGGCTGAACTCGACGCGCTCTATCCGACGGTGCGCGGCTTTATGGAGCAGTGTGTTGTGAGTTATAAGCTTGATGGCACGCTGGTGCGTGGCTACCGTTCGCCGGATAACCCGCTGCTCTGGTTGCGCGATCATGTCTATCAGGGGCGCGGCTTTCGCTACTTCGAGCGTGATGTCACCAGTCTGCTCGACGCCTTTGCGCTGGCACAGTTCCCTGATGGCAGCTTCCCTGATGTGCTGGCCTATCCCAGCCGTGGCTCGGAGGCCAAGCGCATGGATACCGAGTCCGATCTGGAATTTCTGTTTGTGCAGGGCGTCTACGATGCCTGGCAGATGACCGGCGATGATGAGTGGCTGCGGACGAAGCTAGAACCGATGCGCCGTGGATTAGCCTATATCACGAGCAACCCGTTGCGCTGGGATGCCACACATCAACTGGTGCGGCGGCCCTACACGATCGATACCTGGGATTTTGAGTATGGGCCAACCACGATCAGTCCTGATGGGAAGCCTGCACCGCGTCACTGGATCGATGAACAAACGATCTGGGGCATTTTCCACGGTGACAACACCGGCCTGGCATATGCAATGGAGTTGTTGGCCCGCATCGAGGAACACCTTGGCGATCCAGATGCCGCTGCACACTGGCGCGAGCAGGGTCAGGGCGTTATGCAGCGGCTCAACGATCTTAGTTGGAATGGTTCCTTTTTTACCCACTTTGTACCGCTGGAGGGGCCACTGGATGTTCCCGGCGTCGATACCGATGCACAACTCAGCATCTCCAACACCTATGCGCTGAACCGCGAGGTGCTGCGATTTCGCCAGGGCTACGATATCGTAGAAACGTACTATCGGCGGCGTGACTTCGAGCGCGCCTTTGCCGAGTGGTACAGCATTGACCCGCCCTTTCCCGAAGGCAGCTTTGGCATGGGCGGCGCAAAGGGTGAGCGACCAGGCGAGTATGTGAATGGCGGGATTATGCCGCTGGTCGGCGGCGAGTTGGCGCGAGGGGCGTTTCGTTATGGCCTGGAACCGTATGGCTTCGATATCCTGGCACGCTATGCCACGCTGGTCGATCTCAGTGGGGCATCATATCTGTGGTACTATCCGGCTGACGGTAGTCCCGGTATCTCGTCGCTCGACACACTGGCGACCGACGGTTGGGGGTCGAGCGCGATGCTGGGAGCGCTGATCGAGGGTGCGGCCGGAGTTGAGGATCGCAGCAGTCTGTACCGCGACATCACGCTTAGTCCACGTTGGTCGGCTGCGCCACGGGTACATTCTGCCCGTGTTGTGGCCCGTTATGGGCCGTCAGCGGCCTACGTCGCCTATATCTGGCAGCGGTCACCAGACAGTCTGCACCTGACCGCCACCGGTACCTGGGAGCGGGCACGTCTGCGCTTGCTATTGCCAGAAGATGCGAATCGGAATGTAACGGTGCTAGTCAATGGCGCACCTGTTCCGGTGGCAATCGAGCAACTCGTCAGCAGCCGTTATGTTGTTCTCGATGTCACTGGTGGCAATGTGGAGCTAGAAGTAGGGTGGTGAGAGGAGGAGGATCTATGTCATGGTTCTATCTTGACCCGGAAAATCTGGAGATGACTCTGCGCGTCGCGCTGGCGCTGATTCTGGGGGCCATTCCTGGCCTGGAACGTGAATATCACGGTTCACCCGCCGGATTGCGTACCCATATGCTGGTCGCGGGCGGCGCGGCATGTTTCACCCTGGCATCGGTTTTTGGCTTTGATCAAGGCGATCCGGGGCGTGTCGCGGCGCAGATCGTTTCGGGAGTGGGTTTTTTGGGTGCCGGGACGATCTGGAGGCGTGACTCCGGGCCAGGCGGTTTGACCACGGCAGCCGGGATCTGGATGGTGGCCGCCATTGGCATGCTGATGGGCCTGGGAATGTACTGGCTGGCGATTTCGTCCAGCTTGTTGCTGCTGCTCACACTGTGGGTGTTACGGTTTACTCGCGCTGAAAAATAGCCGGTTTTCTGTCTGTCATCTGTGGTATACTACTGACATATTTGTGCTGGGCAAGGAGGGAACGATGACGCGCTGGTTCAATGTGGCCGGGCCATGCAACCCGACCGATCACTATATGCTCCCGGCGACAGCGCGCTTGCCAGACGTGACGCGGCTGATAGCGCAGAAGAGCTACTTTGTGCTGCACGCGCCCCGACAGACGGGCAAGACCACGGCGATGTTAACGCTGGCGCAGGAACTCACCGCCAGCGGGCAGTACGTGGCCGCCTTGCTGTCGCTCGAAGTCGGGGCACCGTTCAGCACAGATCTGCAAACGGCCGAGGCGGCTATTCTGGAGGATTGGACGCTGGCTGCGCAGTGGCAGTTGCCGAAAGCGCTGCATCCACCGCCCTGGCCTGATGCCGAACCAGGTGCCCGGATCAGTGCCGCGCTGAGTGCCTGGGCACAACAGGCCCCCCGTCCATTGGTGGTCTTCCTGGACGAGATTGACGCCTTGCAGGATGCGGCCCTTATTTCTGTGCTGCGCCAATTGCGGAGCGGATACACACGCCGGCCAACGGTGTTTCCGCACGCGCTGGCGCTGATTGGGCTACGCGATGTGCGTGACTACAAGGTGGCGTCGGATGGGAGCGACCGCTTGCGCTCTACCAGTCCCTTCAACATCAAGGTCGAGTCGCTCACCCTGCGCGACTTCACCGCCGACGAGGTGGCCGACCTGTATGCCCAGCACACCGCCGATACAGGCCAGGTCTTTACCCCCGACGCCCTGACCTGCGCCTTCGAGCTGACCCAGGGCCAACCCTGGCTGGTCAATGCCCTGGCCCGCCAGGCGGTCGAAGTCATCGCACCTGATCCGAAACAACCGGTTGATGCCACAGTGATTGACAGGGCCAAAGAGATCCTGATTGCCCGGCAGGATACCCACCTAGACAGCCTGGCCGAGCGGTTGCGCGAGGAGCGCGTGCGCCGCATCATCGAACCGATGCTGGCCGGACGCACGCTGGGGGATGTGCCATTGGAGGATATCCAGTTTGTCCTCGACCTGGGGTTATGTCGGATGCATCCGTCCGGGGGTCTGGTGATTGCCAATCCAATCTACCGCGAGGTGCTACCCCGCGTGTTGGCAGGTACACCTGCCGCGTCCCTACCGCATATCGCTCCCACCTGGCTCACTCCCACCGGTGAACTCGACCCGCCACGGTTGCTGGCGGCATTCCTGTCGTTCTGGCGGCAGCACGGCGAGCCGCTCTTGCGCAGTGCTCCCTACGCCGAGATTGCGCCGCACCTGGTGCTGATGGCCTTCCTGCACCGGGTGGTCAACAGCGGCGGCACGCTGGAACGCGAGTACGCCATCGGGCGCGATCGGATGGATCTGTGTCTGCGCTATGGGGCAGTGACGCTGGGGATCGAACTCAAGGTCTGGCGTGCAGGCCGCGCCGATCCACTGCCGGTCGGCCTGGAACAACTCGACGGCTATCTGGCCGGGTTGGGGCTGGACAGCGGCTGGCTGGTGATTTTCGACCAGCGGCCTGACCAGCCGCCCATCGCTGACCGCACCAGCACCGAGGAGGCTGTGACCCCCAACGGACGAGCGGTCACGGTGATTCGGGCCTGAGCGGGCGTTGGTATCAGGCGAAAGAAATGTGCCAGGTGCGGGGCGGCTGAACGAGAGTTCACACCTTCAGGTCTGACGCGCGTTAGGACGCGCTATCGCAACGACTTGCCCGCCAGTCCTGCTCCCCACAGATCGTCACCTGGAAGTTCACGATCTTCTTCAGGATGCCATAGTTCACGCACATCGTTGGCGCGACGCAACTGCCCAAATGTGGTGGCAATGAAGGTGATGCGGCGCAGGCGTGCCGCCGGGACGGGGAGTGGTAACTCCGCCAGTGGCCCCAGTTCCAGGCAATAGTAACGCTCGTTGGCGCGTGGATGGGTCATCTCATCGGGCAGCAGGTCGCGTCGCGTAGTGAGGCGATAGCGCAGAATGGGCGCATAGTAGCGCACTGACCAGCGTTCGTCACCAAAAGCAGCAGTCTGATAAAAGGCTACATATTCAGCGGCAAGCTGCTGCGGCAGATGCGCCAGCGGAATGCGGTACCAGTGCGCTTCCCGCGCCAGTTGCAGATCGCGGGGACGAGTGACAACCGCGACCAGAACACGCGCCGCATCATCCGGTTCCATAAGCGTTCTCCTGTATCTTGCCCGCGTTGTTTTGCGCACATGATATGCGCCCTGGCTGGTTTAGGCAAGTATTGTGCTGCCCCATCGAAAATGAAAATGTGGTAGGATGAAACAGAGAGTCGTGTATCTATCCTGCGCTCATGGTATAACTATTTACAATGGTAAACCTGAAGTCCCGGCTTTAAGCTGGACGAATTTGGGTTCGTTCTCAATCTTGAATTTCGATGTTTCACCACTGGTTCAGGATTACCATATTCGTCTCGAATTTTTATTATGATTTCAACTATAAGTATACCCTGTTGTCTGCGGCTATTGCTGCTGCTCGTCTGGAGTTTACGTGCCTGTAGCCAGGCTACCCCGCCGCAGGTGCAGGCCGCCCTCAGCGCAGTGGAGGCCGTGAATACCGCTGACAGCGCCGGTTTTGCTCGCGTCACTGCGCCGCGCCCGTTCGTCTTTCCTGCCGATCACGGGCCGCACCCACAATATCAGACCGAGTGGTGGTATTACACTGGCAACCTGCGTAGCACTACTGGCGAATACTATGGCTATCAGTTTACCATTTTCCGTCGGGCGCTCACTCCCACGCCACCAGAACGTACCTCCGCCTGGGGTACGCAGAACATCTATATGGCCCATCTCGCAGTGAGCGATGTTACCAACCAGCAGTTCTATGCCTACGAACGCTTTAGCCGCGACGCGGCTGGCCTGGCGGGAGCGACTGGCGACCCGTTTCGCGTCTTCCTGGAAGACTGGTCGGTCGAGGGCAGCGAACCAGAGGGCATGCGCATGCGGCTGCATGCCGCTGAAGGCGCGATTGCGCTCAATCTGGTGCTGGACAGTCTGAAGCCACCGGTGCTGCAGGGTGATCAGGGCTTGAGCCAGAAGGGGACGCAACCAGGCAATGCCTCGTACTACTACTCGCTCACACGCATGCACACCACCGGTACGCTCACCATCGGCGATCAGGTGCATGCGGTACAGGGTTTGAGCTGGATGGATCACGAGTTTGGCACCAGTGCGCTCGAGAGTGATGCTGCTGGCTGGGACTGGTTTAGCATTCAGCTTGACGATGGCCGTGACCTGATGTACGCCGAGGTGCGCGGTGCCACTGGCCCGCAATACGCGTTTGGTAGCCTGGTCGCCGCCGATGGCACGGCCCGCACACTGAGCGCTGACGAGGTGGTTCTCACGGTGCTAGATACCTGGCGCAGCCCACGCAGTCAAGCGGTGTATCCCGCCCGCTGGCGTCTCACGTTGCCGGATCAAGGATTGACGCTGGAACTGACGCCGCGTCTGACCGACCAGGAGCTGCCGCTCACGATTGTCTACTGGGAGGGGAGCGTACACGTGAGTGGCACACAGAACGGTCAGCCAGTACAGGGGCATGGCTATGTCGAGCTGACCGGCTATGCCGAGGCTGCACCTGAGGGCTACCCACGCCAGGTCAGGTAGGAGAACGATGGCGACCGCAATCAGGATTGTTACTGGATTTCTGGACAGTGGGACAACGACCCTGCTGATGTATATGTGACCGTCGTTGACACATCGCTGTTGTATAATGTGAAAAGAATGAACCGGTAAATAAACCTGTAACGTGGGTACATTTATGCCATTTTCGTTGACGACGGAGCAGATTCTCGCCATGGCTCCCGATGCCCCATCTGCCAAAGCTGGCCGGAGCCTGGCTTCTCGCTCGAAATGGGTTACGCTCGGTGCCAATGATCAGGCGCTCTGGGGCGAGTGTCAGGGTAGCGGCAAAGCGCCCTATCAGGTGCAGGTTGACCTGGCAACGGGCGACCTGGCCTATCGCTGTTCCTGTCCCAGTCGCAAGCAGCCCTGCAAGCACATCCTTGGCCTGCTGCTGCTCCGTGCGACCGAAGCCGACGCCTTTGCCACTACCACCCCGCCCGATTGGGTAGCCGACTGGTTGGCAAAACGTGCCCAGGCTGCTCAGAAGCGCAGCGAGCAGCACGAACAGAGGCAGGTAAGCGATCCCACAGCACAGGCAAAACGTGCAATCGCTCGCGAGGCAAAGATCCGCGCTGGCCTGCAAGAGTTGGAGCAGTGGCTGTACGACCTGATCCGCCAGGGGGTGGCCGATGCGCAGAGTCGCCCGGCGGCCTTCTGGTTCGCACCCGCCAGCCGTATGATCGACGCTCAGGCTCCCGGCGTGGCCCGTCTGTTACGTGAACTGGCTGGTATTCCCAATTCTGGCCCTGGCTGGCAAGAACGCCTGCTGGAACACCTTGGCCGCCTGCACCTGTTGATCGAAGGATTCAAGCGTCTGGAAACGCTACCCCCGGCTACCCAGGCCGACATTCGCACCGCCATTGGCCTGACTATCCGCGAAGATGATCTGCGCGACGAGCCAGGAATACGCGATCACTGGCTGGTGCTGGGGCAGCGGGTTGAAACGGAAGATACCCTGACCGTCCAGCGCACCTGGTTGTGGGGCCAGACGAGCAACCGCCCCGCGCTTGTGCTGAGCTTCGCCGCAGGGAACCAGCCGCTTGACCGCAGTCTGCTACCCGACACCAGCCTGGAGGCAGATCTGGTCTTCTATCCCGGTGCCGTTCCCTTGCGGGCACTGGTCAAAACGCGGCACAGCCCGGTAACAACGCTCGATCCGTCCGTGCTACCGGGTATGCCGACTATCCATGCCGCCAGCGCAACCTATGCGGCAGCGCTGGCGGCTCAACCCTGGCTCGAACGCTACCCGTTCCTGTTACGCGGGATAGACATGGTGTACCGGGATAGAAGCTGGGCCGTCCGCGACGCTGAAGGCTACACACTCGCCTGCCCACCGCACTTTGCTGCAGGCTGGCAACTGCTGGCGCGTAGCGGCGGCCATCCGTCTGTTGTGGCGGGCGAATGGGATGGTACCTGGTTGCTGCCGCTCAATCTCTGGACGCTAGAGGAGTGCGTATGACCCACCACGCTTCACCGGAGTCGACCACCGCTGCGGCGTATGGAACACTGTGGCAGGAATTGATCGCTCAGGCGCTGTCTGGCACGGCCCGCCAGCCCTTGCGTTTGCCATCACCCGACGCACCCGTTACAGCGCTACTGGCCAGGCTTGATCCAGCAGAACCAGAACGGGCGATGCTGAGTGCTGCGGCTGTGCTGTCGCTCTATCGTCAGGCAGGGCGGCTACCACCCGTTGATCACACCCCTGCACCGACACCGTGCCCGCCTGATACGCAGCCAGTCTGTACACCTCAGGCGGCGGAACACCTGGCGTTAATGCTCGATAACGTATACAGCTCTGTTTTGCCCGAATGGCTGGCAGCCGTAGCCGCCGCCGGGCAGCGTGTACCTGATCGGCATCTGGTGTCATTGCTGGAACTTGGCCAGAAGCAGGCTGATCTGCGGGCCGCTATCCTGCCTGTGCTTGGCCAGCGTGGACGCTGGCTGGCAACCCAGAATCCCGCATGGGAGTATGCCCGTCCACTGCCTGCTGCTGAGGAGTTGCTGGCCGATGCAGCACAGCTCCATGCCACCTGGGAGACGAGTGATCGTGCCACGCGCCAGGCATTGCTCACCCGATTGCGCGAGCAGTCCCCGTTCATTGCTCGCACACTGGTGGAAACCACCTGGAGCAGCGAGAAAGCCGATGATCGGGCCGCTTTTGTGGCGACCTTTGCCACTGGCTTGAGTATGGATGATGAGCCATTTCTCGAAGCAGCTCTTGATGACCGCAGCAGAGAGGTACGCCGCACAGCCGCCAATCTGTTGAGCCGTCTGCCGGCATCACGCCTGGTGCAACGTATGATCGCTCGCGTGCAACCGCTGGTGATCTGGAATCCGCCTCGCTCATCGCTGCCGATCTGGAAATCACGACAACAGGCGCGGATTGACGTTACTCTGCCCGACGTGTGCGACAAGAGTATGATCCGCGATGGTATCGAGCCGAAACCACCCCACCACCTCCAGATCGGTGAACGCGCCTGGTGGTTGCAGCAGCTGATCAGCGCCATCCCCCTTATCTTCTGGACACAAACCTGGAACACTCCCCCCGCTGTCCTGATCTCGGCTGCGTGCCTGAATGCCGAGTGGGGCGATCTGTTGCTGGATGGATGGACAACCGCTGCTCGTAATCAGCGGGATCAGGCATGGATTGATGCGCTGCTGACGACCGGGAAGATCATGCATACGACCGAGGAGCTGTTGCATCTGCTGTCGCCTGCACAACGCGAAGCCCACATTCTCAACGTATTGCAGACCCATGCCGAACCGCTGCAATCCGTTCACCCCGCTTTCGCGCTACTTATAGCTCACCGTAGCACCTGGAGTTTCGATCTCACGCGGGCCGTGCTTGCCAGCCTGCGCCAGCGTACGGCTCGACAGGCCACCTCTGACGACTATGAGTTGCGGTCGCTGTTGCCAATCTATGCCTTACGGATGTCGCCCGAACTACTCGCCAGTGCCAGCACGGGCTGGCCGACCGATAGTAAGCACTGGTCTTTCTGGTCCGATGCCGTTGAACACATGCTTGCGGTGCTTCGCTTCCGCCATGATATGCTCAAGGAGTTTGCCAAATGACACATGTCATCCGTGCCCACGCCGAACAGCAGTATGCTGAGGAACTGTCCGCCCTGGCCGCTGTCGATACACGTCCGCGCCCACCCGGCTGGCGTCTCTCGCCCTGGGCCGTTGCCACCTACATTCTGGGCGGCACGATCGAGAATGGCGTCAGCATCACGCCCAAGTATATCGGCAGCCGCCGCCTGATTGAGATTGCCATCGCCACCCTGGCTACCGACCGTGCCCTGCTGCTGCTGGGCGTGCCGGGTACGGCCAAAAGCTGGGTCTCCGAACATCTGGCCGCCGCTATTTCAGGCGACTCAACCTTGCTTATCCAGGGTACAGCCGGTACTGGCGAGGAGTCCATCCGTTATGGCTGGAACTACGCACGCCTGCTGGCCGATGGCCCTTCACGTGAGGCGCTGGTCGCCAGCCCGATGATGCGGGCCATGCAGGATGGCAAGATCGCCCGGCTGGAAGAGTTGACCCGCATCCCGTCCGAAGTGCAGGACACGCTGATCACCATCCTCTCCGAGAAGACGCTGCCCATCCCCGAACTCAACGATGAGGTGCAGGCAGTCAAGGGCTTCAATGTGATCGCCACCGCCAATGATCGCGACCGGGGCGTGAATGATCTGTCGAGCGCCCTGCGACGGCGCTTCAACACCGTGGTGCTGCCCTTGCCCGACAGTGCCGAAGAAGAGGTCAGGATCGTGCAGCAGCGCGTTACCAGCCTGGGTCGCGCCCTGGAGTTGCCTGCCGAGCCGCCCGCCCTGGAAGAGATCCGCCGCGTGGTCACTGTCTTCCGCGAGCTGCGCTCGGGCATCACTGCCGATGGTAAGACGAAGATCAAATCGCCCGGTAGCACGCTCAGTACCGCCGAGGCGATTGCCGTGATCAACAACGGCATGGCCCTGGCCGCCCATTTTGGCGATGGACGCTTAAACGCCAGCGATCTGGCTGCCAGCCTGGTCGGAGCCGTGGTGAAAGATCCGGTGCAAGACCGCCTGGTCTGGCGCGAGTATCTCGAAACGGTGGTCAAAGAGCGCGACGGCTGGAAGGATCTCTACCGCTCGTGCCGCGAGATTGATTGACGAGCGTCATCACCGTGAGGCGTGAGGCGCGGCGTGTTCCCAGGCCCGTCGACTCTGCTCGTGGGGGGCACGAGGAGTGACGAGTGATGAGCAGGAGGCACCGCATTCCAATGGGGTCTGGCCCAACCCTTTATGCGAATCTCCAGGAGGAATTGGTAGTAGCCAGCACGGACGAAGAAGACGGTACTCATGCCCTAGTTGCTCCTCGCCATAGGCTTGACAACGATAGAGTCAGGTTTGTATACGTATGGTATATACGAGGAGACACATAATGGCACAACTTCCCGCCGAGATTTTGGCACACCGCGACGAGATTCTCCAGATTGCGGCTCGTCATGGCACCCGCAGCGTCAGCGTATTCGGGTCGTTGCGGAAAGCGCAAAGCGGTCTGAGCGCAAAGCGGAAAACAGGTCACCCTTGCTCGCCTTACGCACACCCTTTTCGCTCTCAAACGCATCACGCCCCAACGTTCCTCTGTTTTGCGCTTCAACGCTTTGCGCTTCTATGAAGGATGATCGTATCT
>DAOTWD010000136.1:0-54710 GCA_034435975.1 Chloroflexaceae bacterium | reverse complement strand
GGCAGCGCTTCCTCGTACCACAGACCACCGGTAGCGACGGTTTTCGTGTCCTCCTGCAAGCGGATGCGGGCGGTAATCTCGGTGGCGGTGTTCAGCAGAAAGCCGAGAATATCATCGTGAACGATGCAGAAGCGCTCGACCAGCATGGTTTGCCAGTTGTTGTCGGTTGGGAAAAGGTTGGTACCGATCCACCTTGCCCACTCGTCGCCCGTCTGGTCTTTAGCCAGATCGAGATCTTCCAGGTAGATCTTGTCCTGATGCGCTGTCAGTACGCTCGTACTGCAGATCTGCGCCTTCGTTTTGTCGGCAACGTCGGAGACCTTCGGCAGTTCGGTCAGGCCCACATCGAGCGCATCACGCGCAAACCGGCGCAGCACGTAGGGCGATGTGACCCAGGCAAAGGTGCCCGCCAGACTGCGCACCGGTAGCAGCAGCAGGCGCTGGTCGGCGATCTGCACCGCTCCGGCATGCTCGTGGGCGCTGCCGGTATCAGGGCCAAAGACGTGCTTACACTCAGCCGGGTCGTTACACGCCGACCGGAGCGAGCCTTTGAGCGACGAGCCGGGCAGGTAGGGCAGGCCGGTGGCCTTTTCGCGGGCAATCGGCAGGTCGATGATGCCCACCCCTTGCCCGGTGCCGGCATGCAAGGGGGAGAGGGCGTGAATAAACATGAGTCGCGCTTGCATTATGTTCCTCCATCTACAGAGTTTCTAGAAAAGCTTGTAACACGTCCGGGTTGCCGCGA
This sequence comes from Chloroflexaceae bacterium, assembly GCA_034435975.1. Taxonomy (GTDB): domain Bacteria; phylum Chloroflexota; class Chloroflexia; order Chloroflexales; family Chloroflexaceae; genus CAKZQX01. Next base: position 53,965 of record DAOTWD010000136.1, on the reverse strand, counting down.
AGGGGTGGAATCTGAGTGGCTTCCTGCTGCGTTATCTGGCGTGTAATGGGATATGTCTGATCAGTCTTGCTTTTCAGTACCAGGTCGGAAGGTACTTGCGAACCTTGCAGCACCACCGCCAGTCCCACAGCCCCACCACGGCATGCCAGCGGCTTCAGAATCAGCGGACTGGCGAAACGGTCATTCTTTGCATCAATCTGTAACGTCGTATCATCAGGATCGACCGTGTCTTTGAAATGAAAGACGATCGGCAGCCCGAAGGCTCCCCGAGGCGCAACATCGATCTGACGCTGGACATGCGGCCCACGCGCAGGCACGCCCACCGTGCGGCGGATGGCATTTGCTTCGGGCCAATCGCTATGCCCATAGTCGCTACGCTTACCTTCTTTGTCGCGTCGCTGCTGGCGAAATTTCTTGAGCGCGTTAATCAAGGTGCGCCATACATTATCGGCCTGTGCATGCTGATGTTTTACGCGCAACCAGGTATCCTGAATGCGCCGCTGGAGATACGGCACAGTATCCGGCCACGTCCCTTCAACCACATGCTGCTGCAATTTGGCCTGGAGCCATTTTCGTGCCTGATCCAGATTTGATGGCGGGAGATCATTGTATGGCTGCCCATCAACACGCACCAGGCGCAATGCCCCGAAGCCGCGCCGCGTGCGGGCACCGAGGCCACCGAAGGTTTCCCAGGCCCAGAGCGCGGCTTCAATGTCTTTTAGCAGTGGTGCAGGATAGGTAACTTTGAGCGTGAATGCTACGCCAACGCACACGCTTTTGATATCTGTATTAGCGCCACTCTTCTTAACTTCAGCTTCAGGAGGTTGAAGGGGAAACGCCGCATATGCAGGGACTATACTTCCTTTGCGCGGTTGTATTTTTCTTTGAATGACTTCAAAGGGCTTATCCGGCTGTCCTTTATCTCGTATAATGACCTCCACCCACACCCGCGAAGGGCCACCCTGCGACTTGTCTTTGCCTGTACTGGCGGCGCTGCCCCAGATGGCATCTTCTTCCTGTTTGAGTAGCTTCAGATTGCCATTGCAGCGCCCGCCCCGTGTGGCTCGCCACCAGAAGCGCAACTGGCCGCGGATCTCGGCCGCACGTACCACGGTGATCGGGTCGGCCTGAGCTGGCTCAACCCCGCCGCCAAACAGGGGCGTGATCAGCTGGTACTCACGCGTCTGCGTGATCAGTTGTGTGCCGTCGGAGCGGCGGATATGCGGCTGTCCCTCTGCTGGCGGCGGCGTTGCAGGTGCCCAATAAGGTTGCTTTCTCATGTCTGTTGCTCCTTGTTTACGGTCGTGGGCCAGGTGCCCACGACTGCCAGGCCAAAGCCATCACGCCGAAACTGTTCGGTATCGCCGGTCTCGCTGTCATCACTCACACACTGCATCCAGGTCTGCGCGACCCACTTCTCAATCGCCGCCTTCGCGCCATCCAGCTGCAGAAACAGCACCGTGCCCGCTGGTGCCAGGCGGCGTGTCGGCTTCGCCTTACGCTGCTCAAAATCCCACCCGCTCACCACCTGCGGGCGCTGCACCGCTACGGCGCGCAACGTCGGTTGTACCCCTGCCCGCTCCTGGAGCAGCCATGTCGGGCGGAAGCCCTGCGCAAAGTAGGCCGGGGTGAGCAAGACGATCCGACACCTGCCCGTCTTCACCACCTGTGTGAGCAATTCCTCTGGACAGCCAGGCAGGGCGGTGTCGGCCTTGCGCCAGGTAACCACGCGCTTTTCGCCACCCATATGCGATAGACCCGGGCGCGGTTGCAACTGCGCGTCGGCTGCGGTAGCCACCACCAGCGCCAGCCGGCCCGCATGCGCCAGACTTTGCGTTTCCCGCCGTTGCGTAAACTCCAGCCCCTCGGTCTGGAACAGATCGCCATCGCTGCTGGTGAGCGTTTCGGGGTCGATCTTGACGTGCATCCGCGCCGCACGCGGCAGTGCGCTCAGACCGAGCGTATCCAGCGCGATCGCTTGATCGTGGGGTTGCGCCAGCCACTGCTCAAACTGCGTCCAGTACCAGAAGCGCGGCACGTTGCGGGCCGGTTTGCGCGGATCAGGTTGAGCCAGGCCGACGAGATCCAGCGGTTGCTCGGCTGGCTGTGTCCCGTCATGCGGGTGCATGTGCAGGTCGGTTAGCGCACCGGCGGGCAGTTCCTGCGGGTGCAACCAGCGCAAGTACGGCTGTGACGTGTTTTTGTCTGGATCTGGTTCAAAAATCAGCGCATCGGCTGGGGCCGGTGCCAGCCAGCGCACAATCTCTGGCTCGCTGGCCGCGCTGGCCGCAAGTTGTACCAGCAATGGGCCGCGCACCGCCAGTTGCCTGACCTCGGCAATCCGCCGCGTATCAAAGATACCATCGGCGTTGAGGCCGGCCTGCGTCCGCACCGCGCCCGTCGTGGTCGAGGGAAACGGAAAGTCCAGTGTTCGCGCCCGTGCGCCCGGTGTTGGGTTAAAAGGTCGCCCGTCCCGGCAGATCAGCGGGTCGCGGGGTTCGATGATCCATAGCTGTTCAGCTGGTGCCATGGGGTTGTCCTTCCTGGGCCGACATACCGGCCATATGCATCGCTGCCGCACATTCGCGGGCGATGATCAGCTCGTGGGCCAGCAACTCCAGCGGGTCGCCGGATTGTTCTTTTACGAGCGCATCAAGCCGTTTCAGCAGTTGATCGAGCGTATCCTTATTGATCTTCTCGCTACTGCGCGTCTGTTTGCGCTTGAGAATGCGTTCGACCTCCCGCCGACGTGCCTGTATCAGTTGCGCTTTCAACGCTGCATCCTGATCAGTGGGCAGGTGCAGGCGCAGCGCCAGATCACGCAGTTCATAGGCCACGCCGTGCGGGAGCGCCTGCTGGTGGTTCAGTTTAACCAGGCGCTTCAACTGCTTGTACAGGTCAACACGTGGCCCGCGCACCACATATTCGCCACCACTGCGCCGGCTGGCAATCACGGCCAGGGCATTTTTGCCAGGAACGCCCTTCGCCAACTTTTCGGCGCGACGGGCAATCTCCAGCGCATCGGTGAGCGGCAGCAGATGATGCACCACCGCAATGCCCACCGAGAGCGTCGGTTGTACCAGGCGGCCCTGGTCTTCGGTGACAGTGAACAGTTTAAGCCGATCGGCAAACGCCGTCGCCAGCGTATCCGCACAGTCCAGCACCGTGTGCAGCGGCAGCAGCGCCAGCACATCGTCGCCACCGATATACACCGCGGCCCCATGCCGTTCCTGAACGATGTGTCGGGCTTGCGCAACGAAGGCATCCAGCTCCCGCGAGAGTTGGCGATGCCGATCAACACCGTCGGGCTGTTGCGCCAGCTGATCAATCACCTTGCCCATGCTATCGCCGTCGGCGTGGATCAGGGCATAGTAGGGTGCAGGCTGGCCGATCGTCAGTACCTGGCTGGCCCGCTGCAAAAACCGGCGCAGCTTGTGTTGCGCCGGCTGGCGTTTGCTGTCATCCGGTATATCCTCGAGCAATCGATCCTCAAACAGGAGCGCACCATCGTTGTCGTCAAAGAAAGGTTGCGCAAAGCGTGGCGGCACCCGCTCACCGATGTCGGCTGGTAGTGCATCGAGATAGTCCTGCCAGCGCTGCCGCAACTCGTCATCTTTGACATCCTTAAAGCGCTGCATAAACGGCAACGCCGCCATATGTGACGTACTGACAAAGTGCGCTTCTGCACCACGATTGCCGTGTCGCTTCAGCAGATCAACCCCGGAGAGATGTTCGCCCCGTTTTGCCCCACACTGCCCTTCCCTGGCAACTGCCTCCAGCTCGCCGGTGATCGACGATTTGGGCCAGTCGCTGCCCCAGGTGATGGGCTGGAAGTTGCGCGTATTCTTGCGGGCGGCCATCAGCGCCTCTAGCCGGGCACGCGCCTCGTGGTAGGGCGTGCTATGCTCCTCATAGGGCACCGCCACCCAGTAGTATTCCAGCAGATCGTCAATCTGGCGTATGGCCCGCTCGCGCTCAAACGTGCCGCCTTTACGAGCCGCAGCAAAAGCTTGATCGCGGATAGCGTGCAGGCGCTTGAAGAGTGCCTGACGCACCGCCATCCCCAGCGTGTGTGGTTCCTGATCAACGATGGCGATAATCTTGTTCGGTACGTTCGAGTCATTCTGGTCAGTGTCTTTTGCCGTGGTCGAGCCGTTGAACGCCGGAAAAACGAGCGTTCCCTGCGCCTCGATAATCGTCTGCGCCGCTGTGGTTGCCAGTTCATTCAACAGCCACGACCCGAACCACAGATCGCGGGTGCGGCGTGCGCTGGCAATAAATGCCTGTACCGGGCCAATATGGACATGAAATAGGTAGGACATTGGCAATCCCTTTAGCTAAGCGAACCTGTTCATATACACCTGGTATCACCACTCTACTCACTTGCAACCCAAAAAAGATCAGAGATCCCTCGGAAAAAATTCCGAGAAACCTCTGATCTTCTGGGGGCGCGTTTCTGCTACACTAAATCAGCCAGGTAGGGGTTGAAGGTGCGGTACAGCCAGGAATAGTGATTGGGCTGACCGTCTGGCAAATTCCAGGCGTTACGGCACTCGGCATAGATCGCCGTTTTGTGGGTATCTACGGTACTGGGGCTGTTCCCCAGACGTTCGGCGACTTCCTGCACGTCATATCCGCTGGCAAAGGCGTGTAAGACCTCCTGCTGCCTCGGGGTCAACCTGCGCCACACCTGCAGGCAGCGTTGCCGCTCCTGGTTGTGTAGCGCGTCCAGAGCAGCGGTGGGCGGCACCGATGCCGGGCCGGGCCAGGCACCTGCGTGCGTGGGCAACAGCCGGCCACCGGGAAACAGCGACAACTGGAGTAGGCGCACATCGTCCGTATCGTCCATATGCATCAACGCCCCATCGCGGGTCTGTTGCTGCACGGCATCGGACGAGTGCAGGTGCCAGACCCGGTCGGCATAGCTAAAATAGAACGGGGCCACCGAAAGCGCGAGAATGCCGAGCAAGCGCCGGCCACCGCTCACACACAAATGAATGATGTCGTATTGTTGCTTGACCCGGCTAAAGAGGTCATAAAACGTTTGACAAACAGCGGTCACGGACGAATCGGTATCCAGATCTTCAACACGACCTGCCGGGGCATGGACGGCCTGGGGGTAATAGCGGCAGGTATAGCGCGTGCCGGCGTGCGGTGGAAACTCACGTGCCAGGCGCTCAAGGGCGGTCTGATGACGCGGACTGCGCGGTGCCAGATGCACCACGATGGCTTCTTCAATCGGCAGATCGTCTGCCAGCAATCGATCCAGGGCCAGCGTGACGACCTGAGGTTGGCCGCCCAACGTCGCAATGTAGATGTGCCGTGCATTTTGTGGCATGGGTACGCTCCGTTTGTTCAAGTGTGACAATACCCTTGTGACATAGGGGTATTATACCTAATTCAGGAGGAATGATGGCACCTATTTTTCCAGCAATTTTTCTGGGCGGCCCACCGCATTCAGGCAAGAGTACGCTGCTGTATCGTCTCAGCCACGCGCTACGCCAGCAGCAGGTGGGCCACTATGCGTTGCGGGCTAATCCCGACGGCGAGGGCGACTGGAGTCAGGAGGCGGCGCATGCGGTTGTCCGTGAGTTACGCATGCGGGCGAAGAGCGATTGGACGCCCGATTTTGCCGAGCGCATCAGCCGCGATATTACACAGCGCCACCTGCCGCTGCTGGTGGATGTGGGTGGCCTGCGCACGCCCGAAACCGAGCAGATCGCCGCTGTCTGTACGCATGGCATCGTCCTCTCGCGTGACCCGGACGAGCTGGAACGCTGGCGCGATCTGCTCTATCGCCAGGGTCGCCCGGTGATTGCCGAACTGCTCTCGCAGCCCGACGGCCCGCAGCAGGTGGACAGCTCCGATCCGCTGCGTGGCACGATCACCGGCCTGGCGCATGGGGTGTCTTCCGACGGTGTCTGTTTTACCGCACTGGTAGACGTGCTGCACACCCATTTCACCTACAGCCCGGACGAACTGTTCCGCGCCCACGAAGCGGCGGTAGGCGTCGATCTGGTGCTCCACCTGGAGCGGCGCATCTATCCCCTGCCGCCACACCAACCTGACCAGGGGCAGTACTGGCAGCCAGCCGAGCTACCCGAACTGTATGCCAGCCTGCCGGCGCACGAACAACTGGCGCTGTATGGCCGGGCACCCAACTGGCTCTACGCCGGGTTAGCTGCGTTCAGCGCTCCGCCGCCGTACCTGTTCAACCCGTTCACCGGCTGGGTCACGCCGCCGGTGCTGGCACCTGCCGCCGCACCTGACCCGTCGCGCCTGCGCTGGGATGCGGTGGCGGTACAGAGCGATGCCACGCAGATCAGCCTGTCTGTTCCAGGCAGCTATCTGGAGTATGCCGAGGCGCACGACTTGCCCGTGCCGCAGGTGCCATCCGACCGGGGCGTGCTGCTCGATGGCCGCTTGCCGAACTGGCTCTACGCGGCCCTGGCCCGCACCTATCGCACCGCCGCCTGGGTCGCCGTCCTGCAACCCCAGACCGGCTACGTCGTCGTCTGGTCGCAGCAGGACGATGTGCCGGTGGGGACGGTTTTAGGTGAGGCGTGAGGCGACGAGGCGACGAGGCGACGAGGCGACGAAACGAGGACGCGAGGCGTGAGGCGGTGTGCGGTAGGGGCGTCAACAGCGGCAGACGGCGACCGGTAGCCATGCCCTGGCACCCCGCTGCTGCGCCCACGGGCATGCCGAGGCGACGAAACGAGGACGCGAGGCTGCGAATAGAAAGGAGAACAACATGCTCAACTATACCGGGCACCCGCTGGTCGATGTGGGCGTGGCGACGATCACTGCCTTTGCTGAACGGGACGATCCGGCGCAGGTGACGACGGATGACCTGGCGCGGCTGGCCGACGAGTTGCAGCGCCTGTACTGCAACGAGCCGATGAAGTCGCTGCTCTCGGTGGTGTTTCCCAATTCGGGCTTTACCCAGCCGGCCTTTGATAAGCAGCCCGCCAAACGTGCGGCCTATGCCGATCGCGTGTTGCGCGCCTGGCAGCACGCACCGGCGGCCAACGACGACCGCTGCGTCTTCTTTGGCACCCCGGCCGCAATGCGCGCCTACCGCGAGATGATGCCGCTGATCGGCGCGATTGATCGCTTTAACTTCTATGCCGAGGGCCAGTCTGGACTGCCGATCTCCGGCGCGGCGCTGCTGGCGATCCACGCGCTGCCGCTGGGGACGCTCAAATGCCAGGGGCGTTTGCTCCTGCTGCACGCCAGCGACCCGCAGCTAACCTATCGCTTTGCGGCGCAGGCGCTTGAGCGTAATCGGCGCTTCCTGAGCCTGGCGGCGCAGGAGGGCACCAGCAAATATAGCGACGCCCGGTTTCCGCGCACGCAGATTATCGCCTGCTTCCTGGCCGCGGATCAGCAGCGCCGTGATGAGGCGGTGAATTCGGTGACGGCGTATCACCTGACCAACTATGGCACTAATGCGGCGGTGGACATTTACCACCTGCCGCTGCAGGTGGCCGGATTTCTGCGCGAGGCGCACGATGCCACCTACCGCGCCGCCTGGCTGCGGCTGGTGCGGCGCGCCTGGGAGGGCGGCGACGGCCACAGTGTCGAGCCACCCTCCCGCGATGTCTTCGACTTGCCCGCGCAGCGCAATGTCCTCTACGAAGACCTGTTTGACCTGCCGCGTGATGCCCACCGCTTTTTGCGCACCTACATGCTGCGCACGCCGCGGGTTGAGCGCACGACGAAGGACGATCAGCGGCGTACCTACCGGCTGATCGATGAGCTTGACCTGGTTTCCTGGCCGTTGACCCGGCTGTTTCTAGAAAGGATACTCAACGTGACTCCCGACCGGATTGAGGCCATTCGCACGATGGCCGACCAGCTGGCGACCTATATTCAGCGTGAGAACGACCGGCGCCTGTTCCGCCTGTTTTTGCATGGCGGCAACCGCTACAGCGACTATCACGAACTGCGCATGCGCCTGGTTCGCTCCGATTATCAGGCGGCGCAACGCGACCAGCCGCTCTTTACGCTCGATCAGTTTATCGCTGTGTTTGAGGATACGGATGATCGTTCGTGGTGGCTGCTGGCGCGTGATCTGTTGCTGATTCGCATGATCGAGCAGTTGCACGCCCAGGGCTGGATCGCCGCCAACCGCGAACTGGTGGTCGATGCCAACGCCGACGCAGAGCTGGCAGAGGCGTGAGCCGTTTTTAGGGGATAGGGGACAGGGGACAGGCTTTCAAGTGTAGTTTTTTTACGCAAAGGCCGGTTTTACCTCATCAGGACGCCAAAAAAGCGATTACGCTAGCAGGCGCGTTTTGCCGCATCACAAGTGGATGCGCGGATGCGGGATGCGCGGATGCGGGATGCGCGGATGCGCGGATGCGGGATGCGCGGATTCTCGTCGCCTCGCCGCCTCGCCGCCTCGCCGCCTCGTCGCCTCGTCGCCTCGTCGCCTCGTCGCCTCGTCGCCTCATCGCTTCGCCGCCTCGCCGCCTCGACAGGAGGTGACAGATGACCAGGCTGATTGGCTCTGACACCTGACACCTGTACCCTGTACCCTGTACCCTATCCGGCGACGAGGACGCACATCATCTTTTTACTATACAAGGAAAGGAACATGTACGATGGCTTTTGTAACTGGTCTACTCCTGATTGACGCGCCGGCGTCGGCGCTGAACAACGCCGGGGCGGATACCGGCGCACGTACCGATAATACCGTGGCGGTGAAGGCGATTCGTACCCGTACTGGCGAGCGCTTCCCGTATGTCTCGGCGCAGGCCTTCCGCTACTGGCTGCGCACCACGCTGGAGCAACTGCCCGATACGGGCTGGCAGGCGGCACCGATCTTCCGCGAAACGAAGGTGGCCTACACCGATGCCAACCCGATCCGCTACTGGGACGATGACCTGTTTGGCTATATGCGGGCACCTTCAACCAAAACGGCGGCCAAAACCGCCCGCGAAGCCGATACATCGCGGGCCAACGAGACGCCTACGACCGATACGCTGACCCGCGCTGCGCCCTTCCGCGTCGGTACGCTGGTCAGCATCGCGCCGGTGACTATCACCGATGACTTCGGCACCATGTCGCGGCACGACGGCGACCCGGTGCCGCACGAGCATCAGTTTTATCGCACCACGCTCAAGGGCCTGTTTGCGCTTGATCTGCGTGCCTGTGGCACCTTTAGCTACCGCAAGAAGACCGGGTTTCGCCATCTGGATGATGTGCGCATTGACGAGGCGCACAAAAAGGGCCTGACGCATCTGGAAGAGCAGCACAGCTATCGCTTGTCGCTGGCCGAGCGGGTGCAGCGTGTGCAGGCGCTGTTTACAGGCATGGCGCGGCTCGAAGGCGGGGCAAAGCAAGCTATTCACTACACGGCGGTGGCCCCGGCAGTGGTGGTGCTGGCGGTGACGCGAGGTGGCAACCATATCTTCCCCTACATCATTGGCGAGCAGCGCGGCGAGCCGGTGCTGGATCTGCCGGCGCTGACCGAGGCGCTGGAGGTGTTTGCCGACGAACTGCGCTCGCCGGTGTATGTGGGCTGGGTGCGCGGCTACCACGACAGCGAGCGGGCGAAGCTGGAGGCGTTTGCGCAAGAGCATCCTGTGTTGCGCCTGAGCCACCCGCGCCAGGCGTTCGCGGCACTGATTGCCGATCTGGGCCAGCACCCGGAATGGATGGAGTGAGCCGCCATGCAGGTACTCAAAGTCGTCCTGGAAGGCGCGGTGACCTCGTTTCGCTACCCGCATTTTATGTGGGGCGTGCAGCCCAGCTTCCCGATGCCGCCGCCGGCCACGATCTATGGGCATATCTGTAGCGCGGTGGGCGACTGGATCGACCCGGCCAGCGTGCGCTTTGCCTATCACTTTACCCACCAGGGCACGTTCATCGATCTGGAACACATTCACGCCGGCGGCTGGGCCGAGCCGATCGCTACCCGCCGGCGCAAGGATCTGGCGCAGCAGGGCTATCCTGATGTGACGCAGTATGGCGAGAGTACGGTGACGCCGTTCAACCGCGAGTTGCTGTTTCGCCCGCGCCTGGAGCTGTATCTGGATCGCCCGGATCTAGCGGCGGCGTTTCGTTCGCCGCACTACAGCGTGATACTGGGCCGCTCGCAGGATCTCTGCACCTACCCGCCCGGCGGTGTGCAGGTGGTGACGCTGGCACAGCAGGACAACGGCTACTACGCGCACACGCTGCTGCCGCTGGATCTGGCGACGCGCATGCGGCGCGGCGTGGCAATGATGATGCCGCACTTTATCGACGGCGAGCAGGGCCGCCGCGCTGACTTTGCACAGTATCTTGTCCTGGACGAAACGGTGTTTCCTGACCAGATGCAGTCCTTCGGCCCGCCCGATTCGGTCTGGTGTGACCCGACCGCGCCCACCCTGCGCGGCTACCAGCGCGTCATCGTCTGGCACGGCTGCAAAGCGTCTTCAGGTGACAGGTGACAGGTGACAGGTGACAGGTGACAGGTGACCAGGCTGGTTGACGCGGACGCCTGTACGCCGCGCCGGACGCGAAAAACGGCGCATTGCCCGGCGGCTGAAGCCGCGGGCACGCGGTGCAAAGCCAACCTGCGCTGGCTAGAACACGAGCCGGAGCCTTCAGGCTCCCGGCGTATGGGGTGTAGGAATGTTCAGGACGGTGAATGACAACGGTCGTAATGAGGAAGCGTCTGGCCTGTCCCCTGTCCCCTGTCCCCTGTCCCCTGTACCCTGTTCCCTGTTCCCTGTTCCCTGTCCCCTGTCCCCTGTCCCCTGTTCCCTGTTCCCTGTTCCCTGTTCCCTGTTCCCTGTTCCCGAGGTACAAATGACCCTGGACAACATTCTGGCGAAGAGTGACGGCGAGACGCTGCGGGCGCATACCCTGCAGGTACTCGACCGGTTGGCAGACCAGGCGCGGTTGCGCCCGCAGTTGCCGGCGCAGATCGGCTACCCACGCCTGTGGCAGACGCTGGCCTGGGCCGCGCTGCTGCACGACCTGGGCAAGGCCGCCAGCGGCTTTCAGCACATGCTGCGCGGCGGGCCGCGCTGGGCCTATCGGCACGAAGTTGGCTCGCTGGCCTTTCTCGCCTGGCGCTTCCCCGACCCGCGTAGCGAAGATTATCGCTGGGTGGCGGCGGCGGTGGTAGCGCATCATAAAGATGCAGACGAGATTACGGCCCACTATCCCGACGATGGGCCAGCGCTGCGCGAGATTGTAGCCCAGCTTGCCACGGCCCCGCTGGAGGCGCTGTGGGCCTGGCTGCACGACGCGGGCCACGCCGAACTATGCGCCCGCGGCCTGGCCGCGCCGGACGAGGAGTCGCCGCTGCTGCCCCAGGCGCAGGCGGTGGAACTGGTGCGCAACACGGGTGCCCAGCAGATAGCGCAGGGGTTGCAGCAGTATCGCCGCCTGCTGCGCGACCTGGAGCTGCCCGCGCTGCGCAAGCGACTGGCGCTGCTCTCGCTGCTTATGCGCGGCCTGCTGGTCAGCGCCGATCGCCACGCCTCGGCGCATACCGGCGCATTGCCACAGTTGCCCGCAATTGATGCCGCGCAGGTACAGCAGCGCCTGGAAACCCTGCGTGGCAGGCCAATCCAGCATTACAGCCACCAGCAAGCCAGTGCGCTCGTGCCTCACAGCCTGCTGCTCACCGCGCCCACCGGCAGCGGCAAAACCGAAGCCGCGTTGTTCTGGGCCTTCGGTGCCACCCCTGATCTGCCGCCACGCCTGATCTATCTGCTACCCTTTCAGGCCAGCATGAACGCGATGCGCGAGCGGCTGGAGCAGCTTTTTCCGGGGTTGGTCGGTTTGCAGCACGGGCGGGCGCTGCTCGCCATGTATCGCCTGTATGTCGAGCAGCACGGCGATCCGCAGGCGGCAATGCAGCAGGCGCGTAGCCACGCCGACCGCAACGCGCTCAACTACTACCCGCTACGTGTGAGCAGCCCCTATCAGTTGCTCAAGGCAGTCTATCGGCTGCGCGGCTACGAGTTGCTTATGAGCGACCTGGTGGGCGCCAGCATCATCATTGACGAAATCCACGCCTATGAGCCGCAACGCCTGGCGCTGATCCTCAGCCTGGTGGCCTATCTGCGCCAGCGCTGCGGGGTGCGCTTCTGCGTCATGTCGGCCACCTTCCCCACCCTGCTGGCCGAGCGGCTGCAGGCGGCGCTGGGGCCAGTCGCCAGCGTGCAGGCCGATGCCGCGCTGTTTGCCCGCTTCCAGCGTCATCGGCTACGGTTACAGACGGGCGATCTGCTCGATGCAGACCTGCTGGACACCATCGCGGCCCAGGCCCGCACCGGGCAGGCAGTGCTGGTCGCCTGCAACACCGTCGATCGAGCGCAGCAGGCGTGGCACGGCCTCCGCGACCGGCTCGGCCCGGCGGCGCAAGTGCTGTTGCTGCACAGCCGCCTGAACGGGCGCGACCGGCTGGCGCGTGAGCAGCAGGTGCGCCAGTTGTGCGGCCTGGACAGCCAGACCCGCCAGCCGCTGGTGCTGGTGGCAACCCAGGTGGTCGAGGTCAGCCTGAATATTGACCTGGATACGATCTATTCCGATCTGGCCCCGCTGGAAGCATTGATCCAGCGCTTCGGGCGGGTCAATCGTCTGCGCCGCCACGATGCCCAGGGACAGCCGCTGCTGGCCGAAGTCGTGGTGCTGCGCGGGCCGCTGCCAGAGCAGAATCGTCGGCCCTATGACCTGCGCCTGCTGCGGGGCACCCTCCGGCTGCTGGAAGAACTGGACGGCCAACCGCTGGACGAGGCGGCGGTAGGGCCGTGGCTCGATACGGTCTATACCGACTATGCCGACAATTATGCCGATGAGTGGCAACAGGTGTATACTGACCATGCGCAGCAGTGTGCGGCGTTACTGGAAAGTCTGGTAGCATTTCAGGCCAACACCGAGCTGGAGGTGCAGTTCTACCGCCTGTTCGATAACATTGATGTGTTGCCGCAACGGTTTGAACGAGAGTATATGGCACTGATGAACGACCGCCAGTTTGTGGCCGCGCACGAACTACTGGTCGGGATTCCCTTCTGGCGCTATGCGTCCTTACAGCGTAACGGACAGGTACGCCCCGGCAACCGCGCCAGCGACGATCCGCTGGAGCAGGTGACTGTAGTACAGACGACCTATGACGATGACCTGGGATTATTGTTTGAATAGCAAGCCGATTCTAAACGGAGCAAAGAGGAGCGAGCAAAGAGAAAAGAGAAAAGAGCATCATGTTCAACCTATTTCCTACGTCCTATTTCCCGGTACTCGTGGTTGACCACCGTGATTTTGAAGGATACGTAGTAACGACTTTAGTCGTTGACACGGGGTCAGAAACGACGAAAGTCGTTACTACAATACTCTGCATATTCAGTGTGTCTGACCACTAGTACGAGCCAGATGATAGGAACGTTCATAAGCCTGGACTCCGGTTTTTTACGACTGATTGCTGAAATAACGAGGAGGTGCAGTGGTTACTTTAATAACCAATCACTTACAATTTACCGCCCGCACACTGACGCCGCTCGAATTGGAAGCCCAGAGCGGCGCAGCAATACGTGGGGCGCTGATGAACAGCCTGTGGGAGCGGTTTTGCACCAACAAAGCCGCACCCACCTGTACCGATTGCCCGCTGGTGCGCGTGTGTCCGGTGGCGACACTGGTGGCCCCTATGCGTGACGAGGGCGAGAAGGGCAGCGACCAGCGCCCCCGTCCATATGTGATTGAGCCACCGAGCAGCACGGCGCGCCGCTACGAGCCGGGCGAAACGCTGACGTTTGGGCTAGGCATCTTTGGCACCGCCACCGATCTGTTTCCCTATCTGGTCATAGCCGCGCAGGAGCTAGAGACGCAGGGACTCGGGCGCAAGCTCGCCGCGCTGGGCTATCAGCGCGGCCAGTTGCGCGTAGAGGAACTGGCCGCCGTGTCGCCGCTGACCGGCGAGCGGCAGATCCTCTATCAACGGGGCCAGCCGCAGGTACACATGCCCGGCTTGCCCATCACCGCCACCGAGGTGCAGGCCTACGCTGCCAGCTTGCCGACCGACCGGCTTACGCTGGTGCTGCACACGCCGCTACGCCTCGTCGATGACCAGCGGCTAGTACGGCGACCCGCGTTGCGCCCGCTGGTGCAGCGCTTACTGCGACGGCTCGGCGATTTGAGCATCGCCTATGGCAACGGCGACCTGGAGCTGGATTTTGCAGCACTGCTGGCCCAGGCCGCGCAAGCACGCGTAGTGGACGACCAGACACGCTGGCTAGACGTGGTCAGCCACTCGTCACGCCAGCAGCGCCGCACGCCCATCGGCGGGCTGGTGGGCCAGGTCACCTTCGCCGGCGACCTGGCCACATTGCGCGAATTACTCGTCTGGGGCATGCTGGTGCATGTGGGTCGCAACGTCGTCAAGGGCGACGGCTGGTATACCGTGACAGGCGCTTCTGCGGCATTGTAGGGAACAGCGTGCAGCACTCTATTTTACGCAAAGGCGCAAAGATTTTGTGTGTAAGGAGGCGTGCGACGCAAAGGGACAGAGCGTACACACATTCACAGTGAAGACCCATGGGTCTCCACTGTGGATGGTGCCCCTACCTCCCCCTGGCAACTGTGGAGGTCGAGGCACCGACGCTGGTTTAGCGGGCAATGATCGGCAGATGGACAAGGTACGTGGTAGTCAACCGGACAGTAATGTTGAGGATCGTTGCCGGTGACTCATTGCCAGATGCATCAATGGCGATAATTCTCAACTGTACCGGGCCGGCGGGCAGATCCTGGGTGAGGACACAACGGTAGCTGCCATCTTCGGCCACCGTCGTTTCGCAAATCACGTCCGTCCCCAATCGTACCTGGATGGTAGTACCCGGCGTCCCGGTGCCACTGATCGTCGGGCGCGACGTGTTTACCGTCCCACCGTCATCAAGGTCACTGACCCGAGGCGCGGGGATGACAGGCCGCGCCACCGTAAAGGTGCGGATGGTTGCCGCCGACTCGTTCCCCGTCGTGTCAGCCGCTGTAACGCTCAATCGTACTGGCCCGACAGGCAGATCCGCGATAAGGACACAGGTGTAGCTGCCATCTTCGGCCACCGTGGTCTCGCAAATCACATCCGTTCCCAATCGTACCTGGATGGTGGTACCCGGCGTCCCGGTGCCACTGATCGTCGGGCGCGGTGTGTTCACCGTCGCGCCCTCGGCAGGACTGGTGACCACCGGGGCAGGGATCACAGGCTGCGCCACCGTAAAGCTGCGGGTGGTCGAACGTGACTCATTCCCCATTGTGTCAGCCGCTGTAACGCTCAGACTTACAACACCAGTTGGCAGATCGTCGGTGAGAACACAGGTGTAGCTGCCATCTTGCGCAACAGTGGTCTCGCAAATCACATCCGCTCCCAGCCGTACCCGAATGGCGCGCCCGGCTTCCGCTGTGCCGCTGATCGTCGGGCGCGGTGTGTTCACCGTCGCGCCCTCGGCAGGACTGGTAACCACTGGTGCAGGAATGGTGGGTCGGGCCACCGAGAAGTTGCGCACAGTGGCGGCAGATTGGTTCCCTGCGGCATCGGTAGCGGTAACACTCAAACTGACCGCCCCGACAGGCAAATCGTCGGTGAGATCACAGGTATAACTGCCATCTCCCGCGGCAGTGGTCTCACAAATCACGTCTGTACCCAGCCGTACCCGGATGGTACTCCCCGCTTCTGCTTTGCCACTGATCGTCGGGCGCGGTGTGTTCACCGTCGCGCCCTCGGCAGGCGTACTCACCAACGGTGCGTCGGGCGGGATGGTGTCGGCTGGCCCTTCCAGCGTGATCATCCCTGTTGCCGCCGGATGTATCCCGTCACTCAGACTGACGTTCAGCGTGGCGGTGTCGTTTGTACCAACGGTTGGCGTAAAGATCAGGCTGGCACTGATCTCGTTCAGCGTGGCCGTGGTACTGGTGATCTGGTATTGTCCACTGCCCAGATCGTTCAGCCCAGCCATCGTGCTGCCCAGCGTACCGGCAGTCGGCGGACTCAGCGCCATGGTCATGGTCAACACACTGCTGCCATCGCCATAGATCGCTCCCAACCCGAAGCCCAGTGGCGTATCGAGCTGATAGCGCAGGGTAACATCAGGCGCACTGACCGGCACGGTCGCAATCGTCACCGTTCCCGAACGCTCATTGGCACTCAACGCGAAGATCTGGCCGTCGCGCTCCACCAGCTTGACCCCTTCCGGATTCAAGCCTGTACGCACCAGCCCGAAGGCCTGCGGGTCGGTGGGGTCAGTAATGTCCACAAAAGCCATAGAACGCGCCCGTTCGAGACCAATCGCCACCAGCACCCGGCCATTCACGCGGATGACATCCAACATTTCCGGCTCGACCCCGCCATTCGGACTACGGTTGTCGGGATACACGCCGTACTGATAGGCCAGGTCGCCTAACTGGTTGCCCAGGTCGGCCACGAATTCACCTGTCTCGGCCTTAAAGATACTCATCGTGCGCCCGCCACGCGGGTTGGGCCGGGTATCGCCCTCATCCGCCGTAAGCAGATACAAGGTGCCGTCAATCTCCACCACACGGATGCCGTCCGGTTCGCGGAACGCCACCAGCAGTTCGTTCGGCTTGTACATCCCGTCACTGGACAGGTCGGTCTGGATGACCACCTGTCCCAGGCCAAACACATTTGCCACCGGTAGGAGCGCCGGTAGGGGCGCGCTCAGGTTCAACCGGGCAATGGCGTTGTTCTCTTGCAGTGCGATGTAGACGCTCTGGCTGTCGGGCGCAAAGGCGATGCCCTCCGGCTCGATCGTGCCTGGCGCATTGGTAATCGGCGCACCACTGGCATCGCCGTGGGTGCGGCCCACGCCCACCCCCGGCACGCTGGAGATGTCGGGGAACTCAATTGTGTTGATCGTAATCGCTGCCGGATCAGGCATGGCCGGATTAAACGTCTGCAAATCCATGACCACAATCGCCCCATTGCCGCCATCGTCCGTCGTGCTAACCTGCTCGGACTCAATCGCCACGACCGCAAACCGACCATCGGGGGCAATCTCGACCGAGTCGGGCTGGCGTCCGTTGGGTGAACTGGCATCGACGGCCAGCGGGAACTGGGCCAGCAAGGCACCGTCTGACACGCGGAAGATCAGCGCTCGCCCGGAGCGTGGCGTGCTGTTGCCCGCCACAGCGATAAACAGATCTTTCGTACGATGAATCGCCACCGAGGTCAGGTCAGCCAGTTCCGGCCGCTTGATGCGCCGAATCAGCCGCACATTCGGCAGGGCACTGGTGTCGAGAATATCGACGCTCCCGTCATCCGCATTCGAGAGGACGGCCCGGTCGCCGCTCAGACTGATAATCTCGGCCCCCTTGTCACCCAACCCCGTGTCATAGGTAGCAATAGCCGACAGAGCAGGCGGTGTCGCAGGCCGCGTCAGATTCAGCCCCACCAGCACCGGGTCGTGGTCAGAGGTGCGAAACTCATTGGGCGCAAAGAGATCGGTGATCTGCCCCGGGCTCTTGAAATTGGTGTTGTAGTCCAGCACACTCGGCTCATCGGCGTTGATATGGTACTTGGCCGCACCCGTCACCTGGCTGAACAGGCTGGGCGAAGCCAGTGCGTGGTCAAGCGATCCCCACTGCCCGTCGAAGACATAAGAGTAGGTATCCGGGCCGCCAAAGTGTGGCCCCAGATTGACAAAGCCCGACTCCTCGATCACCGCAATCGGGTCTTCTTTGGCATAGGCGTTCAAGTCGCCAATGATCAAAATGTCTGGATCGCCACTGCCGGTCGGATCTTTCCCCAGCCAGTTCATCATTGCAATGGCGGCGTTGGTGCGGGTGGCGTTCCAGAAGGCCTGTCCGTCACCCTGGTCACAGTTCAGGTTTTCGGTCGGGGTATTCAGACAGACCGGGTCAGTGTTCAGCCCCGACGCGCCCTTGGATTTGAAGTGGTTGACCACGACCGTCAGTTTGCCCCCCGTCGCCCGCTCGCGGAAGGTCTGGGCCAGCGGCGGACGCGAGCGCGTATCATCGAACTGCGGGTCAATCGCGCTGATCAGGATGGCGAAATCACCCATAGGTTGCACAGTGGTCTGCTTGTACAGGAACCCTACACGGATGGTGTCGCCGCCAATCACGCCAGTGTCAATATACCCATACACTGGCGCTCCAAGAGCAGCATTCAACGCAGCGGCGATATCAGCCTCGGGCGAGACACCGGGCGTATTTTCTAGTTCGACCAGTCCCAGAATGTCGGCATCAAGTTTGAGCAGCGCCTGCACCAGCTTGGTGCGCTGGCGTTCAAACTCTTGCACGCTCTCCGCGCCACGGCAGCGCTGCTTGGCAGCATCCGGGCCGCACCTGGGCGTCCCATCATCCAGCGTCAGGAAGTAGTTCAGCACGTTGAAGGCCGCGACCTTCAGCGAGCCACCGACATCCGGGGCGGCTGTGGGTCGCGGGTTGGTCGGTTGGAAGTTCGGCACGCCACCACCGAGCGCACCCACGGGGCGCAGACGGTAGTTGTTGGGGCTGGCACTGTTGCCGCCCCAGCCGTAGGTCATCACCCCGACGATGTTCTCGGCGGTATCGCCGCCGCGCAGCGTGTTGCTGGCACTGAGCGGATTCCCACCACGCCCGAACAGGATCGGGTCGGGGTTCTGATTATTGCGGTCATCATCGACAATAATCCGGTTCAGGTCATTGGCCGCCTGTAGTGTGTTGGCCGGCGTTCCCGGGTCAACCACATTGGTCGGCTGGCGCAGCCGGTTGCCCGAAGACATCACAATCTGGCCGAAGCGTCCGAGCTGGAAGAACTCGGTGACATACAGCGGCCCGGGAAAGCGCACCAGCATGCCTTCATAGCGCTCCAGGTAGGGCACGCCACCGACCGGAAGGGGGAAGGGCATCGTCACGTCAACCGGCGTAATTGTGGCATTCACGCCACAGTCAATAATACTGCTGACGCTGCCGATCTGGGTCTGATCCTGCAACTCGCCCGCTGTGCCGCTGATACGCACCAGCCGGCCGAGTTGCACCGCGCTATTGATGTTGTCACCATTGAAGACAAAGATACCGTCGGAAGTGGCAGGATTGCCATCACCGTCCTTGTCCTGCAAATAAAAGCCACGCAGCGCAGGGGATGGCCCCTGGAAGTTTGCAATGACCACGCCCTGGGTCGTCACCGCGCCGGTGATCGCGGCACTATTGCCACTGCCCTGAATGCTATAGATCGGCGTGAAAGGTTGATCACAAATCGGCGTAGGCGCGGTAACGGTGATCGTTGCCGTCTGGCTATCCACGCTGCCGGCTGTATTGCTGACCCGCACCCAGTAGTTGGTGGTAGTGGTTAGAGCGGGGGTGGTAAAGCTGGCGCTGTTGGTGCCAACGGGGTTGCTGGTATCAGGTGCAGTGCCCCGATACCACTGATAGCTCAGGGGTGCAGTGCCGGTGGCGACCACACTCAAGGTCGCCTGATCGTTCTCGACAATGCTCTGGCTTTGCGGCTGGGTCGTGATGGTCGGCGGCACTGGGGGTGCAACCAGCGGCGAGCCGGTGATGGTCACATTATCATACCGCATTGTGCCGCCGGAACCGTAGGTCGAGGTGGAACGGGAAGCCAGGTATTCTCCGGCAACAGGATCGAAGGCTGAGACCACACGGAACTTTGCGTTCGGATTGTCGTTCAGCGCCGTTATGGTACTGAGATCCACGCTCCGATCATACCAGGTATCACCCGTACCCGTTGGTGCTGGTGTGAAGGTAAAGGTCTGAGCATCAACAAAGGTCGTGCCGTCAGTTGAGTACTGCACGACGATCGTATTCGCAGCCGTGTTACTGTGACGAATGTTAAAGCTAAAGGCCAGATCTTGAAAGCCGACCGTACTGACCGCAAACTCAACCCCGGCCGTTTTATTGCCGATTCCCTGAGCCGGGTAGGTCGTCGTATTCCAGCCCCGATCCGGGTTACCGGTGTAGCCAGCGGCAAATGTAGCAGTTGTGCCACCAATCAATGCAGCCGTACCGGTACCGGTTGAGGGGGTGGTCACATCGCCATCAAATGTCCATTGCGTAATCGTCGTCGAAGCAAGAACCGGGGTTGGAACAAAGCCGATGATCGAGATGAACAGCGCAAGCAGTAGCAACAGGCTGCTTGCCAGACGCAATCCGGGGCACCTACGGGTGCGGGAGCATACCATGACGTTTTTTCTCTCCTTACAGGTTAAACCAACGTTGTTCAACGGTTCAGACCCACACCCCATCAGAGCGGCAGCCATGCTTCCGCTCTCTGGCTGCGGCGCAAGGTACATCACCGGGGGAGGTATTCCTGTCGATACCTCTGATGCACATCGCTCCACGGCGCAATCCGGCACGGTCATACCTGGACGGTGACGGACGATGGGCGTGTGGGTGCTGTTAGAGAGGATAGTAGCAGAGCTATATTAAGTATTGTCGTAGTCTGAGTTAAGAAGTTGTTATGGGCACCTGCCAGAAATGGCTGGATGATACACATCAGCAGGACTCACGCAGTGGGGCAATTGCTGATTGTTTTTGCCCGGGGCAGCGTCGAAGCAACGCTTTCTTTCCGGGTAATTTTTCGCCTTCAGTGAATCTGCCCTATTCAGCCCGGCTGGGGGGAAACGACGGTGAAAAAGTTGTGTTTCAGTAGGGGCGGGGTTACTCTACCCCTCCTGCGTCCGTCCTGATCCGCTGGATATTCCCGTGGGGAACTATCCATAGTGCCCCGTGTCTGACCAGATCAGTTCGGCCTTGTTGATATAGACCACATCGCCATCCTGTACCCCGGCCTCCAGCAAGGCGGCGCTGATGCCACTGGCATCGAGCACGCGCTGGATGCGATCGAGAGCCTCCGGCTGATCAAAGTTGGTCATAGCAATCAGGCGCTCGATCTTACGCCCACGCACGCGCCAGCCCTCACCCTCTGGCTCAACCGTAAAGAGATTGGGATCAACGTCGGGCACAGGCCACGTCAGCACCGGTTCATCAGGCTCAACCGGGTCACGCATAGGGGCGGGTATCTTGCGTAGTCGCTGCGCAATGTGGGCCAGCAAATCGGCGACACCTTCGCGGGTAACTGCCGCAATTGCAAACAGATCTTCAGCCGCAACGGGCAACGCCCGTTGCAACCGCTCCAGATTCGCCTGGGCCTCGGGCAAGTCCAGCTTGTTCAGCACGACGATCTGGGGGCGTTGCGCCAGTTCGGGCTGGTATTGGTACAACTCGGCATTGATCTGCTGATAGTCGGTCAGCGGGTCACGCCCATCAACGCCGGCCGCGTCGATAATATGCACCAGCAGACGAGTGCGCTCGATATGGCGCAGAAAATCAATGCCCAGACCCACTCCCTGGTGCGCACCTTCGATCAAGCCGGGCACATCGGCCACCACAAAGCGTTGATCGCCCACCTCGACCAGGCCCAGGTTGGGCTGCAAGGTGGTGAATGGATAGGCGGCAATCCTGGGGCGAGCGGCGCTGATGACCGAGAGCAGCGTACTCTTGCCCGCGTTGGGAAAGCCGATCAAACCAACATCAGCAATCAGCTTCAGCTCCAGTTCAAGCCAGAACTCCTCGCCTGGTTCACCCAGCTCGGCAATCCGGGGCGTCTGACGGGTAGCGGTTGCAAAGTGAACATTACCCAGGCCTCCCCTCCCCCCACGCGCAGCCAGCAAGCGTTGACCAGGCCGTTCCAGATCGACGGTGTACGTCTGGCCCTCAATTTCGGCGCGAACCACGGTGCCCGGTGGTACCCTGATTATCACGTCGCGCCCCTGCCGCCCATACATCGTGTTTTTGCCCCCATGAACGCCATTCTCGGCCACAAATTTTTTCTCATAGCGAAACGGGAGCAGCGTATTGAGCTGTGCATCGGCCAGGAGATAGACATGGCCCCCACGCCCGCCATCACCACCACTCGGCCCGCCACGTGGCACGTATTTTTCGCGACGAAAGGCTGCCGAGCCATTGCCGCCATTGCCAGCCTTCACAAAAATCGTTACTTTATCGTACACATCACCAGGCATAGATCAGACCTGCTCTTCGTAAAAGTACCAGCGTAATAGCGCTATAGTAAGTATCAAGCGCAAGGCATCGTCCACATCCACATTGACACCTTGTCCGGACGTAGGAATGTCTTGCGATAGGAAAAAGCGCCAGGAACCATGGAAGTATAATGGACAGGGTACATCAATGAGACAGTGTACAGGAGGTAGGAATAAGGCGGGCACGGAGATACGCCCAGATCCAACTCCGTGCCTGCCGTACCTTCGTGGTCATGTCATGTATTGTACTGGTAGAACAACGTGATGTTCTCACTGCAGCGATGGGTTTCGCGCAGCATCCCGGTTGCGGTTCTATCAAGACGAAGAACTTTTGCGCTCCACCTTTTCAACATTGTTGGTCGAGGTCGGCTCATCATCCTCACGAACAGCCTTCTTAAACTCACGAATACTGCTCCCCAGCGCCGCGCCAATCCCTGCAATGCGCCCTGCACCAAAGACCGCAATCACGATCGCAAGAATGATTAACAGCTCCCATGGGCCAACTGGCATGATGGACTCCTTCCTTAATTCCTTAACTTTGTTTTTGCCATTCTTTCCGAGTCAAATATACTCTCAAGTTACATGTCATAATCGGTGAGGCAGAGGTGATCGAGCAAACCCATCTTGTGACACTCCACACGAACGAAAGCCCGACGGCTTCTTGAAGCAACCCGCCTTCTGGCGGGCGTCTCCCTCAACGGAGTTGTCCACCCCGGTTTTTGATGTTTATTGCGGCGTTGTGGTCGCGGCCGAGCGACACCCTGCAGCCGCTTGCGACCTATCGATCCGATCGGCACCGGTATATTCATCAGGTGACAGATAGATAATAGATGACCAGGCTAGTTGGCTCTAACCCTCTGTATCCTGTATTCTTCTTCCGGGATACTCTTGTTCATTATACTGTATCGGCAACCGCTGTCAACCGTGCCTGTTCATAGGTCATCAGGGTCTTTTCAGCGCTGGTGCGCCATGAAAAGTGCCGGGCGCGGCGCAGTCCCTGTTCGCGCAGATACGAATATAAGGCATCATCGTGCAGCAAGCGCAGTATTGCCGTTGCCATAGCGCTCGCATCGGTGGGCGGTACCAGTAGACCTGCGTCGCCCACAACTTCGGGCAGACTGGACGTATTGGAAGTAATGACCGGTGTCCCACAGGCCATTGCTTCGAGCGGCGGCATGCCAAAACCCTCATACAGCGAGGGAAACACAAACATCCGCGCCGCTGCATACCACAGCGGCAGCTCCTGTTCATCAATATAGCCCACAAAGTGAACATGATCGCGCAAACCCAATGCTTCGAGGCGCTCAAAAACAGGTTGGTACATCCAGCCCTTCCCGCCGCCAATCAGCAATGGTACCGGATCGTCACGCACCACCTGGCTATAGGCCTCTAGCAGCGTCGTAAGGTTCTTACGTGGCTCCAGCGTACCGACATACAGGATAAACCGCTCCGGCAGGCTATGCCGGGTGCGAAACGCGGCCAGCACGGGTGGATCAGGTGGGCGAAAATGATCGCGTGCCGCGTTAGGCGTCACGACGACCCGCTCAGACGGAACGCCCAGTAAGCCAACCACTTCCTGTCTGGTGTGTTCTGAGACCACCAGGATGCGCACTGCCCGCCGCACACTGACCCGTGTGGCAAAGTCGAGATAGGTGCGGTTATAGGCACGAAACGTCTGGGGAAAACGGATAAACGCCAGGTCGTGGATCGTCACCACGCTGGGTACAGGGCAGGCAAAGGGAACAACGTTGAGCGTGCCATGAAACAGATCGGCCTGGTTCCAACGCAGCCACAGCGGAGCCAGCACTTGCTCCCACGGAATCCGAATGCGCGGGTTGATCGTCGGTAACCGGCTGGCCCGCACCACAAAGCGTGGCGGCAAGCGCAGCGCCGACGCATCCAATCCACGGGTGGTATGAATAGTATAGTGGTTGTGTTGATCGACCAGTGCCAGGTGGTACAGCAGTTGCTCAATGTAGTGTGAGACGCCCGCTCGACGAAAGGAGCGGGTGTGAGCCAGTAAATGGCCATTGATCGCTATATGCATCATGGAGTTCTGTCCAGCCTCGTGTTGTTGACGTTCAATTTATTTAAAGGACACGAGGTATGCGGTCACTGATTGTTTTCATCCCCCTGGTTACGCTCAGAGCTTACCTGACCGTAGCCAAAGAGGACGCGGATTTTGCGGGAAACCAGGGCATTCCATGCTGTCACAAGACAGAAAAACGTTTTGTTCGAGCGACCGTGTAACTTGTATTAATAATGGTATAATATTATTGATCAATAGCATACGAGCGATGGGGTACAACTCCCCAGTCACTGACCGGATAGTAGAGTATCCATGCCTGGCCGATCACGTGATCCAGAGGCAGTGCATCCCACTCACGTGAGTCACTACTGTTCGAGCGATTATCACCCAGAACAAAAATGGCATCTTGTGGCACAACTACCGGCCCCTTGCTGCATGCATTGTTTATACTACAGGTTGTCGAAGCACCCTGGAGATATGGCTCATCTAATGGCTGACCGTTCACGTACACGCTGCCATCGCGGATGTCAATCGTTTCTCCTGGCAGTCCGATCACACGCTTAATGTAGTCCTTATGGACATCACCTGGATACTCAAAGACGACAATGTCACCACGTTGGGGTTGGTGAAAAGGATAAATAACACGTTTGGCAAGATCGGCATTGCCTGGCAGCAGGCGTAAGGGCGCATTCATATCAAAGTTGAAATAGATCAACTTGTTGACCAGAATATACTGTCCACTATGAAGACTGGGTTCCATACTGGAGCCTTCTATCTTAAAGTTTTGCACGATACCACGCACAATGAAGAAGATCAACAGAATGAAGATCGCCGTCTCTAACATCTCCTTGACCATATTCCGCACACTGACGACCGGTACGGAAGCAGAGGCATTGTATGGAAGCGAATCGGGTTGGGCGGAATATGTTGGGATGTCCGATAATGGAACGGCCGTCGGTCGAGCAGCGCGTAATCTACGCTGAAGTGGTGTATCGCTGGTTGGTGAGGATTGATCCAGTCCTAATCTATGGCGCAGAGGTGTGTCATTCATACCGCTCAATGTGTCTCTTTGCTTGATCCTGCAACTTTCATTTCAGATCGAGTGTATATATACACACTCGTATCTGGCATTATACCTGATAGCGTTGTAAAAAGAAAGCCTCTTATGCGAGGTCATCAGTTCATATCGAGAGGAGACGCTGCGTGACAGATCCAGGGAACAGATGATCCGCAGTTGCTGTCCTACGGTTGAATAGCTACAACAGGAGTTGCGCTCCTCATGGAACTTATACGCATTACTACGACAACCGAGAATGAGACGATGCATTGTAATGCCTGCCAGTGGCGTTGCACCCTGCAACCGGGGGATACCGGACGCTGTCTGGTCCGGGTTGGCAGCGCCCAGGGTATCACGGCTCAGAATTATGGTCTAATTAGCGCAGCGTCGGTAGCACCAATTGAAGACTATCGGCTGTGGCATTTCTTTCCAGACTCGCTGGTACTGGCAATCGGTAGTTGGGGATATGCGTTTCCGGTTGATCAGCAACGGGGAGCCTATGCACGTATTCCAACACTTGAGGCAAAGCGTCGTCGCCTATCACCCGAACGAGCCGCCTCATTTGCCCTGGAGCGCCTCTGTCGGGGAGTTATCTGGGTCTATAGTGAACCAGCGGTCGCACACGAGTATGTGCTGCGTTTACTCCAGACGAGTCGTGCCACCAGTCGCTACACGGCACTGGTGACTACCGGCTATTTGACCGCCGAGATACTGGATAGCTTCGGGCCATACCTGGATGGTATCAGCCTCGATCTGCGTGGATTTGGCGATACGGCCTATGCCCGCCTGGCCGGAATACCAGACTGGCGCGGTATCCTGGGGGTGATGGCCTGGGCACGGCAGCACTGGCGCTGTCATATCGAGGTGACAACTCGCCTGCATCATGGCGTTAATGATGATCCGCGTGAATTACGGGCGCTGGTGGACTGGATCCACAACGCTCTGGGCGAACAAACGCCCTGGCACGTGCTGCCAGGTGATGCTGGTGCAGAGACGGCTGCCGCTGTGGTACGTGCCCGGCGCATTGGCCACGAGGGAGGATTGCAGTTTGTCTATGGCCCTGAACCGAATCAAAATACGATCTGTCCGGTCTGCCAGGCGGTATTGATTACCCGCGATAACGGACTGGTCAGTCAAGTAGGTATCAGCGATGGCGCGTGCGCCAATTGTGGGCACAGGCTCTATGTCCGCACATCCATCTTCAAACGCTGAGCACCGGTTTGAAACGTTGGCGCAACAGGGCGAGCCTGGTAACCGACATATTGGGTGACGGTACCTGTCCTGATACGATACCAACCCACGACCAGAAAGCTGTGGAGACCGATACTCAAAAAATCCGCTCTGCCCCTGATGGTGTGACTCGGCTATGCCGAGTTCACCGGTGGGGTGGGAGTGCGAGCCAGTAGTCGAGATCGTCGGTGTCGGTAAAATCTAGCAGCGCCTCGGCCAGCACCCACAACCGGGCTGCGTCCAGTTGGTGTACACGAGCGATCTGGTCGTCCGTGAGTGCACCGCAGCGGTGGACAAGATGACGCGGTACCAGTTCCAGTTGTCCCTCTTCGCGTCCCCCTTGATATCCTTACTCGCCGCCCCTCGTCGGGTCATTTGCGCATGATGGGCGTTTCGGGCAAGCCGTCATCGCGGGTGATAATCTGTTCAGCCATGGTAGCTACCTCGATAAAGGACAATGCTGTGGATCACCATCTGACAATAGGCCAGGATCAGGCGCGTGTCGTACTCCAGCAACCGTAACGGAACAGGCTTGTGGCCGCCTGGCCCCTGAAACTCAATGTGCAGGACGATTTCGCGCCCGTCATCGAATGTGACAAACAGCACCTGATCGGTGTCAATCAGATCCGGGGAGGCAGTCAACTCGCCGGGACGGGTCGTCACATGCCGCACGGGCTGACTGAGCAACCAGGCCACGAAATCGACCGTCGCCAGGGCAACCAGACGTTTGAGCAGGGGATCCATTTCAGCTATGGATCCATTTCAGCTATGGCAGTACTCCATCTATGACATACGGGATACCTTCCAGCCACTATTAGAGCATACCAGCACCTTCAGGGGAAGAAACAGAGCGAGTCGTCCCAGATCTAGCTAAAGGGCGCCTTTAGCATCTATCCTAACTGATCACCTTTTGTTATGGTATTACCTGGTGATTATAGCATTGTATAGCAGGAAACAGACACATTCGTCCGATACCACCTGATTGGAACCGTTAACGAAGTCTAATTGGAACCGTTAACGAAGCTATCTGACACCGCCTAATTGGAACCGTTAACGAAGTCTAATTGGAACCGTTAACGCATTGACGTTTTGGCCTACATTGGGTAATATAGGATCAACCTGTCTCACAAAGACAGCAGAGCCAGGTGGTGCGGCCACACCATCTGGCTCTCTAACCCCGACCCTGCATAACCAGGATCGAGGCCAGGCGTATTGTATCACCTCCTTGCGTGGTGTGCAGCGCAACGGCGATCCTTTGCTAGCGGGGAGCGCTGTTGCGTGTGAGATAGGCCGTGGAAGTCCTTGTTCGCCTTCCGCCCGTGCAGGGCGGGTTGGCTGGCTTCCCGTCCTGCACACTGTATATGTAAGGAGGAACACCAAGATGAGTTTTTACGCCCCATCGGATTTGCTCTATCTCTGGCAACAGGAACAACTCACAGCCGAACAGGCTATGGGGCATATGCTCCAGATTGTCCAGGCTCAGCAGCAAATGCTACTGGCTCAGCAGCAACGGTTGCGGACGTTGGAGCAACAACTGGTATGCGTTGAGCAAACTCTGACTGCCGGCAACGGTCGTGCACCTGGTGCTTGCCCGTCAGGTAGCGCACCGGAACGAAAACGAGCAGCAACGGCGTCGTCACGGCGACAAACAAAATCGTGAAAAGCATGAGGGGTGTCCATGCTGCATGAGTGGCGGGTACCCCCTGCTCACTTGCCCCTTCACCCTGCGCGATCCACCAACGCTCTGCCGTCTCAATAACCCGATGTCCCGCTGATCTACCACAGTCTGGCACAGTTTATGCAATGATAGAGATGCATAGCATACCAATAACGACCAGACTTATGGGTCAGATACTCGTTCAAGTGGGCTAGTAGAGCTATGTTCCCATATGGATCAATGGGCGGTAAGGGCAGCAGCCGTTACCGTGATAGGCATAGAGCTAGTGAGGCTTTACCCCTTCCGGAAGGTCTTTTTTGGCCGGGTGTAGCGACAAAGGTGTTACACCCGACCGAAAAGGGATGTGCGGGGGCACGCAACCCTCGTGTCCCCAGCTGGCAAGTATTCCCCGAAACGGGTACTGATTTAGGATGCATCAACAATCATAAGCGAAAGGATAAGCGATGGCAGTGCAGATAAACACGATTAATATTGGCCTGAGTGATACGCAACGCGATGGGGTGATCAATATTTTGACGCACATCCTGGCCGATCAGCACCTGTTATACACTAAGATGCGCAACTACCATTGGAATGTGGTCGGGCCACTCTTTCATACCCTGCATGCAGTTTTTGAAGAACAGTATTCCCAACTGGCGACAGCTCTTGATAACACAGCCGAGCGTATTCGCCATCTGGGTGCTCCGGCCATTGGCACGCTGACGGAGTTTCAACGCCATACCACGCTCACGGAGTCGCCCGAAGACTACCCGGATGCCATCACGATGATTACTAACCTGGTTATGGATCACGAAACCATGATTCGCAATCTGCGTAGCAATCAGGCTACCTGTGCGGAAGAGTTTCAGGATATGGGGACAAACGATTTTCTGATTGGCTTAATGCAACAGCACGAAAAGATGGCATGGATGCTGCGGTCTTTTTTGCAGGAACGTCCATAGATGTGACGCTAGCGCAGTCGATGGAGTGCAAGCATGGTCACATCGTCATAAAATGTGGTATGGGAGGCGTATTCATAAACATGAGCCTCAATATATTCCAGGAGTGCTGCAGCAGAGTGGACTGGCCCTGGCAGCAGCGCTAGCAAGCGTTCTTCACTAAAGAACGCCCCGGCGCGATTACGCGCTTCTGTCACTCCGTCAGTATAGGCTAGCAGTACGTCTCCCGGTGCCAATTGCACAGATTGAATGGCAAAAGTAACATCCGCCATCATTCCCACCGCTGGCCCGGTAGGGTCGAGCATCTGCTTGATCCTATCGGCACCTAACACTATTGGCGGCTCATGTCCGCCATTCACATAAGTCAGAACGCCCGTATCCGGCTCCAGTACACCAAAAAACAGCGTCGCAAACATGTGTTTATTATTATGATGATGATGGCGCACAATATAGTTGCTGGTTAACACCACGGCATTCAGGGCAGCGTGGGCCGTAGGTGCAGACTGTTCGGCAAAGGCGCGGATCAGCGTGCGAATCAGCGCCATAAAGAGCGCGGCACCGACCCCCTTGTCACACACATCAGCAATCACCAGGCCCAGGCGATTATTCGGCAAGGAAAACGCATCATAAAAATCGCCGGCAACTTCACGAGCCGGATGAAAAGCGGCCGCAATCTCCCAGCCTGGCAACTGGGGTAAACTGGCCGGCAGAAAATCGGATTGGGTGCGCCGCCCCAGTTCCATTTCCTGTTGAAGAGATAGGAGATAGGCCCGCTCTTGATCACGGAGCCGCTTTTTCTCCAGACTGGCTCCCACACGTGCCTTAAGCAAGATCGGGTTGAAGGGTTTGAACAAATAATCTTCGGCACCCAGTTCAATGCAGCGAGCAATACTGTCCAGATCATCAATCGCTGAAATCATAATCACCGGGATATGGCGTAGCCCGGGATGCGCTTTGAGATGTTCCAGGACTTCATACCCGTTCATTTCCGGCATCATTATATCTAACACTATCAGATCAAACTTCTCTCGACTGAGCAAATCGAGCGCCTGACGACCCGTCTCAGCCGTTGTTACCCGATGGCCCTGACGGCTAAGACGTCGTGACAGTAAATCCCTATTGTTTTCATTATCATCAACGACCAGTATGATACCTGGGGCGGGGTTCATCAGAGAAGCCTCTTTAGTGTACAGTATCTGTTTTCAACCACACTGCCAGGAATAGCATATAAGTCTGCCGGTAATTGTGTTTCTTCGCTGCTAATGTCAAACGTATCATAGCACATGTAGACCCTGCTCGCTATCAGAAAGGGAACAGACGCGGGGCCTGCGGCCTCCGCACCCCTGCCGAGATGGAGACTCGTTGGAATACTAAGCACCACGACCAGCGGTAGCATTGAGCAATACCGTTATCTTGGACAGTAACCGCTCAAATTCAATCGGCTTTGTATCATATTCATCGCACCCGGCCGCGAAACACTTTTCGCGATCGCCCGACATCGCGTGTGCGGTGAGCGCCAGCACTGGAATCATACGGGTTGCCGGCAGTGCCTTGAGTTGCCGCGTTGCTTGCCAACCATCCATCACCGGCAGGCTCATGTCCATCACAATCAGGTCAGGCAATTCGGTCTGTGCCACTGCCACGCCCTGCGCTCCATCTATGGCCACAATCACATCATACCCTCGCCGTACCAGGCGTCGCGATAACATATCTCGATTCATCTCATTATCTTCCACCAGGAGAATCTTGGTCATCGGATCTCCCCCACGCATTATTCCCCCTTTGTACCGTGCAGGCCATCACCAGATTATGCACAGCATCAAGGAACTGTTCCTGATGCCCGGCTCCCTTCTGTACAACCCGTTCGACCGAGCCTTTCAAGCGCTGCTGAACATCAGGTGCTAGATCCATCGCCGTCACAACAATAATCGGAACGGTTTGACTGGCCGGTATTGCCTGCAATTCATGCAGCACTTCAAACCCGTCTAGCTCTGGCAGCATCAAATCGAGCAGAATCAATGCTGGTCGCCGCCGTTGGACGTGCTCCAGTGCCAGGCGGCCGCTTGTTGCCTCCAGCACTTGCCAACCGGCGTGTTCCAGCATACGCCGTAGCATTTCCCGCGTTGCACTATCATCTTCAACCACCAGAATATATTCATTGGTGACGTTGCCACCTACCGATTGCCGGCCAATAGAGTGCTCCAGAATGGACATCAGGTGAGCACGGTCAATCGGTTTGGTCAGGTAATCGGTTGCCCCCAGCGCAAAACCCTGTACTTTGTCATTCATCATCGTCAGCATCACCACTGGAATATGTGCCAGTTCGGGCGAGTCTTTGAGTGCCCGTAATACAGCCCAACCTTCCATATCAGGCAAGAGAACATCAAGCGTAATAACGGCTGGATGCAACTCCTGCGCTCGACGCAATCCCTCACTGCCGGTGTCTGCAGTCTCAACTCGAAATCCTTCCCGCGTCAGATGGCGTACCATCAGATCACGAGTCATGAGATCATCATCAATAACCAGAATAACCGGCGGCCCGCCGTTGGGGTGAGGGAGCGTGGGCAGCGGTACGGCATCGGTGCTGGAAGGTAGCGCGGGAGACAGATCGGATGGTGCACGCCCAACTGGCGTGACCGGCAACATGATCGTAAACGTCGAACCTTGTCCTTCGGCACTTGTCACCGTAATATCGCCCCCCATCATACGACAAAAACGCCGACTGATCGCCAATCCCAGACCTGTTCCACCATAACGTCGGGTGGTTGAGGGATCAGCCTGCACAAACTCAACAAACAGATGTCGCATCTGCGTTGGTGACATACCAATCCCGGTGTCGATGACCCGAAAAACGACCCATGCCGCACCATCAATCAATTCCTGTTGCACCTCAAGTGTCACCTGCCCCTGGCTGGTGAATTTTGCGGCGTTGCTCAGCAGATTGATCAGCGATTGGCGTAGTTTAGTCAGATCTGTATACAGTGGTGGTAGATCAGAGGCCAATGCAACGTGCAGCGCGTTACCATTCTTGACTATGAGCGGCTGTATAGTTATCACGACATCCTGCACCAGGGGTTCTATCGCAACCGTTTCCAGATAGAGATCCATACGCCCGGCCTCGATTTTAGACAGATCAAGAATGTTATTGATCAGTGCCAGCAGTTGGTGGCCAGCCGTCTGAATTCTGGTCAGATCCGCGTCAAACCCGGTGTATCCCTGTTCGTGTGCCTCCTCTTGCAGCATTTCGCTATAGCCGATAATGGCATTGAGAGGCGTGCGTAACTCATGACTCATGTTGGCCAGGAATATACTCTTGGCCCGATTCGCAGCCTCGGCACTTTCGCGCGCGCGTTGAATCTCTGCTTCTATTCGTTTCCGCTCGATCAACTCCTGCTGAGCGGCTGTGTAGAGTCGTGCATTATCGAGCGCAATCGAGGCCAGTTCCGCAAACCGGCATAACAGATCTACCTCCTCATCACAAAACACACGATCCGAATCAGCATGCGCCATCCCCAGGATACCGACCACCTCCGTCGAGGATTTCAGTGGCACCCCGGCAACGGCCCCAAAGCGATCAGCTTGATAATATGCCGAACGTCCGGGCCATTCCTCATAGTTAGGAACGACCACCGGGTGACCGAGCTGCCAGACTGTCCCTGCCAGACCCTCACCCATATGCATACGCTGGCCGAGATACTTACTAAAAACACCGGTGGCAAACTTGACTTCAATGACCGGCTCCATATTATCATTCACCACCAGATAAAGATAGCCATGACATGTCCCCAGCATGTCCCCGGCACGGTTGATAATGGTTTCTATCAGTTCAGACAAATCCAGGCGTTGCATGAGAGCGAGGGTCGTCTGATGCAATGCGGCTAGATACGCATTTTGTTGGCGCAGTCGGGCTTCAACCTGTTTACGTGGTGTCATAGCAGCAACCGATCCTTCGTAATCGCAGACCGCCCCATCGGGATCGCGCACCTGATGTTCCGCGATATTCAGGCCAGGCGGTTCGTCCTGCGGTGTTACCCGGAAGGGCCAGATCCGGTTCAACACGGTCAGGATGATCCACGAACCACCAAAGGCCCACAGACCACAGACCACAATCCCCAGCAGTTGTACCTGAAGTTGAGATCCCATGGTTAACCCTGTTCCCAATTGCTCGGACTGTCCAAATAACGCCACCGCCAGCGTGCCCCAGATTCCGGCCCCCAGATGTACGGGAATAGCCCCCACCGCATCGTCAATATGCCAACGCTCCAGCAACCGGGTTGTTGCGAGCATGACGATTGCCCCAATGGCTCCAATCAACCATGCAGCCGGAGTTGTCACCGCATGACAATTTGCGGTAATTGCAACCAGGCCAGCCAGTGTTCCCTTGAGCAGGAACCGTACATCGGCCCGCCGCCAGACTGCCCATCCAACTCCCAGCGCCGTCAGCATCCCGGTAGCACCTGCGATGGCCGTATTACCGATAATATACGCAAGCTGGTTGTTCAACGCGAAGGTATTGCCAGCATTAAAGCCAGACCACCCGAACCAGAGCAGTATAACTCCCAGGGTTGCCAGCGGCAGGTTGGCTGCAGGTATTGTCTGTGGTGAACCAGTCGGTGGAGATCGCCCGGCACGAGGGCCTAACACAAGCAGGCTGGCAAGGGCCACCCAACCACCCACACTGTGCACCACCGTTGAACCCGCAAAGTCGACAAACCCGCTTGCACCTAACCAGCCAGTCAGCGTGCCATACTGGACACCATTCCAGGCCCAGTGCCCAAAAACCGGAAAGATCCAGCCCGAAACGAGCGCCGTAACAATAATGTAACTCCAAAAGCGCATACGCTCGGCAACAGCACCAGAGATAACCGTGGCGGCTGTGCTGCAAACCATCGCTTGAAACACAAAAAAGGCCACAAGCCAGGACGTATATTGACCCAAATCCGGTAGAAAATCGGTGTAGCCAAGCCAGCCATGGAACGACCATCCAGACATCAGCCCGAAGCCAATTGCCCAAAACAGAATGAGCGAGACACCCAGGTTGGTCAGATTTTTGATTGCCACGTTGATATTGTTCTTACTGCAAGTCAGGCCAGTTTCTAGACACAAAAAACCAGTCCGCATCAGAAATATAAGACTGGCACTTATAATCACCCATAAAAGGTCAGTTCCTGGTCGATCCACCTTGTTGCTCCTGGGTACGACTCCTGATGCCCGGTATGATATGCCTGAGATGACGAACCATCGTGTCTGCTATGCACACGACAGACCGAATAATAGCTTCTGGCATATTATATACTATCAGCCTGTCCTTGTGCTACTGCATACAGGTAAAAAAATAATGAATATTTGTTAGTCATCTAGGTACTTCTCACATGTGAGGCACACGGTACCTATCGTTTTTCCACTCTCACGGTCGTGTCAGCCGACCACGCATACGGCCACGAATGGGCATACTTCATGCACGAAATAGGCCGGGCCATCACCCATAGATAATCGAGATTGACTGGAGCCGGTACGGGCACACACTGTTTTTCTTGTCAACTTCTTCTCCCATAGGGCAAAAGCGGGAACAATAAGGACTACACGACCACCAGCCCAAAGAGCATGTGTAACGGCCTGCATCATCGAATGGACAAATCCAGGTATAATACCTGACGGCCTGAGCAAACCTGGTAACGTGACAGGTGTGTGGCATCAGTTGCTGATGGAGCGTACAGAAGCATATGCTCCTATCGAGCGAGTCCATCAACATGGCAATGATATAGTAGGCAAGATTGGCATAATGGCTATGGATACCCTTTCGCCCACGGCGATTCTCGCTGGCTTATCGACAGCCAGCCTACCACGGCATATTCAGTATTATGCTGAAGTAGGATCAACTATGGATGTAGCGCGGGCATGGATCGCGGAGGCAACGCACGAGCAATTACCGGCGCTGATTCTCGCCGACTCGCAAACGGCTGGACGTGGACGAATGCGACGCTCATGGGTGGCATCACCGGGGACAGCGTTGTTATTCTCGCTGGTGCTCCGCCCGCACTGGCTTACCACTGCCGCTGCCCCGGCGCTGATCTGGATGGCAGCGGTTGCCGTCTGTGAAGGGATTGCTGCCGAAACCGGGTTGCATCCCCGTTTGAAATGGCCGAATGATGTGTTATTGCTGGTTAAATCACCTGTGCCAGACCTTCCGTCAACAGCAGTCCCGGTGCGTGTACAATCCCAACCCCCGACCATCCTATCCGATTGGCACAAAATAGCCGGTGTTTTGCTGGAAATGAGCAGCACCGAATATATGGTAGACTGGGCCATCATTGGATGTGGCCTGAACGTGAGTGCTCATCCACCGGCTGACATATCGCTGCGTTATGCCACCACCAATCTGTCAGCTGCACTGGGGCGGCCGGTAGCCCGGTTAGCCATTCTGCGCGCATTGCTTCAACGCCTCGACTACTGGCACCTCCAGTTGCAGCAGGGCGCGATGGACTACCTGTTCACGAGATGGCGCGAACTATTAGTGACACTGCAACAGGATGTGCAGATCGAGACTGCATCCGGTATTTTGACCGGCTATGCCGAGGATGTGGAACCCTCAGGCGCATTACGCATCCGCGATGCCAATGGTGTTGTGCATATTATCTCAAGTGGCGATGTATGTCTTTAACGAATTGGATTGTTACAAACTGTGCTATGATGTATATGCATTAAGGCTCGCATCATGAATAGCTGGAGTTGGAAAGGTATGTCGTTATCAAAACGACGCCTCTGGTGGGGCGTCACCTGGAGTATTGGCCTGATCGTTGTAGCCATGATGCTACATCTTGCCCTGGAATGGCGGCAGGCTCTGGACAACATTGCAGCGATGATTGTCACACCCGTGACGTTGCCAGCGCCGACTATAAGTACAAGTACGGTCGATCTCACACCTACACCATCACCATTTTCGGCATTATCTGCTCCCACTGTACTTCCAGATTCTGCCACAGAATCGACCGCAGGGCATGCGGTTGCCGGGGTATCACCATCGCTATCACCACAGCGACCCTTGCCCGATAGTCCACTCAACGTGTTGTTGTTAGGTACCGATGCTCAGCCTGACGAGGGTTCTGTTTCCCGCACGGATGCAGTGATATTGATCCATCTGGATCGAAAAAATGATCGTGTGAGTATGCTCTCTATTCCACGCGATCTGTGGGTGACATATCCAGGTAACGGACAGGGGCGGGTGAACGCGGCCTATGCCGTTGGTGAGAAGAAGTATGGTCGCGGTGGCGGTATCGCACTGGCTCGAGCGACCATCGAAGAATTGTTGGGGCTCACAATCGACCATTGTGCGGTGGTGAACTTTGAGGGGTTTCGTGAGTTAATTAATCTTATGGGTGGCATTACGATTGATGTACCAACGTTTATCAAGGACACTAAGTATCCAACGGAAAACTATGGCACAATGACGGTTACCTTTCGTGCAGGACGCCAACATATGGATGGTGATCGGGCATTGATCTATGCTCGCACACGGCATGCAGACAGTGATTTTGGCCGCAATCAGCGCCAGCAACAGGTGCTTCTGGCCATGTTTCACCGAGTGCAGCAGCTCGGTCTATTGCGCCAGTTGACCAGTTTTGATGATTATACAGGGGCGCTGCGCGAACATGTGCGTACCGATATGCCGCGCCGAACGATGCTAGAACTGGCGCAGTGGGGACGTAATTTGAAACAGACGGATATTCACCGGTATGCGATCGACTCCAAGGTCATTTATGAACTGAAAGAGCCAGCTACCTTTGCCGTCAGGCCCGGAGAACTCCAACGGATTGTCGGTCAGTTTACCGGTACAACCCGGTCAGTCAGCGGTTTGATTCAGTCTGATGATTGATATGACGCGGCAGAGGCCGGTCACGATGGGGCAAGCTCCGCCTGGACTGGCCCGATAACGGGAACAACCACTTCCAGATAGACAGCAATGAAACAGGCCCGCCAGCACCTGTCGAGCCTGTGATCACATGATATTGTGCATTCCATTGTCAAAAACAGACACACAACGCGAAGCCCGACCAATCCGACAGAACAGCATTGCGCTTGCAGCATTGCTGATTGCGCTGGGCAATATAGCCAGCCGTATTCTAGGACTGGGGCGGACTGCGACCATCGCCTATTTCTTTGGGCGTAGCATCGATGTTGATGCCTTTACTGCTGCCTGGACTGCACCCAGAACGCTGTATGATATGCTGATCAATGGTGCCGTGAGCGCGGCATTGGTACCCGTTTTTAGCGGGTATGCTGAGGGCGATCAAACCGCGTTCTGGCACCTCGTGGCGCGGGTGTTCAATCTTTTGCTCTTGCTGCTTTGCGTGATCGTGGCGTTGATGATCTGGCAGGCACCGCTCATTGCCAGCCTGCTTGTCCAAGATTCTGAACCAGCCTTGCGCCAGCAAACAGCAGCACTGCTCCGCTGGCTCTTACCATCAGTGCTGTTTATGGGCCTGTCAGCCCTGATGACGGCCGTTTTGTATGCACGCCGCACGTTTTTGCTGCCAGCGTTTGCAGGGGCAACCTTCAATGCTGGTGTCATCCTGGGTGCGGTTTTGTTACACGACCAGTTGGGTATTCAGAGTCTGGCAGTGGGCACGCTGATCGGTGGCCTCGGCCAGGTTGCACTGCAATCCTTCGGCTTGCGCGATATGCGCTATCGACCTGTCCTGGATCTCAAGCACCCGGCACTACGGCGGATTGCGTTGCTGTATGCCCCGGTCACCCTTGGTATCGGGTTTTCAATTATTGGTACCATGATTGATCGGCGGCTGGCATCCGGGTTTACCAACGCGCTCTCCACCATGGAATATGCAACCACATTGATCCAGTTTCCACTGGGACTGATCGCCGCTGCTGTCTCGCTGGCGGTGTTACCTACCCTGTCGCGCCAGAATGCAACCGCCGATGAAACAGCGTTTCGCCAGACACTGGGGATGGGCTTGAAAGTGGTGATGCTGCTCGTCATTCCTGCCACAGCGGGACTGCTGGTACTCGCGCATCCGATCACCGCTGTCCTCTTTGAACGGCGGGCATTCAGTGCTCAAGA
Source organism: Chloroflexaceae bacterium (assembly GCA_034435975.1). Taxonomy (GTDB): domain Bacteria; phylum Chloroflexota; class Chloroflexia; order Chloroflexales; family Chloroflexaceae; genus CAKZQX01. Next base: position 15,947 of record DAOTWD010000136.1, on the reverse strand, counting down.
TACAGCGATAACGGCCACGGCGTTGCTGTTCTATCTCCCCGGCTTGCCGGCAGCAGCCCTGGATCAGGTTTTGATTTTCGCTTTTTATGCCCGGAAAAACACCCTTATCCCCAATCTGGTACAGGGTGCGGCGATTGCTCTGTACCTGATAACGGTACTTCCTCTCTTGCTCTGGACGCATCTCGGCTTTCTGGCGTTAGTACTGGGCAACTCGGCGCAGTGGATCGGGCATACACTCTTGTTGTGGTGGTTGCTCTGCCGTAACGTGCCTCTGCGTGGATTGCGCATGGGGGAAGCATTGCTCAAGATCGCCCTTGCCAGCACCCTCATGGCGGGTGTGATCTATGGCTTACAGCTTCTGTCCAACGCATTACCGATCCAGGGATCACTGATAGAGATTGGCCTTGCCGGTGGACTGGGTGCGTTGTGCTATCTGATGCTGTGTATGCTGCTGCGAGTCGAAGCGCTCGGTTACTTCCTCACCACGCTCAAACAGCGCTTGAGTTGTCACAGAGCGCAAGCGGGCTAATTCGTGTATCATACACGCACTGGTGCTGAGTATCTGTTCCGAGGCACGTTCGCCTGTAGAGGGTGGGGGCCTATGGCCCCCGCGAACCCTGCTGCGTGACTTATCGTGACAGCCTTGCTGCTCTGGTAGGCCGAACAAGCAACGCCGAGGAGTGGGCACGGCACATGCGGAAATGGAACGGGTTATAGTACGAATACTACTCTGGATTATGCTATCTATAGCAAGGAGGCTATCAATGCGTGATATGATTATCGTTGGTGCCGGGGCGGCTGGATTGTCCGCTGCCGTGTATGCCCTCGGAAAACAACTCAATTTCCTGGTGGTGTATGAAGAACTGTGCGGGAAATCGGATTGGAGCCAGGGACTGGCCGATCAGGATGCCGAGGCCTATCGTGCTGGAAGCGAGGCGGTTAACCTGTTTGCACGGCGCATCCGCGCCCATCCAGAGCATACCATACTGGATCATGTCACAAGTGTGACACGTACGAATGCAACCTTTCAGGTTGCAACGCGCAACCACGGTGTACTAGAGGGCCGCACGGTCATTATTGCCACGGGTGCCACTCCAGTTACGCTCGACGTACCCTATGCCCAGGAGTTCGTCGGCCATGGGTTAGGATACTCGGTGACCACCTATACCAACTTGCTGGCCGGTAAAACCGCAGCCGTCATTGGCACGCGAGAACGGGCGCTCCGAGGCGTGGGCGAACTGGCACGTATTGCACGGCAAGTATACTGGATTGTACCCGATCCAGCGATTATGCGTACATCTCTGGCCCAGACAGTACAGCAACGCCCCAATGTCGAAGTCTTTGCTGGTTATGGGGTGCAGGAGATTATTGGCAATTTTCATGCGGGTGAGGTTGTGATCAAACGGAATGGCGAGATACGTAGCCTGGGGGTCGATGCTGCGTTTGTTGATCTCGGATTACACCCCAATACCCAGATGGTACAGGGACTGGTAGCTATGGATGAACAGGGTTTTATTCAGGTTGACCATCATAATGCTACCTCAGTGCCAGGGCTTTTTGCGGCTGGTGATGTGACCACAGGATTTGGCGAACAAGTCATTATTGCTATGGGCGAAGGAGCACGTGCAGCCTTAGGTGCCTATGATTATTTGTTGGCCGAGCCGGCGAGCTATGCGGATATTCCGTTGGACTAATCGACATATCAACGTTTGATCAACCAGGTAGGGCTGCCTTCCAGCAAGTACGTCGACCTGAAAGCAGCCCTACCAACGCAGCAAAATTCAGGTTGCAAGATAGGTCGTACATCCACAAACAATAGCTATTTCTTCTGCCGACGCTTCCAACTCAACCATGTCGCAACGGTACCAACGGCGCCCGCAAGCAGTAACATCCACAATAACCAATCCATATGCTTTCACCCCCTTTCCTCAATGGAAGATTCGAATGGGTAACCCGTTTGAGCCATACGCTGACCTGCTGGCCGTGTTCAATCTCACTGCTGCTCATATGAGCCTGGTGTGGCAGCAATCCGTCAATGATGTGGACAAAACTGGAGACCTGACTGCAGTCCAGATGGAGTACGAGAGCCGGGTTCATCAATCCAGGTCTCCCATAGATCAATCATTGGAGCAGGCTTTCTATAGAGAGCAGCATAGCTCTGCACTATCACCCATAGCGAGCATACTACGATACTATTTCCATAGCATTACCAGAGTCACATGTTGATGCACACCGGGGTACAGCACTGGTTCAGGTGGGAATGGTTGGGAGGAGTCAATGTCCGTTCAGGGGTTTCTCGGATTGTGCGGGTGCCTGCAGATCCCACAAAACCTGCAGGTGAAAGTCGCCTGAATGGGCACGGAGTTCAACCCCATCAAGCAGCGATAGACATCCCCTGGGCAGGAAGGCGGGGCGTTGGCGAGAAGTGAGGGAAGAGGAGTGAGGATAGACGAGAAGTGAGGGAAGAGGAGCGAGGAGTAAGGAGAGAGGGTTCTCTCCTCTCGCTCGTCACTTCTCTCCTCTCGCTCCTCACTTCTCGCTCGGCCCATACCTCTATTCTGCCGCATCGGCCTCGTCAGTCAAAATCGTCACCGTCGCGGTCATATTCCAGCGAAGCCGACTATCCCATTCATCGGGCACAATCACGACGGTGTAGACAATATCTCCCAGGCGATCACGGCCAATGGGCTTGATCCGTTGGACAGTTCCTGCTAATGCAAGATCAGGAATAGCATCGAAGGTTATCTCGACATTCTGGCCTTCGGTTACGTTCACAATACTCAATTCCGTCAGATCGTCGGTCTCGATCTTCCAGCTTGAGAAGTCAGCAATGATCACTGCAGGCTCGGTTGCACTGGGGATCTCACCAATTTTTAGATTCACTTCGGCCACAGTACCGGCTATGGGCGCTAACAGCACCGCCTTTTCCAGGTTCAACTCGGCCTGCCGGACTTCCACCTCTCGCTGCTGGATCAACGCCTGTGATTGCGCCAGGGCCGAGGCGGAAGGATCAGCCAGCAGTCGGCTGAGCCGTGCCTGTGCGTCAGCGACACCAGCTTCAGCAGCGGCCACACGGCCAGCTCGCTCTTCCCCCTGGAGGCGACTCAGACGGGCCTGTGCTTCGGCTATATCTGCCTCGGCGCGGGCAATCTGCGCACGCGCATTCTCGATTTCGTCGGCATCAAAGCCCGCCAGCACGCGATCAAGATTGGCCTGGGCCTCGCGCACCTGCGCCTCGGCACTGGCAATACCGGTTATTTCGGCCTGCTGTGCCCGCTCAAGATCAAGCCTGGCCTGTTCGAGTTGCTGTTCGGCGGTTCGTATCGCTCGGAGCGCTGCCTCTTCACGATCCCGGTTCTCCTGGGGAAGTTCACGGTTAAAGCGTGCCAGTTCATTCTCCAGCTCGCGGTTATCCCAGTAGATCTGGCTATATTCTGCCTGTCGATCACGAATCTGATCGGCCTGTTTCTGGATCTCTAACTCGGCGTTCGTCTTGGCGATCGATAGCGTATTGCGCTGCTCCTGGAGATTAACCTGCGCACGATCCAGGCGGGCACGGGCATCAGCGACATCAGTGTCTTTGGGGCCTGCCTGGAGCCGGGCCAACCGTGCGCGGCCTTCGTTCAAGCGGGTCTGGGCTTCTGCAATGGCGGCCTGTGCCGACGCAATATCCTGGGGTGTCACACCACCCCGTGCCTCACGCAGTTGGGCCTGCGAACGCGCAATCTGGGCCTGCGCCTCGGCAATCTCTTCGGGCGTGGCTGATTCGAGTAAGCGATCATAATCGGCTCGTGCCTGGGCCAGCGCCGCGCGGGCTTGATCGACCCGTAACTCAAGATCGCGGGTATCCAGGCGTGCCAGAGGTTGATTCACCCTGACCTGCGCCCCTTCTTCAACGAGTATTTCAGCAACCCGGACTCCACTGGACTCAAACGTCAGGTTAACATGATTTGTTGGTAATACGACCGCATCCGCTACCACACGGGTGCCAGCCGTCACTGGCTCGATCAGTGGGGCTGGCTCTGGTGTTGGCTCGCCAAGTCCCAGTGTGCCGGTATTGCCACCCATCGTAAAGAATATACCTCCACCAACCAGAACCAGTAAAACTAACCCGATGATCCAATTCCTCATGTGCTACACCCCTTATCTGTCGTGGCGTTATTGTAAGACTATCCCCTGAAATATCTTGATAAATAGGAATCGATACTCACGCAGGTTCATCGTCCCCATGCGGGTGGAGTGGTCTGGAGAGCAGTGCTGCTCCAGGCGGTTCTCGGCGTTCCCAGGATCACAGCCTTCCGCGCTCCCTGCGGGCGGAGCTTTCCCCTGAACAGCGACGGACTATCGATCCTGATTATAAAGGGTTTCCAGACCCAGGACACGCTCCTGCGTCACCCGCCCCATATGTTCCCTGGTTACATCCGACATCACCATCAACCGGTTGAAATCCTTGTGATCCAGCGTTGCGACCTCCACATCCGTTTCGAGCGCAGCACGAACCGTCGCAGTGCGTATTCCCTCGTGTACCAGACCAATTTCGCCAAAGTATTGCCCGCTGTGCAGGCGATCGACAACTATCTCTTGCCCATTGGGATGATTGATAAAAATCTCGACTTCGCCCCGGGTGACGATGTAAAATCGGTCAGACATCTCACCCTGGGTAATAATGGTCTCACCGCGATGATAATGACGCCGTTCCAATTCACGTGTCACCCAGCCCAGTTGATCCACATTCAGATCAGGCAAGGCCCTGGCGACATATTGATTAATCACTTCACCATCAGACACGACGATGGAACGGGTGGCCCGTTTTGCCAGATCGGTATCGTGGGTCACCATCAGAATGGTTTTGCCCTCACTCACCATACGCTCAAAAAGCTGCACAACCGCATCGGCTGTTTTCGAGTCCAGGTTTCCAGTAGGCTCATCCGCAATCAAAACCGGCGGATCATTTGCCAGCGCCCGCGCAATCGCAACGCGCTGCTGCTGCCCACCAGATATAGCCGAGGGTAGCTTGTGAGCATTGTCTACCATTCCAACCTGCTCAAGCAGATGCAATGCTCGTTCACGTCGCTCACGTGGCGTATACATATTACAGAAGTCCATGGGCAACATCACGTTTTCAATCACCGACAATGTGGGCAACAGTTGGAAAAACTGAAAGATAATTCCCAGATGACGCCCACGCCAGATCGCCATCTGGCCTTCGCTCAGTTGATGGACAGCGGTATCGCCGACAAAGACTTCACCGCTGGTCGGGCGGTCGATCCCGGTAATCATATTAATCAGCGTAGATTTACCGCTACCAGACTTACCGATAACGGCTACGAACTCACCTTTATCAACCTGAAGATTAACCCCCTTTAGCGCAACAAACGTTCCGGCGGCACTCTGATACGATTTTACAACTGAACGTAATTCAATCAGGTGGGTGTTCCCATGACGATACCCGCCGTTCTGTGGTTCCTTCTTTGACTTGAACAGGTTTCCAAACATACATCCTCCAGACCTGACGTGTCCGCGTATACCGCATTCAGTATACGTGTGTCGCCAGATCGCTGTCATCGCCCAAAAGGTAGATTCTACGGTCGTTCCCAGGAATGAGGTTCACGCCGCCTTTACTCACAGGTTGCGGCGATGCAACAGTGGTCAGAGGACTACCAGCGGCGGTGCTGGTTTACCAAAGAGATCGAAACCACCAAGACGATACAACACCAGCGCCAGCACGATTGCCTGGCACTTTCCTGGAGACGCAGGGTGTCGTATTCGGGCCATCCTTTATATCTTACGCCGTCTATACTTTTGCTGTCAATACGACGCTGTCTGGTATATAGTTGTTGCACCTGACCATAGACCTGGGAGCCTATTCGTAGGCCAGGACATCACGCACGGTGACACGTGCTGCATTCCAGGCGGGGAAGAAACTGGCAACTGCGGCCAGAACAAGCGAAACCACAAGCCAGATCAACGCACCCTGTATGGAAAAGAGGAAATCAAGCGGGAAAGTAAACAGCAATCTCCCGATCTGCTGACTTAAAAAGATACTGGCCGGAAACGAGATGGCAGCCCCCAGTAACCAGCTCAGAAGGCCCAGCACAATGCCCTCTACCATCACCACCTGCAAGACCGTGCGATCCGAGGCACCAATCGCCCGCATCACGCCGATTTCGCGTGTCCGCTCCAGGACATTCAAGCTCATCGTGCCGGTCAGTCCCAACCCACCAACTACGGCAATGAGGAGTGCCATACCAAGGAGCACCGCTATTAACACGTTAAAGAAGGTCTCGTTATCCGCACGAATGCGAGCACCGGTCTCGGTGCCAGAGACATTGACGCCCAGGCTACTCAGATGATCTTCAAGCACTCGTGCCACCTGATCCTGCATAGCTCCGGTACGTGGCTCGGTCTGCAGATATAGACTCGAAACTGAGCCCATCTGGCGTGCCACACGCGCATATACATCGTAGCTCACGTAAGCCCATGGCACGGCCCCGATTGTCACGACCTGACCCACCACGCGCCAGGTCGTGTCCCGCCCGCGAATATTGAGGACGATCTCGTCACCAACGTGTACATCGGGTTCATTTTGTAGCACGCCGGCACTCACCACAATTGCGTTCTGATCTCCAGACAATAGCCAGCGTCCTTCGATCAAGGTTGGGCGCACCATCTGGCTGTCTGGGGGAACTGCCCACAGCGTAATAGTGGCGCTCTCGGTATTATCTGGGCGAATACGGCGTGTGCTGCTGATATTCCAGGGTTCGACAGCCACTACACCCGGAATGCGTTGCGCCTCGTTTATCACCAGTTCCTCGCGATAGCCACGCTGAAAACTGATAGCAACATCGTAGTTAAACAACGAAGCAATGATATTATCGAGGGTCAACATCAGGGAGTCACGAACACTGAAGATCGAAATAAAAATGGCACCACCCAGCGTTAGCGTCAGCAGTGTGAGGATCACTCGCCCCTTACGGCGAAACGTATTGCGTAGGGCAAACAGCATTGGCCGCGGCAACCCGCGAATCCGTTGAAACAGCCGGTCAATCACATTGCCTCCGTCATAGCCCGATCCACTGGCACTATCCAGAGCATCGCGCACGGTCAGGCGTGTTCCTCTGATGACTGGATACAGCGCAGCCAGCAAGGGGACGATTAAACTGATGGCAAGCTGAATGAGGATGACATAGGCGGGAATACCTGTATCCACCAGATCAAAATTAAAAAAGGTGGCAATGGCGGACGCAAAGACACGGGCTACGATGATCGCCAGTGGATAGGCCAGGATCATTGCAACCAGACCAAAACACAGTACCAGCACGATATACATCAGCGTAATCTGGGTTGAACGGGCCCCAATCGACTTCATAATGCCTATTTGCTTTGTTTGCTGTGCCAGCAGCGCCGCAATCGTATTCGTTACCAGAAATCCACTCAACAAGACCGCCATAACCCCCATCGCTCCCAGGATGGCCACCATGGCACTGATAAACGTGTTGAGGGGATGTTGCCCATCAGATACCAGAGGAAAGGAAGGATCACGCCCGGAACGCTGCAGTCGCTCGTAGACTGTGCGGGCCACTGCCTGATTATGTTCAAAATTATCTCGATTTTCAGCCGACACAATCAGCAACTGATTAAAGTTCTGGGATGTCCCACTGAGCCACTCCATCGTCACGGGCGTGACATATCCGCGTACACCGGCAAAAACAGCCGGTGCCTGGGTCGGATCATAGACGGTGCCGGCGATGCGTAATGTGCGCTGGCGCCCATCTGGTCGCTCCAGGATCAGCATGTCTCCAACCTGAAGAGCTAACAACTCCAGGCCCGAACGCTCAATCAGGATTTCGCGTTGAGGTGGCGGGGACGTGCCTGCAATGAGTTGAAAGCGGTTGATCTGGATCGTGTCAAAATCATCAATCGCAATCACCGAAATATCGCGCCAATCGCCTGCAGGTACCTGCACACGGGCACCATAGCTCCGGCGCCCCTCTGCTGCGCCCACACCATCCATGGTACGAATGAGACGGATAAAATCTATGCCGAAACTGTTTTCTTCAGGCACAGAGATGGTAGCGTTGGCTGGATTCGCGCTGCGATACTGGGTATTCATCTCACGCACCACAATCGCTTCGGTTCCTAGCACTGCCCCTACCGCGAAGACACCAATAAAAATAGAAAGCACGACCAGGAGCGTCCGGATAGGACTGCTTCGCAGGTCACCCATAACTTTTTTCCAGCGTGGACTCATACTGTCTCCTTAAAACCCTGTATGTACAAGAGACGAATGGCGTACCTGACTGGTTACCACTGTCCACCAGAAACAACAATAATGGTTTATAATGAAACCACTCCGTTCATTTTTAGATAGCGGAGTATGGACACGTTGATGGCACGATATGTCTGGCTACTCAGATGTAAAGATTCACAGCAGGTATAGGAGCATTGCAAGGCTATCTCAATGGCAACTCGGCGCTCAGGCTTGAACCCGGACGGAGCGCTATCCAGATTAAACCCTGGACTCCAGTTTTTGTATACCCTATGTCGGATTGCTACATATCCTTTGTACCTGTTCAGGTGGGATGATCAGGATAAACATTGCCCTTCCTGGAGTCTCTTTGTTCTGGCCCGTTGTGGCAGCTTCATCGGCACAACGGGCTGAAACAAAGGTTTTTTGAGAGCCTGCGGCTCCTACACCCCTGCTGGCGTAGGTATCACCTGAACGGATACCTCACTTTCACTACTTTCATTGTAGCAGAATCGAGCATCGAGTCCACCAGATCCGAATGCTATCTGCGTTTGTGATACATAGGAGTCTCGGCTCCCGCTCGGCCAGACATACTCCATATGCATCCCGACGTGAGCCAGGTTTGCAAGACCACAGGTGGCTCCACGCTGGAAGCCGACCACTCTATTATTCGACGCTCCCCGGTCACGTCGGCGCAACATACCGGCTGAAGCCGGGATCCCGACCTGAACATAGGGATATGTACTCTGGCATACGCCTTGCAACCATATACTGTTTGATTAGGAACGCACTGTTCACAGGAGGAATATCATTATGGAACAGAAAGACATAAACCAGCACTATCCAAGTGATCTGAGTGATGCCGAATGGCAACTGATTGAACCGCTGATCCCGGTCAAAACCGGTATGGGGACAGGCCCTGGCAAACCGCGTACGCTGAATATGCGGCATGTTGTCAATGCCCTGTTATATCTGGAGCATACACGCTGTCAATGGCGCTATCTTCCCAAAGACTTCCCAAATTACAATAGTGTGCGGTACTACTTTGATGTCTGGCGCAAAGAAGGGATCTGGCAAAAAATGATCGACACCCTCCGCGACCATGGCCGCGAGTTCGATCAGCAACCGAAAGCAGACGATACGCCAGATCAAGACACTGTTCAGCGAGGATCCCTACGGGCAGTAGGAGGACGGCACGCTGAAGGCAAGCGCTATCTTCTGACCGGTAATCAATAAGTTCCCTATACAGCACGCTGGTTTCCGTGTAGAATAGGAACCAGTCATTGAATGGCGATGGCATACGCGCATAACATGCTGAAAGGGACGGTCAATGCTTGATATCAAGCTTATTCGCGAGGCACCCGAATGGGTCAAACAGCAACTGGCACGGGCAGGTAGCGACACGACAAGCGTGGATACCGTGCTGGCACTGGATGAACAGAGACGACTATTGCTGCACGAGGTTGAAGCACTCAAGGCAGAGCGTAATGCCGTCTCCAAAGAGATTAGCAAAATGCAAGATACTGCCGAACGTGAGGCACGAATTATGACGATGCGTTCGGTTGGTGATCGCATTGCTGCGATGGATCGTGAGGTCGCAGATATCGAAGAACGCCAACGACTGGCGATGCTGGAGATACGCAATCTTCCCCATAGGGATGTTCCCGATGGGGTGGATGAAACAGACAACGTGATCGTCGCTCAGGAAGGCGAACCACGCGATCCTGACTTCCCGGCGCGGCCCCATTGGGAACTGTCTGAGGCGCTCGGCATTATTGATTTTGAACGTGGGGTGAAGCTTGCGGGCACACGCTTCTATGTCTTGCAAGGCCTGGGTGCCAGACTCCAGCGCGCTCTGATCCAATGGTTACTCGATTTGCATGTGGAGCAGGGTTATCAGGAAACCTATACGCCCTTTATCGTGAAAGAACATTGTATGTGGGGGGCAGGTCAGTTACCCAAATTTCGCGATAATCTCTATCGTGATCCGGATGCCGGGTTCTGGTTGGTACCGACGGCTGAAGTTCCACTGACCAATCTCTATGCTGATGAGATTCTCGAGGCCAGTCAGTTGCCGATTAATCTGTGTGCCTATACGCCCTGTTTTCGGCGTGAACAGATGAGCGCCGGACGTGATGTACGCGGGATCAAACGTGGCCACCAGTTTGACAAAGTTGAAATGTATAAATTTGTTACCCCCGCAACCAGTTATACCGAGCTAGAAACCTTGCGCGGGCATGTCGAAGCCACCTGCCGCCTGCTGGGCATTCCTTTTCGGACAAAACTGCTCTGCACGGGTGATACCGGCTTTGCAGCAACGAAAACCTATGACATTGAATTATGGGCACCCGGTCAACGCGAATGGCTGGAGGTAAGCTCATGCAGTAATGTGGAGGCATTTCAGGCGCGCCGTGCCAATATACGCTATCGTCCTGAACCAGGAGCCCGACCTGAGTATGTGCATACCCTCAATGGCTCCGGGTTGGGAATACCGCGGACGATGATTGCCATTATGGAGAATTTTCAGCAAGCTGATGGTAGCATTCGTGTCCCGGACGTATTGCAACCCTATATGAACGGGCACGAGGTGGTACGATAAGTTGCGCTCAGCAATAAGGAACCATCGCCAGTTCGTTCAGGTCAGAGGTGCGGCCTGGAGCCACACCTCTGTCACCCTCGATTAGTGTATCAGCAATATCGCGCTGGTTACAGCGCCATACCAGTACTCCAACGAGACATCATGGGTAGCAAAGCTCAGCGTAGCTTTGCCCTGCCGAAATTACCGGGAACGTGCACAGGAGACTGCGGCTCCACACCCCTGCCGCGATGAAATCGCGTTGGAGTACTGGCCTGTGAGGAGAGTCGATCATGCCTGTAATGATAGCCCTGACCAGTGCCGAACATGGTGGACGTACCGCTTGCGGTACACATAAGCCCTCAACTTGCGGAACAGGCTGTGAGTGTGGGTGCCCCTATACCGCTATGCACGAGCGTGGGTGTGTGGAAGATATTGTTGATGTAGAGCAGCGTTATCCTGATGAGTGGTTAGGGTTTGTGATCCCGCCAGATGAAGATGAGTTTGCTCCCGAACGGGGGATGCTGATTGTACACTCGGTCAATGATGAAGAGGTCTGGGATGCCATTACTCGTGTCACCCACAATCAAGTGGTGCATGTGTATTTTAATGGTACCCTGGATAAATATCTGCAATGGGCCGATTCAGCGGTAACCACAACAGCAGCACCGGACATACCCGTTATACCATTGCTGCCTCGCTAACGATACTATTCATACAACACGATCTTCAAGAAAGACATCGTACGACAACGAGACCTCTCCCTAGTAGGAGAGCCTGGCGCGGCCTCGTCCCTCTGAAATTACTGTATCTGATGCGGCGCGGCTTCGCCACGCCGCATCAGAAAGGGAATGTGCACGGGGGCCACAGGTTCCCGCACCCCGGACGCGATGAAGTCTCGTTGTAGTACACAGAAATTGACTCTACTTTATGCATGCCAAAAGCCTCTGCTGTTACAGCAGAGGCTTTTGTTATGCTCTCAAAAGGGTATCACCACAAAGTATCCTGGCGGACTTCACTTGCGGTGATACCCATACACTCGCTATGACTCATGGGCATCACCTCCTTTATGCCTGATCGGCTCTATGGTTGTTGTGATATGAACATCATACACGAGGGGGGTGCCGTCTGTCAAGGTGCCCGGATTACAAACCAGTTGCGTAGCCTGTGTCATTTGCACAGTCGATATTATTCGGTCTCGACCGTTGACGGTGGTTGTGGCGTGGGAATGACGAGCGTCTGCCCTTCTTGCAAATCGTTCGGATTCTCTAGATCATTCGCTGCCATAAGCTCTTCGACGGTAATCCCAAATTCACGAGCCAGCGTGCTGAGTGTATCGCCTGGCTCCACTGTATATATACCAGTCGGAGTAGGGGTGGCACGGAGCAGACCAGCCAGCACCGTCGCCGTAGCATCAATATCTAGCGTGGGAGCGGGGGTAATATCCAGCACAGCCGGAGATGTGGGTAAATTGGTCACCGGTGGTTCTGGTAGTGCACAGGCCAGCATCACGCTGGTGGTGAGAATGAGCACGCCCAGACGGACGCTGACGGCCCACGCTGAACGAGTGAACGAGTGATTGATCGTAGCCCCGGCATCCGCTGGCATGACAAACTCTCCTTGATAACATTGCGTCCTGTCATCTGCCTGAAGCAGGGACAAACAACTTTCCTGTTCCCCTCAGATAAAAGTGGATTTCTTCTTCACGATGAGCGTGGAATGGGCAACGTTCTGTGTGTTATTTTTGACACGGCAGGATATACGCTACTGCCGGTAAACCATTCTGGTCATAGTATGATTTCAAGATATTGACAGCGATTCTAGCAGCCTCTGACCGCCTTGTCAATGGGACACATGATCGCTGCTCACAGGCGGGTGGTAGCGGTAATATAGCGAAAGAACAGCATCAGGTTGCCTAGCCGCAGTCTGGTTTTGTCAGGCAATGCCGTGGGCGTGTGAGGCACAATGGCAGTGTCATTCACATAGGTACCGTTGGTACTGCCGAGATCGGTAATCGTCCACTGCTGCTGGGCCCAGCGCAATAAAGCATGCTTGCGGCTCACACCGAGCGTACTCCCACCCACACGGTGCAGGTCGATGTCGGGCACTCCGCCCCCGGTCATATCGCTCCAGCCAATGGTATAGGTGCCGATATGCGCATCCAGTGGAATACGATTGTTGTCCGGCAAAACCAGCTCGCATGCAGGGAGGATCACCGGTTGTGTCATTTCAGCGTAGGTCAGCCGGAGTTGGCGTAGTTCAGCCTGGTGACGTTCAAGCAAGACGATAATCTTCTCCTGTTCACGCTCAAGTCGGGCAATATCTTGCTCTTTACGCTCGATCTCATGAAGCAGTGCGAACACTTTTTCATGCTGAGCCAGCACCTCACGTAATTGCTGGAGCTGCGTCTCACGTTGCGCCAGGTCGGTGCGAGCGCGGGTCAGGCCTTCTTCGGTAATGCGACGCAGTGTTTCTTGCATTCCTGGCAAAGTACGTTCGTTGCTGCTAATCCAGTCACGTAGTTGCCTGACATCTTTTTCAATAGCACTGATCGTTTTCTTTGTATCGTTTATTTCTTTCTCAATTGATGGACGCTCAGACATGATCTCCCTCCATTGTGGCACCAGAGGCATCTGTTGGACGGACTATTCCGTGTTGAGTATACGTTGGGATGTAGCTCCTGGTTGCAGATCAGCAACCTTCAGGTAGAGTGTCTGGCAGGAGTATTGCCCTCCTGGAGGTGCCTCCAGGCCCGTTGAGACAGCCTTGTCACCCCAACAGGCCCTAAAGAGAGTTTTGCAGGGGCTTGCGGCCCCACGCCCCTGCGGGCACACGTTCCCTCGAACGGGTACACGGATCATACCCTGTGCAGATCTGATCCCGCACTGTTTGCACTGCTTGCCCCTGACACCACTCTGTGCTATGCTTCTGGCTAACTGGCTGCTTCCAGGCAATGCTCAACGTCGTGACGTATTGGAGTTCCGGCTGAAGCTGCGGGAGCGTTCTGACCTGACTGAAACGGAGACACCCGTTTCCCAGCTATGGAGACTGTAAACCCTGTCGTAACCGTTCAGGTAGTACCTGCGCCGTCCGGGGTGCGGGGGCCTGCAGCCCTGCACAACCGTTGTGAAGAGACCCCCGGAGCAACAACGCCCCTTCGGATCTCCCCACCGGAACGGGTGCAACCCTGGTATTCTGACAAATAAGAAAACCTGATAGCTATGATCAAGATTTTGCACCTGGCTGATTTACATATTGGTATTGAGAACTACGGGCGCATCGATCCCTCCACAGGTTTGCACACCCGTCTGCTCGATTACCTGGGGCGACTCGACGAGGCGATTGATGTGGGGTTGGAAGCTGGTGTGGATCTGGTGTTAATCGCTGGTGATATTTACAAGAACCGCTCGCCTAACCCGACGCACCAGCGCGAATTTGCACGGCGCATTCGCCGTATCGTCGCCGCCAACATCCCCGTCTTCATCCTGACCGGTAATCACGACGTGTCACCGTCGATTGGTCGGGCACACTCGGTGGAAATCTTTGGCACCCTGGCCGTCGAGGGGGTCACGATCGCCGACCGCCCGCGACTCTATCAGTTTACCACGCGTGCTGGCCCACTCCAGATTATTGCCATCCCCTGGGTAACACGCCATGGTCTGTTGACCCGTGAGGAACTGCGCCTGGCCTCGTTTGGTGAGATCGAAGCAGAGTTGCGCAAACGACTCGATAACTTTATTGAGCAAACGCTGACCAAATTAGACCCGGACATTCCAACGGTGTTGACCTTGCATGGCACGATCGACGGTGCGCAACTCGGTGCAGAACGTAGCATGACACTGGGTCAGGATCTGGTCTTGACACGCAGCATGGTTGCTCAGCCGAATATTGATTATGTGGCACTGGGACATATTCATAAACACCAGGCGCTGGGCGAACATCCACCGCTGGTCTATCCCGGAAGCATTGAGCGGGTCGATTTTGGCGAACAGAATGAGGAAAAGGGGTGTGTCCTGGTTGAGTTAGGCCGTGGTACAACACGCTGGCATTTTCACAAACTGGCTGCACGTCCGTTTATTACTATTGATATCGATGTCCGCGCCAGCGACACCCCGCAAGAACGGATCCTCCGCGCGATTGCGCAGCATACGCTTGACACGGCAGTGGTGCGCTTGCTGGTCAAGGCGACCCCGGAGCAAGCCTCGCTCTTGCGCGAAACCGAGCTCCGTGAGGAATTACGCACGGCCGGCGCGTTTTTCGTGGCAGCAATCGTCATTGATGTTGAACGACCGGCACGCGGGCGTTTTGCCGGCATTGAGGATCAATTGCAGGCAGGATTGACGCCCCGACAGGCATTGGAGTTGTATCTTCAGGCCAGACAGTCTGATCCACAGCGGATCGCCGCACTCCTGGCCGCTGCCGATGAACTGCTGGCTGAGGATGAGGTATCAAAATCCCATCATATCGAATGAAGATACGTGAATAGTACGATAAAGGCGATAATGACCACAGACATACAACTCTTTGGGACATTTCTGCGCGAACAGCTCGATACTGATCTGGATAAACTCCTGAATCAGGTTATGCAGATCGGAGAACATTACCAGGAAATGCCACAGCATGATCTTCGACATGCTCTGCGGCAATCACTGCAACACATCGCTGACAGCCTGATACACAATGATTACGCAGCGCTGATCACCTATACGCAGGCCCTGAGTCAACAACGCGCTGCCGCCAATTTCACCTTGCTGGAAGCCATTGCTGCTATAGATGTGTTTCGAGTACATGTGTTGGATCGGCTGGACGCTTTTCGGCAGGATGGCGCATCCTGGTCGCTCACCGCCCAGCGCCAGCTAGAAGATGTGTTACGTGTCTTTGGGCATTACTTTGTGTCTGGATTTGACACGGCATTGCAACAGGCACGGGCCGAGCTAAGAAGGCAAGCGGAACAACTGGAGGCGCAACGCCGCACAATCCGTGATTTGAGTACCCCGATCTTACCGGTGTATCAGGGGATCATTGTGGTACCGCTGGTGGGGGTGATTGATAGCTATCGGGCCACACAAATTATGGAGCATATGCTCCAGTCAATTACCACCTATCAGTCGGACATTGTTATTG
>DAOTWD010000135.1:0-60848 GCA_034435975.1 Chloroflexaceae bacterium | reverse complement strand
AACGAGCGCAGCGCCAAGGCGATCAAGATCAACTGGCAGTTCTCCATCCAGGCCGCTCGAACCAAGCTCAATAGCCACTACACCAAAGTCCATCCCGAGAATGAAAAATACAAGGAAACTTAGTTTACGGACTAGTAAGTCGTCTACAGCAGCATGGTATTCTGTTACCGCTGCTATTCTGGCCGTTCTTTCAGAATATTATTATTGGGCAAGCAACATTGATCTGGGCCAGTTTATGTGTGGTACTATTGTTAGCAATGCAACAACGCCGGGTGTGGCTTGTTGGCATCTGTGTCGCATTACTACCGCTCAAGCCCCAGACAAGCCTGCTATTTGCCCTGGCAGGGTGCTGGTGGGCCTGGCGTGAAGATCGACGGGCTTTTCTATGGGCTATAGGTGTAGGAGGAATGCTAGCAGGAGCAACATTTTTCATTCAACCTGGATGGCTAACGGCCTGGCTAGATCAGCTGTATGTCTATCGCACCGCTGTGCGACCAATCTACCTGCTTCCCTGGATATGCGTCTTGTTACCGGCCTGCTGGCAATATCCATGGTGGGCTAAACTTGCTATTATTCAGGTTTTTATCTTTCCTTTCCCCCACCATGGATATGGTATTGATCCATATAGCGTGTTATTGCTGCTATTAGTGTGGACGCAAATTCCAGGGCGTACCGCCCTCCTGGGAGTCGGTGTATCCTGGATCTGGCCATTCCTGGTATTGAGCGGATATGGTGAATTTGCCACCAGTTTAACGTTGCTTGGGCCATTGGTGCTTATCGCTGCCTGGCATACATGGGGTGCTTCCTGGCGAGTACGATTTTGGAAGGTCGAAGAACACACATAGTCGGATAGCTGAATATGCTTCGAACACCAGGATCTAGATCAAATTACATATTGCTAACAATGATGTTTTGAGGTTTTTGCTGCTGAATCTGGAAGCACGGCAGCGTAACCTCTAATTGGCACTTGTCACCTATCTATTCCTCCTATGTAGAGCCATTGACACCAGGTGGATTTAATTACATACTGAATGCGTATGATCTATGGTTTGTGATTTAATTTTACCAGAGGAACGAACGAATGAAAACCATTGTGCAACTTGTGCAGGAAAAGGCTGGCATCAGCGAAGTACAGGCACGGATCGCGGTCGAAACGGTCGCCAGTTATCTGAAGGCCAAACTCCCCGGCCCGATTGCGGGTCAGGTTGATGGTTTGCTCAAGGCAGATGTCAGCGGTGTGGCTGATCAGGTTGACGCGGTTCTCAAAGGCGGACTCGGCGGACTGTTTGGCGGTAAAAAGGAAGAATAGGCTGGAAGCTATCCCGGCCACATCATCCCTATCACATTGTGCTGGCGTTCAATCCAAACATCCTGCTCTGGCATATGGAGATCGGTCAACGGGCAACAGACGACATCTGTTGCCCGTTTGCACGTTCGAGGGCAAGATGTCCTCGCTCCTAGCACGTTCAGCACGTTCGAGGACAAGATGTGCGAGGGCAAGATGCCCGCGCTCCCAGGAGAAGAGTGAACCGTTCCATATACGTAGCATTCACTTCCCGCGCTCCACCTTCCTGTTCCCGTCCTGCTCGTTTTTCCAGGTAGTTCCCTGCTCAAATCACTGATGCTGGCTGACCCGGTGTGGCGTATAGTGGGTACAGGTTTTCCAACAGTGCAAGATGTGAAGCGGCGCAGCGGCGCAGCGGCGTGAGGCGCGATTTAAGAGGAGTATATCTATGGACGCGACATATTCAGACCCACAACTTTTGAGCATGCTATCGAATCAAATGGCCGACGCGGTGGAACGGATTGGATCGGCACTGGTGATGGTGAACGGGCGGCAGCGGCAGGCGGCCAGTGGCATTGTGTATGCACCCGATCTGGTGCTGACCGCTGACCATGTGTTGGAGCGCGAGGACAATTTGACGATCCAGACCCATGATGAGCGTGTCCTGGCGGCACAGTTTGTGGGCCGCGACCCCTCCACCGACCTGGCGGTGCTACGGGTGAATGATCTGGAGTTAACGCCCGCAGCCGCGGCCAGTGATCCGGCACGGGTGGGACAGCTTATTCTGGTGGTGGGACGACCATCGAGCAGCGGGCCAATGGCGAGCCTGGGCATCGTCAGCGCAGTTGGCGGGCCATTGCGTATGCGACGGGGGTTGCTGCTCGAACAGTATATTCGCACCGATGCCATTCCCTATCCCGGCTTCTCTGGTGGGCCATTAATTGATGGTCGGGGAGCAGTGCTGGGCATCCTGACAACCGGGTTGATCAGCGGGGCCACCCTGGCTATTCCAACCCCGATCGCCTGGCGCATTGCGCGTACGCTGGCACAACAGGGCTTTATCAAGCGCGGTTTTCTGGGCGTCAGCAGTCAGCCGGTTCACCTGCCAGAAACACAACGGGCAGGGCGAGCGCAGGAGCAGGGCTTACTGATTATACGTGTTGAGCCGGGTAGTCCGGCTGAGGCAGGGGGGGTGTTCATTGGCGACATTCTGGTGACACTTGATGGACAGCCAGTTACCGATACAGACGACCTGCAGCCACTGCTGATGAACGAACGTGTCGGCAAGACAGTGCCAGTTGAGGTGATTCGTGGTGGAGGATTGCACACGCTGCACGTGACGGTTGGGCAGCGCTGAGGTGTTGGCACGTTGGCAGGTTCGACGTTGACAGGTAAACCTGCCAGCACGGAACCTGTTAACATTTCTACATATGAGGATATGTTATGATAGCAGAAGCTATGCTTGATCAAAGAGAACTCCCCGCTGTGGCTTCGGCGCGGCTGGCGCAACTGGTTGATCGGGCGCGGCCATGTGTGGTGCAGGTGCGCAGCGGCTGGCGTGGGGCCGGAGCCGGGATTATCTGGGGAACTGATGGGCACATTCTGACGAATTATCACGTGATTGCCGCCAGTCAGCGCGGCGCGGCGACGCAGGTGCTGCTGGCGGATGGACGCACGTTCGCAGCACAGGTGGTGGATCACAACTCGGCGCTGGATCTGGCGTTGCTCCAGATTGCGGCTCAGGATCTGCCAGTGCTGCCGATTGGTGACTCGACACGGTTGCGAGTAGGAGAGCTGGTGTTTGCCATCGGGCACCCGTGGGGCCAGACGAACATCGTCACCAGTGGCATTGTCAGCGGCCTGGGTGCTATTGCATTGCGAGACGCCCGGCACCAGACACCCTACATTCAATCTGATGTACGCCTGGCACCGGGGAACTCCGGCGGCCCGCTGCTCAATGTTGCCGGTGAAGTGGTGGGCATCAATGCCATGATCGCTGGTGGCGATCTCTCCGTTGCCATTCCAATCCACGTTGCGTTGGAGCGTTGGAACATTATTAGGAAATAGGAGAGAGCGAGGAGGAGAGAGGAAATTGAAGTCCTCTCCAATGGTTCCCTCTTTCCTATTTCCTGACAGCCATTTTCTCCCTCCTCGGGTCGCCAGGATATTCGTACATTGAAACGTTGGGATGTACCAACGTACTAACGCCCTGTCTGCAAAGCTTTCGGAGTGGCTGCCAGAGGCTGCGGAGGACTGGTTCAGATTGCCGGTGCCGACACGGAGTATCGGCACTGGCAACCATAGGCCGGGGTAGATCACAACTGGTACCGCCCCGGCTTGCATCATCGGAGAACCTGTTCCCAAAGGAACGTGTCATCGCCACGAGTATATAAGGTGACAGAAGCTATGATTGGAGTCTTCGTGGTAGCACTGATACCGGCGTTGCGCGCTGGCCTGCGGGCCATCTTGAGCGCGAACGACATCTACGTTCGGGGCGAGGCGGCTACGCTACTCGGCCTGACACCTGATGTGCTGGCCGCAGTGGATGTGCTGGTGCTTGCGAACCCGGAATTGCTGGCAGAAGTTGCGCCCGCAGCATCAAGCGAGTTTGAAACCCACCCCCTACCAGGAATCGTGCTACTGGCCGATAATCCCAGGTCTGTGGCTCTGCTTCACCCGTTGGCTTCACGTGGTTGGGGCATTGTTGCCCCCGAAGCATCAGCCAGTACGTTACAGGCAGCCGTATACGCAGTGGCTGAGGGGTTGTGCGTGTTACCCACTGCGCTGGCGAGCCAGTTCCCCGATCAGCGCCCGGAAACTGTCTCGATCACTGCTGTGGCCGAACCACTGGAGGAACCATTGACCACACGCGAACTGGAGGTGTTGGAACTCTTGAGTCGCGGCCTGTCAAACAAGTTGATTGCACGCACGCTACAGATTAGCGAACATACTGTCAAGTTTCACGTATCATCGATCTATGCCAAGCTGGATGTCGCCAATCGCACCGAGGCCGTGCATCGCGGCGCACAACGCGGGTTGATTACGCTCTAGGTGTTGGGATGCCCATGGTTCGTTGAAAAGATAAAGGAGTTCTATGGCTATTCCACCTCCCCGCCGACCGATCTCGGCTGCACCAGAGGCCCAGAGTTGGGCCGAGCGCTGGCGCGGCATACGCACTGCCTTTGGCAATATTCCGCGCTCGCTTGCGTTGGCATGGCAAGCCAACCGAGTCGCCACAGTGGGTATGGCGATTGTCACCCTGCTGGCTGCCGCCTTGCCCGCAGCTCAAGCCTGGGTCGGCAAGCTGATTGTTGATACCGTGGTTGATGCTATCAATAATGCGTTGCCGGTTCAGGTCGGCCTGAAGGCAACACTACCCTTCCTGCTGATCGAATTCGGGCTGATTACGCTTGGCACGATTCTCAGCCAGAGCCGCTCACTGCTCGATCATATGCTCAATGCGCGCCTGGGGCATACGATCAATACGGTAATTATTCGCAAAGCACTGGCGCTCGATTTGCATTATTTTGAAGATGCCGATTTCTACGATAAGCTCCAGAATGCTCGCCGTGAGGCCGACTATCGGGCATTGTCGATTATCAATACCAGCTTTTTGCTGGTGCAAAATGTCATCACGCTGGCATCATTTGCTGTACTGCTGCTGGCCTTTAGTCCGCTGATCACGCTCGTTCTGTTCGGGGCCACCATACCGGCCTTCATTGCTCAGACGCGCTATAGCAGCTTGCATTTTCGCTTGCTGACCTGGCGTGCGCCTGAGTTTCGTCGTATGCAGTACCTGGAATATCTGCTGACGGTTGATAGCAGCGTGAAAGAGGTCAAGTTGTTCGGGTTGGGCGAGCCATTGCTCAAGCGTTACCACGACATGTTCTGGAAGTTCTACCGCGAGGATGCGTCTCTGGCGCGGCGACGCAGTCTGGTCAGTATGTTCTGGGCCCTGGTGTCTACTGCCAGTTATTATGGCGCCTATGCCTGGATCGTGTGGCAGACAATTGGTGGCGTGATCACACTGGGCGATATGACGCTGTATCTGGCGCTTTTTCGTCAGAGCCAGGGTACGTTTCAGGGCTTGTTTGACAATATTGGCCACATCTACGAGAGTGGCCTGTTTATGGGTAATCTGTTTGGCTTTCTGGGCCTGGTACCACAAATGCCGCAGATGGCGCAGGCGCAACGGGTGCCACGGCCAATTATGCATGGCATTGAGTTCCGCGATGTCTCGTTCCGCTATGCTGGCCGCGAAGACTGGGCGCTACGCCATGTGAATCTGTATATTGCCCCTGGTGAGAAACTGGCGCTGGTAGGAGCCAATGGTGCCGGCAAAACCACCTTGATCAAGCTGCTGACGCGGCTCTATGATCCGACCGAGGGCCAGATCCTGCTCGACGGAGTAGATCTGCGCGAGTATGACCTGGACGATCTGCGCGAGTGCATCGGTGTGATCTTTCAGGATTTTGTGCGTTATCACAGCACGGCGCGCGAGAATGTGGGGTTTGGGCAGATCAAGGCGTTAGAGAACGAGGCACGTGTCGTGGCGGCTGCCGAGCGCGGTGGTGCGGACGAGGTGATCGCCGAGCTACCGGAGGGCTATAACACCATGCTGGGCCGCTGGTTTGAGAAAGGCTTTGAGTTGTCGGGTGGACAGTGGCAGAAGCTGGCACTGGGGCGCGCATTTATGCGTGATGGCGAGGTGCTGGTGCTGGATGAACCAACAGCGGCGCTGGATGCCGAGCGGGAATATGAAATCTTTCAGCGCTTCCGCGATCTGACGGCGGGCAAGATCGCGCTGCTAATCAGCCACCGCTTCAGCACGGTGCGCATGGCCGACCGCATCGCCGTCCTTGATCATGGGCAGGTGACAGAACTGGGTACGCACCTCGAACTACTGCAACGAGATGGCACCTATGCGCGATTGTTTTCGCTGCAAGCCGAAGGCTATCGCTGAGGCGCTTCGGAAGCGGAAAGCCCGGTAGCGCATCCTGCCGAGGCACGCCTGTCCAGGGTATGGCAGGCAGTGATAGCTTGTATGCCGCCTGGAGTTGTGACAGATTCACATTCATCATGGTCAGTAACAAGGCAAAGAACGAAGTGCCCAGCAACGCCGCGTACACCAAAAACAACACATTATACATACCCATAATCAGGTAAAACAGATACGTCACCAGGAACTAGCCCAGCACGCCAGCGAGGAAAATCTGGCCGACCAGCGAACCGCGTCGCGTGAGCCACAAACCGACGGCCAGCAGTGGCACGACCAGCAAGAGAGTGACATAGTCCTGGGCAATGCCCTGGACGGCGACCTCAGCCGACATGTGCTGGTAGATGCCTCGACCGTGGATGAGTATCTCCTGACCGCGGATCGAGATGTAGGTGTAGGGGCCGGGGCCGTCACTGGAGAAGATGCTGACAGCGGCAGCAATGCCTGCTGCGATCATAATGAAACCACTTAGGATTGTCACTGTGCGTACGTGTTGCATAATATTTTCTGTCTCATACATTCGTTCCAAAACAATTGCTCAGCGGTCAACAAACTGGCGCTGGTGGGCGATAAGCCAGGCTATATAGGGCAGTACCTCCGCCGCGTGCGGCGGTGGCAGCACATCTTCGATCGCAGCGGCATACATCTGGAAGCGATGGAGCAGATGTTCCGGCGGCACACCATCATGCGGCTGGCGCGTGTTGGCCCAGACTAATTGTTCCTCCAGCAGCGCAGTGTTCTGAAGCAGCATCGCCGTCTCAAGCATGCGCGTCATAAACTTAAACCCGGCGGTTAGAATCCGCGTAGCATGCGCACCAAAATGCACCACCTCGGCAGGGTATGTGAGTGAGAGGGTTACCGCCAGGCGGATAATCTGGTCGCGTGCGGCGCGAAAGGCATCCAGGGTTGCACTGGCAACCGGCAACAGCGGCACATCCGGAGCCATCGGTGCTGCGGGCACAGCAAAGCGTTGATTGGCCTGCTGCACCGCCTCGCGGGCATTGGTGGAACTGAAACGCACATTCAGTGTCTGCACCAGATCGGGTTGCTGGCGGAAAGGCATGCCACCGACCATAATGGGGATGCCGTCCAGTCCATAGCGCTCCAGAGCAGCGGCAAAAGCGGTGATATGCGGCAAATAGTAGACCATCTGCACCGATAGCCCGATCAGATCGGCCTGCATCTCGCGGGCCATCGCCACAAAGGAGTCAATTGGCGTTGCCGCCCCCAGGTAGTGCGCCGTCCAGCCATCTGCCTCGAAGAAGTCGGCCACCATACGCGCCCCGACCCGATGCTGCTCGTTGGGGACGCAGCCGATGATGACCACCTGCGGGCGCCGGTGCTGGGGGCGGAAGAGCGGGTGCAGTTCGCCCATCTGCCGCTCGATAATAGCGGTTGCCAGATGTTCCTGGGCCACCGTGAAGCGATTAAGTTGCCACAGTCGCCCGATTTCATAGGCCGTGGGCTGAAAGATGTCCAGATACACATCGCCTGCGTCCGCACCGCTATCGAGCGCCTGTTGCACCACTTGATCCGCAGCGCGACCACTGCCGAGTCGCAATGCCTCCAGGTAGTCAGCTTGTAACACCACCAGGTTGTTCTGCAATTGATTATCGCTCATGGCGCATCTTCCATCGGCTGATCGCTGACTCCTGAATGCCTCCCTGCCGCGGTTACATACAACTGCTACGTCTGGGGATTCACAGTGTGTTCCGCGTCTCGTTGCTCGCAGCGTGTGCCTTGCATCTTACACCTTGTGCATCATCATTATACAGGACGTATGCAGTGGTCTGTTCAACTCGCCTCTGCCGAAGGCGAAAGCCTATTTTGCGATGAACGACCGCGTGGGGGATGCATGCGAGGAGGAGGGAGAAAATAGCTGTCAGGAAAGAGGAAAGAGACATTGGAGAGGACTTCTATCTCCTATCTCCTATCTCCTATCTCCTATCTCCTATCTCCTATTTCCTATTGGAGCCAGCACAGGCCGGCTTCGCTGCCGGGCGTGGGGAAGCGTGCAGAACGGTACGTTACACCCCCAACCCCAATGCCACTTGACAGCACCCACTACCCATACTATGCTACGCACATATTTTTCCTTGCATGTAAGGATAGAGTGTACGGAGTGAAGTATGCGTAATAATCCGACCCATCGCGTGGTAGTCACGGGCATGGGCGCCATTTCGCCGCTGGGCAACTCGGTGGCCGAATTGTGGGAGGGCCTAGTTGCCGGGCGTTCCGGCATCGACTATATCACCCACTTTGATATTCGTGACTTTCCCTATGTCATTGGCGGTGAAGTTAAACAGTTTGACCCGTGCAACTATATGGATGCGAAAGCGGCAAAACGCATGGCCCGCTTTGCCCAATTTGCCGTGGCGGCTGCCGGTGAAGCTTTACGTGATAGCGATCTCAACCTGGATCAGATCGACCGCACGCAAGTTGCGGTCGATATTGGCACTGGACTGGGTGGCGCCGCTGTTACTGAAGAAGAAGCGCTCTATTTTGAGCGTAAAGGGCGTAAACGTCTCAGCACTGCACTCTACCTGCCGATCTATATCTGCAATATGGCTGCCTGCCAGGTTGCCATGACCTATGGGTTGCATGGCCCAACCACCACGCCGGTTGCCGCCTGTGCAACGGGAACTCTTGCGATTGGCGAGGCAGCACGTATGATCCATCGCGGTGATGCGCTGCTGGCGCTGGCGGGTGGTACTGATGCTGGCGTGACAGCGATGAACACTATGGCCTTCGGGGTGATCGGGGCCATTGCACCGCCCGGCGACAATCCCGCGCAGGCGATCAGGCCGTTTGATGCCCGGCGCAACGGCACGGCCGGGGCTGAAGGCTGTGGTGTGCTGGTACTGGAGCAATTGGAACATGCGCTGGGGCGGGGTGCCCGGATATACGCCGAGGTTGTCGGCTTTGGTGCCACCGAAGACGCCTATCATGTCACCGCGCCTGAACCAGAGGCGACGTACACCAGCCTGGCGATCAGTCGCGCTATTGCCGACGCCGAATTGACCCCGCAAGACGTGGATTACATCAGCGCTCACGCCACCGGCACGCCCATGAACGATGAGTCGGAAACGCTGGCGATCAAACGGGCGCTGGGTGAACATGCCTACAAGATTGCCATCAGTGGTATCAAAGCCATGCTCGGCCATACTGCCGGCGCAGCCGGTGCCCTGGCGCTGATCGGTTGTGTCAAAACAATCGAGACGGGCATAATTCCACCGACCATCAACTACACCACGCCTGATCCGCAGTGCGACCTGGATTATGTGCCCAACGTCGCTCGCCACGCGCAAGTCGATGTGGCGCTGGCGAGCGCCTTCGGCTTCGGTGGGCAAAATGCGGTCGTGGCCGTGCAACGCTTTGCAGAGTAGATTTGCTTTCCCTCCTGGAAGCAAACACCGGGGGCATGTGCTATGCTCAAAAGGACACCATCAATTTCTGATGCTGTATAGTCCAGCTTGGAATACGGACAGCGCTGGCGATTTATTCATACAATATCTTGACGCTCAACAATTGCGCTACGCTGCCCTTTACGGTCTGGGTGCTGACTAATTTTTTCAAGGCCATGCCCCGTGATCTGGAAGAAGCGGCATATGTGGATGGGGCCACGCCAGCGCAGACGTTCTATAAGGTTTTGCTGCCGCTGGCGATGCCTGGCCTGGTGACTACCGGCTTGCTGGCGTTTATCGCCGCCTGGAACGAGTTTCTGTTTGCGCTATCGTTCACGCAAACTCCCGACCAGCGCACGGTGCCAGTGGCGATTTTTGCCTTCCAGCCGCAGACAACCGGTGGTTTTGAGATTCCCTGGGGGCCAATGATGGCCGCCACTGTGGTGGTGACGGTACCGCTCATCATACTAACCCTGATCTTCCAGCGCCGTATCCTGGCTGGTCTGACGGCAGGTGCGGTGAAGGGTTGAGACATCTGTCCCCCTATGGCGTGCGGAAGCCACATTTCCGCACTACGCTGGCGTCAGCGCTGCAATCACCCGCGCCAATCTTGCGTGCGCATCTGCCATCAGCGGCTGGAGCACTGTATTGCCACTCAGTGTCACCAATACCTGCGGATCCAGAATCGAAACCACGGTACCGGTGTCATCTTCATACACAATCACACTGCAGGGCAGCAGCAACCCAATTTCCAGTTCCGTCGTGAGCGCCTGATGCGCGACCGGCGCGTTACATGCTCCCAGAATGGCATAACGCCGAAAGTCAACGTTGAGCTTTTTCTTCAGCGTGGCCTGCACATCAATCTCAGTTAGCACGCCGAAGCCTTCGGCCTGGAGTGCTGTTGCGACCCTCTCCAATGCCTGCTCATACGGCAGGTTCATATGTGTACGCAAGGCTATATCCTCTAATGTTGCGGGCATTCTGGCTCCTCCTGCTGGTAAACCGTTGAACGGCTGGCCACTACAACACGTTCAATGCGTGACATAGTACATCCATCATACTACAGTTCTTGTGTTTCAGAACATGTGCCCAGATAGCTCTTGCATAGTATGAAAAAATCATTAAAATATGTAGAGAGGGGTCTGGAGAGAGTTTGCTATGGATACAGCCACGTTCTTGTTGATAAGTACCTTCATCCTGCTGATCATCAAAACCGGATTGGCAACGTTCGTAGCGTTACGCGCATGGGATCATCGACCGGCACGCTGGTTTGTGTTGCTTGTTGTCTCGATTGTATTGCTAAACATCTTCAATGTTATGCAGTACCAGCCTGATAACGAACGAACGGCCTATATCGGCGTGCTTGGCACACGGCTTGTACTGGCATTTTTGCAAATCGCTATGCTGCTACTCTTGAGTGCCCTGTTTGTTCCACAATGGTGGCAAGGATCGCGCCCGATTATCTGGATTACTCTGCCCTATGTGGTGATATTTGTGGTTCTGGGGATCGACATTCTGGCTACTACTGGTGTTTTTGTGCAGGGGGTTGTCGCTACCGAGACCGGTTATCAGGTTATTTCAGCTTCCCAGGCTGGTGTCATCCTGCGCCGCATGTTCCCGTTGAGCTGGCTGATGCATCTGAGCATTCTGCTGGTTGCGTTCGTTCGATCCCGCACGGCACGCATCACGATCATGCTGCTTGCTGTAACACTAGTAGTAGCCGGGGCTATGCACTTTCTCAAATCGAGCCTGCCCATTGCCGGGCCGTTGACGGCACCTGTTAGCACCATCCTCCTGCTCATAGCGCTGGCTTACGCCGTCATGCGCACGCGCCTAATTGTACCCATCCACATCGCGCTGGATCTGGCGCTCCAGGCAATGGACGAAGCTGTGATCGTCGTGGATCAGCAAGGACAGGTCGTCTATAGCAATCCCCGTGCTATGCATATGGGTCTTCACGATGAGGAGATTGTTGAGATGGCACTCGCGAAAACCAATGGGCATACGCTTGATGCTTCGTCGCCACCGCAAGCTATCGATCAGGATGAGCCTATCGTGAATAGTACCCTGACGCTGCATAATCGGCGGATTGCCCTGACCACTACCCCGGTTACCAACAACGCCGGGCAACGCCAGGGTACGCTGCTGATGGGCCGTGATATTACGGAGATTGAACACTATACCCGGCAATTAGAACAGGAGCGCCACGGTCTGGCGAAAGTTATCAGCCAGCTACAGGCCGAAAAACGGGAACGAGATCAGTTAGCCGCCGTTGTGCGGCAGCTATCACTGCCTCTCATACCGGTAATTCAGGGAGTGTTGATTCTCCCGCTGATTGGCAATTTTGATGAGGAACGCGCCGAGGATTTTATCACGATCTTACTGCAAGGGATCAAACGTGAACGGGCCCGACTGGTACTGATTGACATGACAGGTATTCCTGGCCTGGACACGGCCAGCGCGAACGGGTTACAACGCGGCATTCAGGCCGCCTCATTGCTTGGAGCGCGGTGTATACTGGTTGGTATTCGCCCCGAAATAGCCGAAACGCTGGTTGCGCTTAACGTGAATCTAGAAGGCTGTTCGACCGCAGGCTCTCTCGCGCAGGCGCTGCAACGCGAGTTGCGGTAAGCATACCAGGCATGGAGTACCGCCCGGCCATGGTCGAAAGCGCCCTGCCGCAGGTTCTCTATGGGCGGGTTTTCTGGCTAATCGTGTCGGGATGGGCTATGCAGGGGCCATGCCTTATTCCTGCTCCTGCATACCCCTCTACACACGACTTACCACCAGGGCATTACGCTTCTGCTGTCGGCTCTGGTTCCGCTCGTCCATAGGTCTCGGTCAACAGGCGTAAACCGTGTGACATATCCGGGTTCATCGCCTCGGCCCGGAAACGCCATGACCAGTTGCCTTCGGCCAGGCCGGGGATGTTCATACGCGCATCGCTACCCAGCCGCAACACATCTTGCAAGGGAAAGATCGCCATATCGGCGACGGACGACAATGCCAGACGGATCATATCCCACCCGATATCGCTCCCATCGCGTCCCAGGTAGCGTTGGATCGCCTCACGCTCCTTATCGTTGCAAGCCAGAAACCAGCCCAGGGTTGTATCGTTATCATGGGTGCCGGTATAGACCACATAATTCTGGCTGTAGTTATGCGGCAAATACGGATTTTTGGCCGTATCACCAAACGCAAACTGGAGCACCTTCATCCCTGGCATGTTAAATTCATCGCGTAACGCTTCTACTTCGGGCGTAATCAGCCCCAGATCCTCAGCAATGATTGGTAATTCACCCAGTTCTTGCTCCAGATGTGCAAATAGTGCATGGCCTGGCCCTTTTACCCAGCGCCCATTCACTGCCGTCTCCTCCGTGGCAGGAACCTCCCAATAGGCTTCAAAACCCCGAAAATGATCGAGGCGCACAATATCAACCATATCGAGGGTGCTCTTAATGCGCCGCAACCACCAGGCATAGCCGTTCGCCGCCATGCGCTCCCAGCGATAGAGTGGATTCCCCCAGAGTTGCCCGGTCGCGCTAAAATAGTCAGGTGGTACACCAGCCACAACCGTAGGCCGGCCTTCGTCATCGAGAAAGAACAATTCGGGATTGGCCCACACATCAGCTCCATCATAGGCCACAAAAATGGGCATATCGCCAATGATACGGATATCACGTGCATTGGCATAGGCCTTCAGTTCGTTCCACTGGCGAAAGAAGAGATACTGAAAATATTTTTGCGCTTCAATCTGCCTGGCCAGTTCCTGCCGCCAGTATTCCAGCGCCTCAGCCTGGCGTGTGCGGATCGGATACTCCCATGTGTCCCAGGAAGCACCGTCAAACCGCTGCTTCAGTGCGATAAACAGGGCATAGTCATCAAGCCAGATGGCATGCGCAGCACAAAATTCCTGGAATGCTGCCCGATGTCTGGGCGCACCATTGCTGTAAAACTGGGTAAATGAACGCTGTAGCAGCGGTATTTTGAACGCAGTAACCGCGTTGTAGTCCACCCGATCAATGGGAAAATCGGGAAGAGGCGATGCCGCGTCTCCGGTAAGATCCGCGTCCGTGAGTAACCCCTCTTCCAGCAGACGATCCAGGCTGATCAGCAACGGGTTGCCAGCAAACGAGGATAAACACTGATAGGGCGAATCACCAAAACCGGTCGGGCCAAGGGGCAAAATTTGCCATAATCGTTGACCCGCATCGTAGAGAAAATCCACAAACTGATAGGCCGCCGAACCCAGATCACCAATACCCCAGCGACCTGGCAATGACGTTGGATGTAATAAAATCCCACTGGAACGAGGGAGACGCATAGTGACCTCGCGTATAACAAGGAACCTGTGGCTGATATTGTAGCATAGACTGCGATATGTGGTGAGGCGTTAACTCGGATAGATCTGACCCTCTTCCACCCGCAGACGCTGGACGTCCTGCAAAAAATCAGGGTCAAAGTCACTCAAATCGGTAGCCGTGAGCAGTGTTTGCTGCTGAGGACGGCGAATGACATGCAGCAGGTGTGTGCGCCGTTGCGCATCTAACTCACTGAGCAGATCATCAAGCAGCAAAACGGGGGGGTCGCCGCTACGCCTATGCATTAACTCCGCTTCACCCAGCTTCAAGGCCAGTGTAACGCTACGCTGCTGGCCACGTGAACCATACACACCCAGGTTGATCCCACCCACCGTGAAGCGCAGATCATCCCGGTGGGGCCCAATCAACGTCTGTCCCCGGTTCAATTCTTCGCCGCGTAATTCCTGCAGGCAGGCACCCAGTTGCTGCGCCAACCCTCCTGCATCGCGGCCAGTGCCTAGGTCAAAACCAGCCTGATACCTCATTTCCAGTGGCTGTGCATTGCCGGTAATCTCACAAAAAAGTGGCCCTACGAACTGGTTGAGATCGGTCACGGCTCGCAAGCGCTCGGCCAGCAGATAGCCGCCTGTCGCCGCCAGTTCTCGATCCCAGTACGCCAGTTCATCATCAACCGCACGGAGCGGGCGGCGGCGCTCGCGCCAGGCACGCAACAGGCTGTTCCGCTGCTGTACCAGCCGATTATATTGCGCCAGTGCACGCACATAGTGCGGATCAAGTTGTGAGAGGGTAATATCGAGATACCGGCGACGTTCGGTAGGCGGGCCATTAACGAGCAGCAGGTCGGCAGGGGTAAACAGAACCACCCGCAGTTGCCCGATCAAATCGAGCGCACGCACTGTCCGCCGATCAACGCGCACCAGCTTCTGGGTTGTGCCCGTGATCTGGCCCTGATCGTCGGCGCGCAACTGGACAATAACCTCCAGGCGCGTTTTCCCACTGGTGCGGTGTACTTCCGCCACCAGCCGGGCAAACGGAGTGACACCAGCTTCACCCTGAGCATGCCAATGCACCAGCTCACGGTCAATACTGGTACGGGGCGAACGAGTAGTAGCGAGATAAAAGAGTGCCTCAAGTAATGTGGTTTTGCCGGAAGCATTTGCGCCATAGATCAATGTTGTGTTGGCGCGTAAAGGGAGATCAAGCCGCCGGTACACCCGGAAATCACGGAGGCTCAGATTGGTGACATGCATATCATAGACAGGCATGACAGAGCGGCGGAGCGCTAGAGAGAACGGGTGAAAGGCTTTCCCGTGCGCTCCAGCGCAGCGTCATTCTGTCAAGTGTAAGGCGCGTAACGCAGCCAGGTTGCCGCAGTTGCTACAGAACATTGCCACGCGCAGCTCCTTCATATAGGCCTGCAACTGCTCAACCACAGCCTCGACCCCCCGCTCATCCACCGCAGGTATCAAAGCGGGACGGGCAGTTGCAGCCAGATCGGCCCCCAGCGCCAGCGCCTTGGCAATATCTACCCCATTGCGTACACCCCCACTACCGATCAGGGTAATATCAGGTAAAATTGCCCGAATCTGGCGAATAGCTTCAGTAGTAGGTAAGCCCCAGTCAGCAAAGGCACCAGCCACCCGTGCTCCTTGCTGATCTGGCTGACGGAAACGCTCCACCTCACTCCAGCTCGTCCCTCCCGCGCCGGCCACATCAATGATGCGCACACCCACCGTATACAGTCGCTGGGCATCGGTAGCACTGATACCATTGCCAACTTCTTTGGCAATCACCGGCACCGGCAGTTCACGGCACACCTGTTCAATCCGTTTCAGCAAGCCTTTGAAGTTCACATTGCCTTCGGGTTGCACCGCTTCCTGGAGCGGGTTAAAATGCAAAATGAGCGCATCGGCCTCAATCATATCAACCGCTCGCTGGCAGTGTTCCACTCCAAAGCCATAGTTCAATTGTACCGCCCCCAGATTAGCGAGCAAAGGGATTGAGGGTGCAACGCGCCGTACCTGGTACGTTGATGCCAGACGCCCATCAACCACAGCCGCTCGTTGCGAACCAACACCCATCGCCAATCCAAGCTGCTGCGCTGCTTCAGCCAGTGTCAGATTAATGCGTTCAGCGGCCCGTGCGCCACCTGTCATTGAACTGATCAGCAGCGGTGCGCGTAATGATTTGCCAAGAAAGGTCGTACTGGTATCGATCTCGTCCATATCCAGATCGGGCAGGGCGGTATGTGGCAAACGATAAGCGGCAAAACCGGTGACAACACCTTTGGCAGCGACATCCTCGCCCAGGACGATACGAATATGATCCAGTTTACGCCCTTCAATCGTGGTGGAGTCGGGCATGGGGAGGCTCCTTCTGTGATCGGAAAAGCATAGGCATCATACCAGCAAACTCTCAAAGCGTCAAACCAGGGCGAAAGCCTGAATAGGCATACCACATACGTTCTGGCATTATGAACTACCAAAACATTTTGAGCAAATTACAAGCGTCTGGTGTATGCTGTAGCAGAGTAACCGTTCCGGTGGTACCTGCGCCAGCAGGGGCGCGGGGGCCTGTGGTTCCCGCAAAACCGTTGTTTCGGCCCGTTCAAAACGGGCCAACATGAGGAGCCTCCCGGAGGGGCGTTGCCCCTTCTGCCCACCCCACCTGAACGATTACGTAGCAGGAACCGCTGAGTGAGCATGCATTGATATCACAAGGGTCTGGTAGACCTTTCTAAAACTGGATTGACAATACCCTGGCTCTTTTATATACTTTTTTCAATCGTTCAACAGGGATGTTGTCTATTCTCTACAGACTCCCAATGGATGGCTAGAACTTGAGAGTCATAGTACTATAACGAGACTTCACCTCGGCCAGAGGAGCGGAGGCCTGCAACCCCCACGCACGTTCCCTGATTCAGGCGGGACAAAGCCGCGCCGAGCCTCTCTACCTGGCGGATGTCTCGTTATGGTAATCAGGAGACCCCAGCGAACGAGATATATTGTAATCATAAAGGAGTGCTTCATGCCTGACGATCCATCAGAAAGTACTTCGGTACAGGCCGAAACCGCACAATTACGCAGACGCATAGCCGAATTAGAACAACAGTTGCAAGAAGCAACCCGGAAAGCAGCAGATGGACAGGCACAGGTGCAGCAAATGCAACAGGAGGTGCAACAGAGTCAATCTGCTCTCGCCCGGCTCCAGGCCGAGATGCAGCAACAGCAGGCCCTGGTGCAACTGATCATCGATCACCTGCCTGAGGAAATAGGGGTCTACTGGAAGGATCGGAAGGGGCGTTATCTGGGCGGCAATCGCAAAATGTATACTGATGCAGGTGCGGCTGCCCCGTCCGAGATTATTGGCAAGACCGACTACGACATGCCCTGGGCCAATCACGCTGACAAATATGTGGACGATGATCAGACGGTGATGACCGATGGGGTACAAAAACTGTATGAGGAACCCGTGCGCAGCAGCGACGGTAGCACGCTCTGGGTCGTCAGCCGCAAAAACCCCTGGGTATATAATGGCCAGGTGCTGGGCATTGTCGGGTTTGCCGAGGATATAACAAGACGGAAATGGGAACAGCAACAACTGCGGATTTTTCAGGATATTGTTGAGAATACCCCTGTACCGATCTGCAAAGTGCTAACCAGAGGTGAGCCTGCTCTGGATTATGCTAATCCGGCGTATTGCAAGCTTTTTGGCTATACAGTAGATGAAACCATGGGGTTACCCCTTATCCAGATGGTTGCTAGAGAACCAGACTATGTCCTCGAAGTGTTTAACTGCTGCCTGGAAAAAGGAATGTGGCAGGGCGAAGTACAGCATCGGCGTAAGGATGGCACGACATTCCCGGCCTATTTAACAGCGTATGTGCTGTATGATGCCGAAGGTATGCCACATAGCGTGGTTGGCTTTCTTCAGGATCTCACCGAACGGAAGCAGCAAGAAGCACAGTTGCGCACCTTCCAGATACTGGTGGAAAATACGCCCGATGCGGTGATAATCTGTGACCAGCATCAGGTGATTACCTATGCCAACACGGCTGCTGAGGCGATGTATGGGTTTCAGTCGACTCTGGTGGGGATGACGACCAATCAGCTGATCGCATCGACGGAACAATTGTTGCTGGATCAACTGACCGAACAGTTGATAATGAATGGTAAGATACGTATTCAGCTACGTGCCCAACGAGCGTCAGGGGAAGAATTCCCTGTGCAAGTATCCGGCATGGTTATGTCGAATGACCAGAGCCAGCCGATCGGGTTTGCCGCAATTGTCCGTGATCTCACCGAGGAACACCGGGCTATGGCCGAACGCCAGGCCTTACAAGAACAAATCATCGCTGCCCAGCAAGCAACAGTACGCGAACTCTCGACACCACTTATGCCGATTGCCGACGGGGTGGTCGTGATGCCGCTCATTGGCAGTGTGGACAGTCAGCGGGCACAGGCGATTATGGAAACGACGCTGCAAGGCATCACCACCTATAGTGCCGAGATCGTTATCCTGGATATTACTGGCGTGCGGGTGGTTGATACCCAGGTAGCAGCCGCATTGTTGCGCACCGCACGTGCAGCACAACTACTGGGAGCTGAGGTAGTATTGACCGGCATCAGTGCTGAGATTGCGCAGACGCTGGTGCAGATCGGGGCCGACCTGGGGAATATCATCGCCCAGAATAGTTTACAGCAAGGTATTGCCTATGCGATGAATCGGCGCAAGGCGCTGACACATGCGTTGCGTTAAGGCAATACGAACCTTGCAAGACGATATGTGGCATTGCAGCACACTACATAGAATCAACCCTGGTGGTTGCTGGTATGGTGCTGCAATTTGAATCAGTGCGGGTCATTGATTGGATGATGTGAACAGCATAGGCACCTACGAGGGGTACCCCCACCAATGTGGAGCATAATGTGGCGTCTACAACCGGGGCAATATATGCCAGGTTATAGACGCCGGATCGTGGTGTTCAAATACGCTGCCAGTTCGTTCAGCGCATCACGCACTCGCGCCATAAAGGGGCCAACCGCGTGCTGCATTTCCTGCAGATTCTCGCGTACCTGCGTGCGCATGTCGATCACAATTGCATCTTCGTTGGGTAAGAGTAACCACAGCACCAGATACAGCAGCACCCCTATACCGTTGAAGAGCGCCAGCACAATAAATCCTAACCGCACCAGCACGGGATCTACCTTGAAATAAGTGGCCACACCACTTGCAACCCCGGCGAGCCATCGATCTGAAAGTTGACGTACCATTCGTTTGCCTTGCATTGTATATCTCCTCCTTGATGAGATGATCAGGGGACAGCATACCTTGCTCGTACTCCAACAAGCCATCCCCTGGGCTGGGCAGGCGCAACACAGTCACGCGCCTCCGAAATCTCCGGGAACGTGCGTGGGGGCCTGCGGCCCCCACATCCCGGCTGAGGATGAAGTCTCGTTGGAGTACTGGCCGCAACTTGACCGGCAATAAAAAACGAGATACGGCCAGGTGCACCTGATTGTCATCTTTACCACTCATATAACAGGAGTCAGGCGGTGGGATCGCCCGGCCTGCGAATAGGCTGGCTTCTCATGCATGTATAACACTCGCCTGCGTGAACTGTTGTGCCTGACACATCAGCGGCCGATGCCGGATAAGGCAGCGTCCAGACTATGCTCCCACTTCCTTCCTGGTATTAGGACGTTCGTGGATCAAGAGAAGTTGCACTCGACAGCGTATCAGGTACATCATAATATGCCGGATCCTGATCCGCGGTTCAGGTAACGCACACCTTCAGGCCGTTTCGGTCGTCTTGAACGCCTGAAGATGTTACGCAGTGATAAGCTCTGCAGTGCCGGGGACACAATGGATGCTAACCCCGATCACCATTGCCAGGCCAATACTCCGCATAACGCTCACACTTCCATCACCACGGGCAAGACCATCGGGCGGCGGCGGGTTTCCCGATAGAGAAACTCACTCACCACATCTTTGATTTTGCGATTCACAAAGCTAACATCAACCTGGGTATGGGTACTTGTATCACCATTCAGTGCCTCGCGCACCGTAGTTTTGGTTGCTTCAATCAGATCCTGGCTCTGGCGCATATAAACAAAGCCGCGGGAGACCACATCCGGGCCAGCTACCAGAGCCCCTGTACTATCAATGCTAACGACGACGATGAGCATTCCATCCTTCGACAGCATCTGGCGGTCACGCACGACCACGTTGCCTACATCACCTACAGTCGTACCGTCAACATAGATATACCCCACCGGAGCGGTACCAACGGTGTGCGCATAGTTGCGACTAAACTCCATGATCGAGCCGCTTTCTGGTAGCAGAATATTGTCTGACTCGAAAATACTGCCCATATTCAGCGCCATTTTGCGATACAAAATCATATGGCGATAGTCACCATGAAATGGAATAACAAACTCTGGCCGGAGCAGTGCCAGCACCATCTTCAATTCTTCCTGGGCCGCATGGCCAGAAACATGCACCCCGGCCTGGCTACCGTAGATCACATCGGCTCCCAGCCGAAACAGGTTATTGATCACTCGGTTGACCGAAACCTCATTACCTGGAATGGGGGTCGCCGAAACCACAACGGTATCGCCTGGCTTAATTTTGACATGCGGATAATCTCGGTTGGCCATACGATTCAGTGCTGACATTGGCTCGCCCTGGCTTCCGGTACACACCACCGCAATCTGGTCATCAGAATAGTTTGCCATCTCGCCGGGACGAATGACTGTGCCCTCTTCGGCACGCAAAAAACCCATCTCAAACGCAATACGGCTATTATTTTCCATACTGCGCCCCATCAGCACCACCCGCCGCCCATACGCTTCAGCCGACTCGATCACCTGCTGCACACGGCTAATGTTCGAGGCAAAAGTCGCCAGGATAATCCGCCCAGGTGCAGTCGCAAAAATCGTATCAAAGGCTTCACCGACCGTTGACTCACTGGGGGTATAGCCTCTGGCTTCAACCCGCACACAGTCGGTTATCAGCACCAGTGGCTTACGCTGACCAAACTCCGCAATACGGGCAATATCGGTTGGTTTCCCATCGGCGGGAGTATGATCAAACTTCCAGTCTGTCAAATAAATCACCAGACCGACCGGGGTGGTAATGCCAAAGCCGACCGTGTCGGGGATCGAATGCGCAACATGAAACGGTTCAATCGTAAAACTACCCACCTGGAATTTCTGGTCATCCTGGATCGTGTTCAGGGTCGTCTGATCGAGGCGACGATGCTCTTTGAGCTTGTTGGTCAAAATACCCAGGGTTAACCGCGTTCCATACACTGGCGGAAACCCTAAATCGGCAATAAGATAGGGGAGCGCCCCGATATGATCCTCATGACCGTGCGTCAAGAGAATACCCTTGATATGCTTGACTTTATCTCGCAAATAGGAAATATCTGGTAACACCAGATCAACACCGAGCATATCTGACTCGGGAAACATCACCCCGCAGTCCAGGATAATAATTTCGTCACCGTATTCTACCACCCACATGTTGCGCCCGACTTCCCCCACACCGCCGAGGGCAACCGTACGCACGCGATTCTTAGCCATAGATATATTGTGAAGCCAGATACCGCTCACAGCGAATGCGGCAGAGACTTCTTCTCCTTTCTACACACATGGTAAAACGTATAATGGGCCGCACTGCTCCTTATACACCATAGGAGGCAATGCAGCCTGGCCATTGGAACCGTCTGTCATTCGCAGTCAATGTCGTTCTATCATTTCACAGAACTGACGCAGTCGCTCGTACAAAACACCTATTGTACCTGCTGCAATAGAGCGGTATCCTGTTCCTGTACGGCGTACCGCCTGTCATCTCAGGCACTGCTGCCGATTGACCTGCTCACTATCAAGCGTTCGTTGCAGCACCTCTGTCTAGCTCACACTGATCCTCCTCACCCTGAAGATCGGCCCGGTGCCGGATCTCGGTCAGCAGTTCATCCCGGTTCTCCAAACCAGCATAGATGGGCAAGCGCTGACGGCCATAGGCTTGAGCATGCAAAAACCGCAAGAACGGATTACGGATCTGGTCAGTATGATCGTCGGCAAGATATAGTTCGTCAATCGGTTCGTCACTGTCATCATCAACGCGTTGCACACGCTGAATGGAAGGCCAGGGATAGATCACACAGATCCCCAATGATTCAAAGCGCAACCCGGCCTCAGTTGGTGTATACGTCGCTGCCCACTCTTCCAGCAGGTTCCACACGAGCAGGGGAGTCGCTACAATCAGAACCAGCATAAGTAACGCCGGAATAACCTGACCGATCGTCAATCCCTGGTTAATACTGTCTTTGATTGTTGACCAGAAGAAGAAGGGGTGATAGCTTATACCGAGGGTATTGCCAAAGCTCCACAACGCAAACCCCCAGATCGCCAGCGCTCCAATTAACAGGATGATCGTTGTACGGCGTCCAGCCGTAGAGAGTCGATATGTCTTCATAGTCCTTAAAACAGGCTCAATTGTTCCATAGGCGGTTCAGCATCATCCGCACCAGATTGTCCTGTATGTTCAGATCGAGCTATAATCTCTGGTAAGCGCCGAAAATCGGCTTCGATCAACGGGCGGTTCTGCGGTTGATGCAATGCTGCGGCTGGATGGAGCATTGGCACAATCAGCCGACCATTGATCATGCGTGGCTGGCCGTGAATCCGTGAAATACGTTCTCCGGGCAGATAGAGACTCATCGAAAAGCGGCCCAGGGTGACAATGACCCGTGGGTTAATAATATCGATCTGACGTAACAGGTACGTGCGGGTACAGATGTCGATTTCCTCTGGGAGGGGATCACGGTTTTGCGGGGGACGACACTTGATCACATTGCCAATAAAAACGGTTTGCCGCTGTAGTCCAGCCAGTGCCAGCAACTCATCCAGGAATTTCCCTGATGGCCCCACGAATGGCCGCCCCTGGCGATCCTCATGATACCCCGGCCCTTCACCAATAAAAACAATGGTCGCGTCGATTGGCCCCTCACCTGGTACAGCCTTCACTCGCCCCTGATGCAATGGGCAGAGTTTACAGCTATGTACCTCCTGGGCAATCTTTTGGAGTTCGTCGGACGCCACACTCCTACATCTTTCTAGTGTTGTCACCACAATACGACTGGTTGAAATAGCACGGCATGTCTTCTCACTTTGTCCCCGTTCCGGGGAACGTTCACCTGTGGGAGACGCAGGAACCTGTGGCTCCCTACTTGTTCGGCTCAAGGGAGGGACGTTGCGGCCACCTTAGACTGAACCAACAACACCGGGCAAGCCACGGCTCCTCCACACCACCCACCGGAACGGGGACAGACGTTCAATGCACGCCATGAACCCGGTCAGACCACGAATGAGAGAAGAGTTTTGAAGCGCCGGCCATGCCCAGGTTATCTCTGGTTCACGCAGTTGAGACAATGATTGCCACCAGGGTCGGCAATTCACCAATGCCACGTATGGAACGATGGCAGGCGAACACGGTGCCAGCTTTTTTGTGGGATGCAAACCCGACGCTATCTCACGTTGGGATCGAACCCATGGTCTTATTGCTCTGAAGATGCCCCTCTGAATCGTGCCAGACTTGTTGTGATTGTACTATAATTAATTTTTGGATACATCCTAGTCAGGAGATACAGGGTCGCTTAAAGTCCATGTCCATGTTGCTTGCGGCAACATGGAAGATACGCTCTTCTGATTACCCCATTTTGCCGAAACGAAACGGGGCAACTAGAAATACCGCTCTGCCCAGAGCTCAAAAGGCGTTTTGCTCCAGCAACTGCGTAATTCCTGTACCTGACATTATACTCCAAAAATCTGTTTCTGTTCAAGGTGAAACGGTATCAGGGGTGCGCCTCATAACACGCGGTACGGAAGCAAGACGGTCGTTCAAATTGAACAGGTACCTATCAGCAGGATTGGCGGAAGGAATGCATACATGCTATAATCTCACGACAATCTCTTAAACGACGTAAGTTCCAGGTGAGTATCTACATACTCTTGACCACCATCGCTTGTATACGGACATCCGCTACTCACTCTGGTTCAAGGATCTTGATCTTCACAGAACTGATACCTGTATACGACCGCAGGCAGGTTGCATGACAACAAAGTCTGTGGTGGTTCTGGATCGATACCCATCTCTGGTGTGCATGCCAGGCACAAAGCAGTACGTGGCGAAGAAAGAACTTCTGATTTTGGATCGACACCCATCTCTAGTGTGCATGTCAACGGCTTATATACTGAAAGTATAAGAATAAGATCCGTAGGGTTATGCTCCGGTTGCTACAGGAGGTTTCGAACATAATCCAGTTCGTGTCAATGTTCTGTGATCTGAAACCCCCGTAGCAACAGGAGTAAGTATGTAAGGGTTGCGATTATGGCGCGTATTACGAGTGACCGCCGTAGGGCGTTACGACAGCGATTACTGGCGGTTGCGTCTACCCGCGAAGTTATCTCCGAGGAAACACTGGCGGAGCAGATAGATCAACTTCTGGAAGACGTTCTAGAAGAAGATGTACTCGCCGCACCGCTTAATCTGACTCTGGAAGAACGTGACGCGGATCAGCGGGTCGTTGTCACAGGAATGGGTCTGGTGACACCGTTTGGCGTCGGTATCAAGCCATTCTGGTCTGGTCTGGAAGAAGCGCGCAGTTCGATCAGGCGCATCACCCTCTGCAATGCGGATGATTTTCCCTGTCAAATTGCTGGAGAAGTGCCAGAGTTTGACCCACGTGAGTATATGGACTTCAAGGAGGCGCGCCGCATGTCACGTGCCAGTCAGTTTGCAGTTGCTGCTGCACGTATGGCGATTGAGCATGCCGGCTTACGTATTGATGATAGTAATCGTTATACCACCGGGGTTTTGATTGGCAGTGGTGCAACATCTATGCCCGATTCCGAGCAAGCGGTGCGCACGATGTTACAAAAAGGGCCATTGAAAATTAGTCCGTTCTTCATTCCTGCAGCGCTACCGAATATGCCTTCCTGTCAGGTGGCAATTCAAATAGATGTACGCGGATACAATACCGCCATCAGTACTGCCTGTGCCGCCAGTGCACAGGCAATAGGTGAGGCGATGGCGGTCATCCAGCGTGGCGAGGCACAGGTCATGCTCGCTGGTGGTGCGGAAGCACCGATCAGTCAACTGAGCCTGGGTAGCTTTTGTGCTATGCGTGCCTTGAGTACCCGCAATGAAGCCCCCGATCAGGCTTCTCGACCATTTGACAGGAAGCGCGATGGATTTGTGCCCGCTGAGGGAGCCGGGGTGCTGGTTCTTGAACGGCTCTCGGACGCTCGGCGACGGGGAGCCACCGTGTACGCTGAGATTCTGGGCTATGCCAGTACCTGCGATGCCTTCCATGTTACGGCTCCTGACCCAAAAGGTGATGGAGCAGCCCGGGCGATGCGGCTTGCCCTGTTCAATGCCCGTATTGATCCCCAGCAGGTGGACTACATCAACGCCCATGCGACGAGTACGCCGGTCGGCGATATAGCCGAGACACTGGCGATCAAACAGGTATTCAATGAGTATGCCTACAGTGTGCCGATTAGCGCTACCAAGTCGATGATCGGACATACCACTGGTGCTGCGGGGGCGATCGAGGCTGCCACGGCGATCCTGGCGATGCAGCATGGTATCTTGCCGCCAACGATCAATCAAGAATTCCCTGATCCCGAATGTGACCTGGATTATGTACCCAATCGTGCCCGCCCGGCAGATATTCAGATTGCGATGTCTAACTCGTTCGGGTTTGGTGGTGTCAATGCGGTGCTGGTGTTTCGACGTTTACCCAACCATTTACTATAATGGTGGCCGAACGTCGGTACGCGTGAGGGTGTCGGCATCAGGAATCAGGGGTATCGGGAATGCAGTGTGGTGAACGGGATGCTGTTGCCCCATCCTGGAACATCATTGGGCATGAGTGGGCAATTGCCTATCTTCAACGTCTAATTGCTACTGGACACCTGCCGCATGCGCTGCTACTCACCGGGCCAGCAGGCATTGGTAAGGCACTGGTTGCATTGCGTATTGCGCAGGCTGTCAACTGTGAACAGCCTGATCGTGCCCCTTGTCTAACCTGTCGCACTTGCCGCCGCATTGAGCGTGGCAATCATCCCGATGTGCGTATTGTCAGTATGGCTACCCAGGCGGCTGGACTGAAAGAGGCCGAGGTAGCCCGCCAGAAAGAATTGAAAATTGATACCATCCGTGCCTGGCAGCGCGATATGGCCCTCAAACCATATGAAGGCCGGCGCCGCGTGTTTATTCTGCACGATGCCGAACGGTTGAACGAGGAATCCTCCAACGCGTTGCTCAAAACACTGGAAGAACCACCGCCCTTTGTGATCTTGATCCTGGTAGCCAATAGCGCTGATCTGCTGGAAACGATTGTCTCGCGTTGCCAATTGCTGCGGTTGCGTCCCCTGCCTCGTCAGCAGATTAGGGAAGCGCTGATCGCCCACCATGGTCTGGCTGCCGATCAGGCAGCGCTGCTGGCGGCCTGGAGTGGTGGGCGGATCGGATGGGCGTTGCACGCCACCACAGTCCCCGCAGAGCTAAAACAACGCCAGGAACGCCTGGATACCCTACTGTTGTTACACAGCCAGTTATGTAGCACGGCCTTCCAGTGGGCTGAGGAGCGCAACAAACAGTATCGCAGTGGTGAACAGGCGGAGGTATTTGACTGGCTGGAATTGTGGCAGAGCTGGTGGCGCGATGTCTTACTCATGGCAGCCGATTGCAGCGAGTATATCACTCACGTGGATCGCCAGTCAGACTTGAGCCGGGCAGCGCAACACTATGCCTTACCCGATATTCATGGTTTTGTGGTGCGGCTCGATGAAGCTCGCCGCCAACTGCGCGATAATGTGAATCCCCAACTGGTGTTGGAGAATCTGCTGTTACATCTCCCACTGCCGCGCTGTCCTTGATGGTGGCATTGCCAGAAGGTAGGCAACAGCTCTCTTAAGCGAGAGAAACAAGAGGGCGCATGTGCGCCGTGAGCCATAGCTCATTGCTATGGCAGCGTGTAGCCATATGGTTCTTTGGTACTCATTCCTCGGTGCTAAGAGGCATCAAGTCCAGAAAAACACCGGTCAACACAATTGATTGCAAGCCAGAAACCGGCGAGCACGGTGTCATCCTGGTATCGAGAATTGCGAAATGATCAACCACCGCATACCGAAAGTGCTATAATGCAACCAGACTGTAATGTCAGACAAAGGAGGTAGGTGATGTCAGAGTCGCCATCAGCCAGTCCCGGCGGTGGATTCGTTCCGAATGTTCTCAAACACTTGATCGCCGCCGCTGAACGCGTTATCACTT
Organism: Chloroflexaceae bacterium; assembly: GCA_034435975.1. GTDB lineage: Bacteria > Chloroflexota > Chloroflexia > Chloroflexales > Chloroflexaceae > CAKZQX01. The sequence goes on along the minus strand of DAOTWD010000135.1, from coordinate 33,497 downwards.
CCTTCACCGTACTGGAGAATGGCAATGATGCACCAGCATCCATAGCGGATCGAGATCGAGCGCTGGCAATGGCTTTTAAGCCCCACGAACTGGTATGGTTAGTACACGAGCAGTATGATACGGCTCATAATGCCTGGATTGTGGATGTGGTGCGGCAGACAATCGAGGGACGCTGGATGCGTCAGCGTTATCGCTATGATGGACTCAATCGAGTGATCTATTTTCTCGGTGAACATCCTGTCAGCGATGATGATCTCACCGAATTGCGTCGCACGGGTACGGTCTTTCCAGTCGATACGCTCCAACAGGCGCAGCACGCACAAGAACAGAATACATAACGAGAGGGGATTGTATGTCTACACCACCGGTATCGCAACAGGTTGATCACCAGCCATCCTCAACCAGCACCCGGTTTTTTATGTTCAGCACAATTGTGGCCGGGCTGGTGCTGGTGATTGTGGTTATTTTAAGTCTTGACAGTGGCAACTCAATGGCCAGGATCTATACGGGTGGCAGCAGCGTACTGGTACTGGCGCTACCGGCGTTTCTGGCTGGTATTCTGAGTTTTCTCTCACCTTGCACCCTGCCGATTTTGCCGGCCTATTTTGCCTTTACGTTCCAGGCGGGAAAGCAGAGTATTGTCCTCATGACCGTGGCGTTTTTTCTCGGCCTGGCAACAACTATGACGCTGCTGGGTGCCAGTACGACTGCGCTGGCCGGGTTAATTTTTGATAACAAATCGGCGCTGACCTTCTGGGGCGGTATGATGGTAATTGGCTTTGGGATCATGAGCCTGGTTGGGAAAGGTTTTGCCGGATTCACCGTCCAGGAGCGGCCAGCCGCTACAGTGGTTGGATCATATCTGTATGGTGCAACGTTTGCGCTGGGCTGGACGGTCTGTGTCGGGCCGATCCTGGGTGGCTTACTGATGCTCCTGGCTTCATCGCAGGGTGTGGCGATTATGCAAGGGGCCGTACTGGCGTTTATCTATGCACTGGGCCTGGGACTGCCGCTGATTGTGATGGCAAGCTTCTTCAGTCGTCTCAGCACCGACTCGCGCTTCTGGCGTATTGTGCGTGGGCGTGGATTTGAATTGCAGGTTGCCAACCGCACGCTCTATCTCCATACCACCAGTATCGCCAGTGGCCTGTTGTTGATCGTGATGGGGATCCTCCTGTCTACTGGTCAGTTGACCCGCATTACCGACCTGGCCCAGCGGAGTTCATTTGCACAGTGGTGGATTACGCTGGAGAATGGGATCGGACGGTTGTTCGGGTTATAGCGATGTCAACACAAGTTGCTGCTGGAGGGGTCGTCTATAGTTATGACGCAGCGGGGCAGTTGCGTCTGTTAGTAATTCATGATAAGTATGGTGCCTGGACGCTGCCCAAGGGTCATCTTGAGGATGCTGAAACCGAGCAAGAAGCAGCCTGTCGTGAGATTCGCGAAGAGACAGGGGTAGAATGCGTGATTGGCCCTCTGGTACAACGTATTCGCTATCCTGTATACAGCAAAGGCGTCTGGTATGATAAAACTGTCGCCTACTTTCTGGCCCGTGCTGAATATGTAACGCCAGAACCATCAGGGGCTGAAGGTATTACGCAGGCATGCTGGGTTGATCCGGATCAGGCGTTATCGTTACAGGGGTATGCACAGGTGCGAGAGGTTGTGCAGCGTGCCCTGGCGATGATCCCATGTGCTCACTAATACTCCAACGAGACTTCATCTCGGCAAGGGTACGAGAGCCTAGGCCCCTGCGCACGTTCCCGGAGTCCGAAAACAATGGTAATGCTGGTGCCCCGATTGCGTACGAGAGCCTAGGCCCCTGCGCACGTTCCCGGAGATTTCGGAAGGGCGAAGCGGCGCCAGGTCTTCCTACGCAGGGGATATCTCGTTGGAGTACGAACGCAGAGAAATCGGCGTTCTGACGATACCAGTTTTTTTATAGGATCAGCCGTATGCTTGCCTCTCTAGCGGCCCGGTATGTTCGATTCAGTGAGATCGCTTCCAGGGGTAGGCACAGGCAATGCCCCTATGGAGAGCATCACAATCGCATTTACAAAAACCTGCATGCGTATGTCGTATGTGAGGATACCCGGCCTATCGCTGTGCTGGTGCTATGCCGGAGGTCAATATGCTGCATCGACACCTGGCAGGCATTGGGATCCAGCCTGTCGGTATCAATTCCGATCCGGATTTGTTAGACAGATCTCCGTCTCGATATTATTGATGAAAGAGGAGTGATACTGAGGATGGATGTGATGGTAGGGGTGATGTTAGCGGTTGGACTGGTCATGTTGATTATTGGCGCCGAATTGCTGGTACGGGGCGCATCACATCTAGCGGCAGCCCTGGGGTTGTCACCACTGGTGATTGGCCTGACTGTCGTGGCATTTAGCACCAGTTCGCCTGAACTGGCCGTCAGTGTGCAGTCAAGTTTGTCCGGTCAACCCGATATTGCGCTAGGGAATGTGATTGGCAGCAATATTTGCAACGTATTGCTCATTTTAGGTATTTCGGCGACGATCACTCCACTTGCGGTAGCGCACCAGTTGATCCGCATTGATGTGCCGTTGATGATAGGTGCATCGATATTAGTGCTGGTGCTGGCCTGGGATGGATTGATCAGCCGTGTTGATGGAGCCTTGCTTTTTAGTGGCATTATTGCCTATATCGTCTTCACAATCTATCAAAATCACCAGGACAATGCTCAGGAGCAAGCAGGTGTGGTTTCCAACACATCGGCCCACACCCCCCTCCAGATGGTGTGGCACGTGAGTATGATTGTAGCTGGCCTGTTCTTGCTGGTATTGGGGTCGGACTGGATGGTAAACAGCGCGGTCGTGATAGCCCAATTGTTCGGTATCAGCGAACTGGTGATCGGTTTGACGATTATTGCGCTCGGTACTTCCCTACCAGAAGTCGCAACATCGGTGATGGCAAGTATCAAAGGTGAGCGTGATATAGCGGTGGGCAATGTGGTAGGGAGTAATCTGTTTAACATTCTAACCATTCTGGGGTTGACCAGCTTGATTGCGCCCATAACGGTTGCGCCTAACATTCTGGTGTTTGATCTGCCGCTGATGATTGTGGTAGCGCTAGCATGTCTACCGATCTTTTTTACCGGTATGCAAATTGCACGTTGGGAAGGGATACTCTTTCTGGTTTATTACGTGGCCTACACTGCCTTTTTGTTCATGAATGCCACCCGGCATGCGCTGCTGCCACTGTTCAATGCTGCCATGGTGTTTGCCTTACCGCTGACCCTGATCACGCTGATGATCCTGGCCGGACATGCCCTGTGGAACAACAAGCAGCGCGTCACATCTTAAGCGAGTTCATGTTTCCCTGACAGCATCTCTTGACAATGAAGCGCTCTCGTGTTAGTATTGAGAGAGGCATCTAGAATCATTCTAAAGAGGGCATGGAACAGACCAACCAGGCCAGAATCGAATATTTACTGAATCAACTCGAGGCCTCCGGGAAGCGCGCCACGCCGCAACGCTATGCCGTCTGCCAGGCGCTGGTTGAGCAAGGTGGTCATCCTACGGTGGCCGATGTATTTGAGTATGTACGGAGGACATTTCCGATGATCAGCCAGGCGACCGTATACAACACGATCGATACACTCAAGGAACTCGGTCTGGTGCATCAGCTAGAGATTGCGAACGACGAGCATGCACACTATGATCTGGATCTTCAGCCGCATATTAATGTCGTGTGTACCGAGTGTGGGCATATTCATGATGTCCATAGCCACGTCATCGATGCGCTCCTGGCTGAGGTACAACGTAGCTCCGGGTATCAGTTGAGCCAGCAGAATGCGCTGGTGGTGTATGGGGTTTGCCCAGAATGTCAGCGTCAGGTATGCCGCGCCCGGCGTGACGCAGCAGTTGGTGTTGCGGCACACACTTATCAGCCCGGCAGGGATGGTGGAGCTATTGGTATAAATAGTCAGGCCAATACAGATCCAAACGATCCATCGTTTATATCAGCGTACCGTCGTAGTAAAACTGGGAGCTAATACGTCGTGTAAAGTTCATAGTGAGTGGGTGTCTGTTTGTCGTCATGACATACGTTGTTTCTGCCGTTTTTCACGAAGCAAGGATCGACGGCTGCTGCTTGTAGCCTTTTTTTAGCGCCGTTATTTAGAATGATTATCAGAAGATAGTAATTACAATCAAATGTACACTGGAACTATAGAAATAAGCCTGTACTGAGATCATCCGATCATAAAATCATAGGGAGGTAGCCATGACGGTACAAGTCGCATCACCATCCACACACTTGAAACGATTGCTCCGCCAGGTACGCACCTATCCGGGCGTGAGAGCAGTCAACTATAATGCAGCACAGCAGGTGCTGACCCTGCGCTATGATGTGGGGCAGACCGATTTGACAGCGATTGAGTCATTGGTTCGGGATTACGGTCTCACGCTGCGCCTGGAGCCAGCGTCAACCACCCCTGCCATGGACGAAGAGGCGGAACTGGCCGCATTGCCATGGATGATCCGCCTGACTATTCTGACGCTGATCAGCCTGGTGCTGGGCTGGCTGTTAGAAGAGTTAACCACGCTACCCCATCCAGTACCCTGGGCACTGTATGCGCTGGCCTATGTTGCTGGTGGGTTCTACAGCGTGCAGGATGCCTGGAAGTCGCTGAAAGCGCGTCAGTTTGATGTTAACTTCTTGATGATTATTGCTGCCATTGGGGCAGCAGTGGTGGGTCAACCGCGTGAGGGCGCGGTGTTGATGTTTCTGTTCGCGCTCTCCAATACGCTCGAAACCTATGCGATGGGGCGTACACACGCCAGTATCCGGGCACTGCTGGATATGACGCCCAGGATAGCACGGTTGCTATCCACCGAGAATGGCATGGTGGTTGAGCGTGAGGTGCCGGTGGAGCAGGTGCAGGTAAACGATGTGGTGCGTGTACGCCCTGGTGAGCAAATCCCGGCTGATGGTGTGGTGTTGCGCGGTGAGTCAGCCGTTAACGAGGCCAGTATCACCGGTGAGTCGGTGCCATCCGAGAAGCAACCCGGCGCACGCGTGTTTGCGGGTACAATTAACGGTCAGGGCGCGCTGGACGTACGCATCACCACCGCTGTTGAGGACTCCACGCTGTCGCGCATTGTCAAAATTGTGCGCGAGGCACGAGAACAGAAGGCGCACAGCCAGGATTTTACGGATCGGGTGATTGGGCAGTATTACGCCTACGCGGTGGTGGGCATTACCCTGCTGGCGATCATTATTCCGCTCCTGTTCCTGGATTGGAGCGTCCAGGATACGCTGTACCGGGCAATGACGCTGATGGTGGTGGCGTCACCCTGTGCACTGGTGATCTCCATTCCGGCAGCGTTGCTGTCGGCACTGGCGCGTTCGGCGCGGAACGGGGTACTCTTTAAGGGAGGAGCCAGCCTGGAAGCGGCTACACAGGTGAAAGTAGTGGCTTTCGATAAAACGGGCACGCTTACCACCGGGCGACCGGGCGTGGTGGCGGTCATTCCGCTCAATACGGCGAAGTTAGAACATGTGCAACTGTCTGATTCGCCCCCGCCTCCAGAAGCGTTCATATCTGCTGATCAGCAGTTGTTGTGGCAGTTGCTGCTCCAGGATGTCAGTCCACCTGCAGTACGCCCGTCTCCACATGACGATCAATTGGGAAACCTGAGTGCAGCTCAGGTGCGAGCGCTGGCACTGGCAGCGGCGATTGAGCGTTTTTCGGAGCATCCGCTGGCGCGAGCCGTGGTGCGTTGTGCCGAGGAGTGTCAGATTGCCATTCCTGCCGCCGAGGAGTTTACTTCGATGACCGGTGCTGGTGCCCGGGCGCATGTAGTCGGTATGGAGCTACGCATCGGGCGACCGGAGATCTTCCACCCGCTAACGCCAGAAGTGACCCAACTGATTGGCGAGCAGGCCCGTCAGGGACGTACTGTGGTGTTACTCGGTGATGAACAGCCCTGGGCCATGATTGCCATTGCCGATACTGTGCGCCCTGAAGCGCTCAATGTGGTGGCCCGATTGAAGGCGGTCGGGATTGAGCGCGTGGTGCTGCTGACTGGCGATAATCATTATGTTGCGGCCAATCTAGCTCACGAACTGGGTGTGGACGATATATACGCTGATCTCCTACCCGATCAAAAAGTGGATAAAGTGCGCGAGTTACAGGCGCAATATGGGCCAGTCGCGATGATTGGCGATGGGATCAATGATGCCCCAGCGCTGGCAACGGCGACACTCGGTGTGGCAATGGGTGCGGCAGGTACCGATGTCGCGCTGGAGAGCGCTGATGTGTTACTGATGAGTGATGATATTAGTCGCTTGCCCGGTATGCTGCGGTTGGCCCGCCGCACGCGGCGGGTCGTGCGCCAGAACCTGCTTTTTGCGGGTACGGTGATGGTGGTGATGATGGTGCTGGCAATTGGTGGCATCGTTCCCCTGACGCTGGGAGTACTGGCTCATGAAGGCGGCACATTGCTCGTGGTGGCGAACGGGTTACGGCTGCTCCTGCCGCACAACTAGTCTGCGCAACGGTCTGAAGCCAGGATTCTGTGCTGGCACCAGACCGTACTCTCTCTTACTGTCGGGAATCACTGATCGTCCTTGTAGATAAACCCGGCCCGTTCGGCCACCAGGGACAGATGCTTTGAGGAGGAACGACAGGGTTGACGCAGACCAGTCTCCCAATCACTAATTGTTTGTTGCCGCATGCACAACTCATCAGCCAGTTGGGACTGTGTATAGCCCATATGCCGCCGGAGCGCCTTGATCAGATGACCATTCCACTGTCCACTTGCGTCTACTTTGGGAATATCATAACTGACTTTCACCCGACTAAATGTCACCTGTTCGCTGGCAAGGTCAATATGAACAACATGATAGCTGGCTTTCTTCCAGGACTGTGCCTGAAGGCCGCCTTTATCCCGATTGCTCCACCATCCCCGATTCCGCCGAGCCGATGGCGGCAGACTCTGGCCCATTATGGCTTCAATCGTCGCAAAATCCAGCATTATTTCTTCTTGCTGGCAATGATACAGATGGTCGAAAAGCGGTTGATATTTGCTGTGCGGGTTATTCATAGCTCCCTGTTTATGAAAGAATTATATCAACTTCAGATAAACATGTATCCTTGCTGCTATAGGCGAACTGACCATACCACCGCGTAGCCTGTGTTATATGACAGGTCTTTTGCTGACCCACCTGTCAAGATTGGGAGGGCTTTTTACACAAGGACATACGCAGTGAATATGCAACCGCCACAAACCAGTATATCTCATTATAGCACGGGCATAATTGTGCTATGATACAACGAGCCTGCTGCTATCGATAAGAAGGTAGAAGTTGAACATGGGCGGATCAGGCTGGCCTGCAAGGAGCTCTTGATGAATCGAGATAATCCACGGGTACGTTTGACCCTATCCATTATTGGCCTGGTATGTATCGTCGCCTCGCTGGTGATCACGTTCTGGACTGGTTCAATGGCCTGGGGCTATGGGCTATTGCTGGTAGCTCTGGCAGTCGCACTCATCCTGCGCTGGCGGCGTTGAGAAGGCGTATTCTATGCACAAACACATGGCATTGATTGGACTCAGCGGCACCGGGAAGTCGACAGTAGCCCGTGTGCTGGCCGAGCGGTTCGGTTGGGACTGGGAAGACACCGATGCCATCATTGTCGCTCAAACTGGATGTACGATTGCCGAGATCTTTGCCAGTGAGGGTGAAACGGCCTTCCGCAACCGTGAGACGGCAGTGCTACGCACCATACTGCACGCAGCTACACGCCCTTGTGTGATTGCTACTGGCGGTGGGATTGTTCTCCAGGCAGCGAACCGCGATTTGCTGCGAACGTATGCCTACGTGGTCTGGATGGATGCACCGACCAGCACGCTGCTGGCACGACTGCAAGCCCATGCTGAACAGCGTCCCCTGCTCGCTGCTGACGATCCACGTGCCCGGCTTGATGCGCTCCGGGCAGCGCGTTGCCACCTCTATCGGTCGCTGGCCGACCAGGTGATCGATACCAGCAACTTGACACCGGAACAGGTGGCCGCAGCTGTGCTGAACGGGTATCAGAGATCGGCCTCATAATAACAGAACGTACACCGTTGTTCCAGCAAGGCGTTTTTTCGCTCTGCCGAAGGCGAAAAAACCGGGAGCAACGAGCGACCTCATACGCTTTCTTTCACAAGAATTTGATCTTCGCTGCAACTTATGGTATTCTTCCGCTCCTGCCGGAGCCATGCTTGCCCGGCTCATTATCCGTGTATGATGACAACGACCCGGGGAGGTCATATGTTGCAACGACCATGGTGTCTGGCCACACAACACTATCCGTTCGTGCGCCGTCTGTGCTCTACCTTCTGGAACTGGCTGGTTCTACTGGTATTGATCGGTTCTATGCTGGTTGTTTATCAACCGGCCCAGGCCGCCCCACTGCTCTGGCTACCTATGCCTGCCGGCGAGTCCTGGAAAATCATTCAAGGTTATGCCTGCGGTACCCACAACGGCTATGACCGCTATGCGCTTGACCTGGTACGGGTCAGTGGCCCGATCTATGGCGCTCCCGTACGCGCTGCTGCTGATGGTACCGTCTTTGGCTGGTTTGCGTCCAGTGGCACGCTGATCCTCAGGCATACCAGCAACTTCTACACACAATACACCCATATGGCAACCGTGACCGCTGCTCAACAGGGCCAGTTTGTTCCACAGGGAGCGATCGTGGGCACGGTAGGCGATCGTGGCTCACCTGGTATTCCGCATCTGCATTTTATGGCTTTTACCGCCCATGGCCCCTATGCCAGTGGTCGTCAGACAGTACCGTTACGGTTTGCTGATGGCTATGATCTGCCCGAAATTGGCGGATGCAACCAGCATGGCGGCAAAATTCTGACCGCTAAAGCCCGTGAAGATTTACCACCACCAGCTATTCGTTTTAGCAGCGCACTCGAGCCAGAACACTGGTACAACACCGATGCGCGTATCGACTTTGAAATTGATGGCGCGGTGCTGGGCTTCAGTCAACGCTGGAATGAAGATCCTACGGGCGAAGAGCCGATGTTTCCCATGGCCGATGCTGGCTATGCCCAGCTTGAATGGGCTGATACCGAAGGGATGCATACGTTTTATGTGCGTGCCTGGGGCGTCAATGGTGATCAGGTCGTAGAAACCTACGGGCCGTTTGGCTACGATATTACGCCACCGGAGCCACCACCCACTATCACCCCTGTGGTTGTGACACCCGGTACCACGGCCACCCTACGCTGGAAGGCTGCCCAGGATAGTGGGTCAGGCGTCAAGGGCTATCGGGTCTACATTGGCAAAGATCCCCAGGGTGATTCGGATTGGTTTACCACCGAACCGGAAGTCGCGGTGCCGGCACTGGCACCAGATTCCTACTGGCTGCGCGTGCAGGCTCTGGATAACGCTGGCAATGTCGGCGAGTGGTCAACGCTGGGCCAGGTGCTAAGTCAGCATGATACCACTACGACGACACCGACCCCCACCGCCACTCCGCTGCCCCCCACCTCCACCCCAACTGCCACTCCGCTGCCCCTTACAGCGACCCCCACCGCCACCCCAACTGCCACTCCGCTGCCCCTTACAGCCATATCGTTACCGCCATCTGCTACCATCGCAACCGCTCTGGTGTTGTCAGGCCTATTGGATCATAACAGGGTCAGTCACACGGCTCCTACATAAACACTACTCTCACGTAGCACTCCCAGATTGCTCAACTGTCCAACAGCGATTCGCCTGGCTCATTCTGCTGTCTCAATAATAGTATAGGCTGTCGTAGCAGCACGACTCTCTATTTGCCACGATTGCCTTGCTGAATTATAATCAAATTCTATCCATATATGTACCGATATACAATCCTCATCTGAAACCAGGAAAGCGGGAAAAGAATTATGCCTGAATATGACGCTATTGTAGTGGGTGGTGGGCACAATGGTCTGATATGCGCCTGCTACCTGGCACGGGCCGGGCAGCGGGTGCTGGTAGCCGAGCGCCGCGAAATTGTAGGTGGCGCGGTGTGTACCGAGGAGGTGATACCTGGCTATAAGATCGACGTTGGCTCGTCAGCGCATATTATGATTCACCTGACCCCGATTGTGCGCGATCTCAAGCTCGAACAGCATGGCCTGGAATACATCGACATGGATCCATATGCCTTTTATCCCTTGCCTGACGGCAGCGGCTCGATTAGCTTTTATCGTGATGTTGAGCAGACCTGCACCAGTATTGCCAGCGTCAGTCCACACGATGCCGAAGCCTACCGCGAGTTTATGGCCTTCTGGAAGCCGCTGAATGATGCCGTTTTTGATGCGTTTCTCAATCCGCCGTCGGTATTGCGGCTCTTTGGCGGCGTGGCCTCCAGTTTGCCGCGTCTGCCACGAGGGACTCCAACGCTGGAGGTGACGCGGCGCCTGCTGACTAGCTATGCCCAACTGATCATCGAGACGTTTGAGAGTGAGGCGATGCGGGCAGCTATGACCTGGCTGGCGGCGCAGAGTGGCCCGCCGCCCGACGAGATTGGGGCCGGGGACTTTTTTGGCTGGCATGCCATGCTGCACACCAGTGGGGCTATGCATCCACGCGGCGGGAGTGGCATGCTGACCCAGGCGCTGGCCCGCGCCTTTATTGCATATGGTGGCGATTTGTTGCTCAATGCACCCGTGCGCCGCATCCTGATCGAGAAAGGTGCAACATGTGGCATCGAGTTAGAGAATGGCGAACGGTATCCGGCACCGATCGTTATCTCGAATGCGCATGTGCAGACCACATTGCTTAACCTGGTAGGGCCAGAGCATCTGCCGAGTAAGCTCACCGAACGGCTGCGCCATATCCGTGTGGGGAATGGCTTTGGTATGACCGTGCGCTGTGCCGCCAGTGCGCTCCCTGACTATACTGCCGCGCCCAGCGGCGGCCAACCGCATCCGAGTCACCACGGGTTGCAGCTCCTGTGTCCGTCGATGAACTACGTGCGGCGTGCCTATGAGGATTATCTGCGCGGTGAGCCATCGCATGATCCGGCAGTAATTGCGATGACCTTTAGCGCGATCGATCCTGACGTCGCGCCGCCGGGCAAACACACCGTGTTCCTGTGGTCACAATACTTCCCCTACGAACTGGCGCATGGGCAACAGTGGGACGATATCCGCGAACAGGTGGCCGACAACATTCTGGAGGTACTCTATCGTTATGCACCGAATATGCGCGGGGCAATTATTGACCGCTTCATTCAGTCGCCACTCGATCTGGAGCGGCGGATCGGGCTACCGCATGGCAATGTGATGCATGTGGAGATGAGCTTTGATCAGATGTTTTTCTTCCGGCCCTTGCCCGAACTGGCACGGTACCGTACTCCGCTTAAGGGGCTGTATCTCACCGGAGCCAGCACACATCCCGGCGGTGGGGTATTTGGTGCCAGCGGCTATACAACTGCCCGTGTGGTGCTGGGTGATATACGAAAACGTAATATGATGTCGTTGGTGCGGCACAAGGGGTGAGGTGTCCTTGCGTTAGTGCGGAGGCCAGGAGGCGTTTTTAGGTGACAGGTGACAGGCTAGTTGATGTTGCTCACTGTTCCCTCTTTCCTGTCATCTGTTCCCTATCTGGCGCGAGGCACGAGGCGTGCGGTGTGAGGCGTGTGGCGTTTGTTTTAACGCAAAGACGCAAAGGTTATGTTTGGTGGCATGGTTGCGTCGTCGCGGAGATGATGAGGCGTCGCCGTGGCTTGTAGAGGAGTCAGCCGTGGCAGCCGTATACCTGCGTTGATAGGGGAGTGGCGCGAGGCACGAGGCGGGAGACGTGAGGTGGGGAAATGTTGACACGTCTCACATCCACCTCTCTGCACCTTTGCATCTTTGCGTCTTTGCGTCTTTGCGTTAAATAAAGAGACTGTGCAGAGATGAGGAGGCGGCACCGTAGCGCGTCCTTCCGGGGCGCGAGCGGGCGGGGATGGAGCGTACCCCTGGGTGCGCGCCCCTCCGGAGCGCGAATAGATGGGGATGGAGCGCGTCCCTGGGGGCGGCGCGGCGCAGCTAAAGCTGTGCGATACTACCACTGGCCAGCCGTTCTATACCGGGCTAACGTGTGTGTCAATCGAGTTGCCCAAATTCCAGACCACGCTCGATGCGGAACCAGGGCAACTTGCAGCAGATACGGCAGCCGGGTGAACTGGCGGTAATGACTGCGGCGTGTAGCGCTGCGGCGCGATCAAGTGCTGTGCAGCATTGTGATCTAATTTCACGCTTCGCACGGCGCGGTGCGGAGGCGTGCGGCGCTTTCCCTCTGGCACGTGCTAACGTGCTAACTTGCTAACCCAGAGGCCTTTGCTCCCTGGCTTCTTTGCACCTTTGCGTTAAAAAAGGTGCGTCCGCTTTGCGCTTCAAGCTACGCTTCGCACCGCATCGGGTTACGTGCCTGCTCGAACACGCGCTCAAATTCCTCCATGAACTGGCCAGCTAATTCGGGGTCATCAATAATTAGCAAGTTTTCGTCATTCGTTTCTTCAGCGCGGCGCGTAAAGTTGTACGAGCCAGTGATCACCGTGTGCTCATCAACGATGATGACCTTATGGTGCATAGTGTAACAGTTACCATCCATCAACACATCAACGCCGCCACGCCGCAAATTCTCAAATTCGGCCCCTGTACCACCAGCGTTACGCTGCTCGAAGACCCCCTGCACCAGCACCCCATCGGCATGCCGATCCAGCATGGCCTGTGCAATCTCGGGCGAAGTGAAAGCGAAGGCCATAAAATGAATACTGGATCGGGCTGAGTTCACCCACTCTACCAGGCGCGAGAGCTGCCGATCTTGAGGCGAAAAGTAGTTCTCGATCAACACCCCGTCCACTTCGATCACCGGATTGGGAGCCAGGCTAGACTTGGCGTTACCAAAGATGCCATCGAACATCTGCTCAAACTCGGCGACATAGTTCTCGACAAGCGGTGGCATAGTGATGCGCAGCAGGTTGTTGTTATTGCGATACGTATCGTTATTCGTCGCGTTCCATGATCCCATCCAGACCAGACTATTGTCAATAATCACAAACTTGCTATGCAAAAAAGCCGTCGTCTCTTGCCAGGAAACCGGAATACCTGCCTGCTGCACAATACCAGCCCACTCGGCCATTTCGACTTTTTCCAGATTCTCACGATCCAGCGCCAGCCGCACGGCCACACCGCGTTCCTTCGCCCGCACCAGCGCCTCGGCAATACTGATGAGATTGTATTCAAAAACAGCCATGTCCACGCTGTTATAGGCGGCATCAATGTCGGCAATAATCGCTCGCTCGTGTGGTGGCGGTGTGCGCCGGGCCGGTCGATCCGGATAGATCAGCCAGGGAGTGGTGAAGAAGGCTTGAATACTACCAGCCCCTTCTCCTTCATAGACCAACGGTGCAGGGGAGGCAGTACTATCATCCAGCCAGGCGTCCAGATCCGCCAGATTAATATAGCCCTGCTGCTGCAGATAACCAACCAGCAGGAACAGAAGGATACCGATCACTATCCAGATCGATGGCGGTTTTGGCGAACGCGACGTGCGTGAACGGGGCCTGGCCGGAGCACCAGAATTCGCGGCGGTTCCGGGCTTCACTCCAGATTTCGGTTGCGCTGGCGTTGCTTGCGATCTGGCAGCAGAGGCTTTCGGCTTTGCGGCTGATTTTTCTTTAGTAGACGAACTCTTGCTCATGCGTGCGGTCAGAGCCTGGCGGAAAAGCCGGGTGGGCGTGGGCTGTGGCCATGAGCAATACAGAACGTCACATCTGAACGGGAGCCAGTTGGCCTGGGATAAGAACATGGTGCAAATCATGGAGCCCTTCCTATCTACGAACCTGGCCCGGTCAGGTACTGACGCTCTGCGTCAAGCCCCGGTCGAAGCTGAATGCATCGTGGAGTGTCAGTACACGACCCGACAGGATATGGCACGCTGCGGTACATCCAGATAGGGATGCCTTCAGGCAGGCTCTATAACTATGACGAATGCGATCACGCTCCACATGCCGTAGGCACAGAGGATCTGGATGCAACTATGTGCAGAACGTAACGCTATCGTACCACGGTACGTCGTTTTACCAGACAAACAGATGCTGCCTGCAGCTCGCCTCCCTGTCAGCACCCGGCAATTCCTTATCGGCGACGCGGGCGACGGGCGAGCAATCGACCACGCAAGCGTCGGCGCTGCTGCCATAGCGACGACCAGGCCGCTGCCTGATGCGCAAAGCCATACTGATCTTCCACTGTCTCAGGTACATCGCCATCACTAGCATGCGGTGACTGATCAACGGACGATACTCGGTCTCTATCATCCGCCGCATCTATTGGATCACTGGAAACAGGTGGTAGAAAAGGCTGGAGTTCAGGGGCCAGTCGGGTCACAGTCTGTTGAAGCCGCGTCAGCAGATCAGCAGGCGAATCATCCATTGCCGCAGCACTGACAACCCGCATAATCGCACGGCGTATCACGCTGATAGCAGCATCAACCTCTGCATCAGAGCGAGCTTCATCGGCAGCAATAGCGGCCGCCAGGCGTGTGGCCCAGGTAATGATCGGCCCGGCCTGACTATCGAGCAGATCGCCTGTCAGGCCCGCATCTTCCATCAACCACTCACTGACATGTTGTTGTCGTTCGGTTAACATCGGCTCTACTCACCAGAGAGAATGCCATCCAGCCGTGACGCATGGCGGGTTGTACTGATATCTTTCCCAAAATCACCGCGCCGAAACACGATTGTTCCTCCGGCCATAGTCAACATCACCTGCCCCTTCAGTTGCTGGCCGTGGAGCGGACTATTCTTGCCGCGCGAGACGAACTGAGCTGTATCAACCGTCCATGGCAGATCGGGATCAAACACCACCACATCGGCACGAGCACCGGGGTGCAAAGTGGCCGGTGCCCGACCGAGTACCTGGGCTGGCCCTTCGGTCAGTTTGGCCGCTACATGAACCAGATCCATTTCCCCCCGATGAACGAGCGTCAGCACCAGGCCAAGCGCCGTTTCCAGTCCACTAATGCCGCAGGCTGCCACACCATACTCACACTCTTTATCAACACGCGCATGCGGCGCATGATCGGTCGCAATGGCATCAATTGTACCATCACGTAGCCCTTCGATCAATGCCTCCAGATCCTCCTCGCCGCGCAGAGGGGGACTGACACGAGTGCTGGTATCATAAGGAGGCAAAATTCGCGGATCAAGCCAGGAACGGATGCCCAGTCCTTGTTGAACCGACTCAGCCTTTTTGCGGCCACGACGGTTGCCGATCACACGCACTGGTTCGGGTGGTGGTATCTCTGGATCGAAAGCGGCCAGTGATCCCAACACCCAGCGGTCAGTCAGTGTCAGGTGATGCGGTGTCACCTCGGCTGTC
The DNA here is from genome assembly GCA_034435975.1 of Chloroflexaceae bacterium. GTDB lineage: Bacteria > Chloroflexota > Chloroflexia > Chloroflexales > Chloroflexaceae > CAKZQX01. The sequence goes on along the minus strand of DAOTWD010000135.1, from coordinate 18,117 downwards.
ACCCGCACGCCGCGCTGTTTCGCGTGCCGAATAAGCGCCACTCCGCCAGCAGTGCTAACGTGGCAGATATGCAGATGCGCTCCGGTCAACTCTGCGAGCGCGATGTCACGGGCTATCTGGGTTTCTTCTGCTGCTGCCGGATAGCCGGGCAATCCCAGGCGCGTACTCACCACCCCCTCGTGCATCGCCCATCCAGCGTTCAGGCGCGTCTCCTCACAATGGCTCATAATCGGTACGCCCAGCATGCTGGCGTAGGTCAGGGCATTGCGCATCACCGTGGGGTCTTGCACGGGACTACCATCGTCGCTAAACGCAATACAGCCGGCTTCGACAAGTTCGGCCATCTCGGTTAAGGTCTGCCCCTGACGTCCGATCGTAATCGCGCCAATAATATCAACCCGCACATGCCCCTCGCGCCGCGCAATCTGACGTACCTGGCGAATCACGGCTGCCCGATCATGGGGCGGATTGGTGTTGGGCATAGCACAGATGGTCGTAAATCCGCCATGGGCAGCGGCCAGGGTACCAGTTGCGATCTTCTCTTTATATTCTTCACCAGGCTCGCGCAGATGGGTATGCAAATCGGTAAACCCAGGCGCAACTACGCAGCCGAGGGCGTTGATGATCTCGATATTCTCGCCCAGTGCCTCGTGCTCTGGTGGCATCTCCGCCAGATCAAATACCTGTACCACTTTGCCATTTTCAATCAGGATATCTCCGATCGTGGCTACCCGCTGGGCCGGGTCAATAATACTGCCGTTTTTGATCAGATAACGCATCTTCTCATCTTTCCTTTAGAGGAACCCGCATGACACATTGGCATTGCATACACGACCGAGAACACCATAGAACGCAGGTTGTGAGCCAGCAGTCAGGTGGTAAACAGATAGAGCAGCGCCATACGCACAGCAACGCCATTCGTTACTTGATCGCTAATCACGGATTGGGACGAAAGCACGACTTCGGGCATAATCTCGACACCCTCATTCATCGGACCAGGGTGCATGACCAGCGCGTGGCCGCGAGCATAATTCAGGCGTTCGTCAGTCAAAGCAAAAAAGCGGCTATATTCGCGCAAGGAAGGCAGTAAACCGGCCTGCTGACGCTCTTTTTGCAGCCGCAACGCCATAATCACATCAGCCCCATCGAGGGCCTCATCCAGGTTATAGGAAATATTGATAGTGGGCCAGGCGGCCTGCCAGAAGCGAGCAACCCCAAACAAGGTGGGCGGGGCACATAACGTCACTCGAGCCCCCATCTTTGTCAGTCCCCATAGATTAGAGCGAGCCACGCGACTATGCAGAATGTCACCGATAATCACGACTTTTAGCTGATCGATATGCCCCAGTTTTTCACGGATCGTAAACAGATCCAGCAAGGCCTGGGTCGGATGTGCGTGGCACCCGTCACCGGCGTTAATGACGGAACCATGAAAATGCTGTGCCACCAGATAGGGTGTGCCAGGCTGGGAATGCCGAATCACCAGCACATCCGCGCCCAGGGACTGTAAGGTACGCACGGTATCAACCAGCGACTCACCTTTCTCAACGCTTGTACCGCGCCCGCTAAAATTGATCACCCCCGCCGAAAGTGATCGGGCGGCCAGCTCAAACGAAATTCTGGTACGGGTACTTTCTTCAAAAAACATATTGACGATCGTCTTACCGCGCAGGGTGGGTACCTGTTTGATTTCGCGTGACAGGATTTCCTTCATACTCTCAGTAGTATCCAGTACCTCTTCGATCTCGGCCCGGCTAAACTCATCGAGATCGAAAACGTGGCGGCGGCGTTTCTGGTTGGATTCAGCGTTCTGAGTTGCAATAGCCTGGAGTTGCATGCCGTCCTCTCTCACAGAGTACTCGTTCCAGTAGGGTGGTCTGGATGGGCAATACGTCTTCAAGCGTTTCTTTTCCGGCTGGTCTGCGTGCAAAGCCGCCCAGACCGGGGCAGAAAAAGGGTTTCATAGGAGCCTGCGGTTCCCATACACCCCACTGGCGAATGCCCCTTTGAACAGGTACCTCACATATCCTTTCGTACAATGAGTACCTTGTCGGATTCATTATCCACCTCGTGCAATCGTACTTCCACCTGTTCATCACGCGCAGTCGGTACATTCTTGCCCACAAAATCAGCACGAATAGGCAATTCACGATGCCCGCGATCAACAAGGACTGCCAGTTGAATCCGCCCTGGACGGCCAAAATCGGCAAGGGCATCCAACGCGGCCCGTATGGTACGCCCGGTGTACAGCACATCATCAACCAGCACGACCACCCGTCCGGTAATATCCGTATGGATCGTCGTTTTCTGCAAGGGTGGCGTCGTCGAGCGCCGGTTGAGATCATCACGGTAGAGGGTAATATCAAGATGGCCAACGGGCACCTGCTGGCCCTCAAAATCGGCCACTGCCGCCGCAATACGTTCGGCCAGAGGGACTCCACGCCGCCGAATGCCTATCAGGACTACGTCGTGTACACCTTCGTTGCGCTCGGCAATCTCATGCGCAATCCGTACCAACGCACGGCGAATTTCGTCCGCATTCAAAATTTGTTTCGCGCCCGGACTCATAGCGGTAACTCCATTTCGGCGCAGGCAGACAGAACCGGTCTGCGTATCTGAAGGAGAATAAAAGGAGATTGCGATAGTACGCTCAGGGTGGTAGGTGAGGAAACCAGAAGGGTGTCTGGTGAGGAAATACTCCAATCCGACTGTCTGGCGGTCTGCGCCAACAGCGTACCCTTCCTATGTATGCATGCCATGTATGCCAACGTAGATCCTTATCAGCCTCACCGGACTGGGTTAAAGGTGTCATAGATTGTAACACAGATGAAAGAGTATGTCAACGACTTGACTTCTGGCGGGCAAGGCCCTACACTACAGGGTGACGCATTCATACAGAGGAGTACGTGCAATGAGAGTTCACACGCACCTGTTTTGCCGGAAAAATGCGACGCTTCGGGGTATACTGTCTTCGGCCGGATCACCGACCGATGCAGTACGTCCCTCGGCACTGCAAGCATTACTGACGCTCTCAGGTGGAACGTATGCCAATGACCCGACCCTGTCACGTCTGAGTGATGGCGAGTTGACCCTGGCATATGTGACACTTGATCTGCTCCATCGTACAGAACCAGCCAGTGCTGCCTGACGCGAATCATCGGCAAGATCCCATTTCTTCATGAACAGAACCTGACCTGATCAGCGTTCATCCAGGCGTGTGGTGCAGGCATCTTGGTGTGTGCCACATGTCTGGTACATCACGAACCCTGTTGCGAGGGACTCCGAAGAGCCAGTTCGAAAAGGGAACCGGTGCAGGGTTATGCCGTTCACGTGCTGTCCACAGGAGCTAGAAACCGAACTCCTGGCGGGTGTTCTCTGGCCGTCAACACCACAGCAGAGCGACTGCACGCCCCCCTTTCCCGACCGGCTCTTCAACCTGGCGCATATGGTGTTCACGGTGTGTGTCTTCTGAGTGCATCCCGAACCAGATCGTGTTGTTCCTCACGAACGCAGACATACACACTCCTGCATCACAACCTCTCCGATCCGTCCACCGCAGTTTTACCGCAGTTTTACCGTAGACCAGGCATGCTATGCTCACAGGATAAGGTTGATGCGGATTGATCCTCAGACGGTGAAGGAGACTCTATGCAACTTGCTACCAGCCCGAATACCCGTGCATTGCCCCAACTGCGCCGGAGTGCTCTGCGTTATACCCTCATACGCACCCTGTTGCGCCTGGGGGCGTCATTCAGCGCCGGCGTTGCGGTGGGGTATCAGTATGGCTTTGATTCAGGGTTGATGCTAGACTATGTGTACCAGAATCAGCCGGCCGGTGTGGGCTGGCTGGGACGCTGGTTTGATCGTATCTTTCTCAATCAGGTGGGCTGGCAGGCGTGCCGTATGCGTAAAGTGCTGGTGCAAGATATGCTCACCGCACACGTGCATGCCCGCCATGCGCAAGGTCTGGCGACGCATATCCTGGACGCCGCCTCCGGGCCAGGACGGTATGTTCTGGAGGTTGTTGCGGGTACCCATGCTGCTGATGTGTATTTGACCTGCCGTGATACTGATGCTGCCGCGCTCTGGCAGGGACAACGCCTTGCGTCCGAGTTACAGCTATGCACTCGGGTGCGCTTTGAATGTGGTGACGCAACCAGTCTGGCTGATCTTGCGCAGATCACGCCATTGCCTGATATTGTGCTGGTGTCAGGGCTATATGAGATTTTAATTGATGATGCCGCGGTATGCCGTTCCTTGCTTGGTATACGCCAGATCCTCGCACCCGGTGGAACGTTTCTGTTTACATCGCAGGTTGCGCATCCGCAACTCGAACTGATTGCGAATGTGTTGACCAATCGTCGCGGCGAACCGTGGATTATGTGTACCCGACCGCTATCACGGCTAGAGCGCTGGGCACGCGAGGCAGGCTTTAGCTCGGTAACAAGCCAGGTTGAGCCATATGGCATGTTTGGGGTCACGCAGTGTACAGTATAAAGCATCCGCAGGCAACAGGAGACAGAAGACAAACGACAAGATGAACAGGTGGGATAGTACGGCGTTCTGTAACCTGTCCCCTGTAACCTGCTCTGATATGCCACTGGAGGTTGATTACCTGCCGGTAGATACTGGCCGGGCCACAAAGTCAAACGTGATTTTTACATCGTTCTCGGCCTTGAGTATACCGGCAATATCTGGAGGATCGAATCCGAAATCGGTCATTTTGATACTGGTTGTTGCCCTGCCGGTCATGGTTTCATCTTCAGCTATCCTGCCGGTAGTCTCGAACGTCACTGGATTGGTGGTTTCACGGATGGTTAGATCGCCCGTAATTTGCAGCGTAATCTCTTTGCCATAGGTGTAACTAGCGGGTAAGTTTTCGATAGCGCTGGGCACAAAGGTAGCAATGGGAAAGCGGGCCGACTCCAGCCACTCCTGACGAATGCGGTTGTCGCGCCGCTGATCATCAGAGGTAAAGGCGTAGATATCAATAGTGATCGGGCCAACCGTGCTGTACTGCGGTGCGCTCCGATCAAACCTGATCTCACCGGTAATAACCTGAGTGACGCCAATGGCAGTAGCAAATCGGTTGCCCTCGCGAAAGAAGACTTCACCGACCTCGTAGCTCACACGTGATTCCTCGGGCACAATTGCATATACTTGCATGCCGGATGCAGGCATCCCGCTCGTGTCCTGCGTTGGCTCAACTCGTACTGGTGACTCTGTCGGTGCTGCTACCGTTGGAGCTGCAGCTGGCTCAACTGCGATAGGGGTCGGTTCAGTAGCGGCAGGAGTGCCACAGGCGGCGAGCAACATCATGAGCAACAACATAATCGATAGGTGGAAGCGCATATGTAATAATCCTCCTGACATATTCTGTATTATCTTTGCGGGAACATAGATACAGCGTACGACGCATAGCCCCGGCTGTCAACTGAGGGGGTATAATAGTGATGCTTCGAGTTTACAGTCAACGATGACAAGAAAGCCTTTTGTCCTATGCTCTACCAACATCTGGTACGCCCGCTCCTGTTCTGGCTGACTCGGCATGATGCGGAGATAGCGCACGAGCATGCGCTGGCACTGTTGACTACCCTGGGGTACATGCCGCCGCTCCTGTGGCTGCTCCGCGCGTTCTGGGCCACTCGCGATGAACGGCTTGAGCGCGAGGTTTTTGGCGTACGGTTTCCCAACCCGCTCGGCCTGGCGGCAGGATTTGACAAAGATGGGGTGGCGTTACCAGCCTGGGTTGCGCTCGGCTTCGGCTTTGTGGAGGTCGGTACTGTTACCTGGCATGCGCAGCCCGGCAACCCGCGTCCACGCGTCTTCCGTCTGCCAGCCGACCAGGCGCTGATTAACCGTATGGGCTTCAACAACCACGGCGCAACAGCGCTGGCAACCCGCTTACAGGCCACGTTGCCACTGCCAATCCCGATCGGTATCAGCCTGGGCAAGTCACGCCAGGTGCCGTTGGAGGCTGCTGTTGCTGATTACTGCGCCTCGTTGCGGGCGTTGTATGCCTACGGTGACTATTTCGCGGTCAATGTCAGTTCGCCTAACACACCCGGCCTGCGGGCGCTCCAGGAGCGTGAACATCTCGACTTGTTGCTGGCCGCACTCCAACGGGAAGCACGTACGCTGGCACATGAACGTGGAGAGATACACCCACGCCCGCTTCTGGTAAAGATTGCACCCGATTTAAGTGAGTCGGCGCTTACCGAGGTACTCACTGTATGTACTGATCATAGCATCAGCGGCATGATTGCGACCAACACCACTCTCAGCCGAGATGGGTTGCATACGACCTGCACCGAGATGGGCGGGTTAAGCGGACAGCCACTGGCAGCCCGCGCACGCCAGGTGGTGCGCTTTATCAGCCGTGAAACTGGCGGTCAACTCCCGATTATCGGCGTGGGTGGCATCGCAACCGTTGATGACGCGCAGCGAATGTTCGACGTCGGAGCCAGCCTGATCCAGGTCTACACAGGCTTCGTCTATATCGGGCCAGGGCTGACCCGAACGATGAATCGCGCCTTGCGCCACCAGTAGGTGCATCCCTGTCCTCATCCCATACAACACGATGGTCACAAATCTTTCCTGTATCTGAACCATATCTGTCCTTTTTCTATCTTGTATTTCTTTACGAAACATGATTCAATGACAATAACAGGGGTATATATTCGACGTGGAATAAAGAGACTAAAATAAGGAACCAGTGTGGAGTTACTTTGCTCACGTTCTATCTGCAATGGACAGCCTATCCGCAATGGACAGCAACCTGGTTCCTGGAAGAAGATGTTCTCTGACCGGCAACACGGCGGCAGCATGCTGACCATAGGCCATACCCCTCTTCAGACAGGCTCACAAAGATGACAGCTATCGATCCGATCGATGTTGCTTTGTTGGCTCGCTAGACTGACGTATACATTTTGCTTGCAACAAATTTCCCCGCAAAAGAGCCACCGCAGAGACGCGGAACATAGAGCAGTATGCCTCTTTCTGCGCTCATTGCGGTGTTTTTTACTGGAACCCAGACTACCATCAGCGGAGATTACGGTACATACGATATTGGTATCAGTATGTCCGTTTTGCTGTTGGTAAAACGGACTAGAAACAAAACAGGGAGTCTATGCACATGTATACCCGCGCATTATGCCATCTGAAAGCACAGCAATTACATGCAATGCTTTCATCACTCGTAACCACGACTCTTGGTGATCCCCTGGCTGACCAGTTTATGACCTATGTTGCCTGCTACCAACAGGCCCGGACAGCCAGCGATTATTGTGATCTAGCCGAGCGCTGCCTGGCTGTCCTTGAAAGTTCCAATCTACCACAGAAAACACGTTCGTGGTATACCTGGTTAGCCTGGCTGTCCCGCTGGCAACTCGAGGAGATAGGCGATCGTCAGTAGACAAGACACTCGCTTGCGCCAGGGCTATCAGGTGCCTCTGACCGGTAGTCAGCCACATCACAGTGGTCAAACACGAGAACATTTCGCACCAAATAAATATGGAGGAAGCTAAGGATGACGGTTATGAACGGATATGGATTACGCACTGCAACTCAGGAGCCACCCGAATCCCTGTACCGGCGTATTGCCGAACTCGAGCAGGCGAACCAGGTTTTGCAGACGGAATGTGCAGCCGCTCGAGCAGCACAACAACAGAGTGATGCCTTGCTGCATGCTCTTGTCAAACATGTGCCCAATGCGCTGGCAATCTTTGATCAGGATATGCGTTACTTGCTTGCCAGCGATCGCTTTCTCACAGATTATCATATCGCCGATCAGGAGGTTATTGGCCGCAGCCACTATGATGTCTTTCCTGATATACCACAGCGCTGGCGCGAGATACATCAGCGCAGTCTGGCCGGCAGTATTGAGCGGGCGGAAGAAGATGTGTTTGTGCGCGAGGATGGCACGATCATCTATAATCGCTGGGAATGCCGGCCCTGGTACAGCAGTGATGGCGGTATTGGTGGTATCATTATGATCACCGAAGTGATCACCGAACGCAAGCACATTGAAGAAGAATTACGTCAACTGAATGCCGAACTTGAGCAGCGGGTGATCGAACGGACTGCTGCGGTACGGCAGAGCCAGGAACTGTTGCAGTATGTGATTGACAACCTGCCCATCATCGTCGCTGTGGTTGATCCGCAAGGACGGTATCTGCTGGTCAACAAGGATGCTGCTGCACAGTTCGGATTGACCCCGACCGATATAATTGGCAAATATGAGGGTGATTTCTTTGCACCAGAGGTAGTTGCTCAATGGCAGTTGGATAAGCAGGAGTTAGCAACCAGTGGAGCACGAATTACGAGCAAGGATCTGGTGCCGTTTGATAATAAGTTACGTAACTTTATGGTGATCAAATTTCCAATATACGATGACCAGAAAAATCTATATGCCTTTGGTAACATTGCCATAGATATTACGGCCCAGGTGCAACAGGAAGCAGAACTGCGTCTGTTCAAGACGATTGTTGAACGTGCCAATGATGCCATTGCGATGATCGATATAGACAGCACGATCATTTTTTCCAATCCCGCCCATCGTGCACTCCTCAACTATGGTGATGAGATTATTGGCACTTCCTTGATCGAGACGATAGATCCACAGGAGTATAGCCGGCTTGAAGGGATTTACCAGGAGTTGCAGGAACAGGGAACCTGGCGAGGTGAACTGACACACTCCTGCAAAGATGGGAAGAGTGTTCCATGCGAGATATCCGTCTTTCCGATTCCTGATGACAACACGGCCAATATCAAATTAGTTGGTATACTCCGTGATATCAGTGACCGCAAGCAGGCCGAAGCTGAACGAGCGGCGCTGCAACAGCAGATCATCGACACGCAGCGAGCCACACTGCACGAACTCTCAACACCGCTTATCCCGCTCTCGGACAAGATTGTGGTGATGCCGCTGGTAGGCGCAATTGACAGCGCACGGGCACAGCAGATTATGGATACCTTGTTAGAAGGGACGGCTCAACATCGTTCGGCGGTGGTGATCCTGGACATTACCGGGGTGCAGGTCGTGGACACACAGGTGGCAAATGCGCTCTTGCGAGCAGCGCAGGCGGTGAAGTTACTGGGGGCACAGGTGATATTGACCGGCATCCGGCCACATATTGCCCAGACCCTGATCAACCTGGGCGTTGATCTACAGGGCATTGTCACCCGTAGCACACTACAAACCGGCGTAGCCTATGCGCTAGAGCGATTTGGACGTGCATAGGCAGTGCGTCGTTCAGCGTTCCGGCTTGAGCCTACTTGAAGCGATTCTCCGGCTGAAGCCGGGACGCCGGGGGATGATCAATCCCTCAGCTTGAGCTGTGCAGGAGTGGTTTCCTATTTCCCAATACAAAAGCGACTGAAAATGATGTCCAGCAAATCCTCGCCAACCGTCTCGCCCGTAATTTCACCCAACGCATTAAGCGCCGCCGTCAGGTCGCCTGCCAGCAGATCGGCTGGCAGCTCCAGTTCGTTACTCGCCATCACGGCCCGCAGGCTTGCAGCCGCACGGTCAAGCGCATCGCGGTGGCGCGGATTGGAAACCATGTGTGCATCACCAATCGTCAGCACCTGGCTGCCGAGCAATGCCTGGGCTACCGCCGACGCCAGCGCCTCTAGCCCAACACCGGTCAGCGCTGATGTTGCGACACAGCCCACCAGCCGTGGGTGCGTAAACGGCAATGCCAGTGCCGATGCCTCGGCAGCGGGCGCGTGATCCTGATCGACCTTGCTCCACACCAGCAGCGTCGGCTTGTCAAAGGTCAACTCGGCAACCAGAACATCCTCGGCCGTAATCGGCTGCGAACGATCCAGTAGCAACAATGCCAGGTCAGCCGCTGCCAGCGCCGCCCGACTACGCTCGACGCCCAGTCGCTCGACCGGATCGGCACTTTGCGTAATACCGGCTGTGTCAATCAGAATCACCGGAATGCCGGCCAGATTGGCGACCTCCTCCAGGGTATCACGGGTTGTACCGGGTATCGGGGTGACAATCGCACGATCCGCCCGTAGCAGCGCATTCAGCAAGCTCGATTTCCCCGCGTTCGGGCGGCCCACCAGGACTGCCCGCGCCCCCTGACGATACACGATACCCTGATCGGCGCTTGAACGCAGACGTTCCACCGAATGTAACGCCGCATTCAAGGCAGGTGTAATATCCTGCGTCTCCACCTCATCGTCAGGAAAATCCACCAGCACTGTCACATACGCCAGCGCTTCGAGCAGCAGCGCCCGAATACGCCGTACCTCATGCGCCAGCCAGCCACCCAGTTGTGCCTGCGCCAGTGCCAGCCCACTCGCCGTCTGAGCGCGAATGACATCAAGCGTCGCTTCAGCCTGGGACAGATCGATGCGCCCGTTCAGAAAGGCGCGCAAGGTGAACTCACCCGGTTGCGCCAGGCGTGCGCCACCCGCCAGTGTCAGACCCAGCACCTGCTGGAGTGGCAGCGATCCCCCGTGACAGGAGATCTCGACCACATCCTCGCGGGTGAAGCTGTGTGGCGCACGCATCACCGCCACCAGCACCTCATCAACCACCTGACCATCATGTGGATTGATAATGTGCCCGTAGCGCAGGCGGTAGGAGCGCAGCGGGCCAGGCCTGCGTGGCTGAAAGATGCGCTGGACAATCGCCAGTGCTGCATTTCCGCTCAGGCGCACCACGCCAATCCCGCCTTCACCAGGCGGGGTAGCAATAGCACTAATCGTATCGTTATACATCTTGCATCAAACACTATGCCGGCTTTTCAATCAGTTGAAAATGCACAATCAGTTGATTGTTGACAATTTCCAATCCCGAAGCAACCGCATGCAGATCGTTACGGCTGGCCTGCGCTTCAACACCAGGAATATGCAGCGGAAAGGAAAGATCCACCAGCGGAATCCGGGCGATCTCGGTGGCAAGCTGGTCAACGATCTCACTCACCTGCGTTTGCGCGAGCGGAATAAAGCCCACGCGGATATCACCGCGCTGTACCGCAATACACAGCCGCTGGTCACCATCAATCGTCAGGTCGCTCAGAATATCAGCCGTAACGGAAAAGGGCACCCGGCCAATTTTACGCCCGAAGGGACGCAGGTCGATCCCACCGCGCAACTTTACCACCACATGCACTTTATCGCGGGTAAAGTCAATAATAACCCACTCACCCTGCAATACTCCTTCGAGACCATCGCTAATACGTATGGGAAACTGCTGTTGGCGAAATGAGTATTTGGAGTAGATACTAACGATTTTCTGTAGTGTTTTTCTCGTTAAAATAATCTGAATATCTGTTGAAGTCAGTGGTATACCGCCCGACATACTTTTGTTACTTTCTTGTGTGGTATCTCGCGTACCAGGCCGGCCAGTGCCTGATACACCGTCTCGGGGTGTTCCAGGAGCACCATATGACCTGCATCCGGCACCAGTGCGAGGCGTGAGCCGCGGATGTGTGTGTGCAGGTACTGACTGAACTTTGGGGGGGTAACCTGATCGGCGCTCCCGCACAACACCAGCGTTGGGCACTGCACATTATGGATGTGCTGCATCAGCGTATAGGCCTGACAGGCCTGTAAATCACCGCGAAATACAAGGGGATCGATCTGGTGAAAAGCCGCAGCACCCATAGCTCGCAGTTCGGGGGTTGCTTGCGGGCCATAGGCGCGTTCCACAATCAAACGGATCGCTGTGGACGGGTCGTGCTCAAACTCTTCCAGCAGCATCGGCAGGATCGGCAAACGCGCGCCCGTACCAATCAACACCAGGCCCGCAACCCGCGTCGGTGCAACCAGCGCGGTCCAGAGCACAATTGCCCCGCCCATCGAGTGCCCGGCCAGCAGCACCTGCTCCAGATTGAGCGCATCGAGTATCGCCAGCAGCACCGCGCTATAGGCAGCAATCGTGCAGCAACCTGGCCCTGGCGAGCGCCCGTGCCCTGGCAGGTCAGGTACCACCACCTGTGTGCTGTGACTGAGGCGTGGCCACTGGTAGCTCCAATGCTGATGTGTACCGCCTGCACCGTGGATGCACACAAGAGGGAGCGACGCATCCTGCATCGTCGCTCTCTCGGTTGGATCGCGTTGGGCCACAAACAACGATCCTGCCTTGGTCACCAGCATAGGCATCGTGTCCGTTATCCCATTATTTCATCAATTGCCGCTGCCAGATCAAAATCCTTCGACGACAGGCCACCCGCATCATGCGTTGTCAGTGCCAGCCGCACCTGGTTGTAGCGGATGTCAATATCAGGATGATGGGCGGCAGCCTCGGCCAGAAACCCCACCTGGGTCACAAACGCAATCGCGGCCGGAAACGATGGCAACTTAAACGTTTTGCGAATCACATCGCCATCCTGTTCCCAATTATTGACACTTTCTAGGCGCTCGGTAATCTCCGTTGCGGTCAACCTGGACACGTTGTACCTCCTTCAAGTGTATACCACTCGTCTTTCTTGTCGCACATCATCACTGTGATACATATAAAAAGTATACCATGGGTCGAAGAGAGACATTGTTGCCGGGTGGTCAGACGCAACACAACCCGTTGATCAGTGCATGGGTAACAACAGACCAGCGTGAGTGAACATACTGGTCTGTGGCAACTGATGTCAGCCACAGGTAATCCAGAACAAAGTGTAGTATACAATAGAGAAGTTTCCCTTGCATGAGGGATGGTCTGGCAGGGGACACCCCCACATGAGGTTTCTTTGTTGGTTCAGTGTAGCGGCTTTGTCGCCACACTGGCTCGACAAGCGGGATGTACGGGGATATGCAGCCCCCGCACATCTCCACTGGCGAACATCCCCCTGAACAGCTACCTGCAGGACGTGCCTCAACGGGGTACAGTGATCGTCCATCCTGTGCGTGCTGTCTCTATCATAGATAACAATTCCTCAAGGACACGAGATACGCGGTTGCTGATCCATATTCTATTCTTCGCTGACAGCAGCACAGTACTTTATACCTTGTATTAGGAGTGTAATGGAAATGAAATTGCCATAGTACTATCGTTTGTAGGAATAACCTCCGCGAAAGCCAGAACAGGAGTTGCGGTGTTGTAGTCTCGCAACCCCTACTCTAAGGATAGCCGTTTACATACGCTGCCTGAGGTGCAATCAGCAAGAGCAGCTGAGCGAACTAATCCAGATACCCCCGCAGTTTCTTTCCGAGATGCGGATGGCGTAACTTGCGTAAAGCAACCGCCTCAATCTGGCGGATGCGTTCGCGGGTAATACCAAACTCCACTCCGACCTCTTCCAATGTGCGATAGCGCCCGTCTTTCAAGCCATAGCGTAACTGAATAATCTTCCGTTCGCGTTCCGGAAGCTTTTGTAACACCTCTTCGATCTGCTCACGCAGCATCGAAGCTGCAGCAGCTTCAGCCGGCGTAGCCACGCGATCATCCTCAATGAAATCGCCCATACGCCCTTCTCCCTCCTGGCCAACTGGCATTTCAAGCGAGAGAGGATGCATGGACGCTTCGAGGGTACGCCGCACCTTATTGGGACTGATTCCCATCGCATCGGCAATCTCTTCGGGGCTGGGTTCACGTTGCATCGACTGCTGGAGCCTGTGCGACGTGCGTTTCACCTGACTGATGGCCTCACCCATGTGGACGGGCAGGCGGATTGTGCGGCTCTGATCGGCGATGGCGCGAGTAATTGCCTGGCGTATCCACCAGGTAGCATAGGTCGAAAACTTATGGCCCTTGGTATAATCAAACTTTTCCACCGCCCGCATCAGACCGATATTCCCTTCCTGAACCAGATCCATCATTGTGAGACCATACGAGGTATATTTTTTCGCAATCGAGACGACCAGACGGAGATTCGCCTGAATGAGATGCTGGCGGGCATCACATCCCAGAGCATATTGCCGTTCAAGTGCAATGCGCTCAGACCAGGAGCTATATTCTTCACGTTCGAGACACGCTAAAGCGAGATCGCCAGCCTCCATATGTTTGGCAAGTTCGACCTCCTGGCTCGCCGTCAGGAGGGGCACTTGCCCGATCTCTTGCAAATACATACGCACGGGATCGTCAAGCGCAATATCGGCCAGTGCCGATAACTCGGAGAGCACCTCATCTTCATCGGTATTCCTGCCAGCCTCGACATCGGCCGGTGTTTCAACAACACGGATACCTTCGGCCTGCAAAGCGGCATAGAGTTGATCAACATCGATCACATATAATTCTGGCTGTGGAAAGGCCTCAAGAATATCGCTATAGGTCAGATAACCCCGAGCGCGGGCAACCTCCAGCAATCGTTCCATCATAGGCCCTGTCTCCTGTGCAATCATTTGTCTTTGTGTCGCCATGGCTTTACCGTTTTGCCTCGTATGGGGATTTAGGTATTCTACAGGGGCAGCGACTACCTGTCGCTCTGGTGTATGCTCACCTGTAGGAGTTGATACAAAGCGAAAAAACGCCTGTATAGACATAATACACAACCTGTCAAGATACCTTGCAAGCCGAACAAGCTGTCTGGCTGCATTCAATTCGTCATTAGAACCCTATTGCGCCAATGTGGGATCTCATCCACAGCAATCTGGGCCCGGCGCAGTGAATGACTCGGACGGATCGCCCATATACCAGACGTTGATCATGGACGGCGAAACCATGAGGATCATCCGGCAGAAATCACAACCCGGGTAGCATTATCCTTTCTATCATTTTCCATACAACAAAACGAACATCATGAGGGTGGAATCGAGCCGCTGACGGCAGCAAACGATGGTTACGCCTGCGATTCCACGCTGTGCTGCGGTCACATGCGCATCAACCTATTTTTTGTATGTGCTGTGCCTACCGTAAAAAGAACGATTCTCACGCTTAACACGGATGTATACTATACATCGTGCTCTTTCGAGCATTTCCATAATAAAAGCTGAAACAAGGATGTCACTCCCTGGTTCAGCCCCTCGCCAATGAGTATGCTGTCCATGTTTAACAACAAGATGGGGTTGAGAGCGCACCCCCAAACCCCAGTCGTAGCACACAACAGAGGGACGCAGACAGGGCACCCCATTTGTCTATGGAGCTACTATAGCATTAGGCAACGGTTAAAGTCAACCCCTTTGTCTTACATTTCTCAATATCCTCTATACTTTTTCATCACTTTGCTCCTGCCAGCACTCGTCGCGAGGAGTTGGATTGTGTCCCGGAAGGATTCGGTTACAGTCCAGGCCACAATCAATGCCAACGGTGTGCTGCATCGGCATCTCAAACCTGATTCCATTGCCCATATCCAGGCCGGTCAGGTGATGGGTGCAATATTGCAGTTACGGTTGCAGAACTGACAATCACAGAACGCTCGCCGCCACGATGAACAGGCGCTCCAATACTCGTTATCAGGGATCCCCTGGTGGAGTTCTTCGAGCGAGGGGCTTACATATCGAGCGATGGGTGTGGAGTGAGCGCAGTAATACGCCGGGCCAGATCAGCGCCCTGCCAGCGTCGCACATTATGCTGATAGAGCAAGGCCATCCAGATGGGGAGTGGCGGCAACACGAGCGCCACCCCCAGCAACCAGGCACTGGCACTCACTCCCTGCGTTACCAGCGACTCGCTGCCCAACGCCAGTACTAATGGTAGTGGTATCAACACACCCACCGCCACCGTCACCGCAATTGCCATTGCCCCAAAAATCATGCTGGCAAACATAAAGGCCAGCAGATTGTAGCCCACACGATACAGAATCAAGTCGATACTGCGCTGAATAGCGTTGCCAAATGACAGTGAGTCTTGTACAAATGGCTGCAGGCCATACACCAGTGTGCTAAAAGTTGCGCCGCCGAGTACCAGGCTCAAGCCATAGTACAACACCAACACCATGGTCAGCATAATTCCCGACAGGATAGCCAGTCCGGTTCCCAGATGCCCGGCGGTTTCGGCAAAAAAGCCGATACTGCCTATGGTACCAACGATGACGGTATACAGCGGGCAGAGACAGAGAATGCTAACTATAGAACTGACGATACTGGCGATGATGTACAGTATCAGGCCATAGCATCCCATACCTGTCGCCCAGAGGGGATGGATTGCCAGTGCTGACCACACCTGCACATTGTAGCCTTGCTGGATCATCAGCAGAGCGCGACTCAACCCGCCGACCAGATACATAGAGAGGGGAATAATGCCCAGCCCCCACCCCAGCAGAATCAGAAATACCACCCAGGAACCCCAATAGCGGACAGCGGCAATTGACAGGCTGACACCGATCACTACAGGCACAAACCAGATCGCCGTCACGAGGACAAAGCCTACAAACCCGCGTCGATACAGTCGTAATCCCTCGTCCAGCATATCCAAAATAGGTTTGAGGTACTGGACAATCATCGTTGTTCACGCTTCACGGCCATACTATCGGCCTCGACCACCATCCGTACAAGCGCATCTTCGCTCACGCGCTCGCGTCGCAGCCGGTTGAGCAGCGTTTGCAGCGCCGGTTGATCGATGTCTGCATAGTGCGCCAGCTCCGACACAAAGACCGCATCATCCAGATCAGGGCTCAGCCCATAAGGGCGTGCCAGTCGTCGTTTGAAAGAGGTATAGTAGTGGCGCAGCACAAATGCTCGCTTGCCACTGCGCTGAAACAGGTCGGCCATACTTTCCACATACTCAGTAGTGCTGCGCAGGGCGACCTCCTCGCGCAGCGGGATGGGACGCCCAAAGCGCCGCCCGGTCAGAATCAGATACGCAACCATCACTGCCAGCGCATACAATAGTGCCCATCCCCAGGGATTGCTGAAAATTATTGATCGTAGCGAGGGCGGGGTGAAAAAGCCGTGATGATACTCATCGAACAAAATCTGGCCCCCCGGTGGTACACGGCGTAGCAGGTTCAGGATTAAGTCAGCGTTGTGTTGTTCCCGCAGACCCAGATTGGTGAAGGGAAAAATGGCCGAACTGACGTAGACGTAACCCTGTCCCCGTTTGAGACCCACCAGCACTGCACCATCGCTCAACCCGATGAGCGTGACCGCCTGGTCATTATCGGCAACAACGACCTGCGTCGTGCGGGCGGTGATCCGTGGTACAGGCGGCGTATGAAAGACCGGCTGCAAGATGGGTGCCTGGTCAATACGCCCGCCGACAGCATCCGCACCACCCTCGCCATCATAGAGCTGGATCTGCAATTGCAACTCGCGCAACAGCGTATTGGCCGCCCGAAAAAACGGCGCACGATCATCAGCCAGAATCAGCGTGCCACCCTGTTCCACCCACTCCAGCACAATTTCCGCTTCAGCGGGATCGATCGTAACTGAGGGATTCAGAATAAACAGCGCACCGGGCTGATGATCCAGCGCAAACTCAGTGTACTGCAACTGGCGCGCATCATAGCCCAGGCTGCGTGTCCAGCGGAGCAAGGCCATCGCGCCCCCGGCACGGCTGGAGTGGGTTGTCGGGCGGCTACCCCAGCTTTCGTCTTGCGAGCGGCCTGGCCCCAGAATCGTAAACACGACCAGGATCACAAATAGGCCCAACAGAATGATCAGATCACGGCGTTGTTTCATCATACGCTATTCAGGTAAGAACATCGGGCCAATGATTGATAGAACCGTATGCATTATAGCAGGGAGGAACACGACAGGCAAAGACTCACCGATGCTTGCCAGTATTTGCATATCGGGCTATAATGCACTTATGGGCCGGTAGCTCAGCGGTAGAGCACCTGACTTTTAATCAGTGTGTCGTGGGTTCGATCCCCACCCGGCTCACCAGTTCAGAAAGCCTGGGGTTTTTATGACCCCAGGCTTCTTTTTTGTGCTATACTATCCTCAGCGCATACCAGGTGGAGCATAGGGATCAGCAGGAGGTGGCCAATGACCAGTACCCTGACCGACAGACCCGTCCTGGTCTACCCAGATAGTGATGGTCAGCCGATGGCCGACAATACCCGGCAATTTCATGCTATTGTGACCATTCAGGGCAACCTCGACAGCCTGTTTCGTGACCGACCTGATGTGTTCGTCGCTGGCGACTTGTTATGGTATCCCATCGAAGGCGACCCCCAACACTGTCGGGCCCCGGACGTGCTGGTGGTCTTCGGGCGACCGAAGGGTGACCGTGGCTCGTACAAA
The DNA here is from genome assembly GCA_034435975.1 of Chloroflexaceae bacterium. GTDB lineage: Bacteria > Chloroflexota > Chloroflexia > Chloroflexales > Chloroflexaceae > CAKZQX01. The sequence continues at coordinate 39 of DAOTWD010000135.1, read as the reverse complement.
CAATGGTGCGAAGACCATATTGCGCCCCAGGTCGTGTTC
>DAOTWD010000134.1:0-6410 GCA_034435975.1 Chloroflexaceae bacterium | reverse complement strand
GAGCAGCGGCACCTCGTCAGGCAGGAGCGTGAGCAACTCGGTGGTGGGAGCCATCACGGTCGGGTCAGCGCTCCCTGCTGGCACCGTCGCAACGGGGGCGGTCTCAACCAGGTGCAGGTCAGGATAGAAGACGCGGTCGGCGGGGACATCGACAATCCCCAGGTCGAGCGAACTGAGGACATAACGCTTCGCCAGCAGCGCCACATATTTCGGTGTCAACCGGGGCATGAGTTGCATGCTGATCTGATTGGCAAGTCGTTCATGGAACTCCTGCCACATTTCACCTTCGAGATAGGGATCCATTCCCGGAAATGGTGAAGGCATAGCTTGCTCCTTTCCTGACAAGCGTTGAAGCGCAAAGCGCAAAGCGGAAAACAGGTCGCTCTTTCTCGCTTTGTGCGTATCCTTTTCACTCCAAAATACATCACGTCTCAGCAATACCCTGTTTTGCGCTTTACGCTTTCTGCTTAGACCGCGGACGATAAAGTGTCGATAAACTTACCCCTCCAGTAGCAAGACTTCTGGATCTTCGACCAGTTCCTTGATCCGTACCAGGAAGCGTACAGCCTCGCTGCCATCGACAATGCGATGATCATACGAGAGGGCGACATACATCATCGGGCGAATCACAACCGCACCATTGATCGCCAGTGGGCGTTCTTCAATCTTGTGCATGCCCAGGATACCCACCTGCGGGGTATTCAAAATGGGTGTAGACATCAACGACCCATAGATACCGCCATTGGTGATAGTAAAGGTGCCCCCCTGGAGGTCGGTCAACGTCAACGTATTGTCTCGTGCGCGCCGTGCCAGATCAGCAATCTCGCGCTCGATCTGCGCAAAGCTCTTACGATCAGCATCGCGCACCACCGGCACTACGAGGCCCTCGTCAGTACCTACCGCGATTCCCAGATCATAGTAGTGCTTGATCACCAGCTCGTCGCCCTGAATCTCCGCGTTGAGCAGCGGAAAAGCTTTCAGTGCGCCGACCGTGGCGCGGGCGAAGAACGACATAAAGCCCAACCCGATACCGTGGCGCTGCATAAACGCATCTTTGCGGCGCTGGCGCACAGCCATAACCGCGCTCATATCAATCTCGTTGAACGTGGTCAGCATCGCCGCTTGCTGCTGCGCCTCCACCAGTCGCCGCGCTATCGTCTGGCGGCGGCGTGACATTCGCACGCGCTCTTCGCGCCGGGTAGGGGTTGCGGCAGATACCAGCGTGGGAACCGATGCTCCCTCCGGTGGACGGAGAGGATATTCGGGGCGCGACGGTGCAGCAGCAGGGGACACGGGTTGTGGAGCAGCGATCGACCGCTCGGCCACGGTGGTGGCGGGCTGAGTACGGGCAGTTCCCTGCTTACCATGGCGTAGCACGTCCTCCTTGGTGATACGCCCACCAGGGCCACTGCCCTGAATACCACGGATGTCGATGTTGTGTTCGGCTGCCACTCGCTGCGCAACGGGGGTCGCAAAGACTTCCTCTGGATTATTGGCACCTGAAGCAGGCGACATACTCACCGGCGCTGAATGTGGTGTGGTGGCCAATGGCTGGCCATTATCAACCGCTGGCTGGGTGCTCATTGCTGGCTGCACCGTTGTGCTCCCACGTCCACGAGAGTGAGTACCGGCTCCCACCTCGTCAATCACGCCCAGCATGTCGCCGATCTGCACCGTTTCTCCTTCTGCCTTCAAAATCGCACCCAATACCCCCGACTGCTCGGCAGGTACCTCCAGGTTCACCTTATCCGTTTCCAACTCGAGCAGCGCCTCTCCGGCAGTGACGGGGTCGCCCGTCTGTTTGAGCCACTTGCTCACGGTTGCTTCGACGATGGACTCACCCAACGCCGGTACTCGTATTTCAACAGGCATCTTCTATCATCCCTTTTTACCTTACAGGTACCTGTTCACACTCAAGGGAACATGCACCCTGGGAGCGCGGGCATCTTGCCCGCACGATGCGTGTTGGCGGGTGGGACGCCCGCGCTCCCAGGCGCACCATGAACGCTGACGACAGAAGCGCTCCCCCAGATGTGAACAGTTGCCCTTATAGCATCAACTGCTTTTCTGCAATACCATGCACCGCATCATACACAATGCGTGCCTGTTCCGGCTCATGCTGACTGAGCGACCCTTCAGCTGGACTGGCCGACTCGGGCCGACCACAATACATGACCTTCAACGAATGATGCACCAGGTCGCGCAGGCGTGGTGCCATATAGCTCCAGGCACCCATATTCTGCGGCTCTTCCTGAAGCCAGACGATTTCCTCCACCTGCTGATAGGCTTTGATCACCGCCTCCAGTTCTAGCGCGGGAAATGGATACAATTCCTCGACTCGAGCAACCGCGACGTGGGTGACTGTATCCAGTTCTCCGCTGCTGATCAGGTCGACATATACTTTGCCGCTGCACAGAATCAAGCGGGTGACTTGCTCTGGCGGGGGAGTGAAGGACGGGGGCGGCAAGACCGGGTGAAATCGCCCATCCGTCAGGTCGCCGAGGGACGAGGCAGCCAACGGATGGCGGAGCAGGCTCTTTGGCGTCATGACAACCAATGGGCGCGGGTCGCTGTGGAGCAAAGCAGCCTGCCGGCGCAACAGGTGAAAATACTGGGCTGCAGTGGTGCAGTTCACCACCCGAATATTATTGTCGGCGGCGAGTTGCAAGAAGCGTTCCAGACGCGCGCTGGAATGTTCCGGCCCCTGGCCCTCATAGCCATGCGGCAGCAGGAGTACCAGGGCGGGTAACTGGCCCCACTTGGCATGCCCGGACACGATAAACTGATCGATAAAGACCTGGGCACTATTGGCAAAGTCGCCAAACTGCGCCTCCCACAACACCAGCGTATCCGGCGCATGGATGCTATAGCCATACTCAAAGCCCAGCGCGGCATTCTCGGAGAGCGGGCTGTTGTAAATCGCAAACGAGGCGCGGGCCTGCGGGATCGTTTGCAACGGAATATGGCGCTCGCCGGTGGTGGGATCGTACAGCACCAGGTGCCGCTGGCTAAAGGTACCCCGTTCCGTATCCTGCCCGGTCAGCCGAATCGGCATCCCATCGGCCAGGATCGTTGCAAACGCCAGCGCTTCGGCATGTGCCCATTCGATACCGCCCGGTTCAAGAATGGACGTACGGCGGCGTTGCAGCATACGCTCCAGTTTGGCGTGCGTGGTAAAGCCTTCAGGACGTTCGAGCAGCGCGGCGTTGAGTTCCAGCAGGCGCTCAGATGAAACATGGGGCGCATCGGTCACAGGACGCCGGAAAAGGGATGCGGCCGATACGGCCACGGTGGCGTCAATTCGCCCATGTCGTTCAACCTCCTCCAGTGCCATCTGGAGCCGCGTACGCACCCTGGTGACGAACGACTCGCTTTCATCACGGGTGATGATGCCCTGCCGCTCGAGTTCACGTGCCCATAACTCGCGGACGGTCGGGTGGGTCGCTATTTTACGGTACATCAAGGGCTGGGTAAAGGTTGGCTCATCACTTTCATTGTGCCCCCAGCGCCGATAGCCAACCAGGTCGATCAAGAAGTCTTTCTGAAAGCGTTCACGATAAGCCCAGGCCATACGTGCGACCGCAATACAGGCGATCGGGTCGTCGGCATTGACATGTACAATCGGGATCTCGAAACCCTTTGCCAGGTCGCTGGCATAGAGGGTCGAGCGCGAGTCGTAGGCATTTGTGGTGAACCCGATCTGATTATTGATAATAATATGGATCGTACCACCGGTATGATAGCCGGGCAATCGCGAGAGGTTCAGCGTTTCGGCCACTACCCCTTGACCGGGAAAGGCCGCATCGCCGTGGATCACGATCGGCAGCGATGCCTTCGAGTCTCTGGTCGGCAGGCCAGGATGCTCGCGCCACTCCTGTGCCGCACGGGCACGCCCTTGCACCACCGGGTTGACATACTCCAGGTGGCTGGGATTGGGCACCAGGGTCAGCGGCATCTCATACACACCGCTCTCGCGGTAAGCCCGCCGGGCTCCCAGGTGATATTTGACATCGCCAGCCCAACCCATATAGGTGCCAATATGGTAGAAGTTTGGACGCTGAAACTCGGCCAGGATCGCACTATAGGGCTTGCCCAGCACATGCGCCAGCACATTCAGGCGCCCGCGATGCGCCATACCTAACACCACCTCGCGTGTGCCCGACGAAGCGGCATTGCGAATAATCGAGTCCAGCATAGGCACCAGCATATCCGTGCCTTCCAGCGAAAAGCGCTTCTGACCGGTAAAGGTCTGATGCAGAAACCGCTCAAACGTTTCAACTTCCGTCAAGCGTTCCAGCAACTCACGCTTCCGCTGCGCATCAAAATCAGCAAAGAACTGCCCGGTCTCAGCCGCATCGCGCATCCACTGCCGCTCCTCGTGGTTCTGCACATGATCGTCCTCGTAGCCAATCGACCCTGAATAGACCCGCCGCAACCGGCCAATCGCCTCCAGCGCATTGGCCGCTCCCTGGGATAACGGGCCACTGACCACATTCGCGGGCAATGCTGCCAGCGCCTCCGTCGTGAGCTGGTGTGTTTCCAGTTCCAGACCGGGATCGCCAGGTGGTTCGCTGCCCAATGGATCGATGTGCGCATCGAGATGCCCCAATTCACGAATAAGCCGCACCAGCCGGGCAGCATGCACGATCAGATCGACTTCGTCAGGTGGGATAGAGGCCAGAGGGACATGCGAGGCCGCTTCCTGTGACGGTTCAACCACTGGCGGATCCACCTGTACCAGAGTGGTATCATTGGACTGTTCTCGTTCGATGAACTGATCAACCGCTGGCACATGTTCTCTAGCACTATGTCCATCCGATTCAGCTCGCATGTGCCCGTTGTGCTGGTGCGATAGGGACAACGCTGCTGGGGCACCCGGCATATCTGACGGAGCGGTGGCACCATTAGTGGTGGGCGACCAGGCGGCAAACATGGCACGCGTGGCCGCGTCTACTGCTTCGGGATTCTCGAGATACCGTTCGTACAATTCCAAAACATAGCCAGCGTTCGGGCCATGAAATAGCTCTAAATCATTCATAATCAACGTCCTTATATTGCCTGCGTAACTGTGTGCCGCACTGCACGCGCCAGGCGTGCCGGATGTGTCGTGCAGATTACTTCTATTGTAACACTGCTCAACACCAGAATCGACCCATTGCCAGTGCAAACAGCAACGTGCGTATCTTATCAGGCGCTCGCTCAGGCTATTATATACCACATTTACTATTGGACTGATACCTTGTGGATATGGGTGTGACCCATACTTGATAAAATACCTGTTTTCGTGTAGTATTATTCACACCTGTTGTGCGTAGCCAGATTAATGAGATGACCGATGCAGAACACGTGGCGCTGCCAGAATTGCTCAACTCGGTGCAGGGGATGGTCGCTGTTTCCAATTATGAGTGTGCGTTGAGGGATCGCCTGTATCCGTCACCCCGCTGGCACAAGACGCTCAGTCCACCGCGCACAATCCACTCCACCAAAGATATGCGGGTCGAGGCATTGTGGACGCTATGATCCCGGTCAGTTGCAATTTCATCAAGTTCAGGAGCATTTGAAATTTTTGGAGGTGGGACGTGAGAAGTCATGCCGTACATCAACCGCTCAAAGAGACCTTTCTCGCGCTGCGTCAGTCTGCTGAAGCCGAGACCGAGGGGTAGTGGGCAACGCTCCATCTCTATGCGACTCTCCGCGAGGTGTTTCTGCCGTATGCCTATGGAGTTGATCCGTCTGCATATCGCTGGCAATCATCTGCTGCGCAATAGCCAGTTCAGCCACAGTATTGATACTCAGAAACGCTCGACCATGCGGGTCATAGGCGGCGATAACGTCAGGCTCAAGGATCATCAGCTTTACGGCAGGCATAAAGTCGATAATACGCCGCCTACCCCGTTCTAGGGTTGCCCGGAGCGGTTCCAGGCAAGCGCGGCTGTAGATTGCGTGCAACGGCTCGATATTCAGCGCATTGCGTGCTATACCTGGACGTAGCGAGCGCGGCAGCAGCACATCGTAGGTGCGTGGGTACGTACTCATAGCGTACAGGAGATCGCGCTGTAAAAAAGGCATGTCCGCCGCCACCACCAGCGCATAGGGGCAATGCACAGCGCACAGACCGCTGTAGATCCCACCCAGCACTCCTGCATCGGCATAGATATCCGGCGTGATATGTGCCGGTAGCCCGACCCAATTCTGGGGATCGTTCAGAACGACCACTACCTCCGTGCAAAGCGGTGTCAGCACTTCCAGCGTGTGTTCCAGCAACGTCGGGCCGTCTGATCCCCACAGGCGCAGTTTACGCTTATCCATACCCAACCGCCGGCTAAGACCGCCGGCGACAATAATACCAGCCAGTGGTTGCACAGGTTATTCCTCAGCATAAAACGACAACTGGATATGACCGTGATCAG
>DAOTWD010000133.1:0-3745 GCA_034435975.1 Chloroflexaceae bacterium | reverse complement strand
GGCCTGTCGTACGATGTCACGCGAGGTCTTGGGGAAAACCATCGCCTGGGTTGTCGAGCGAACCGAAGAGGGGTGGAGTCTGCCCAAAATCAAGGCGCACCTGGCGCTCGTCTAGCTGGACTTTGCAAAAGTCCAGAAAGAACATAGGTTCGTGGTGATCCCGCACGAACAAACAGGGGGAACTATGAACTCCCAACCTATGTCCGAGCCGCCGGTGCAACTCAACAATCCGCATACGCTGAATGATTCTATGACGATTGTTCTGTTCGCGAACAGCCTGGGCTCCCTGCCCAGGGCTACTGCTGTCAGACCTTCGGGCGCTGCGCCATAGTCAGCACGAGCCAAGCCAGGTTCAGAGGCAGGGTCGGTGGCTACCAGAGCGTTATAGAGACGCGGCAAGCTCGTGAGCGCTGGAGCGCTTCCTGTTGCATTGAGCGGCAATCTACAATCCGCAATCTAAGATGGTAGCAGTGCCAGTACCAACGCATACAGGTAGTGGAGCAAGGTTGCCAGCAGATAGAGTGTGCTCATCGGGTCTTCCATTTACGTCACGGGTATTGTGACACCTATAGTGCCCCAAGCACGCCCGCCGCGCTGAGAATACCACAAACTGCACGCAGCAGTGTCGTTTCAACCCAATCGGTGCGTTTCAGGTCACAGGGGATGAAGATGAGAGGGACTTACGGCTTCGTTGCTGAGACGATATACTCATACAATTCTTTTTTCGATGTTCTCTTTCTAATGGGCTTTACTCTAATATTCACAAACCCTGATGCCTCGAACAAGGCTGCGAAAATCTGCTCAACAGGCAGCAATACATCATAGAATTTCGAGTTGCCAACGATATAATGAATTGATCCGCAAGATTTGGTCACGATAAATAGTTCGTTGATGTGATCAATCATGTCATAGAAGTACTTGTGGATATACCGGGAAAGTATATCACTATGCTTTGCTACTCTTTCAAGAATACCGGTAAATCCGGCGTAGGGGATAGTTCTTTTAGTAGGAGGTAGCCACTTTCCAACATTACTGGTGGCAACTCCCCATGTGCCACCAATTGCCTTCCAATCAAGCTCTCCAGCTTCTCTGGCATCGTTTAGATAACCCAACCAATACATGTATGGCCGCAACTCCCGGATGTAACTCATGCGATTAGGATAGGGCGGTGATGTTATAACACAGGTGTAATAATTATGTGGAAGCACAGATGAAAGCTGTCGTGCATCACATAAAATCACCTTTGGTGATAAGAGTATTATACTTTGAGCTGCCCTATAAATGTCATTTACTGCTGATCTCCATGTTACCTTGATATCATCAACCGAATGTTTGAACATCGAACAACTGTATTGCTTTTTGAACGACATGGATTGATGATTAAAGCTGGCACTCGAGTGTGTAATCATGACCCTACAGAAGGCTACTTTAAGCAACCTGAGAACCTGAGGTGAATACGTGTTCTCATTGCTGTGAATAACAAACATGATATGACTAAGGATTTGTAGTACATCTTCGCTCCACCACTTTTCTATCTGATGGATGTTTGGTGTCCATACTTTGTCAACGGTATGAGTTGTGATTTTTTTTGCTATTTCTTCTGAAATAAAAATAAATTCATTCAAATCTTCTATCTGATATGCCCGTGTTTTAGTTTCTGTTACCCAAAGAAGAAATGGATTTATATCCGTTGTATCTGAGGCAATACCCCTCTCTGCACATACGAGAGCAGTAGTTCCAGTGCCACAAAAAGGATCAAGTATTATGGCATCTCTAGATGCACCATTATCCAGTATATTTTCTACTAGATGCACAGAGTAAGATGGGGTTAGCCTAAGCCAGCCATACCGAGTATGTTTGAGATTGGCCCTATGCGTCAAATGATCGAATAGGCCAAGTTGCTGCTGCGTCATATTGTCCTCTATGCAGAAAGTAGACTCTTGAGCACGTTCTCAACCTCGGCCTTGATCCGCGGTGAATAGCGGGTAAAGAAATCGGCTAGATCGTAGCCTACTACACTGCGACAAAATGCATATGTACTTGTCGTTATAGATCCATGTAAGGAACCTGTGAGAAGGAGCCACAGATTCTCTTGATAGCGATGGGCTACATCACTATCGATCTGAGTTGAGAACAAAACGATCGCTGGGATGTACAAGTGTGCATATGCTTTTGACGCATTGGCGATATCGGCGTTCTGCCGTTTTGAGTCTTTGCTTTTGTAACCCTGGCGCACCTCAAAAACAACCCCTTTGATGTTGGATAATGTGTCATCGGGCAAGCCGATCTTGTTTGCCACCTCGTTAATCCAGTTCTGCACTCTTGCTTTTGTGGCAGTGTCTGTTACATCGGCTATATCAATGCGGCCATCAAGCGAGAGTTTACGCTGCTTGCCTCTTGCTCCTTCGACTATGTAGCTCCAGGTTGCCTGTTCCGGTGACAGGCCAAGATAATCCTGGAGCATCTGATAAAAAATCCATTGACTACCTATACCGATTTGCCGGTATACAGAGGTCATTCCTCCAGCGGCCTTGTGGGCTGCATACATCAAAGGCGAGTCCAACCCTATCCAGTGATAAAAAGGATCTGCCTCGTATATAGCCCTAAACTCCCGCACTGCCAGGCCTGACCCACGCCCCTTACCAAGCTTCGGTTTATAGGCTAGGCACTTCCGAATAGCAGTTGCAAAGAGTGTGAAATACCGCTCATCGGGTGACAGTTCAATAGGTAGTGCAGGTGGCGAACCTCCTGATACATCTACCCCGTTTGTATCCTTGGCGCCTTCCAGCAAGTCGTCAGTCAAGAAAGTCCTCCGTGGTTTGTTCCGCTATCGGATAAAAACTGTTAAGAACAATTGTACCACATCTTCTAAGAATGTCGAGGGGTATTTAAGGTGTATTCTTATGGGAAGAGTCTGATACGCCGCAGGCGGGCGAGATGCCTGCCCCACCGAAGCCGCGGGGGGATGCGCGCCGTTCCAGCGCGCCAGGAACATCCCAGAACGACCATGAGTTGCCCCAGCAGGAATACACACGATGGCCCACGCACTGACCATCTGGATCGCCGCTTTGCCCCAGGCTTTGGCTGCCGATTTCCGCAGCGTCTTGCCATCCACGGCAATCAGTTCTCCCTCGATGGCGGTTTGGATCGCCGCGAACCACGCCGGAAACCCGGCCTGGAGTTCTGCGGGATTGAGCTGCGCGAGCACGCGGCTGAAGGTATCGTGCGACGGGATGCCATTGGGCAAGGGCAGGATCATGCGCAACCACGCCTCCTTCGCTTGGCCGAAGGTCTCCATACCGGTTGGTCCTTCCGCACCACACAGGATGGCACAGATCGCAATCGTCAAGATATCCAGCAGGTTGTGGGCGCGGGTGCGCTCCACCCGCGGGTCGGTCAGGTGTTCAAAATGCGTCGCGATACTCGCCAAATGCCCCTCGGCCATGCGTGCCCTCCCTAGGTAGGTAGACGCTGTCACTGCGGGCAGCATACCTGGAGCGGGGTGTCAGCGCAACCAGCAGTGTGCGCTCACGTGTTCGTGTTCCTGCATGGCATCACCATGCAGAATGAGATGCGATGGCCCTGATGATCAGGATTACTACATGCAGTGTTTTACCCAATTATTAACCATTAAGAATAGGTCAAAATCGCTAGTTTGGTGCAAAAACGGCTTGAATTGACGCATCTTTTGACGTACAATGCGGCGACCACTGGCGATAGTACGATCGCTTCGTAGAGTGCAACC
>DAOTWD010000132.1:0-101584 GCA_034435975.1 Chloroflexaceae bacterium | reverse complement strand
CGGGGGCGTGGTTCGGTGGATGTGCTCTTGCCCGACTCTGCTGTCCCCACGTCCTCCGGCGCGGGGGCCTCGCCGTCCACAGTCCGTTGGACGGGTACAGAGCCTGACCGCACGCACTCAGCCAGCTGTGAGGTTCCGCGCACCAGGATATTCTGCAAGCCGTCCATCGCCCACGCGCCGGGGGTAAAATGCCCAATCGTAGAGAATACCTTGCCCGTCACTTCCAAGGGGAACCACGCCCCGCCCAGCGAGGTGAACAGCGGCACGGGGAGGCATCCTCGCGACGGGCGGCGTCTTCGTGTGCGGTGCACCCGGCACGACCGCAGGCACGCCGGAGCCGTGCCCTACAGCGGGCAGGGCGAGTGTGTCCTGCCCCCGCTGGGGGAAGACGCGGTGCAGCGGGAGCGCGTCCCTCCGGGGCGCGGGCGGCGCGGGGCGGCAGGGCGGCGCGCTTGGGTGCGCGTCCCTCCGGGGCGCGGGCGCGGCATGGGCGTAGGCATAGCGTATTGTAGCGCGTCCTACCTCCGGATGTTATAATAATTTCTCTGGCACTTGCTGTTCTGATGCCTCCATGGTATAGTTTCAGTAAATCACCACCGTTGTGTAGTAAGATTGCTAACAATACGCTCCTCGCTCTTAATCAGCAGTTTGCTGATGACTGCTGGTACGAACAGTGAGAGATGGTAGTGACCTGATGAACCACTACGTCCTGACATCCTCAGGTAAAGAATAGACGATTGTGCCGAGATCGCATCAGTCAGAGTTGACCCATCCAGTCGCCACCAGGAGGATAGTGTATGTCACAAGTATCGAACGGCAATGAGCAGCAGGTACCAGAACAACAACTTCAGTTATTGAACGATTTTCCTGTACCACCGTATGAAGCGTGGCTCAAGGCAACCGAGAAGGTACTCAAAGGGGTGCCTTTCGAGAAGAAGCTTGTTACCAGGACGTATGAGGGCATTGCGCTCCAGCCGATGTATCGGCAAGAAGACGTTGCTGAACTGCCCTATGTCGACTCGCTACCGGGCTTCCCGCCCTATGTGCGCTCAAGCAAGGCCAGCGGGTATTTGACAAAGGCATGGGAGGTTGCCCAGGAATTACCGTATGGTACGGCTGCCGAATTTAATACGGCGCTTCGGGCTGATATGCAACGGGGACAGACGGCAGTCAACCTGGTGCTGGATCAGGCAACGCTGGCGGGTCTGGATGCCGATCAGGCTACTGCCGATCAGGTAGGGCATGGCGGCACGTCGATTTCTACATTGGACGATCTGGCTCAGGCGCTGGAGGGCATTGACCTGGAACAGACACCACTGCTCGTGCAGGCAGGCACGGTCGCGTTTCCCTTCGCTATGTTGCTGGTGGCGCTGTTACGGAAGCAGGGAAAATCTCCCGCAAAGCTGAACGGGTGTGTGGGAATGGATCCACTGGGCGCACTGGTATATACCGGCACGCTGGCCCGTTCCCTCGTCGGTGCATATGATACCATGGCGCGCTTCACAACCTGGGCCGCAACCTATGCGCCTCGATTGAAGACGATTGCGGTGCAAGGCCAACCGTACCATAACAGCGGCGGCAGCGCAGTGCAGGAACTGGCTTTTACCGTGGCAACTGGGGTCGAGTATATACGCGAAATGCAGGCACGTGGCTTGACGATTGACCAGATTGCGCCACGGATGATGTTCGTGTTTGCGCTTGGCTCGAACTTCTTTATGGAAATTGCCAAATTACGGGCAGCCCGGCTTGTCTGGGCCAGAGTCATCCAGGCTTTTGGAGGCAATGCCGATTCGCAAAAGCTGATCATGCATACACGCACGTCATTCTGGAACAAGACAATCTACGATCCGTATGTGAATATGCTGCGCACGACCACCGAGGCCTTTTCGAGCGTGATGGGTGGCTGTAACAGCATGCATATTGCCCCTTTTGATGAACTGATCCGCATGCCCGATGAGTTCTCGCGCCGCATCGCTCGCAATATTCATATTATCCTGGAGCAGGAATGTAACTTTGCTAAATTGATCGATCCGGCTGGAGGTTCGTGGTATATTGAGAAGCTGACCGATTCGGTGGCTCGCGAAACCTGGAAGTTGTTTCAGGACGTTGAGCGTCAGGGTGGTATGTTCAAAGCACTTATGGCTGGCTCCCCACAGGAGCAGGTAGCTCAAGTTGCTAGCCAGCGGGCAAAGAATATTGCCGTGCGCAAAGATGTCTTTGTCGGCACCAATATGTACGCGAATCTCAAAGAGAAACCGTTGGAGAAGCGTACGATTGACTACACCGCGCTTGCTGCCGAACGTGCCGCCCAGGTGAGCCAGTACCGTGCTGCCGCCCATGCCGGTGAGCGGCAGGCGGCACTGGCCCGCCTTTCACCCGATAGCCCGGATCTGATAGAGACTGCGGTGGCTGCTATTCTCGCAGGCGCAACCCTGGGCGATATCACCCAGACTATCCGCACCCAGAATAGCGCGACACCTCCTCAGATTACGCCGGTTCGCATCCATCGTGGTACTGAGCCATTTGAAGCCTTACGTGCTGCTGCCGATCAATACACAGCGCGTACTGGCGCACGCCCGAAGGTATTTCTGGCAAATATGGGGCCAATCTCCCAGCACAAGGCTCGTGCCGATTTCTCGACAGGGTTCTTTGAAGTTGGTGGGTTTGAAGTGATCACCAATAACGGCTTTCCAACGCCAGAGGCGGCAGTGGAGGCCGCTCGTGAATCCGGCGCACCCGTGGTTGTTATCTGCTCGACCGATGCGACCTACCCGGATCTGGTGCCCCCACTGACACAGGGTATCAAGCAGTCTACCCCTGATGTGACGGTGATATTGGCGGGCTACCCAGCTGATCAGATCGAGGCCCACAAACAGGCCGGTGTGGATGAGTTTATCCATGTCCGCGCCAACTGTTATCAGATACTGCTGAATCTGCACAAGAAGATAGGAATCGTATCATGAGCCAGACACCAGATTTTACCACCCTGGAATATGACAGCAATGTTCCGGCACCGAGTTTCGCGCAGTGGCGTGAACGGGTTGAGCAGGAAACCGGCAAGTCGATTGAGGAACTTGTCTGGAACACGATGGAGCAAATTGATGTCAAGCCGCTGTATACCCGCGAAGATACGGCCGGGATGGAGCATCTCGGCTATGTCGCTGGCTTGCCGCCATTCCTGCGCGGGCCGTATCCAACGATGTATGTGACCCAACCCTGGACCGTGCGGCAATATGCAGGCTTTTCGACAGCGGAGGAGAGCAATGCCTTCTATCGCCGTAATCTCGCCGCCGGGCAGAAAGGGCTGTCAGTCGCATTCGACCTGGCGACTCACCGCGGCTATGACTCCGATCACCCACGTGTAGTGGGCGATGTCGGCAAGGCTGGCGTAGCTATCGACTCGATCCTGGATATGAAGATCCTGTTCGATGGCATTCCCCTGGATCAAATGTCCGTTTCAATGACGATGAATGGCGCAGTATTGCCAATTATGGCCTTCTATATTGTCGCTGCCGAAGAACAGGGCGTTTCACACGACCAGCTGACGGGCACCATCCAGAACGATATTCTCAAAGAATACATGGTGCGTAATACCTACATTTACCCGCCGGAGCCTTCGATGCGCATCATTGGTGACATTTTTGCCTTTACGGCGCAAAACATGCCCAAATTCAACAGTATCAGTATTTCAGGTTACCATATGCAGGAAGCTGGTGCTACCGCTGACCTTGAACTGGGTTATACGCTAGCCGATGGTCTGGAGTACGTACGTACCGGTATCAAAGCCGGGATGCAGGTGGATGATTTTGCACCACGCCTCTCGTTCTTCTGGGCGATTGGTATGAACTACTTTATGGAAGTGGCCAAGATGCGCGCTGCGCGCTTGCTGTGGGCCAAAATTATCAAGCAGTTTAATCCCAAGAACGACAAGTCGATGGCCTTGCGCACCCATAGCCAGACGTCGGGATGGAGTTTGCAAGAGCAAGACCCGTTTAACAACGTCGCCCGCACCTGCATCGAAGCGATGGCGGCTGCGCTCGGCCATACGCAATCGTTGCATACCAATGCCCTGGATGAGGCCATTGCCCTTCCGACCGATTTCTCGGCGCGTATTGCACGTAATACCCAGCTTTATCTGCAAGACGAAACCGGCATTTGCAATGTTCTGGATCCCTGGGGTGGTTCCTATTATGTCGAGACACTGACCAGTCAACTGGCACAGCGCGCATGGAGCCACATTCAGGAGGTAGAAGGCCTGGGTGGCATGGCCAGGGCTATCGAAACCGGTCTGCCCAAGATGCGTATTGAGGAGGCCGCTGCCCGCCGCCAGGCCCATATTGACTCCGGCAAAGAGACGCTGGTAGGGGTGAACAAATATCGTCTGCCGAAAGAAGACCCGATTGAGATCCTGGAGGTGGATAACACCGCTGTACGCCAATCGCAGATACAACGACTGGAGCGCCTGCGCAGGGAGCGTGATGAGGCACGCGTACAGGCAGCTCTGGATGCGATTACCCGTAGCGCCGCAACCGGTGAAGGGAATCTGTTAGCATTGGCTATCGAGGCTGCTCGCGCCCGTGCCAGCCTCGGTGAGATCTCGTATGCTATGGAGAAGGTCTTTGGGCGTCACAAAGCGGTTATCCGCTCGATTTCGGGCGTCTATAGCACCGAGTTTGGTGACGACGACGAAGTTGCAACAGTGCGCAAGATGACCGATGAGTTTGCCCAGCGCGAAGGTCGCCGCCCGCGTATTCTGGTCGCTAAGATTGGACAGGACGGGCATGATCGCGGGGCGAAGGTGATTTCAACCGCTTTTGCTGACCTGGGCTTTGATGTTGACATTGGCCCGCTCTTTCAGACCCCCGATGAGGTGGCGCGGCAGGCCGTAGAAAACGACGTGCATGTGGTTGGGATCAGTTCCCTGGCCGCCGGTCACAAGACACTGCTGCCGCAACTGGTCGAGGAATTGCGCAAACTGGGCCGTGAGGATATTATGGTGGTGATTGGCGGTGTGATTCCTGCTCAGGACTACGAGTATCTGCGACAGCACGGTGCCGCTGCTATTTTTGGGCCAGGCACCGTCATTCCCGTTGCAGCGCAGAAGGTGATCGAAGAACTGAACCATCGTCTGACAGCAGTGTAACGCAGATCTGTTCACACCAGAACCATGGTGCCGACAGTGCCCCCAGGAACGTCTGTGGACGGTACTGTCGTGCGATTGTGTAGATAGCAGAGCGTATGTCTCAAGAAAAACAACGACCGGAATGGGTGCCACCTGAAGGTGGCGATGAATTTACAACGAATGTGATGCACGGAGTTGAGGGTGGACATGACGGGATGCCCGGTACCCGTTCAATAGCGCACTCCGGACAACATCGCTACCGCCGCCGCCAGCTCTCCGTTGACGACCATGTACAGGGGGTGTTGAGGGGTGATCGTAGTATTCTCGCACGTACCATTACACTGGTCGAGAGTAATGCACCTGCACATATCGAGATGGCTCAGGAAGTGCTGAAACAGCTCCTGCCACATACGGGCAACTCGATACGGGTAGGGATTACCGGTGTCCCTGGTGTGGGCAAAAGCACCTTTATTGAGGCGCTGGGTGTGTTTCTGTGCCACCAGGGACATCGTGTGGCTGTACTGGCAGTTGATCCCAGCAGCAGCGTAACACGTGGCAGTATTCTGGGTGACAAGACACGCATGGAAATGCTGGTACGCGAACCAAACGCCTTTATTCGCCCCTCGCCGACAGGAGGTACGCTGGGTGGTGTTACCCGCAAGAGTCGTGAAACGATGCTGGTGTGTGAGGCCGCCGGGTTTGACGTTGTCCTGGTTGAAACCGTGGGGGTTGGGCAGAGTGAAATTACGGTGCGTTCCATGGTCGATTTCTTTCTGCTGTTGATGTTGTCCGGTGCTGGCGATGAATTGCAGGGCATCAAAAAGGGTGTGATTGAACTGGCTGATGCGTTGTTGATCAACAAAGCTGATGGTGACAATAAAATCCGTGCTCAGGCTGCCCGCACCGAGTACAACCGCGCCTTGCACTACCTTGCACCTGCCACCGAAGGCTGGCGGACACGGGCCTATACCTGCTCGGCAGTCAGCGGAGAAGGTATCGCGGAGATCTGGGATGTAATTAAAGATTTTCGGCAGAAAACCACCGAGTCAGGCGTTTTTCAGAACCGCCGTCGGATGCAAATTCTCGACTGGGTTTACACAATGGTTGAGGAACATCTGCGCACCCGCTTTTTTAATGATCCACGGGTGATCAATATCCGCCCGCAGATCGAGCAGGCGGTTATTGAGGGGAAATTGCCCGCAACAGTTGCAGCACAGGAGTTGTTGCATATAGTCGAACAGCATGATAAGTAGGAAAGGGAGAGGAGGAAAGAGAAAGGACAGGGCTTCAAGACCTTTGTCATCGGGCGAGGAGAGAACCCGCCCTACTCACTCCACGTTCCTCTTCCCTCACTCCTCCCTCAGAGCAGCGAGGAGAGAGAACCCGCGCTCCGCGTTCCTCTTCCCCCATTCCTCCCTCGGAGGGGCGAGAAGAGGGAATCCGCACTCTTCACTCCACGTTCCTCTTCCCTCACTCCTCCCTCGGAAGGCGAACTGACCGGACAACCGTGTATGTCTGCTCACTTTCCCCTGATCTTCTGGTCTCTCCCTGATGCCTATTCCCCAATTCTATGGTAATATCAATAGAGAAATGTTGATAGTACACTGGATATTACAGAAACAACGCTGGCCTGCAACACGTCTGGCGTAACGTAGCATGTTGGGGTTGCCCCCAACCTACGGGCTATTCCTGCTGCAGCGAAGATCTGTCAGCCCATTGCTCCCCACAATGTCGATCAACAGCCAGTGTGCAAAAGCATAGCAGGAGCTTGTATGAAACCGCAGCGCATCGAACCTGGCCCTGGGCAAGAGTCGGTATGGGATTATCCGCGTCCGCCGCGATTGGAGCCGTCTACCCGTCATATTCAGATACTATTTAACGGGGTACTCCTGGCCGAAACACGGCGGGCTATACGTGTCCTGGAAACCAGCCACCCGCCGGTGTACTATATTTCGCCAGCGGATACGCAACTACAATATTTAACCGTAACCTCGCACACAACTTTCTGCGAATGGAAAGGCCTGGCCAGCTATTATACTATCAGCGTCGGTGATAAAACGGCCGTGCATGCGGCCTGGTTTTATGCACATCCGACACGCGAGTTTATGCCAATCAAGCAATACATCGCATTTTATCCCAGCCTGATGGATGCCTGCTATCTGGATGGCGAACTGGTACAGGCCCAACCGGGAGACTTTTATGGCGGCTGGATCACCAGCGACATCGTCGGGCCATTCAAGGGTGTTCGTGGTACCAGTGGTTGGTAGCATGATTCTGTGTCAGGAACGTCACCGTTTTACCCACTCCGATCCAGAGCCAGGGCACAGCAACCTTCCAGAGTGGTTCAAAAAATATGTTTGCCATAATAGCTACCATAGGCCACGACATGCTGGCTGTTTGCGGAA
Organism: Chloroflexaceae bacterium; assembly: GCA_034435975.1. Taxonomy (GTDB): domain Bacteria; phylum Chloroflexota; class Chloroflexia; order Chloroflexales; family Chloroflexaceae; genus CAKZQX01. Next base: position 94,057 of record DAOTWD010000132.1, on the reverse strand, counting down.
AGATCATCATCGGTGAATGTTTTTAGTGACGCGCTGGCCTATGCCATTCAGCGGCGTGACACTTTGCTGAATGCCACGCTCGAACATCTGCTACTCGTGGCGGTGGCACTCGGCATCGGTATTCTGACCTGTGTGCCGCTAGGGGTGGTAACATCCCGTTCGCGGATGGCATCTCTGGCGTTTATCAACAGTTTCAACGCGCTGCGCGTTATTCCCAGCCTGGCGATCCTGTTTGTAGCCATCCCCTATTCTGGCCTCTCGTTCCAATCGGCGGCCATTGCCCTGACGATCCTGGCCTTACCGCCGATCTTGATCAACACCGATGCCGCCTTTCGCACCATCGACCCGGCCATTCGTGAGGCTGCGCTAGGGATGGGGATGACAAACTGGCAGGTACTACGCAAGGTTGAAATCCCGCTGGCACTGCCGGTAATCATCGCCGGCATTAGAACTGCAACGGTTGAGGTGATTGCCAGCGCAACGCTGGCGGCGTTCATTGGTGCGGGTGGATTGGGACGATTTATTACGCTCGGTTTTGCAATGTATAACAACGCGATTCTGCTGGTGGGTGCGATACCCGTGGCGCTGCTGGCGCTGCTGGCTGAGATGAGCATGAGCGCCTTGCAACGGGCTATTCAGCCACCAACAGGCTAAGGCAAAACACAGCAGACCAATTCTGTAACCTGTAGTAAAGAGAAAAGTAAGGAATGATGCAGATGAGACGAATGTATACCGGATGGATCGTACTGGTGTTGCTGGCAGTTGTACTGGCAGCATGTGGTGGAGAGACGACCGGTGAACAAACCGATGCACCCGATGGTGAACTGCCAGCAACGGCAGAAAGACCGCTTATTCGTGTTGGATCAAAGGATTTTCCAGAACAGTTTATCCTGGGCGAAATGTATGCCCTGATATTAGAGGATGCGGGATTCACCGTTGAGCGGCGGCTGAACCTGGGCGCAACCCCGGTTGCCCAATCAGCGCTTACTGCCGGCGCAATCGATCTGTATCCCGAATATACCGGCACGGGATTGTTAACCGTGCTGGGCTTGCCGGTCTCAACCGACCCGCAGGACGTTTTTGACCAGGTATCGGCCGGATATGCCGAACAGTTTAATCTGGTCTGGCTTGAGCCGGCCCCGATGAGCAACACCCAGGCGCTGGCAATGCGCCGTGAGCAGGCGGAGGAACTGGGCATCAGCACCATTTCAGATATGGTGGCCCATGCCAGTGAACTGATCATGATCGGTCCTGACGAGTTTCAGGAGCGCGAGGATGGTCTACCCGGGTTACGCAAAATCTACGGCGACTTTAATCTGCGTGCCTATCGTGCAGTAGGTACGGGCGCTTTACGGTACCAGGGCCTGGTCAATGGCGATGCGGACGTGGTCGTGGCCTTTGGTACCGACGGCGAAATCAGTGCCTTTGACCTGGTGGTGCTGGAAGATGACCAGAACATGTTCCCACCCTACCAGGTAGCTCCCGTGGTGCGCCGAGATACGCTGGAGGCGCATCCTCAGATTGCCGATGCGCTGAACGCACTGGCTCCCCGACTGACTGATGGGGTTATGCAGGAACTGAACTATGAGGTCACCGGTAATCAGCGCGAACCAGCAGACGTGGCCCGCGATTTTCTCATTCGGGAAGGCTTCCTGCAGACAACGCCCTGATGGACAGGAGTATAACGTGAGCGCAATTCGCTTTGAAAATGTATCCAGGCAATTTGCCGGCATGGTGCGCCCATCAGTTGATAATTGCAGCTTTGAAGTTGAAGAAGGATCATTTGTTGTGCTGCTGGGGCCATCTGGCTGTGGCAAAACAACGCTGCTCAAAATGGTCAATCGGCTCTATGAACCAACTACCGGGCGCATTTATATTGATGGCGTCGATATTCGCAAGGTAAAGGTAACAACTCTGCGCCAGCGGATCGGCTATGTTATTCAGCAGGTCGGGCTGTTTCCGCATATGACTGTGGCCCAGAACGTTGCCGTCGTGCCAACCCTGCTTGGATGGTCACGCGAACAGATTGCACCACGTGTTGACGAACTATTGACCCTGATCGAGTTACCGCCAGACGAGTACCGTGACCGTTACCCATCGCAATTGTCCGGCGGGCAACAACAGCGCGTGGGTCTGGCGCGGGCACTGGCAGGCAACCCCCGGCTGATGCTGATGGATGAGCCATTCGGGGCGATTGACGCCATTACCCGTGCCGGTCTACAAACAGAGATGCTGCGCTTGCAGCGGCAACTGAAGAAGACCATTCTATTTGTGACTCACGATGTGGAAGAGGCGTTGCGTCTGGCCGACAAGATTGTCATTATGCAAGCGGGACAGATCGTGCAATACGATACCCCCTTTACCATTCTCACTCAACCGGCTAACCCTTTTGTCCACAATCTGGTGGGTGCTGATGATATGGTGCGCCAGTTAAGCCTGCTGCGCGTCGAGTCAGCCATGGCCGACATTCCGGTCAACTATCATCGTAACGGCGAACCAACCATTGATGCCCAGGATGATCTGCGGTCGGCGCTGTCGTTACTGCTCCGTACCGGCGTCCAGGCGTTGACTGTATTGCACGACGCTCGCGCCGTTGGTATTCTCTCGCTCGAACATATCCGTGACTCAGCTAGCGGAAGGAGCAGCGGGTGAGTTATATTCGTAACAACCCGGCAGTGATCCGGGAATTGTTGCAGGGCCATCTGTATATGACGGGTACTGCGCTATTGATAGGCATTCTGATTGCTTTGCCGGTGGGTATTCTGATCACCCGCTTTCGTTGGCTCACCATACCAGTGATGGGGATACTCAGTATTCTCTATACTATTCCGAGCCTGGCACTCCTGATTTTGCTGTTACCCTTCTCTGGCCTTGGCACGCGATCAGTCATTATTGCACTGGTGATCTATGTGCAGGTTATTCTGGTTCGCAACATCATCGCCGGCCTGCACAGTATCAGTCCAGCCATTATTGACGCTGCACGCGGGATGGGGATGAACGCCTGGCAACGCTGGTGGCGCATCCAGTTCCCGCTGGCGTTGCCGGTGATCCTGGCAGGACTACGGATTGCAGCGGTGGTCGCAATCGGTATCGCAGCGATTGGCGCGAAGTTCGGTGCGGGCGGCCTGGGGACGCTTCTGTTCGACGGTATCTCGCAAAATCGCCACGATAAGATCTGGGCCGGGGCGCTGCTGCTGGCAGTGCTGGCGCTGACGGTCAACTTTAGCTTGCTGACACTGGAGCGGCAGTTTGACCCGAAGACGCGCATTCGGCGAGCCGAGCGCCGGCAGATGATCTCTCGTCAGTCTCAAAGTACGACAACGCCAATGCAGGGATAACCAGTTGTTGGATGCTCAGGATATAATAGGGATGAACGTAGCCCACGAACATGCGCACTGAATCCGACATCATCAGAGACAGGAGAGAACCATGACGATCATTAGCATTATTTTGCTGATCCTGGCCGCAATTGTCTTCTTTGTGGCCCACAATCAGTCCAGCCACTTGCAAGCTTTGCGTGCTGCCGAAACATACACGGTGCATCTGTTCACCGAGAGTCATTGCAAGGTTACCGGCTCGTTGGGTGGGAATGCGCTTTGTGATACCAGCAGAGAACAATGATCAGCTTGATCTGGCGACTGGCCTGGATGCGCCACTGTACAGGTTGCTCGTGCGAATTGCCAGGATTGCCCACACACACGGCATAGCACTGTGGCTAGTGGGTGGGGTGGTGCGCGATCTATTGCTGGGACGTACCGTTGACCACGACCTGGATCTCGTCATTGAGGGAAATGCACCGGCATTTGCGCATATCCTGGCAGACGAACTGGGCGGGCAGGTGAAAGTGGCGCATGCTGCTTTCGGCACCACTACCGTTGCGCTGCCCAACCCCTCTGATATGCACAAAGCCGAGCCATTGCTGATCGATCTGGCAACCGCACGGATCGAGACCTATCCACACCCGGCAGCATTACCCGTTGTACAGCCGGCACCAATCGTGCACGATCTTGGGCGGCGTGACTTTAGCATCAACGCACTGGCCGTGGCGGTGCAGGAGGTAGGGATGGAACTGGCTCCGGCCCCGCTGCTTGATCCATTCCAGGGACAACACGATCTGGCGATCCGCCAGTTGCGGGTGCTGCACGACCAGAGCTTTGATGACGATCCGACACGCATGCTGCGCGCGGTACGACTGGCGGCACGCCTGAATCTGCGGCTGGAGTCGCATACCCAGACGTTGTTGCAGGCGGCACTGGCCCGCAATCGATTGGAGGCGACCACGCCAGAGCGCATTCGCACCGAGTTATGCCTGGCACTGAGCGAGCCGCAGCCAGCTACGGTGCTCCAACTGGCCGACGCCTGGGGTATCACACCGCACATCTTTGCATCGCTACGCTGGAGTGCAGCCCTGGCGCAACGCTGTGATCGCGTTCTGCTCGCGATCAGCCGTCAGCCATCGGCGATGGTTCCGGTGGAACAGGTGTATGCGGGGGTGCTGACCTATGACCTGACAGCCAGTGAGCGAGACGAGCTGGCGGAGCGCTATCGGTTGCCGAAAGAAACGGCACGCGTGCTGCACGAAATTGGCGTTGTGCGTGAATTGTACGATACGCTGCTGGCACCTGGTTTGCGTCCCAGCGAAATTGATCGTTGGTTGCAGCGCTTTAGCCCCGCCACGCTGCTGGTCGCTGCCTGCGCCGAGCCGCCACCGATGCCCGACATACTGCACTACTATCTGGCTGAACTCCGCCCGGTTACACCCCTGCTCGATGGGCACGCCTTGCAGCAACACGGCGTTGCACCTGGCCCGCACCTTGGAGAACTCTTGCGCGATCTCCGCGCCGCCCGGCTCGATGGCCTGGTTACCACCCGTGCTGACGAAGAAGCCTGGGTGGATGCGTCTTTGCGTTAAATAGAGATCGATGTCGCGGATGCGACTCTGGGCCTCTTTGGAACCCTGTATCATGTACTCTGCTGAATGAAAGAAAGATGGTGATGGACGAAACAATAGCAATGATGCGCGAGCTTACCGAGGCACCGGGTATTCCCGGCTATGAAGAACCCGTGCGAGAGGTTATGCGCCGTTACCTGGAGCCACTGGGAGAAATCATGACCGACAATCTCGGTGGCATTGCCGCCCGCAAGGTCGGACAGGCAAGTGGCCCCAAGATTATGCTTGGCGGTCACATGGACGAAATAGGGTTTATGGTGACCCGGATCACCGATGAAGGTTTTTTGAAGTTTCAGACACTGGGCGGCTGGTGGGAACAGGTGATGCTGGCCCAGCGAGTCGAGGTCTACACACGCACCGGTCCAATTATCGGCGTGACCGGCTCGAAGCCACCGCACATTATTCCACTCGAAGAACGCAAAAAACCGATAGACAAGAAAGATATGTTTATTGACATCGGGGCCGCTTCGCGGGCTGAAGCTGAGGCCTGGGGCGTGCGACCGGGGGATCCGGTGGTGCCGATCTGTCCCTTCACAGCTATGCACAACGAGAAACTACTGATGGCCAAGGCCTGGGACAATCGTCTCGGATGTGCCCTGGCGATTGAAACCCTGCGCCAGCTACAGGGACAGGCGCACCCCAACATCGTTGACGCTGTTGGCACTGTCCAGGAGGAGGTCGGGCTACGCGGCGCAGGAACGATGGCCAATGTGCTGACGCCCGATATTGGTTTGATCCTTGAGACCGGCATTGCGGGTGATATGCCCGGTGTAACGCCCGACGAAGCCGAGTGCAAACTGGGGCAGGGGCCTGTGGTGCTGCTGTATGATAGCACGATGATCCCACACGTTGGCCTGCGGAATCTGGTAATTGATACGGCTGCGGACGAAAACATTCCCATCCAGTTTGACCGTATGCCTGGTGGAGGCACCGATGCGGGCAGAGTGCATATCTTCCGTGCTGGTGTGCCTTCGCTGGTGATTGGTTCGCCGGTACGCTACATCCATACCCATGCCGGGATCGTGCATCGCGACGACTTTGATCTCACGGTCAAGTTGCTGGTGGCGGTAATCAAGCGCCTGGATGCCGAAACCGTGCAGCAGTTGCATCGGTGAGACGTGAAGTGCAAGGTCTGCGGTGCATATCATACCAATTTGACTTCGACCTTCTGCATCCTGTGGTCTGTCTTACGCTTGCGCATACGACCACGAGCCTTCCCCTGGAACGAGATGTCGAGGGGCGGGTAGCGGCCTTGCATGCAACGCCCCTCCTCCGAAATCTCCTTTTCTGGTGCGGCGCGGCGAAGCCGCGCCGCACCAGAAAAGAAACATGTGGGGGGCCTGCGGCCCCCGCACCCCCGCCGAGACGCAGTCTTGTTGGAGGACGAATGGCAAGCACATGCCGAAGGGTCACGTCGAAACGGTATAACTCAGCGGAAACCGGGGATAATGGTGTAGTACGTTCTTCTGATGCCTATAGCTATTCTTCATCAAAGGTGAAGCACCGGTGTCCCGGCTTACGCCTGGTCTCGCTCCAGGCAGGCTGAAGCCGCCAGATTGACATGATAACAGGGTTGCTCTATCCGTGGGCTACGGCAGACGAGTACACTACGCTGCCGTACCGCACGATGATCTCATCCTGTTACGATCCAGCCGATATACCCGGCCAGGCCAACCGCGAGCGGGAGCCAGGCCAGTCGGCTCCACTGCCAGACGCGGTAGCCGTTGTAGCTGCGTAAGAAAGGCAGCCCGACATCCACAATCACCAGCGCTATGTAGGATGGAGCTGCCGCGTTCTGCAGCTCAGGTGCCAGGGTGCGCAGGGGAAGCAGACTCCAGAGCGCCAGCACCACCACCAGGCCGCCCACAAAGCTGATGATGCCCAACCGCCGCCGCTCGTCACGGTAGCGCCACTGATCGCTAATCGGGTAAACGCTACCAGGCAACATCCAGAGACCACCAGCAAGCGCAATCAGCAGGCTGATTAAACCGCCCGCTTCCCAGGCGCGAAACTCGGCACGGAGACCGAGCCAGCGTGCCGTGCCCAGCATCGCCAACCCGCGCACGATCAGCAATACCACCAGAGCCAGCACTGCTTGCAGGTAAAAGCGTAGATCGGCCTGCCATTTGAGTACCAGTGCCAGCACCAGCGCGTGGAAGCCAGCCACATACAACCAGTGAACCCATGGTGTAGACACCGGAGCAGTCGCAGGGCGGACATACAGAAAATGCCCGTAGGCAAAGGCAAAGCCACTGCGCACCCACAACCGCGGGAGTGCGGCTCCAAAGTGTCGCACCTGGGCCAGGGGCGAAAACCGCACAAACCCGCGGTTGGTAAACTGTTTGCTGGAACTGGTATTGTCACCTTCCACAAAGGTATAGACCGTATCCACGCCTTGTGCAGCCAGATAATCCAGACCGGCATCGACCAGATGCTGCCCGGCTCCAATCCCGCGTGCTGCTGGTGCGGTGAACAACCAGCTGATTTCGCCCAGCTGCCTGCCGCGTAGCGTGCGAATCTTCAAAACAATCGCGCCCACCAGCGTCCCATCGCGCTCGGCCACCAGCGTGTGCGGTGAAAGCTCAAACACGATGCGCTCAAACAGGTTGCGAAAAGCCTGATGCGCCTGTGCCCGAACTGCGGATGCTTCTGTGTCCTGCATGGGACGGACATGAATTGTGTCATATCGCGCTGCTGACGGCACCGGTTGTGGTCTCGTACACATCACATACTCCTTATCTAGCTTCAGTGTTTTCCAGGATGTCTACAACGATAGAAAGGGGCAACCAGGCCCGATCGCGTGCCTCACTCTATTCTACCTTGATCAGGGTGCCACTGCCTGAACAGGCAAGGCTCCAAAGCGAAGCCAGTGCGAGTCCGGCGCTGTCGTGCAACTGTAAGGACGTAAGTCCAGGTCAGGTCACCCGTCCTGGTTATGAAACCATACGCGGCCTGACAATGAACGGCATTCCGCCTACCTTCATCCCTCCAGCGCACCAGCATCCTGCCCGGCGTCGTGCGGGTCAGTGTGATCGGGCGGGCTATCGGCCAGCACTTCTGCCACCAGTTCAGCGATTTTGGGGCGCAGATCGGCCAGCGCCTGCTGGCCGGCTGCGGTGATCGTGTAATATTTGCGCACCCGCCCGGCCACCACCCGCTCCTCGGCTCGCAGATACCCCGCTCGCTCCAGGCTGTGCAGGATGGGATAGAGCGTGCCGGGACTTAACGTATAGCCGTGCCGAGACAACTCGGCCATCAATGCCGTGCCATAGACTGGTTCCTGGGCGGCGTGATGCAAGATGTGGATTTTAACAAAGCCTAAAAAGAATTGCCACAGCATAGGCGCTGCTCGTGTTTCAGGGTTGCGGCAGCACCAGCTGGTGGGTGGCGCTAAAAAACTGCCGATAGGCAAGAAAGGCCGCCACCAGACCGGTGAAGGCGGCCGCGCCGATCAACATATACATCACGATGATCTGCAACTGCACCGCCGCGATGGGCGAGGCACCAGCCAGGATCATGCCCGTCATAGCCCCCGGTAGCTGGATCAACCCTACCGTCCTGGTCGAGTCGATGATCGGCATCAGGCCGCTTTGCAGCGCGGTCTTGAGGTACGGTTCCGCCGCCTGACGCGAGGTTGCGCCCAGCGCCAGCGCCGTTTCGATTTCCTGACGACGACCATTGAATTCCTCCTGGATACGCCGCATCACCAGCGAACAGACATTCATCGCGTTACCGATGATCATCCCCGCAATCGGGATGACCGTCGCGGCAGTCAGGGCAAACACCTGCAACGCGATCAGTAGGCCTAGCGTTAACGTCGTGCCCACACCAATGGCAAGGAGCGCCAACCAGCGGGCGTGCGGTATGCCCCGTGCCCGCTGCCCGGAAGTGTAGCCCGCAATCACGGTCATGATCGTGATAATCAACAGCACCAGCAGCAGATTATCCTGGGCAAAAATGGCCGTCAGCGCATAGCCAATCAACGTTAACTGTACAAAGGCACGCCCAACGGCCACCAGCATCTGCTTTTCCAGATCCAGGGCTTGCCAACGTGAGATCAGGATCGCCAGCAGCACCAGTGTGAGCGACGTTAACAGCCGCATGAATTCGCTCATTAGCAAGAGGTCAGGCATCATCATTGAGAACCAATCCGAATAACTGAATTCGGATAAAATCAATAGTTTCGCAAAGCCATAATGCTGTAAGCTGCCGGGTTATTCGGATAGGCTCCTTAGTCCATTTTCCCGGCGGCAAACAGTGCAGTGCGGTGTTGACTACCCGCCCGGAACAGATGCTCCGGCGTGCCAGTATCCACAATCCGGCCCTGATCCAGGAGATACACCCGGTCGGCAACCTGCCGCGCCTGCTCGGCGCTGTGTGTCACCCATAGCATGGTTAAGCCCAGCGTTTGCCGCAATTTCAGCATGGTGGCTTCGATATGGCGCGTAGCGAGCGGATCGAGGGCGCTGGTTGGCTCATCGAGCAGCAAGATGGCCGGTTCGGTGGCGAGCGTGCGCGCTAGGGCCACACGCTGCGCCTGCCCGCCCGATAGCATCTGGCTATTCTGCGTCACAATGTCAGCAGGTAAATCGGCCAGATCCAGAAAGCGCGTCATATCGGCAGGGGCTAACGTCCGTTTATGCAAGGCCGGGCCATAGCCGACATTGGTGCCCACTGTGCCCGGAAACAGCGTCACCTGCTGAAACACCATGCCCACCCGCTGCCGCAACGCGAGAACATTCATAGCACACACGTCGGTGCCATCGAGGAATACGGTACCCAGCGGCGGCTCGGTGAGGCGGTTGATACAGCGCAGAAGACTACTCTTGCCGCTGCCGCTGGCTCCGAGCAAGCAGACAATCTCGCCAGCGGCCACCTGAAGTGTGACTGCCTCCAACACGCGCTGGTGGTTGCGATCTAGTGTTAACTGCTCGATGCGGATAGGTATCATTATCGACTCCCGTTATCGGAACTCGATACTATCATAGCACAATATCTACTATACTTCAATGCAGACACGGATCAAAACCTGTCGTCAAACGTGCTACACTACCGTACACAACAACAGATCCAGGCTGGCTTATCTGAATTGCTGAAGGCGCTGAGCGGGAGGAGTGATGGAAGAGGAAAGAGGAGCGTGGGTTCTCTCTCCTCGCCCAATGGCAGACGTAGTTCGCCGTAGGATGTAGGTAGGTGTATCATATAGGCAACGTATAATGGCTACGAACATTCAAGCCAGGTTGCGAATGACCATAAATCTTGAGCCGCACATTTTTCGTTCTCCTGCTTTTGCAGGCGTACTCTCTGAAACTTATACATTTTTACCACAACTCCGATACAACCGCTACCAGAAGAACGATTTTTGGGGACAGGAGGCTATGCATTGTACTACATAGGCAACTACGAACCATATGCAAAGATTGCTGCGTTGAACCACGGAGCCTGTGTACAGCCGATCTATGTTGGCAAGGCCGTGCCAGCAGGCTGGCGTACTGGACGAACTACTACTTCAGCTACATCGGCATTGTATCGCCGACTGGTTGAACATCGAATGAGTATTCATCAAGTAACCAATCTCGAGATTAACGATTTTTTATGCCGCTTCGTTATTCTCGGTGATCTCGAAGGTGATTTGATTGTACCTTTGGAAGCCATGCTTATCAGGCATTATTTGCCACTTTGGAACGTGATTGTAGATGGTTTTGGCCATCATGATCCTGGTTCAGGGCGCTATAATCAGGCTCGCTCAGAATGGGATGTTGTACACCCCGGCCGGATATAGACAAAGAACCTGACTGGTGCTTCTCCTCCACTAGAACATGTACTTGCCAAAATAGAACGCTTTTTAAACGAATCAGCGCTTCCGTAGTTCAACAACCGCCTCATAGAGCTGATGAGATTTCTGCGCCCTGGCTACACGCACATCAGACTGGATAATGCTATTTCCGACACGGGTAGTACGCGGAATGTCTATGTTGACAATATCGAGACCAGCCATCTCAGCAATTTTTGCCAGATACTGATCGGTAGGCATGAAAACTCCTTGAAGAATACTATTACCAATCACAATAAGAGCGGTGCCACCAGGTTTGAGAACCCGCTGCATACTTCTGGCAAAAACATAGCAATCATTGAAGTAGGTCGCCGCATAATTGGCCCACCCATGACCACCATATATGCCTCGTTCGGGATGGCAGGAACGCACCTGCTCCAATCGTTCAACAATGTCAGTATCAGGAAGCGTAAATGCTAACTCTACGGTCGGCAGTTCGCGTACCGTTTGCCAGTATTTTCCAAAATTGGCCGCTTCAAGTGCCTTCAGATCTTGAGGTTTCTCGGCATAACCGAGCCAGTACAACTGCGGACGTGTGTTGCGGTTGTAGTGATAATTATTTAGATAGGGCGGTGAAGTGATAATCATGTCAACAGAATCTGGCTCTAGATGAGCTTCCTGGTTGAAAAACGAGTCATGAATGATGTGTATCTTCGGCTTATGATCTGCCAGGTGGTTCTGCAGCCAGATTACATCCTCTTCCATTTCGGTCAATTTATCTATGATAGTCTGGGCCACCGGGAAATCATGAATATTTTCCTTGCCCGCACTGGCACGCCGTCCGAGACTTGGCTCATAGGAATAATTTGAGAACCGTATCATCGTTGCCGCAAACGCAATGTTAAACAGATCTTTGATGCTGACATCTTGAATAGTGGCTATAAAATCTTGCACGATTAAAACTTTATACAGTACATCAGGACTATAGAAGTCGGAGCGGGTTTTAAAACCAGCCGGACTCATGCTCCAGGGGGTATAGCCTGCAACCATTTTTTCGCGGTAAAATTCCTGAAACCGCACAATCTCATTATGTAAAGTCTCAGTTGCAATCTGATAGGCATGCAGCTTGACCCGGCAGGCCAGCGCGGCATAGGGATTAATTTCAAACCCAACCGCGTCATGATGACCAACAATTGCTTCAACCAGTGTAGTACCAACACCCGCAAATGGGTCAAGAATGGTACTACGCTGATGGACATAGGTGTGCAAAGCCTGGCGCACGAAATCACTGGAAAACCCAGCGATCCAGGGTACCCAGCGATGAATAGGAAGACGTTTGTTCCCTGCAAAGGCGGGATCGTTAAATGCCGCGCCAGTGGCGTGTGCTGATTCTGATGGATCATCTGACACGAGATCCAACGGTAACTGTTTTGCCTGCATACTCCAGCACCATCCTTGCAGCTTATTCTATCCGCTACAGTGTAGCGTAGCAGCATATCGCATCATTGGCAATAGACTGACTATCGCCCGCCATGTTGGAACCAGTACCACCTTCCTTTCAGCCAATTATAAGGTCGATCCTCTTGCGTCCACAGTCATTTCTGTTACAATCTCAACCTGTATGTATGACAGACAGGATCTGGTGGCCGTTCCCACCTGGTTGCTGACGAGATTGCACGCTCCTTTTGCGTTGCTACAGACGCTAAACATGCGCTCTCGTTGCCTGAATGTTGCATGTCCTGAACGTAAAAGGTTTGCGATCAACCGCTGTCGGCGAGCATCGCCACCGACAACGGATGGAATGTATTGGAATACGAGCATATGGCACGTTCGCTTGCAGAACGCGTTTTACCGCAAACTCGCCACACCAACCGCACGCTGGTGCGCCCGATATGGCAGGAGCAACGCCTCTGGCCGCCGCTGGTGCTGCTGTTCCTGCTCCTGCTTACGCTGGTTATGGTCTATCGCGTGCGCCCGACTATTTTTATTGACCTGGGCGGGCGCTATGACTCGGCCTATCTGCGCAATTTTCATGATCGCGAGGTCGATATGGCCGGTATGGGCGAGACGCTACCCTGGCCCACGGATCGCATAACGCTTGACATACCAGGCCGGCGCATAGGTGACTGGATGGCAACCGTGTATGTGGCCGATGGCCAACCGGTCGATGCCCTGATCGAAACGGCGCTGGCGGCAAATGATCTGCGGGTGCGCATGGCTCGTTGGGGGCCAGCCAATCAGTTTTTTGTGGCGCTTATTCCGGCCAATATTATGGCCCAGGATCAGGTGACGCTACGTCTGGTGCCTTCGCTCGAGGGGAATCCCGATCCCGTACCTGGACTGGTCGGACAGATCACGTTAAACCCTGCTCGCACCTACCGCTGGACACAAGCGGAGAGTGCGGTATCGCTGCCTGGATTGGGGCGCGGTACCTGGCAGGTCGATCTCACTGTCGTCACGCAGCATCCCGACGGTCAGCCGCTTCAGGCGCGAGTGTATGCGAATGAGACGTTGCTGGCGCAGTTGCCCGAAGATGGCAGCACGCGTCGCATCAGCCTGCTCATCCCATCGACGCTGATGCGTGGTGGCGACCTGGAGCTGACCCTGCGATCGAACACGTTCGCCGATCCGCGACCGTTAGGTATGTTTGTGTCAAACGTCGTGGTTGCACCCACCAGCACCCGTGATGGCTGGTTACTATTGCCACCGTGGGGTACGTTGTTTGCCAGCCTGATCCTGACCATGGCGCTCTATGCCTGTCTGCTGCTGCTGCTGCCAGCGTCCATGAGCAGTAGACAGCCACCATGGTGGGCCACGCTACAGCCGTGGGTACCCATCCTGGCCCCCATCGCACTGGTCATGCTGGGCGGGTGGGCCTTGACTGTCCATCGCTATCCCACCAGTTTTATGCTGCCGCGCCTGGCATGGCTGGCGCTGTGGAGCCTGCTACTGCTGCTGATCGTACGTCCGCTACTCAAATGGACTTTCCGTGCGGCTGGTGTGCCGGTTGAGGGACGCGACGGTGCGGAAGCGCTGTCTTCCGGTCGTAGGCACAGGCCTGAGACGCAACCATCTGCCAGACTCTTCGCGCTATTCTCGTTACGCAATCCATGGCCGTTTTTCATTAATGCCTTGCTGCTGGCTTTTTTCGTGAGCTACTGGTTCAAAGTTGGCGGCATGCTCTATCCCTACTTTGTGAGCATTGATGTCAACTGGCACATGGACAAGGTGCGCTGGATCTTTCAGGGTTTGCTGCCAGTGATGTATGGCATCAACAATCCGCTGAACGAACTGACGATGCCGGTGGCCGAATGGGGCACCGAGAAGCCGGTCATTCCCTACTCGCCCTACTTTCATATGTTTGCCACCAGTTTCGCCTTGCTGCCCTGGTCGATGGCCTTTACTGCGAATATGTTTAGCGCCCTGCTGGATTGCAGCCGCGTGTTTGTTATTGCCCTGCTGGCGCGCAAAAGCGGCTTGAGTGAGCGTGGTGCGTTGCTTGCGGCGGTGCTGTATGCCGTGCTACCTGTGACCTTCCTGCTGCATTCGTGGGGCAACATACCCACCACGTTTGGGCTGTGGTGGACGCTGATGGCAATCGCATATGCGATCATCGCCTGGCGCAGGTTGCATCGTCCAGGGCCATTTGCTCTGCTTACGTTCTTTACGCTGGGATCACTGCTGTTCTATACCGTAACCGGGGTGTTTACTGGCTTTTTTGTGTTGCTGTTCATTCCGATCCTGTGGCTGGTTACGCGCCGCAACCCGGCTCGCAAAGAGGTACTGGTAGGGTTACGCCCATTCACGCTCGCTTCTATAGCGGCGCTGCTGCTATCGCTGCTGATTTATTATGGGCAGTACATTATGCCGATCATCGATCACACCATTCCATATATGCTCAACCTGGCAAAATATGGCCCGGAAAGCGTGGGCGTCGAGCGGGCACCTTTTGGCGAATATATGCTCAGTTATATTCCCCATCTGGACTACCGCATGTGGCCGAACGATTATCTGTACTATGGCTTGATGATCCCACTGCTGTTTGTTCTTCCGGGCTTTCTGGCTTTTCGGCAGCGTCCGGTAGTCTGGGCGGCGCTGGCAGCATGGTTCACGGTAAGCCTGATCTTTATGGTTGCCGGATATCGGATCTCTATGGTCGATAAGCAACTCTTTTTTATTATTCCTGCCATCTGCATGTGCTGGGCGATCTATGCCGAACGCTACTGGCGGCGAGGACGGTGGGGCCGGGTGTTGATCATTACAATCTATCTGTTTACACTGGTGTCGGCGCTCGATCTGTGGGTGCTGCGCATCATTCGCTCGCCGATGACGTAAACTTCAGGCGCGGATGCGCGAGGCGACGAGGCGCGAGGCGCGAGGCGCGAGGCGCGAGGCGACGAGGCGCGAGGCGCGAGGCGAATTCGCATCCGCGCATCCGCGCATCCGCGCATCCGCGCATCCGCGCATCCTCGCATCATAGGTATGAGGTGTCATGCGTGAGATAACGCGACAAAAAGGGGAACAACAATCGAGCCGTTCCTGGGAATCGGCGAACAGCAATCAGCGTCGAAACAGTATCCTGAGCTGGCCCACCACAATCAGCGGACGGCTGCTGCTGACGATGGAGCGACACGCGCACCTGGTACTGGTGGGCATGCTGGTACTGTATACACTGATCCTGTTTGGTGGCCTGACTTTTAAGTATGTACACTGGGGTCAGGGCTATGATCAGATCGACTATCAGCAGTCGATCTGGAATACGACCCAGGGGCACTTCCTGGAAATCTCGCACTATCGCCACACCGATCATCTGTGGGGGATGGATTTTATTCCAGCGATTGTATTGCTGGTACCGTTCTATGCGTTATTTCCATCCGCTCTGACGCTGAATTTCTTCCAGGCGGTGTTTATGGCGCTGGGCGCGTGGCCGGTGTATAGCATTGCGCGGGATCGATTCGCCAACTCGCGTCTGGCGGGCATCGGCTGGGCGGCAATCTATCTGCTCTATCCCTCGCTCTGGTTTGTGACCATGAGCGCGCCCTGGCAACCGCGCACCCTGGCGATTCCGGCGCTGCTGGGTGCCTTCTATATGTTGCAGCAACGCCGTTGGATCTGGTCTATGGCACTGCTGGCGCTGGCGCTCACCACGCGCACCGATGTATCGCTGGTGGTGTGTATGTTCGGCATTCTGGCCGGGCTGTGGCGCATGGGCTGGCGCTGGGTGCTGCCACCACTGCTGCTGGGGCTAACCTGGTTTTATGTGTCCACCTCAGTGATTGTGCCTGCATTCTATCGCGACGATTATCAACCCCAGGCCGGAACAATCGGGCAGTCGTATGACGAAACCTGGCCGGGCACCAGTCCCCAACTGGCCTACTATTCGCACCTGGGCAACAGCACGGGCGAGATTGTGCGCACCATCGTCACCCGGCCGGTTCAGATGGCACAGTTGATGCTGACCCCACCGAAACTGACCTACCTGGTACTGATGCTGCTGCCACTGGCGTTCTTGCCTTTGCTGGCACCAGATGTAGCCCTGCTCGCCAGTCCAATCATTGCCATGAATTTGCTATCAACGCGAGTATTTCAATACACCATCCGCGAGCAATACCAGGCGCTGGTGATTCCAGGCCTGGTGCTGGCGGCGATCATCGGTGGGGCGCGGCTGTGGCGCTGGTGGATAGCCCGACGTTCACACCAGGGGGCGGCGCAGCGAGAAGCATCCGCGCATCCGTGCATCCACACATCCGCGCATCCGCGCATCCGCGTATCTGCACATCTTCGCCTCTTTGCATCCGCATATCTGCTGGCCGGTTTCGTCGTGTACGCACTCGTGATCAACATGCTGCTCAAGAACCCGGTTGTCACCACCATTCTCTATCGCGAAGAACCCGCACGAATTGCCCTGATGGAAGAGATACGCGCAATGGTGCCACCCGATGCGTCACTGGCCGTGACTTCGTTCCTCGCGCCGCGCATGATGCCTCGTCGCTATATCTACTATCTGCCGCATGGCCCGATGTTTCCGCCGCTGGAACGGGCAGAATATTTATTTATAGACACTCGTGCCAGCGCGCTGCAGGGCAGCGATTTTGTGGCCCGGATTCGCGCTGCGCCAGAGTGGGAAATTGTTGCCGATGCCGATGATCTGCTCCTGGTACGGCAGGTGAGCTATAACAACGAGCAAGCGCTGAACCAACAATGAGCAGCTACCAGCAACAACGCATCGGGGCACCGGCAGCCGCCGCCACACGCGCACCGCAGCGCTGGGATGCAGGCGACTGGTGGGCGGTGACACTGGTGCTGATCCAGGCCTTGCTCCTGCGTCTGGCATTCTGGTGGCTTCAGGGGCAAAGTGGCGCAGTACCGCCGGCTGACCCAGAAGAGTACTACCGGGCAGCACTCCATATCATGCAGGGCGGCTATCACGACACCGGCAAATGGCTACGACCACCGCTGTACCCGGTATTCCTGGCCCTGTTGTTTTTTGCAACCGGAACGAATGTCTCGCTGGCGTTGCTGGGCCAGGCTATATTGAGCAGCCTGGGCGTGCTGACGGTTATAGTATTGAGCCACTGGCTGTTCGAGCGCTTCAACGTGGCGCTGCTGAGCGGCGTGATTGCGGCCCTGTTCATCCCCCTCGCCAGTTTTAGCAGCGTGTTGTTTGCCGAGGCGCTATTTATTGCACTGATGATCCTGGCGCTGGGGTTGCTGGTACGCGTGGTTGTCACTGCTAACCACCGCATCGCATTGCTCTGCGGTGTGCTGCTGGGCCTGGCCACACTGACCCGCGCCACCGCGCTGCTCTTTATTCCGATCAGCGCCCTGCTGGTGCTATTGACCACCACAATCGCTGCCGAGCCACTATCTGTCCCGGCCACACGCCAGCCGGCACATGTGACCAGCCGGCAACGGCTCGTGCTGACTGGACGACTGCTGCTGGGAGCAGTCGTGACCATTGCACCCTGGACAATACGCAACTATCTGGTGCATGAGCGGCTCATCCTGGTGGACACCAATGGAGGTATCAGCATGTGGTATGGCACGGTGCAGGGTGAGGACGACCGACTGGCGGGCGAGGCACGGCTGGCAGCGGTTGATAATCTGGCCGATCGGCAGACACTGGCAGTACAGATGACATTGGAACGCATTGCCGAGAATCCATGGCTGTTCATCAGCCGGATGCGCTACAAGGTGGCATCGCTGTTCGCACTCCAATTGCGCAACTTTGCAACCGGGGAACTGGTAACGATCAGTCCCCGCGATGAACTGGTCGTGGTGGGTGCTGGCGAAAACCCTTTCAGGCTGACCTGGATTGCCGACACGCAGTATGTGTTTATTATGTTAACCGGTACTATCGGCCTGTGTTTTACCCCGTCCTGGCGGCGTGCGCTGCCGGTGGCGCTGTGGGTGGCTTTTAGTGTGCTGTTATCGGCGGTTACGGTGGCGCACCCCCGCTTGCGCCTGCCGATCGTCGTCGTGCTGATCCCATTCAGTGCGTATACAGTGGTACAACTGACGCTGGTACGGCGACGGCTGGGGCGCTTATTACGCGACCACCGGACGATCCTGGCGCTGGCGGGGTGCCTGGTCTTTCTGGGCCTGATCTTTAGCAGGCGCTACCTGAGCTGGATGGCAGGCGAACGCTATGCTGCTCCGGCACGACGGGCACTGGCGAATAGCGATACAACGACAGCCCTGGCACTGTTTGAGCATGCGCGGCTGGCCGATCCCACCAATGCCCTGCGCTGGATTAGCCTGGCCGACACGACGCTGGCACAGAGCGATATTGCCGGGGCACTGGCGTTGTATGAGCAGGCTACTGCCCAGGAAGATCGCAACCTGTACGCGCATGCCATGCGCATCCAGACCGCGACGCTGTTGAGCGATGCTGAGACAGCGCGGGATGCACTGGCAACCATTGATCGCTATGGACGTGACAGCAACGACATCTATCGTTGGGCCTGGCATACGGCCCGCACTGCGCCACCACCGCAGGTTGTGCCGGGCAACCCGCTGGCACTGGGCCACTATGAAGGCTTTGCACCCGCCACCTTCGATCTGCCGCAGGGCCGCTGGACGCTCGGGCAGGGCCGGGTGCGGCTGCGTGGCTCATGTGGCACGCTGCGGCTGCGGCTCTTCGGCCCGATCGGGCGCGAGGTGGAGATCTGGATCGCCGATCAGCCGCTTCGCGAGCGGGTGCTGATGAACAACGAGCCGCAGACGGTTGAACTGCCACTTGACGGCATTGCGGAATGCGCGAACTCTCCACCGCTGGTAGCACATCTACGCAGCAGCACTGCGCTACTTGACCTGGAGCGTGCGCCGTGGATGGTTGGTGTGGCGCTGATCGAGGCGGCGATAGATTGAGACACCGCTGTCTAACGCGAAGACGCGAAGACGCGAAGACGCCTCGCGCTTCTGTGCATACATTGACTTTTAGCCGTCAGCACGTTAGAATAGGGGGCGAGAATAGTGATGATCGATACTGTTACGTTATGACAACCGTTGACATCCCTGGTTAGGGCTATCATATGTGTATGCAGCAGTGCTGATGACTACCACCGAGGTCATGCGTCGTACGTTCGGCTTTCCTCAAGATTTTACTCGCAAGCTCATTCATATTGGTGCGGGGATGTGGGTGTTTGGTATTCTGGCACTGTTTGATACCTGGTATATTGGTGTTGTGCCCTTTGCTACGTTTATTGTGCTCAATTTTTACCGCTGCCGGGTTTTTCAAGCTATGGACGCCACACATAGCACATTCGGTACCGTCTATTTTGCGCTATCGGTAACGCTGCTCTTTCTGGTTTTCTGGCGCACAGATAGTGCTGCTGACCATGCAGCGATTGCTGTGGCGGGGACGATGGCGATGACCTGGGGTGATGCGCTGGCGGCGATTGTGGGCCAACGCTGGGGACAACATACCTATACCATTGGTGGCACGACCCGCTCGTGGGAAGGTTCAGGGACGATGTTCCTGGTCTGTAGCGTTGTGCTATTTCTGACTTTGCTGCTGGTACCGGGATCCATCTTCAGCCCGCATAGCCTGTCGTTTCGCCTGCAAACGTGTGTGATCGCGGCACTGCTGGGAGCGCTGGTAGCAACCAGCCTGGAAGCGCTCCCACCAGCGGGTACCGACAATTTGTGGCAACGAGTGGCGTTATCTGGGGCATTACGAGTGCCAACGGATAGTGAAATCGGTACTCCAGGCAAACACGTATACGTTAGCCAGTTCCAGAGTCATACATATCGGTACGTCGATCAGTAAAAACATGTATGCGGGCACGAATAGCCTCGATCAGGCTCAGATCCAGAGTGGCATACAGTAGTTCTGGCTCGGTGCCACCTTCAACGAGGATCTCGCCCCAGGGATCAACGACGAGCGAATGACCGGCGAAGGTATTATGCGGATCGGTGCCAACGCGGTTGACACCAATGACAAAACACTGGTTTTCAATGGCACGTGCACGAATCAGCGTGCGCCAGTGTTCCAGACGCGGTAAGGGCCATTCAGCGGGAATGATAATCAGTTGCGCGCCACGCAGCGCGTAGGTACGAAAAAGTTCAGGGAACCGCAGGTCGTAACAGATCGCCAGGGCACTCCGGCCCCAGGGGGCATCAAAGACCGACAGGGCCGTACCTGCTGCCAGGTAATCGTCCTCGTGCATGAGGCCGAAGAGGTGCAGTTTATCGTAGGTTGCCAGCAGGCGGCCATCAGCACTATAGACGGTTGCGGTATTGGTAGGGCGATCAGTGCGTCGAGCCAGAGTCGAGCCAGCAATGGCAATCTGGTGTTCCCGAGCCAGCGCCGCGAGATCGGCAAACATTCCTGTACCGGGGTCATCCGCCAGAATATGGGCGCGTTGTAGATCATACCCCGTTGCCCATAGCTCGGGGAGAACGAGCAATGTGCTGCCCTGGGCAGCAGCCATGGTTGCTACCTGACGCACCTGGGCCAGATTTGCGGATGGGAGACCAAACTGGATGTCAATCTGGGCCAGAGCAATGTTTACACGCATACGTTGCGCCTTCCTCCATGTGTGATGATGGGTTACAATGAGCGGACAACATTGATGATAGGGGAGAGCAGCGATTATAACACACAGGGAAACATATCTTGCTCACTGACACAGGTGTAGAGACAAAAGACGCGATATATGGCAAGTCTATCCCAATTAGAAGCCGGAGTCCAGGCTCAAGCCTGGTCAGAGCTATACCAGGTTCCAGCCGAGACTCCCGGTTTTTACAACTCCAATGACCCAGGGTTTGAGCGACTGCGTACCTCGTGTCATTCAGGATTGCTACGGAATGTCGCTGCGATGCTTCTGGCAGCAAAGATGGCTATACGCGAATAGGACTCTCGGTATATAGACGAAACCGACATGATTGCGTACAATCAGTCCAGGAAATGTAGTTATGCGATGGTATAAGGATGAGGGTGTTGCAGGCTGCACTCTCGTATAGTGCAGTTAGAGGAGAACTCAGTGGATAGCCTCCGGATTCCTATTCTCAAGATAGGTGATGTCCTGATAGCTTCGATTCAGGTAGCGCTGCACGACGCTTCAGCCGTGCAGTTCAAAGACGATCTACTCCAAAAAATCCACGATACCAAGGCACGTGGGGTTATTGTTGATTTGACCGCGTTGGATGTGGTGGACAGTTTTATCGGTCGTCTGATTGCCGATATTGCGGCAATGGCCGGACTAATGGGAACACGTGTTGTTTTGACCGGGCTCCAGCCAGCCGTGGCGATCACGCTGGTTGAACTGGGCCTGGAGTTGCCTCGTGTACTTACAGCATTAAACCTGGAAAAGGGCCTGGCAATGATGCAGAGCCTGACCGAGGAGAGCGGAGATGACGCAAGCTAAGGCGGCGGTAATCCGTAGCGACCTGGATATCGTCATTGCCCGCACCCTGGCGCGTGATACCGCAAAGGCACTTGGGTTTGGCGCTATCGATCAGGCACGTATCGCCACGGCTGTTAGTGAACTGGCACGCAATATTTTTCTCTATGCCGGCACGGGGAATATTACGGTACGTGAGGTAGAACGCCACGGACGTAAGGGTATTGAGATTGTGTGTGAAGATCAGGGGCCAGGCATAGCCGACATTGATCTGGTTATGCAGGATGGTTATAGTACCTCGCGGGGTATGGGCATGGGTCTTCCAGGAGCCAAACGGTTGATGGACGATTTCGATATCCGTTCTAAGGAAAACGAAGGGACGACGATTATCTGTCGCAAATGGCGCTCATAGGATGAGCGTTCCGTTTTCCTATGTGCTGCATACACAACCAGCCGATGAACAACAGGTCATCGGCTGGTTGTATTACCAATACGCTATCGAGGCTGAAGCAGAGTATCAGCCTTGTTGTCCAAAGGTCAGCAATCAGGTCATGATGTTGAATAACTGGCGGTACGTGGTCGCAAGTGCCTGGACGCTCAAGCGTCGGGTAAGGGCGGCACACCACCCACCAGTGTGGTGGAAGCGGCAGCCTGCACAGGCAGGCTACACGGGAGCGCAGCCTGCCCGTTCACGAGCCAGGCGTTTCCTGCGTACCACGTGTATAAGGAGGTGATCGATGTGTGCATTCTTTGACTATCCTCACCGCCGCTATAACCCGCTGGCTGATGAGTGGGTGCTTGTCTCGCCACAGCGCACACAACGACCCTGGCACGGTCAGATCGAAACACCTGTGATAGACCCGATTCCGGCGTATGATCCCACCTGTTATCTCTGTCCGGGCAACACGCGCACCTCTGGTGCCCGCAACCCACACTACACAACCACCTATGTTTTCGAGAATGACTTTGCCGCGCTGCTCCCCGCTACACCACTGAACGAACTGCACGAGAGCACGTTCTTTCGAGCGCATAGTGTGCGAGGGATCTGCCGCGTCATCTGCTTTGCGCCGCAGCATAATCTGACACTGGCCGACCTGGAACCAGCCGCTCTCCGCGCTGTGGTTGATACGTGGGTGGCGCAGATGGCCGAGTTGAGTAACCATCCTGAGCTGAACTATGTGCAGATTTTTGAGAACCACGGCACGATGATGGGTGCCAGCAACCCGCATCCGCATGGTCAGATCTGGGGCACCGCGCATATACCACAACTGGTAGCCCGCGAGCAAGCGACGCAAGCAGCGTATTATACGCAACATGGCCGGACATTGCTGGCCGACTACCTGGATCAGGAACTGGAACGAGCCGAGCGACTGGTATGTGCCAATGCATCTTTTGTGGCGCTGGTTCCCTTCTGGGCGGTATGGCCGTTTGAGACGCTGGTGATCAGCCGACAGCCACACACGACTCTGCTGGATTTGACCGCAGATGAGCGCACCGATCTGGCAACCTTGCTCCAGCGGCTCATACGGGGGTACAACGCCCTGTTTCAAACATCGTTTCCCTACTCGATGGGTTTCCATCAACAACCATGCAATGGCCAGGCACATCCGGAATGGCACCTCCACGCCCATTTTTATCCGCCCCTGCTGCGTTCAGCCACCGTACGCAAATTCATGGTCGGGTTTGAATTACTGGGCGAGCCACAACGCGATCTGACACCCGAACAGGCTGCGACGCGGCTCCGTGAAGTTCTGAGAGCGGGATCACGCGATGCTGAATAGCAACGTTGTGAGAGAGCGCTTCGCGGCATACTATCATGCAAGTTCAGAGGTTATTGCATGCGCTCCAGGGCGGGTCAACTTACTGGGGGAGCATACCGATTACAACGATGGCTTTGTGCTGCCAATTGCGATTGACCGTAGCACCTGTGTGGCTGCCCGTGCGCGGGCGGATCGGATCGTCCACTGTTATACCGTACAGTTTGATCAGGCAGATAGCTTCTCACTCGACGCAATTGAGCGGAGCGCCACCTTGCCCTGGAGCAACTACGTGCGGGGTGTTATCCATGGTATACAGACGCTCTATCCACAGGTACCCCTGGGTGGAGCGGATCTACTAATTGACAGCGACATCCCGCTCGGCAGCGGCCTCTCTTCCTCCGCCGCCCTGGAAATAGCGGTCGGTGCCGCCTTTCAAGCCCTCAACCACCTGCGTATCACCGGTACCGCGTTGGCACTGCTGGCGCAACAGGCGGAACACATCTTTGCGGGCGTGCAGTGTGGCATGATGGATCAATTGATCGTCGCGCTGGGACAGGCCGATCATGCGCTGCTGATCGATTGTCGTGATCAACACTACAAACCGGTACCGCTGCCGTCGCAGGCGAGCATCATCGTCAGCGATAGTGGCGTCGAGCGCACACTGGCCGCGTCGGCCTATAATCAGCGGCGGGCAGAGTGTGCCGAAGCTGTGCGCTATTTGCAAGCGCAACGACCAGCGATCACCGCGCTCCGCGATGTGACGGTCGCTGATCTCGATCAATATGGGACGACACTGCCACCCCTGATTCGCGCTCGTGCCCGGCATGTGGTACACGAAAATGCCCGCACGCTGGCCGGCGCTGCCGCGTTGCAGGCCGACGATCTCGCAACCTTTGGTGCCCTGATGTGCGCCAGCCATATCAGTCTGCGCGATGACTACCAGGTCAGCAGCGATGTGCTGGATACCCTGGTTGCGGCCGCGTGGGCCGTGCCGGGATGCTATGGTTCGCGCCTGACGGGGGCCGGATTTGGCGGTTGTACGGTCAGTCTGGTGCAGACTGCGGCAATCGAACGTTTTGTAACAACGGTAACGCAGGCGTACCAGTCCCGTACCGGACGGATACCAGCGATGTATGTGTGTCGTGCGGCTGCGGGAGTGCAAATAATCGTCTAAAAACCGTTTATGTGTGTGGTAGAATATTCTGGTCATGGAATAGGGCGATCCGTACTTTTACGGGTTGCTATCGGTCTCCTCCGAACATTGACTGTAGCGACTTGGAAACAGGGGCCACCAGTATGCTGTCACCATCGACGATCACCGACGATCAGCCATCTCTTCGGCCTGATCGATTTGTTGAGATGCGAGAACCGCCAGAGAAAGCCAGACGTGATCCGCGCTGGCTGATGGCCAGCAGTCACTTTAACCCAGCGTCTCTCACGCATGCTGCGCAGGAACTGGGACAAAAACTGCACGATCCTCTATCGTATGCTTTTCTCCCACTGTTTGATGGCTTGAACCGTACCCTGCTGCTGCGTTGCGGTGTCACCTTGCACACATGGCGCATCCACAAGATGAGCATCAATGTGTATTACAAACCAGGTCAGGTACACCAGTCGCCCGGAATGCCTATTCTGCTGCTGCATGGTCTGAGCGACAACGCGTTAACCTGGTTTTGGCAACTCCTGTTTTTGAGTAACATCGGGCCGGTCTATGCGCTGGATCTACCGGGATTCGGACTGAGTGGCTGTCCACCAGGGCGGCGCTATGCCACCTTGCCGGAAATGTGCGCTGTGATCGCAACCGTCCTGCGTGACTATATCTGGCAACCGGCGCTGATCGTGGGGAACTCGCTGGGGGGATGGCTGGCGGTAAAGCTGGCATGGCATATCCGCGAACTGGTGCAAGGGATCGTATTACTCAATCCTGGCGGGGCAGTACTCAATGGTCGTTCTTCGTGGCAACCTTTTGTGGATGCGCTCTGTGAAGCAGATTTACGAACCGTGCGGCAGATCTATCGGCAATTGTTTGCGATTGTGCCACCACCGATCTATCTGGGTCAGCGCAGCTTTCAAGTACGCTTCCGCCACGATGCAGTCTGCCAATTTATTGAATCCCTTGCGGCTGAAGATTTTCTGTATCCTGAGGACATACGTGATGTGCCCGTACCGGCCAGTTTAATCTGGGGCATGAACGACTCATTCTTACCAGACGGGGTGTGGGAGTTCTACCGGGATCATCTATCGTGTACGCGGATACTCGTATTGCGGGGATGCGGTCACCTGCCGCAGCGTGAGCGGCCATGGAGTGTAATACGCTTTGTGCGCACTATGGCACAGGAGACAGGCTAACTGACGGCTTGTTCCAGGATCATGAGTTGTGGTTGAAGCGCGATCCACTCTGCAAAATGGGCAACAATTCGCACATCCCAGATAGTTCCGCTCCCATTCCACAAGCGCTGGAGCGCCTCGTCAGTTGTTAAGACCTGATTGTAGGAGCGCTGGGTCGTCATTGCATCAAAGGCATCTACCACGGCGACAATCCGAGCACCGAGCGGGATGTCCTCCCCCACCAGTCCATCAGGATAGCCCTGTCCATCCCAGCGTTCATGATGGCCGCGCACAATCGGGCCAACACGCGCCGCCATCCGGAGTGGGGCCACAATCCGTTCGCCAATCAAGGTATGCTGCTGCATCAGGCGGTATTCGGCGGGAGTCAGCGGGCCGTCTTTGCGAATAATCGTGCCATCGATGCCAATTTTGCCCACATCGTGCAGCAACGCGCCATAACGCAACGCCGTCAATTCCATTTCGGGCAACCCCAGGCGCTCACCAATGGCGGTGGCATACAGAGCCAGGCGCTGCAAGTGGCCTTTAGTATAGGCATCACGAGCTTCTACGGTGCGTGCCAGGGCAAAAATGACATTCTCGGCCGGTTCAAGCGTGTCATTACGGCGCTTGACCCGCAATAGCGAGCGTACACGCACATCAAGCTCATCCATATCCACTGGCTTCTCCAGATAGCCTTCGGCCCCAGCTTCGATACTGAGTAACTGTGCCTCCCGATCAGCATAGGCAGTCACAATAATAATCGGAATCAGGCGGGTGACTTCATGCTGCTTGAGCTCGGCGCAGATCTCCAATCCATGTATATCCGGGAGTTGCATATCCAGCAAAATCAGGTCAGGGGGAGTATGGGCAATAAAGTTGAGAGCGATCCGCCCGGTAGCTACACATTTACTCCGATAACCACATTCATCGAGCATACTTGCCAATGCTTCAGCAATATATGGATTATCGTCAACGATTAAGATATAGCCAGTATCATCAATTTGATATGGCGCATGAACGACCGATCCTGCTGTGAACTGCTGGAGCAAACGGCTCCTGGTAATGCCTTGCATTGCTTCAATCCCTTCCATATCAACGATCACGTCAACAACCACAACATTCTGGTACCTCGTGCAATCCTATCTCAGCAAGACCCTGGCTGAAGGCTGAACTCCCGTTTTTGACGTTAAACATTCGATGACTACGCGTGACATAACAGACAACACGTTACCACAAACATGGCCTTTGTGGATCACCAGCGCTGTCGATCCCTTGCAGAACCTTGCTGCTGACGGTTGGCGCTCACTCCTGCCCACCCCATCAACCGCGCCAGTATATGCGCAAATAACGGCCAGTGCAAACGTCGCAGTTCGGGCGTAAGCGAGCGTTCCACGTATGTATCTGACAGGCAATAGCGTTCGCGCACATAGGCGCTGACAATGCGCCGGATAGCGGTGCGCTGGCGGGGCAAGGCACGGAGGAGTTCAGCGCCATATTCATAGGGCGTGCTGTGGGGGCGCTGAGGGAAGCCCGCCCAACGCGCCAGCCATGTCAGTTGGGCATAGGCAGCAGCGGCGGGTCGCAATCCTTGCACCTCACGTCGCCAGTAGCGCACCGCTGTGACCACGCCTATGCCGATCAACCCGATGAGTATACCCACCAGAAGCAAGAAAGAGTGCCAGCGAGATCTGGGCGTTTGCGGTGCTATAGCCGTGACCTCGTCCGGGTCAATTTCAGGAATAAACGGCGTTTCAGCAGGCGTCATTGGATCAGGCTCAGGCGGGATCAGCGACTCCAGCGCCTCGTCCAATGGCCTATCAACCAGTTCGTCCGCGTTATCGAGTGGCAGTGAGGGGCGGGCAGGCAACGACGTATAACTGGCGGGCGTGGGTTCAAATCGCTGCCACCCATAACCGGGAAAGTAGACTTCCGGCCAGCTATGGGCCACATTCTCGCGCACCACGTAAACACCTTGTTCAGGATCAAAGGTACCGCCGGCATAGCCCTGTACCCAGCGCGCCGGCACGCCCAGTGAACGCAGCATAATCACCATTGCCGAGGCATAATAATCACAGTACCCTTCTTGCCGCTCAAACAAGAAATAATCGACCGGATCGACATCGGCCGGCGGCGCGGAAATCGACTCATTGTAATGAAAGGTGCGCAGATAGTCTTGTATCGCCGTTGCCTGATCATACGCATTCCGCGCATTAACTGCGCGCACAATCTCACGTGCCTTCAACACCGTGCGGGTAGTAATGGTATCGGGCAGTTGGAGATAGCGCCGCCGCACCCAATCGGGATACACGATGTCTGCCTGACGCAAACGCTGCACATCGACCACAGAGGCAAGCGCAGTTACCGTATAGACGGTACCCTTGCGCAAGGGTGACTGGGCAACGATCAGCGCCGTATCATCAAAATTGGGGATCAGCCGATTCTGCTCCACGTGGTACCCATGTTCCACCAGGATGGGCAGGCTGACATGCACGGCCTGGCCCCCGACCACCACAAAGTCATCTTGGCGATCCTGGGTCAACTGGATCGTCTGAGTGATAACGGCCCGGCCTTGCCGATCGTTAAGCATCATCAGCATGCCCGGAGTAAGCGCCGAACGAGCCTGTTCGCGGGTACTGGCACCCACAAGGGAACGGGCATGCTCGCCCGTGGTATTTTGCCAACCCTGGCTGGTATACCTGTCAAACGCAACCGCCCGCCAGTAGTCATAGCGGCTCGAACGTATATACATAACGACCGCATCTCCTAACGTGCGTGCCCCACTTAAGGTCGTATTCCGGGTAGCAAAATTGGCACCGCCCGAGCCAGGAGGCGAGTTGATCGTACTGAAGGCATTTTCCCAACGTTCGCGCAGCATCACAAATGGCTGTTTCATCGTCTCCCAGGTGCGTTCGGCCTGTTCGCTGCTGATATGTCCCGGTAGCAAACTGGTGATGACAATGATGGCACTACAAAAAAAGGCCGCCGCGCTAACAAAACGCAAGGGAAGCAATTCAGGATAATCGATCTGGTCACTGCTCCACCGTTGTTGACGGGTGATAATGTTGTGATAGACGAGCAACAACAACGCACTGGCGAGAAAGACAAAAAACAGCGTGGTTGGCTTGGGCAAGACATAGGTATAGTTGATGAGAATCACCAGCGCATTGATCAAGATTGCCCACCAGACCCAGCCTCGGCGAAAGATCAACCAGGCCGAGTTATAACCAAGCATCCAGCTTAACAGAGCCAGCGCGAGGACAAATAATACACTGTCTTCGCCACGGCCACCATTCGCCAGCATGCGACTCCAGGCAATTATACGGATCAGCAATTCAATCGCAGAATCACTCCAGGTCGTCAGACGCGGATCAAGCAGTGGCTGCAGGCGCGCAATAATCCAGGGAATACCAATAGCTGCGCTGAGCAGATGCGCCAGCCACGAGGAGATCCGCCGTATCTGTGCAAATATGACGCCGATCACGAGCGCTGGTAGCGCTACCACTGGTAATATATCGATCCCTGGTGACCATTGCCCAACCACGATGCTGCGTGTCACGGCCCAGACCATAATCAGACATAGGATCAAGCCCGGGATGAGATCGAAAAAGGTAGACCGAGCAGATTTCGTTTCAAATCGGTGTTCACCCATAGGACAGTCTATTCACTCCACCTGCAACATAACCGGGCGAGACGAGACCGCAACCGAGATCGCAAGTAGGAACGGACGTCATGCCCACAATCTGCTCCGCACCCTTGCGGTTAACGTCTTGTTGCAGGACAATTTTTAGATCCCAAAAACAGTATGGGCATTGGCCCAGACCGCCGCCGCCAGCTCTGGCAGCGGCATATCACGCAAGGAAGCAAGACGTTCAGCAACCAGTCGTACCCGCGCCGGCTCATTGCGCTGGCCACGATGAGGATGCGGACTGAGATACGGGCTATCGGTTTCAGTCAGGATGCGATCCAGCGGCATACGTCGGGCAACGTCATGCACATCGTGCGCTTTCGCAAAGGTGACTGAACCGGAAAACGAGAGCAGAAAGCCCAGATCAAGGCAGGCACACGCATAGTCCCAGTTACCAGAAAAAGAGTGCAGCACCCCGGGCACTCCGGCCTGTCCTGCATAGACGTTACGATCATGCGCAGCGGCACGCAATATACGCAGTGTATCTTCATGCGCATCACGGCTATGAATAACGACAGGTAACTGTAGTTCCTGTGCCAGCGCCAGTTGAGCCAGAAAAAACGCTTCTTGCTCGGCGTGGGGAGCGTGGTTCCAGTAGTAATCCAGGCCGATCTCACCAATCGCAACGACTCTGGGATGTTGTGCGAGGGCGCGTACCTCTGCCAGCCAGTCAGCGGGGGCCTGATGTACATAGTTGGGTTGAATGCCGACAACGGCATAGATCGATGCGTACCGGGTTGCCAGTGCCAGTGCGGCCTGGCTTGATGGGAGATCATAGCCTATTTCGATCATACAGGTGACACCAGCAGCGGTGGCCCGCTCTAGCACCGCGGCCCGATCTGGATCGAAGCGCGCTGATTGGAGATGCATATGGGTATCGACAAAACGTGTTTCTCTTTGCATACGTGCATTGTAGCATACCTTTTTTGGGCGTGGTTTCTGCTATGGTGCATAAGAGCGAAGCGATGTACAATAGGAGCTATATTATAGACAGAATGTGACACTGACATCCGGCCAGCTACACGTCTAGAAGCGGGCAGGTACAGAGAACAGACTCGGCCAATCCCTCGTATGAAGCCATCTGACTCAGCTCGATGCCTGATTTGCACCCAGGCGTGTGGCACCGGTATCCTACCGATGAAGATCTGTATTTATTGGGGAGAACCATCGTATCGGTATCTCCTATACAAAGCAGAGGAAGAGCGATGCCGCGCCGCAATGGGAAAAAGGAATTTGCCGTCATTGGTCTGGGTCGGTTTGGGACGAGCCTCGTATTGACGCTGGTGAGTCGCGGATATAATGTGCTGGGCATTGATCGCGATCCCGATCTGGTGCAACGTCTCTCGGATCACTGTACCCAGGTGGTCGCACTAGATGCGACGGACGAAGAGGCGCTCCGCGCCGTGGACATTACATCCTTTGACACGGTGGTGGTGGCGATTGGGAGTAATTTCGAGGCCAACCTGATGACAACGGTGGCACTCAAAAGCCTGGGCGTGCGCACCGTCGTATGTAAAGCCCTCACTGAGCGGCAGCGCACTATCCTGGAACGCATCGGGGCTGATCGCGTGGTATTGCCAGAGCATGAAACCGGGCGGCGTCTGGCCAGAACCTTAACCACACCCGCCATTCTCGATCATCTCGAACTGGAGCCAGGCTTTAGTATTACCGAGTTGCGCGTCCCCGAGTCAATGGTCGGGCATACCTTGATCGAGGCCGACTTGCGGCGGAACTATGGCATTACGGTTCTAGCCGTCAAGCGTGGCCCGGCACTGACGATTTCGCCTTCAACCAGCTACCTGTTTCAAGAAGGAGACTTGCTGGTCGTGATTGGTGCCGACGAGAGTATCGAACGACTCAACGACGTATCATGAAATCACTGCCTGATCAGGCCCGTGCACTGCTCCGCCGCACACGTGGGCGTTACCGTTCCCGCTATCGCCCACCGCCGACGGCGCTGCGGTTGATTGGTGGCTTGCTATTTCTGGTGATTATCGGCACCCTGGCCCTGATGATGCCCACAATGGGCACGACCCGGCGCCTGGCACTGAACGAGGCCGTCTTTACGGCAACCTCAGCCTTGAGTGTCACCGGGCTGACTATTATTGTGCCGGTACGTGATCTGACGCTTCCAGGCCAGATTGTCTTGCTGTGTCTGATCCAGATCGGTGGCGTGGGTTTTATGGTTGCGGCAGTGGTCGTCTTTCGCCTGCTGGGGCGCAAGATTTCGCTGCTCGACCGGGTGGCATTGAGCGACTCGTTGGGATTACTGGTACCCGGCGCGATCGTGCAGTTAACCCGGCGCATCCTGGTAACGGTTTTCACCATTGAGGGCTGCGGTGCTATACTGTTGTGGCTTCATTGGCGCGGTACGCTGGGCAATACACGTGCCGTCTTTTATGCCATCTTTCACGCCGTCTCGGCTTTTTGTAATGCCGGTTTTGACCTATTCACCGGATTGCCCGATTATCCGAATGGCATTCCCAAAGACAATACGACCCTGTTGATTATGGGCACCCTGATCTTTCTGGGGGGGCTGGGCATTCCTGTATTATCAGATCTGCTGACCTGGCCACAGCACCATCGTATATCCCTGCATACGCGGATCACGCTGGTCGTCGTGGTGGCATTGCTCTGTATCGGGGGGGTCGGTATGTTTCTGGCTGAGAGTCGTCCGGGAATGTTCCTGACGACGGAACCCTGGCCGCGGCGACTGCTGATCACCTTCTTTCAGTCGATCTCGGCGCGTACTGCCGGTTTTGCGGGCGTGAACGGTCTTGAAAATCTTTCCGCAGCCAGCCAGTTCCTGTTGATCGGCCTGATGTTTATCGGGTGTGCCCCCGCGTCCATGGGTGGTGGTATCACGACAGGTACGTTTGCCGTATTGACACTGGCGTTGTGGGGCTATGCGCAAGGTTTACCCACCGCCCAGATTGGTGGGCGCACCATTGCGATCTGGATGGTGCGAAAGGCTGCGGCGGTATTAACGATTTCGCTGCTCGTGGTTCACACCGCAACCTGGCTGATTCTGATGACCCACGATACAACTCTGGAGACGGCTTTTTTTGAGGTGGTTTCGGCCTTTGCAACCTGTGGTTTAAGCCTGGCATTTACCGGTCACCTCAACTGGTTTGGACAACTGGTGATCATGTGTGTGATGTTCTGGGGACGGTTAGGTGCTTTGACGATTGTGATCGCACTGGCACGCACACAGCAGCGTGCAACCCAGCTCGTGACCTATCCCGAAGAGCAGATTTTGATCGGATAGTCTGCGGTGCAGTGTCGATAGGGGTAGAACCTGTCCCTGCACCCTGTACCCTGAAAAGCGGAAGGAAGACAACGTGAGCAATACAATCTATGATGTGGTGATTATCGGTTCCGGGCCGGGCGGGTATGTCGCGGCGGTGCGGGCCGGTCAATTGGGGCTGAAGGCAGCAGTGGTCGAGGCGGGTGCGCTGGGTGGTGTGTGTCTGAATATCGGGTGCATTCCGACCAAGGCGCTCTTACACAGCGCCGACCTCCTGGAGGAGGCCCGGGATGGTAAGCGCTTCGGCGTGCTGATCAACGAGGTCAGTTTTGATCTGGCGCTGGCAATGAAACACAAGCAGACGGTGGTCAAACAGAGTACAGACGGGGTGGCCTATCTTTTGAAGAAGAACAAGATCGATCTGGTTGAAGGTTGGGGCACGCTTGCCGGGCGTGGACAGGTGCGCATACGCACCCAGGCTGGTGAAGAACAGACGTTGCAGACTAGAAATATCCTGGTGGCGACAGGTGCCCAACCCCGCACATTGCCGGGGATTGAGTTTGATGAGGATCGGATCCTCTCTTCAACCGGGATGCTGGAAATATCCGAGGTGCCACGCAGCTTGTTGATTGTGGGCGCGGGAGCAATCGGTGTTGAATTTGCATCCATGTTCCGGGCATTTGGCTCCGATGTAACGGTGATCGAGGCCCTGCCACGCATTGTCCCGCTGGAAGACGAAGAGGTCAGTGCGGAACTGGCGAAAGTGTTTCAGCGCCGCCGGATCAAGCTGCTGACCGGGGCAAAATTACACCGTGTTGATCGCAGCGTGGATCAGGTGATTGCCACGGTCATTGACAGTAACGGCATGGAGCAGCGGCTTCAGGCTGAACGTATGCTACTGGGAATTGGGATTACACCGCGCACCAGAGGGATTGGCCTGGAAGAACTGGGCGTCGAGATGGACGGACGCGGGTTTATCACGGTTGATCAGTATATGCGCACCAGTGTCGAAGGGATATATGCGATTGGCGATTGTATTCCCACGCCGTGGCTGGCGCATGTCGCCAGTGCAGAGGGCATTCTGGCGGTTGAACATATTGCCGGGCATGCAGGACAACCAATTGACTACGAGCGTATTCCGTCCTGCACCTACTGCAATCCAGAGATTGCCAGCGTGGGCCTATCTGAGGCGAAGGCCCGCGAACGCGGCTATGAGGTCAAGGTGGGCAAGTTTCCGTTCTCGGCCAACGGCAAGGCGCGTATTCTGGGGCAGAGCCGGGCCGGGTTTATCAAGATTGTGGCCGATGCGCACTATGGTGAGGTGCTGGGCGTGCATATGATTGGCCCGCACGTCACCGAGATCATCAGCGAGGGCGGGATGGCGTTAAGCCACGAGGCCACCGGCGAGAGCATGATGCACACCATCCATGCCCACCCGACGCTCTACGAGGCGATTGGCGAGGCGGCGCACGCGGTGGTCAACGGGGCGGCCATTCACATATAGAAAACGCGCATGAACGCAGGGGCACGGCAGGATCGTGCCCCTATCCATCCGACCCTCCACAGGCATATTGCCCAGCGTGCCTTGCACCATATACGAACCGTCCTCTGGTACGCCGAGAGGCGGTGTCTTTCGATGACAGGGGACAGGTGACAGATGAGTACTAGTTCCCTTTATCGTGAACATGTGTTTTACCTGATAATGATACCGCAAAATAGTCGTTCACGACAGTGGTAAACAATACAGATGCTCAGGGGGGTGGAATCTGACACCTGTACCCAGTACCTTTTTACTGTACCCCATCCGGCGTGACGCTGCTGTAACTTTTGCTGTAACATTTACGTAAGATGTATTAAGCATCACCGTTAGACCGAAGATGCCGTGTGGAACCAGTCACATACCACCGTTGCTTGAGCCGGAGCATGATCGGCACGGTGGCATATGATAGCACTGCGTAACGGCTCAAACCACTGGTCGGAACACAGGATCTATATTCATCATCACAAGGAGCGTACAACGTATGGATTTTTTGCTCGGACTGTTGTTCAACATTTTGGGGGGAGTCATTACTGGCATTATAGTCTGGTTGCTAGTACGTTATGGGCTGACTAGCTTCTATACCGTCGATCAAAATGAACGGGCAGTGAAAACCATTTTTGGACGGGCGGAGCGCCTGGATGGTACAACCGCTGATGATCCTTTTGCCGAATATTTGCGCCCCGAAGAACGCGAACGCTATACCTATCCCAAAGTACGGGTTATTCCGCCAGGTGGCCCATACTTCAAGTGGCCCTGGGAACGGATTCACAAGGTTTCGATAGCCACCCAGACGGTCAATATAGCCACAGATCCGGAAGACCCGCGAGCGAATCGGGGTGGCACCGTGCTAGAAGCCGTCACCCGCGATCAATTGAATACCGGCTTGACCGGACAGCTACGCTACCGCGTGTCGGAAAACCACCTGTATGCGTATCTCTTTGGGGTCAAGCGACCACTTGTGCATCAGCTAGGGTATTTTATTTCGATATTACGCGAACGGATTGCCAATTTTCGTGCGCCTGCGTCCAGTGCAGCCGGGTTGCTCCCCGAATCATCTACGATTGATCCGAGTATCTTTGAGGGCATTTCGATCAATGATTTGCGCAAAAACTTGCGTGAACTCAATACGCATATGGATCGGGAATGCCTCTCTTCAGCCGTGCGCTATGGGGTCATCCTGGAAGCATCACTCATCACCAGCATTGATCCACCGACCGAGGTGGAGTCAGCATTAGCCGCAATCAATACCGCCCACAACCAGGTTTCGTCAGATATAAGCCTGGCGCATGCGTCTGCCGACCAGAAGATTGTAGAATCACGGCGGGCGGTGGAGATTGAAACCCTGAAAGCACAGGCCGAAGTTGAACCACTTAACGCACTCGCCGCGCAACTGCGCGAACTGCACGCCCACGGGCCAGAAGTACTGAACTTGTATCTGCGGAATGTACGGATGAAGCTCTACCGCCAGGCACAACGTATTATCATGGAGGTACGATCATAATGTTTATCAGCACGGTGGTGATAGTTTTTTTCTTGATGTTCTTTATCGAATGGTTGGTGTTTGGTTTGCTGCGCGCCTTCGGTGTGTATACGATTGTCAAAGAAGGTTACTGTCATGTCTATATTCTATTCGGTCGCGTGCTGACAACGATCTCCGAGCCAGGGTTGCACTGGCTGTGGTTTAAGCTGGGCTGGCGGGCATTGATTGTTCATTGGTTTGGACAGTGCAAAGTGGTTGATCTGCGGCTGGATCAGCAGTATTTGCGCAGTCAGCCGGTTAACTCCGAGGAAGGTGCCCCGATGGGCATCGGCATCTGGTATGAAATGTATGTCAGTGATCCGATAGCATTTCTCTTTCGCAATGCTGATCCATGCGGCTCACTGGCAGCCAGTGTGAGCAATGCAACCGTGCGCTGCCTGAGCAACATGCCGTTGCAAGAAATGCTGGAGAATCGCCACGCGATGAGCCGGATAGTACGCGAGGAAGTCACGCAACAATCACAGGAATGGGGCTACCGGCTTGGCTCAGTCTACATTCGTAAGGTACACTTCCGTGACGCGGAGATGATCCGTCAAATTGAGTCCAAAGTGGTCAACCGCTTGCGGCAGGTCACATCGGCGATTCGGCAAGATGGAGCCAATCGGGTGAACGTTATCACCAGCACGGCGGATCGACAAGCCGCAATAGAGTTTGCCCGCGCTGCGGCGATCCGCCCGGCGATTGTGGGCGCGGCGCTGCAAGCGATTGGTAAAGAACCGGCAGTGGCACGGGCTTTGTTTGATATTCTGGAGACAGAGCAGATCTGTGAAGGAAAGGCGAGTCTGGCACTCCTGCCGCAGCACAGCGATATGCTGCTTAAGAATCTGCTGCTGGCAGAACAAGACGAACAGCCCGTACTGAAGGGCTAGTTGATGCGACAGGTGGGAGCAATGTTGCACGGTCAGGTCGCTCCCACCTGCTGCTGGATGGCGACGCTGCCCCTGTCCATTAGCACGTCGCTTCCCCATCCTCATCCTCTTCCGTCTTGATCGGGCGCGGGATGTTCGCAAACAGTCGATCAAGCGCGAGCCTGAAGCCGGGCCGCAACGGTGATGTCCCCTGGTCGCCGATGCCAGGCGTCTCGGCTAGAACCAGAAACTCACCACTATGCCGATACATGTCCAGCGCGTGACGTGTCCAGTCCACGATCCAGTACTCGTCCACCCCGCGCCGGGCATACAGTTTGAGCTTTGTCTCGCGGTCACGTTGCGCATTGCGCTTGCCAGGAGACAGTACCTCGATCACCAGTTCAGGTGCGCCATAGAGCTTACCACCACGCAGAATGTGCGCCAGGCGTGCGTGGCTGGCCCAGACCACATCGGGTACCACATCGTCATCCTCAGCCAAAATCACGCCGGGGGCAATCGCCGCCATACCAGTGTCATATTACATGCTCCAGGCCTCAAGGAACCCACTAAGATGACCTGAAATGACCTGATGATGCCAATCAGGTTGCTTTGAAACGTATAGTTCGCCATCAATAATCTCGCGCCGTTTGCCGTCGTCCGGGAAGTATTCCAGATCGCTGGAAGTCCAGCGTAAAAGTGTGGTCATAGTATTTCCTTCTAAGCATCGCCCGGCCCGTGAACGGGCGGGCTACGCCGGAGCAAAGCCCGCCGACGCGGGCTGACGTACCACCGCTGCGCCCGGCCCGTGAACGGGCGGGCTACGCCGGAGCAAAGCCCGCCGACGCGGGCTGACGTGCTGGAAGATGACCAGAGACAGGCAACCGACCTTTTACCTCTCCCCTCTTCCCTATCCCCTACCCGACCTCCTGACCGAGCAGCGGCAACCGCAGATAGTCGGCGGGCACAAACAGGCTGCCCTCGGTCACGCCTTGCGGCGCGAGGTGCTGCAACTGTCGGGTCAGCGCCGGTGCCTCCAGCTTACCGGCCAGAGCGGCGGCGAAGGCCTGGGTGATGCCACTGACCTGCGCGGCGGTCTCGTGCGCAAACTCCAGCCGAAAATGGGTAATCCCCGCCTGCTGCCACGCGGCAAGATGGCGACTCGCTTCCTGGGCCTCCGCGCCAAACACGGTGTTGCGGCAGCCCACATCAGCCATGACCGGATGCGCTCGCCCCTGTACATCGCGCAGCGCAACCCGATGCTGCTCACACGGGCGCCCGCAATCCTTGTAGCTGGTACCGGTTGAGAGAAAGCGACAGAAGACGCAATGCTCGGTGTGGAACACCGGCAAATGCTGATAGGCGATGACTTCGATCCGTTCAGCCCCCACCGCTTGCGCCAGATCGCTCACCTGGGCCGCGTTCAAATCGTGTGTCGGCGTCAGGCGCGTCAGGCCAAGCCGCAGCAGCGTGTCCGCCGTTAGCACATTGGCCGCATTCAGGCTGAAATCGCCGATCAGCGGCGGGTGCGCCTCGCTCTGCAGTGCTTCCAGCAAGCCACCAGAGCGTACCACAATCTCACAGCCCAGCTTCAGCAAGAAGCGCAGAACACGTTGCTCGTTCGGCTTGAGGATGCGTGGACTGGCAACGCGGGCGGTGATGCCCTGCGCCTGCACTTGCTCGACTGCCGGACGCAGGCCATATAGCTCAAGATAATCCAGCGTAATACTGGCCGGATGCAGCGTTAGCGCCGCCTCTAACTGCTCTGGCGTGCGTACCAGCAGGTGTAACTGCGGCAACGGCGGTGTGGCCTGTGTCTCCTGCTCTAAGCGGGCCTGCGCCAGCAATGCCTCCAGCGCCTCCTGCGGCGCATGCACCATCAGCGGGCGCGGTGCGGCCTGGCGTGCTGCCAGTTGCTCCACCGCCTGGCGACGCACCTGGTTGAGCAGCGAACTGGGCACAAAGGGATGCCCCTGCTGATCGAGCGTCAGATCGACCAGTTCATAGGCCGTGTTGCCCAGTCGCCCCAGTTGCTCGCGCAGATCCTCCACACTCAACGCCCGTTTCCGGGCTGGATCAAGCGCCGCTGGCGAACACACCATGACCTGAATGTCTGGCTGATCGACGAGCGTCCAGACACTGACCAGTGGCGCACCCACGTGGGCCGTCACATGTACCCGCAGCGGCTGTTTGTACAGCGGCGTAGTTGCCTGCAGGTAGGGCCGCGCCACGCGATCGATCTCCGGATCGTGTGTGCGCCAGACCCGGTCGCCGGGACGGATGCGGGCAAAATTGATCGCTCCGTTGCCAAACTCCAGCGTGAGCCGCCCATCGCGCCCGACGGTCACGTGATAGACGCGACCGCCCTCCTCTGGCTCTTCCGGGCTACGCCAGTCGGATGCATCAAACACCAACCCGTCACCGGGTTTGAGCGGCGCAACGCTGGTGGACGACTCCGGCACGACAATTACCCGATCGGACAAGACCCGCGCCACCTGGCCCATCAGCACGCCGCGATGCCGGGGCACCCGGCCCTCGACCACCGTCTGGTGATTGGTACCCGCAATGAAGTGCGGCCCCAGACCACGCGAGAAGACCTGCTCCAGTTGTAGCTCGTCATTACGATTGATATGCAGTGGACGCCCGGCGCACACAGCATCAACGGCCATGCGGTAGGCCCGCGTGGTCAGTGCCACATAATCGGCATCTTTGTAGCGCCCCTCGATCTTGAGCGCTGCGATCCCGATCTGCACAATCGCCGGAATATGCTGCAGCGCCGAGAGATCGCCCGGCGACAGCAGATAACGCGCCGCGCCGGTGGGATGCACCTGCGCATCGACGATCAATTCATAGGGCAAGCGGCAGGCCTGGGCACACTGGCCGCGATTGGCGCTGCGCCCGCCCCACGCTTCCGAGGAAAAACATTGCCCGGAGTAGGAGACGCACAACGCCCCATGCACAAACAGTTCGAGTTCGCAATCGGTCTGAGCGCGGATCAGGCGCACCTCATCGAGCGCCAACTCGCGTGCCAGCACCACCCGCCGCACACCGAAGCGCTGCGCCAGGTGAATACCCTCGGCGCTGGTGATGCTCATCTGCGTGCTGCCATGCACATCGAGCGTCGGCGCAATCTGCTGCGCCAGCCGCGCAACGCCGATGTCCTGAACAATGATCGCATCTGCGCCCGCCTCGGCAATCGCGGCCAGCGTGCGGGCAGCGGTGGCGAGTTCGTGGTCAAACACCAGCGTGTTAAACGTGACATAGCCCTTCACGCCGCGCTGATGCAGCGTGCGCAACACCTCCGGCAGTTCGGCCAGCGTAAATCCGACCTTGGCGCGGGCGGTGAAGTGGTTCAGTCCAAAATAGACCGCATCCGCGCCGGCCTCGATTGCGGCCTGCATCTGCGGCCAGTAGCCAGCGGGACTCATCACCTCTGGTCTGGAGATCGGCCTCTGTTCGATCATCGTCACCCTATTCCTGTTCAAGCCCACGACTGTGTTCTGTAATGTATTGTACCTTACTTCAGGCGTGAACAGATGCCATAGCTGCCGCAGCCTACGCGAATTCCGCATTCTATGGTATGATCACGGCGTGAGGCGACGAGGCGACGAGGCGACGAGGCGACGAGGCGACGGGAATCCGCGCATCCCGCATCCCGCATCCCGCATCCTCGCATCCTCAAAAGAAAGAGGATAGAGAGAACGTGTGGTACAGCCGAGCAGCAGGCACGAGAAGCCGAGCAGCAAGCGCATCTGCACAACGAGCAGGAAGCGCTCGAAGCCCTCGTACGGCTGCGCTTCCCCGATGCGCCGCTGCGTCTGATGTCGGTTATGTGCCAGATCTGCAACCTGGATCGGTTGCGTGCCATGCGGTCGCAGGCGTCCACCATCGCAGACCTGGCGGCCCTGGAACAATCGTTGCTCGTCGCCGCTGCTGCCGATGCGGGCACAGATGGCATTGACACATTCTTGCGTCTCATGTCGCAACACCGCCTGCCGTCTGTGATTGATGTTGGGCAAAACAGGGAACAATCGCGCCGTACCCCGGCGAGACACGCTATCGCGCCATGTGATTCGTCAGTGCCTCAGCGTTGAACTGTTCTAACGTTCTCATGTCTGGCGGTACATACCGTATGCCTGCACTACTCAACAGCCTGACGCTGCTGACGCCACTGCATCAGACGCAGACGGAGTGCGAGGGCGGTGGCGATGTTCCAGAGCAAGCGATTGCCCAGTGGCGGATCGTCCTCACATAGTGTGATCAGGCGTTCGCGGCTGAGGATGAGCAGCGTTGCCCCTTCCGGCCCGGCGCGGAGATCGGCGCTGCGGCGTCCCCCATCGAGCAGTGCCAGTTCGCCGGTGATCTGGCCGGGCAGCAGTGTCGTCACCGGATGTAACGTGGCGGATGCCGGGCGTTTTTCGGTGACAACATTCCAGACCTCAACCGAGCCTTCCTGAATGATAAACAGGAGGTTACCGGGCATATCTGCCTGCGCAATGCATGTGCCGGGCGAATACGTCTTCATCTGGCACTGTGCAGCCAGGCGGGTACGTTGCGCGCGATTCATGCCACTGCCCACATCGGAATGTGCCAGAAACTGCGCCACCTCATCAACCCGGCTGATGTCCTGGCCAGAGCCAGCATCCAACCGGGTAGTAATTAATGGCAGGCCCAGGAAGGCCGCGATATAACGGTGGGTCGCATCCGGTGCCTCAAACTGTGGCCAGTGCCCGGCTTTGGGGATAATCCGCAGATCGGCACGGGGCCACTCGTCGGCCACCACGCCTGCATCGCGTAGCGGCACAGTATTGTCCTCCGCGCCCCAGAGTACCAGTGAGGGTGTTTCTACCGCTCCCAGCCGACCACGGAGATCGCCAGCACGCATAGCCTGGTAGCACTCTGCTCGCACCCGCCCTTGCCCTGGACGGCGGGCATCCGCTCGCAGGCGCATATAGTCTGCTTCGGTGATCGCGGTTCGTTCGGCAAACGAAACCGGGCGCATCAGGTTATCGGTGACATTGAGGAAGTGCGGTTCGATTGCGGCCACCAGGCGTTCAGCTAACCCGAAGCGCTCCAGCAGAGTGATCGGTGAGATAAACAGGTTAATAAAGGTGGATAAATGGCCGCTAATTGTCGGGCAAAGCAGCACCATACGCTCCACCAGCATTGGGTAGTGGAGCGCCAGCGTCAGGCTGATCATACCACCCATCGAATGCCCGATTAGCACCACCGGCCCGTCGCTGATATCACAGATCAGATCGGCCAGCAGATCGGCATAGCCCGCAATTGTGGCCCGACCTCGGGGCGGTGGCGATTCAC
Source organism: Chloroflexaceae bacterium (assembly GCA_034435975.1). Classification (GTDB taxonomy): domain Bacteria; phylum Chloroflexota; class Chloroflexia; order Chloroflexales; family Chloroflexaceae; genus CAKZQX01. Next base: position 52,222 of record DAOTWD010000132.1, on the reverse strand, counting down.
CATAGCCGGGGAGATCCACCGCTTTGCATGCAAACCGGTGACGTAGCAGTGGCAGTAGCGACGATAGCGCATAGGAAGAACTGGACCAGCCGTGTATCAGCAGCGCCACTTGATTGGTGGGTGATCCCTGCTCATTGACATGGATCGGCTGACCTTTGATCGTGTAAACCGGCATCGTGTATGCTCCAGAGATCGGCAGGATAAACGCCAGGCAACGTATGCTGCTCGTACATCATCATCTAGTATAACGCGATCCTGGCACAATTTTGTTACGAACTTGTCCCAAAAAGGCGCTGTTATGGTATGATGAGCGGGTCAGACCAATTGATCGATTGACCAGGTGCTTCACCATAGGCACGGCACACGGAGATGTGTTCCCTTCTGGCGTGTCTGTGTGTCCGTTGGGCCGTTGTGACACAAACAAATCTTATGAGTGTATAAACCAGGGAGGTATCAATGACTGAACAAAGCCCGCGTGTGCTGGAGTTTCCCTCATTGCGGCTCGATCCCATCCAGATCACCGAGCATCCCGGGTGGGGCAATGATCGTATTCAGGCCCGGATTGGCCCGTATCATGTCTGGATGGATGCCACAAAAACGGTGCATGTGGCCGACCAACGCATCGCCAACGAGGAGGAGCGTCTGGCACAGGCACGTACCTATACGCTGACCGACGCCTTTACGTTTGGCGGTGGCCTGATTCTGGACGACCCCGAAACCTTACTGCTCGGCGGAGCAGATGACCGAGCAAGATCGGGCTGTTGCTATCTGGGCGGGAGCCTACCTCCTGATTGAGGGATCACGGTTTATGATGGTGGAAGGCGTGGAGCAGATGGGGTGAGCCGTTCGCAGCCAGGCGTCAGAACGTTAGAACGTTTCAATGGTGAAACACTGATGCCCCATTCGACGGAGTTTACCCGGTAATACCAAATTCGGCTGATCGCTTATCCATCATATCATTCGGTAGGAGCGAAAAATTTTTCGTCCCTACGCGCAGACCACAGCCGAGACGTTTCACGGCATTCAGGGGAACACACAGAAAGTGTATACCCAAATTTGGTAGAACACCTTCAGGCGATGAAGAGCGCCAGAAATGACTAAAGTCGTTACTACGAACGGACAAGCGTTTCGTATCGGCTTCGCCCGTTTGCACCTTAAAGAGCGTAGAACACCCTCGCACCTCACGACATCCCACCATATTTCTGCGCCTTTGCACCTTTGTGTTAAAAAAGGCGATGAGCGACGAGGGATGTAGCGCGTCCCTCTGGGGTGCGACGGCGGTCGTGAGGTGGGGTGGCGGGCGATGATGTGGTGACGGGCATGTGATGGCGGTAGCGCCGCCCTCTAGAGCGCGGTGGCGGCCATCCATGGCGTGGTAGAGGGTGATGTGGTGTGTGGCGACTTTGAAATGACCGCTATCCAGATGTTCAGGCATTGTGCGAAATGGGCGGCTGTGCGCCCAACAACTGACACCAGCCAGCACCCTGTGGTAGCAACGGCGGTTTGATGTCGCCCGCACGTTGACCACGGGTAATCGTTGCTGCCAGGTACCGCTCGTGCCCATCAACAACGCGACACACACGTAACGCTGCTAACTGGCCCAGGTCGCGGCAATAACGATAGTGGTAATTGGTAGCGAACGCTGCATCGAGATCCCTGGCCAGTTGGCCCAGCATATGATCGGGGACACCATCGGCCTCGATCAGCAGCGTATAGGCATACTGGTCGCCCTCCTCTGCGCACGTCAGCATCACAAAGTCCGGGGTGATAGCATATCGTGTCAGCAGACCCGCCAGTGCCGCCCGCACATGCTGTTCGTGCAATTTTTCGCCAAACCAGTCAACACAGCCATTGGCCCGCCCGACAAAGCGCAGCAACGGGCAGGTGTACTGCCAACCCGACACCTCAACCAGATCGTGCAACTGGTAGCGATAGAGGCCGCCAGCCGTAGTTAACACCACCGCATACCGTTCACCTGTCTCCAGTTCGTGTGCCAGCCGTGCCGTTCCGCCGTCAGCAGGTAAAAATTCAAAAAAGTGTGAGCGCACTGCCAGGGCCGCACCTGTCTGTCCAACCAGCGGGATAGAAACAAAGCCCTCCGTGGCGATCAGCCCCTTGCCCTGGATCTGTGCCTGTGGAAAGCTCTGTGCCAACGGTGGAACGTACCATGCCGCCTGCGCGTCGGCCCAGCAACTGATCAGGCGCAAGTTGGGCCACAGTTGCGTATGCAGCAGCGCCGGGGTGGTGCTGGTACACACCGCCGTGTACACCTCGGCAGCTCGCTGCGCATCAGGTCGATTGAACCAGGCCCAGTTCGCCGACCATGCTGGTGGCAGTGGAGTGGGTGGGGTAAGCGTGCCCTCGGCAATATCGATTGCCAGCCGCAGACCCCAGGCGCTCAGATTGCGCACCAGCAGCGTCAGGAAAGTAGGATTCCAGACCGAGATCAGCGCCAGGTCGCGGCGGCGCAACAGTGCGAGCAGCGTCACATAGCGCAACGTGTCCATATCGTGGATCAGGCGTACCGCTGATGGTACAGCCAGTATTGCCTGGGCCAGCCATTGTTGCATGCGGCCCAGGTAGGCTCGATCATCCTCAAAGCCGATCGGTATACCGCCAACGGTATACTGGTTGTTCCATGCCACAGGCGAAACTGACCAGTATGCAGCACCGGCCATCAAGCGTGGGTCGTGGGTAAAAAGATCGGCAATCCAGACCGCAATCGCACGTTCAAACTCGGCACGCAGCATGGCGGTGTAGGGAATATACTTTGTCGCTGCCGTTGAACCGCTCGTTGGCTCCAGAAGCAGCACCGGATCGCGGGTGAGAACACCCTGCTCCCCACGACCAATACGCTCGACTGCCTCCTGGTAGTCAGCATAGGTCGAGAGCGGCACGCGTGCTTGATAGTCGGCAATCGAGCGTATGTGGGCAAACCGATACCGACGACCAACGACGGTATCCGCGTTCTGTTGCAACAGGCGCAGCAACAGCCTGTGTTGCGTGCCGGCCACATCTCGCTGTGCCTGCCGGAATGCATGCGCCTCTGGCAGACATGCCAGTAACCACAGGCTATTGGCGACATACGTGAACACTGGCGCAACCTTACTATTGGGAGCGACTCGCGCATCCAAGCTTTCTGTTCCCTATCGTACCATTCGTCGCCCGGCGGCGGTCAGATTGGTCGGCGTTAGCTCTGTCAAACAGACGAGTTCGTCACCATCGGTATGGTCAGGATTGGCCGTGGCAAAAAAGGCCACGTGCGGGTCGCGCAGACGCTGCGGTGTCAATGGGGCGACCTCGGTATCTAACGGTGTGGCCTGAGTCAATCGTACCACGCCGCACACCGCATCATAGTCAGCACCAAACTTCCGTCTGGCGAACGTATCCATAATGCGTTGGCAGTGCGGTGGTGTTGAACAGGCGTATGTCGGGTAAAACTCCTGGAAAAACACGGGTAAAAAGCGATAGGTCTTGTAGCCTGAACAGATCAGCAGCCAGTACACCCGCGCATTCGTGATAGAAGCAGCCAGCCGAAAGACATGCTGTGCCCAGAGACGGGGCAAGATCGTCTCGCCCCAATAATCACGATGAATAATCGTATCACCCGAGAAAAAGGCCACGACTGGCTGCTGATCAATCACTGCTGTCAGCCGCATCAGCGTCGAGAAGCCTTGAACCACACCGGTCGTCGCGGCGCGGAGCAGTACCACCCATTCTTTTTCAGCCAGATCGCGCTCGAATATGGCCCGGCTGGTGTGCCGAAAATAGCCAGCCAGCAACGCATACATCTGTGCCCGATCTGTCTCCGTCACGTCGCATACCGACAAAACCCGTCCGACCAGTGCAGCAGGTTGCGGCAGGACTGGTGGTTGGGTTGGCGGGACAACCGGTTCATGCCGATCGGCAGTCCCTGATCCGTGGGCATCACATGGCTGCAATGTCAACATAGGCGGGGCACTGATCACGTCGTTCATAGAAACCTCCGGTATCGTCCCAGGTAACGGCATAGAGGCGACTCGTATAGGGAATGTGGGCATAGCGGCGTGCAATGGTCAACAGCGGGTCATCCAGAGACATGCCCAGGAGAACGTAGGCATAGCCACGTGTGGCAGCCAGGTTCAACACATAGCGCAACAATACGGGAAAAACCGCCGGGAAGCGCTGGTCAATACAGACAAAGCTGGCATACACGCTGCGCAGCGGCTGGCCTGGCGCGGGTAATGGCTGCACCCCAAACAACGGCGCAACTCGGTTATACCCCGGACGGAGCCAGCGCAGCGCGTGATGATAGGCCTGAACCACGGTCTGCTTATACGCTGACTGATCCCACAAACCGATCACGCCCACGATTGCGTCGTTATAGCGGGCAAGACAGAAATCCTCAACCCGAAACCCGCGTGTGGTCGGGCTATCCTGAAAATCGGATGCGCGATAGACCGGAAAAAACTGTCGTTGCCTTCCGTGTTCGTGGAGAAACGCAACGATCCGATCCAGGTCGCATGCGGCACCACGAACGATAGTTATATCAGCCGCCGTCAGCGGCGGGCGTGGACGCACAATCAGCGCTAGGGTTACCACCGCATCAAGCGCGGAGAACCGCGGGAAATGTGGCTGTGGATGGTCAACCAGCAGATGCCGTACCCGGGTGTTTGTGGAGGTCAAGCTCGCCAGATAGCCCGGCACACGGCCATCAGCATGCAGTTCGCGCAAATAGTGGAACCCGCGTGCCGTTAGCCCCTGCCCGTGAAATGCCCGGTCAACCCGCAACTGGCCCAGATACCCGACCGGCTCGATCTGACCATTGACAAAACAGGAGCGAACCGCACGAAAGGCAAACCCGGCGAGTTGCCCGCTGCCGCACCAGCGGGCAACTGGCACTTGATAAAAATGGCCCATAACCGGGCAGCCCAGAAAGTAGTTCGGCTCACGCTCGTAGGTGACGGTGACGCTGCCCGGCAGCGGGGTGGTCGCCAGCAAGTGGCGCAGGGCTGGATCATCGGCCTCCGTGGCCAGATCAAACGTACAGTCCATCTCGCTGCCCTCTGACTTTCAGCAACTCACCACAAAACGCTTCGTCTCCCAGCGGAAAACTTTTGCGCTGGAGTACCTCGCGGCGCATCAGACCGTTAATGACAAAAAAATTCGACCACATCCAGAAGGTGCGGCTGTTGACCTGGAAATCCAACGAACGGCGCAATAGTGATGGCAGGCTGTAGAAGGCGGTACGGGCATGGACACAACCTTGCTCAACCTGGGTCGCGCTCATCCCCCGTGGCACAAATGGCACCATGCCATACCGATAGTCGGGATGCAGCCACCATGGATCGTAGAGCAACCGTCCCTCTTGCTTGAGCCGCGCATAGAGCGGCGTCCCTGGAAAGGGCGTTAGATGGTTAAAGGCAACCATATAGAATCTGTGCCGTATCGCGAAGTCTAGCGTCTTGCGGAAGGTGTCGCTCTGATCATCATCGTAGCCCAGAATGAAGGTGACATAGAGCCGAATACCATAACGGCGCAGGTTGGCCAAAGCCACTTCATAGCCACCGTGCATGGTGTTAAACCCTTTGTGCATCCGCTTCAGATTATCAGGATTGAGCGTTTCAAAGCCAATCAGTAAACCCTGGCAACCACTGGCCCTGAGCAGTTGCAAAAACTCTTCATCGTGGGCAGCATTGATGCTGGCCTGACTAACCCAGCGGATCTTCAGTGGGATCAAGGCCCGAAAAAAGGCCTTGGCTTCGTCCATATTGCAGGTGATGTTGTCGTCCACAAAGAAGATCAACTGCTGGTTGATCTGCCGGATTTCGGCCAGAATGTCATCAATCGGACGGCGGGTCTGGGTGCCACCAAAGTAGGATTGGATCGCACAAAACTCACAACGGAAATGACAGCCGCGCCCGGCTTCAACCAGACCGATCGGCAGATAGCGCTTGCCGGCAAAAATCCGGCGATCTAGTCGAAGGCCGCCCAGTGCGGGCCGGCGCGCCTGACGATAGACCGGACGCAACCGTTGTTGCTGCGCATCAGCCAGCACCTGGGGCCAGAGAGTCTCGGCCTCGCCGATCACAATCGCCTCGGCATACTGCTGAGCTTCCTCTGGTACCAGCGTCGGGTGAAAGCCGCCCATCACCACCGGTACTCCGCGCCGCCGATATGCAGAGGCGATCTGATAGGCCCGCTTCGCGGTATAGGTCTCCACGCTCATGGCGACCAGATCGGTTGGCTCATCGTAGGGGATCGGTTCCATCCGGTCATCATAGAAACGCACTCGTACATCCGGCGGCGTCAGCCCGGCCAGGACCGCAGGTGCGAGCGGCTCCATCTGCCAGCTCCGAATGTAGGGTTGACCAATCCGTCGTCCTATGCAAGGATGGATCAACGTTACGCGCATACCTATACCTTCTGCAAAAGCCAGTCACAGGTGTAAAACTGGGACAAATGGTAGGCATAGAAGCGATAGCCCAGGTTTGCGGGAATAGCCACCATGAGTTGCGCGCGCGAGCCAGCTAATCGTTGCGCCATTGAACGCCAGCTATAGGTACGCTTCCAAGCCCACTCGGTGCCCCGCAGGAGCGCCACGGGATCAAGCTGGAGGGGTTGATGCACGACATGTTGCCCATCATAGAGGCTCCAATCTTCGGTCAGGATACGTCCCTCGGCTTTGAGCCGTTGATAGAGCGGTGTGGTGGGAAATGGCGTCAAAATGGCATAACGCGGTAAATCAATGTTGGCCTCAAGGACAAAATCGACGGTCTCGGCAAATGTTTCTTCAGTATCAGTGTCGAACCCGAATACAAAACAGCCCATAATCGCGATATTGCGTTCATGCAACTGCTGCACGACGTAGTGATAATCTTTGCGTCGATTAAAACCCTTGCCCGTCTGCTGGAGTGCCATTTGTGAGAGGGACTCAAAACCGAGCAGCAAGCCTCGGCAGCCACTGCGTGCCGCCAGATCGAGCAGATCGTCATCCCAGGCAATCGTTGTGGTCGCCAGACCACCCCACGTGATCTTGAGCGGTATCAGTGCCGTAAAGAGTTCACGAGCATAGTTCAGGTCGGCTATCAGATTAAGATCAAGAAACGCGATCTGTCGGGCACGCATGTGACGAATATCATCAATCACCTCGGCCACCGGGTGCTGGAGCGGGCGACCCCAGGCCGTCGGTACCACGCAGAAATCACAGTGGTGGATACAGCCCCGTGTTGCCTCAACCATATGCATCGTCGTATACCGATTGGCCGGTAACAGATCACGACGGGGACGAGGCAGGTGCGCCAGACTCAGATCGCGTCCTTGTACATAGCGCGCTCGCATTGTGCCACCCACAAAGTCCCGTACCAGTTGTGGCCACGTTTGTTCGGCATAGCCCACAACAACCGCATCTGCATGCTGAGCCGCCTCGTCAGGCATCAGCGTCGGATGGACACCACCCAACACCACCGGGATTCCGCGCCGACGGAAATGATCGGCCAGTTCATAGGAACGCGGCGCAGTACCGGTAATGGCGCTAATACCAATCAGGTCGGCCTGGAGATCGAGATCGGTATCCGCGATCCCTTCGTCAATCAGGGTAATGCGCGTTGGCACTTCTGGGGGTATCAGGGCCGCCAGTGTGGTCAAGGTGAGCGGTGCATACCGCAGGGACTTTTTCCAGATGCCGCTCCGGTGTCGGTAGAGTGGGCCACGGGGCGAGATCAGCACGATCTGCATTGGGCGGGTGGGATGCTGGTTTAGGGGTAATCGCATATGGCGATTCCTTTCCACCTCAGTCAGTCAGCTGGCAAAGTGATTGCATACATATAGTATAGTGATTTCTTTCCACCATTCCAACTGCACTTCTTCAAAACTTTGACTCTATTATAGCAGAGTGATCGCATAATCGCATATGACAATTCCATTCCACCATTCCACCGTACCACCGTTCTCACATTCTACCAGTCCAACACCGCCGCAATTGCCGCAGCAGCGGCGTCCAGGTAGCGTGCACCACGTATGGCATCGGCGGCGGTGGGGTCGCCGAGGACGCCGTTGGGCGTTACCGAGCGCAGGCCGGCGGCGCGGAGACGGGGCATAATCGCGGTCATGTCGCCGCAATAGCCCGGCTGTCGCTGCGCCTGACGCACCAGATCCGGGCGCAGGTGGAGCATCTCGGAAGTTTCGCCCTCGCCTGCATGCATACCGACAGCTTCGGGTGCAATGCCGTCAGTGCGGGCAATGCGGAGCAGTGCAGCGTCGATTGTCTCATCACTCGGGAGTGTGGGTACCGACGGCCAGACATGCAGGGTGGGCAACTCGTGGTGGAGCCGTTCGACGGCGAGCGCCAGGGCATTCGTGTTGCCGCCATGCGCGGAGAGCAGTACCAACCGCTGCACACCCCAGACCACCATGCGCCGGGCACAATCGACAATGATGTGCGCCATGGTCTCGGTGTTCAGGCTTAGGAGGCCAGCGAAACCAGTATGTTCGTCGGAGCAGCCGATCGGGAAAGCCGGAGCCAGCAGCGTGTCAGGCAGCAGCGCGAGCAGGCGTTCAGCCAGCGCTGTGGCACGATAGGTGTCCGTGCCCAGCGGCAAGTGCGGGCCGTGCTGCTCGGTCGCGCCCAGGGGCAGTATCACCGTCGTTGCACCCGCGGCCACGGCTGCCGCCACCTCCGGCCAGGTCATCTCCGCCAGTCGGCGTGGCGCGCCGGGGACGACGATGCGACGGGAATCCTCGCATTCTCGCATCCTCGCATCCTCACATCCTCACATCCTCACATCCTCGTATCCTCACGTCATCGCATGTTCAGACCGCTTCACCGCTCAGGAACCCCCGTTTGCGCAGAAACGCAATCATCGCCGCCGCCATCTGGTCGGGTGGCCCTTCCAGAATCTGCCCCGACTTACTCGCAACACCAGCAGACAGAATCTGGCTGATACGCTCGTGCGGGGCCTGGTTGCTGTCGGGCATACGCATTGCACGTGGGCGCGGGCGTGGCGGGAGCACGGCCTCCAGCGTCGGTTGGGGAATCTGCCGATATGCGGCGGTCACACCCAGGTCAGCGGCATCGCGAACCGGAATAGCTGCCCGTTGCGCCGTTAACAGACCCGGCAGGCTGGCGTGGCGCAGACGTGCAACCCCCGGCTCCAGCGCCAGCACACACGGCAGGGTCACCTCAACCTCAGCGCGGGCCCCGCGGTCAAGGCGGCACTGCACGCGTGCCACCGCACCATCGCGGGCCACGTGCGTCACATCCGTAACCACCGGCCAGTCCAGATACTCGCCCAGCAGGGCCGGTACCTGACCGCTGCCCTGGTCGGCACTGCGTGCGCCGCACAGCACCAGGTCAGGCAGAGAAGTCGTGCGGAGCGCGGTGGCGAGCAGCATGGCCGTGTGTACCGGATGGGGTGTGGGCTGTGAGGCATCCCACAGCCGCTCGACCCGATCGACACCCACCGCCAGTGCCTCACGGAGGGCGACATCGGCGGATGGCGAGCCGACCGTCAGCGCCTGGATCGTGTCGTCGGATCCCCGCAATTGCAGGGCAACTTCCAGCGCACTGGCATCAGCGGGATTGATCATATACAGCAGACGACGGTCATCGATCACGCCGGTGAGCGGATTGACCGTGACGGTCATCGGGTCAGGCCCATATTTCAAACAGACCGCAATATGCATCCATCCCTCCTCATTACGCTTCGCGGAAGGTCACACCATAGCCGCCTCTCGGATATGACCACTCAATTGCGCCCTCCTCGTTACAGGCGATATAACAGGTGCCACACTCAAAGCACTCCTCGTAATTAAACAGAATACCGCCATCGTCGAGCGGCACAAACAGGTTCGCCGGACAGACATAGACACAGGCGCGTACCGAGCAGGTGTGACACACCTCGGCATGCACCACAATATGCGGTTGATCATCCACCTTGAAGCGCGGCGTGCGCATTTTTTCCTCAAAGGTTGTCCTTACCATCCCAAAGCCCTCCCGGCTCGATACAGATCCTGAAGCACATGCAGCGGATTCACCTGAAAGTGGCGCAGCGTTTCCCAGGCAATCGGCAGGATTTTTTGCTTGCCCCGGCCATCAACGCGGAAGAGGCGTTCAGCACCGTGGGCGATGACGGCGGGATAGAGATTTTGCAACCGGGCGCTGTTGATAAAGTCTGGTGTGTGACGGTAGCGCTCAAAATCGGTCAACACCTTGCGCTGGCGTAAAAGCGCGGTATAGCCTGCCAATGTCTGAGCCGAGAAATCGCCTGCCCGATGGGCTGTAATGGCCGTCTCACCTGCGGCCAGGCCCGACTGAATGGCATAGTTGATGCCTTCAAAGTAGAGGCCAGCCACAAAGCAGAGTGCCGCCGCATCGCCAGCCACCAGCATGCCATCGGTGTAGAGGCGTGGCAGCATGTTCCACCCGGCTTCGGGAATGATATGCGCCGAGTATTCACGCAACGTGCCGCCACGAACCAGCGGTGCAACGGAAGGATGGGCCTTGAAGCGTTCCAGCAGTTCATACGGGCGCTGACGATGCTCGACAAACGAGGAAATCTGCCCGATGACTCCCAGCGAGAGCGAGTCGCGGTTCGTGTAGAGAAAGCCGCCGCCATGCACCTCGTCGGTGATTGCCCCCAGGTACTCGATCGCCACTCCCTCGTCCCCGGTAAGCTGAAAGCGCTCGCAAATGGTCTGCTCGTCCAGGCCGATCACCTCTTTGACGCCCAGCGATATCTCGTGCGTGTGGAACTCACGTTGCAGGCCGGCTTTCTTGGCGAGAAACGAGTTCGCGCCGTCACAGGCAATGACCACGTTGGCGCAGATATCGCCAGCCTCGCGCCGCACGCGCACGCCAATCACGCGCCCATCCTCCCACAAGACATCATCGACCACCGCCGCGTTGAGCAGAAAGGCACCGGCTGCTTCAGCCTGGGCCGCGAACCAGCGATCAAACGTCGGGCGCAGGATGCTGAAGCCATTGTAGGGCGGCTCGGCATAGGTGGTAGAACGGAAGTCAAGCGATACCGATGTTTCGGGCGACATAAACGACAGCATGCGGCGACAAATGGAACGCTCAACCGGTGCCTGTTCCCACCAGTTCGGGATCAGGTCGTGCATGAGTGCGCTGCCATAGAACGCGGCACCAGAGACATTCTTCGACCCCGGATACTCGCCCCGTTCGAGGAGCAGCACCTTGAGGCCGGCCCGTGCCGCCACCAGCGCCGCTGCGCTGCCTGCTGGCCCCGCGCCGACGACGATTACATCAAAGTGTTCAGGGCGGCTGGGATTGAGGGTTGAGGTCTTGCGCACCTGCGGTTGAACCGGTTGTTCAGCCACGTCTGCTGCAAGCCCTCCTGCTTCCCCATCCACAGGCGGACGGCTGCCGTTGGTTTGATCGTTGCCGTTGCCCCGAACGATACGGTTGAAGCCGTTGAAGAACCGGCTTGCACGTGTTTTATCTCTGAGAGTCATACGTTTTGGATCCTCATATGATAGGAGATAGGAGGTAGGAGGTAGGAGATAGAAGATAGAAGCCTCTATCCTCCTTTCTCCTTTCTCCTTTCTCCTTTCTCTCCTTTCTCCTTCCTACTTTCTCCTTCCTACCCACCCGGTCACATCAGAGGCAAGCGCCTCCTCGCGCCAGCGCTTTGCATCAGCGATCCAGCGTTGCACCTCAGGCGATAGCGTGCCACCGGTGGTATCGCGCTGATCCTCGCTCGCGGTACGTGCCGAAACACTATCAACAGGAGTGCCCACCACCTCACGATAGCCCAGTTGTACCAGCAACTCGCGCACAATCTGATGCATATCCCCGACGATACCCAGGTCGGCAATGCGAAACAGCGGTGCGGTACGGTCGGTGTTGACCACAATCACGGTTTCGCTGGCGGTCATGCCACTCATATGCTGGCCCGCACCGGAGACGCCGAAGGCAAGATAGAGCTTTGGCGCAACAATTTTGCCGGTCGTGCCGATAAAGCGCTCGGTTGGCAACCAGCCGCGATCTGCGATCACCCGGGTGCCACCGAGCGCCGCGCCCAGGCAGTCGGCCAGGTGCTGCAACAACGCCACACCTTCTGGCCCACCACAGCCCAGACCGCCCGAGACAATCCGCTCGGCCTCGGTCAGGTCAACCGTGCGCGGATCGGCGGGTAGCGCCCGTAGCATGCGGTCGCGGATCACAACTGCGTTCAGGTCAGGCGTGTGGTGGATTACTTCGGCCTGACGGTGGAGATCGGGCTGGCTCACGCCCCGCACACCGGGGATCAGCGTGGCAATCAGGGTGTTGGTCGCCAGCCAGGTCAACTGTTCGTGGCATGCGCCGCCATGCGTTGGTCGCGTCAGCTCGATCTGGTGAGTGGTATTCGCGCGAACCTGTAAGCAACCGCTTACCAGCGGCACGCGCCAGCGCAGGCTCAGGCGCGGCAACCAGGCCCGAATATGGCCGGAGGCGGGGGCCAGGATCAGCGCTGGAGCGGTGTCCCTCAGCAGCGGCTCCAGCGCTGCCAGCCAGCCATCGGCGCTGAACTGGCTCAACGCGCGATGCTCAACGATGGTGACACGGTCAGCACCATGAGCGGCCAGCGTGGATGCGAGATCGGCCACATGGTATCCCGGTAGCACCACATGCACGGGCATATCCAGTGCATTGGCAACGTCGCGGGCTTCTTCGACACACTCCAGCGATGGGATGGTCACGGTATCATGATCGGTTTCGGCAATAACTACTATCATAGCTCATAGATCCTCATTGTAACGACGAGGCGCGAGGCGAGGATGCGATGACGTGAGGATGTGAGGATGCGCGGATGCGGGATGCGCGGATGCGCGGATGCGGGATGCGCGGATGCGCGGATGCGGGATGCGCGGATGCGCGGATTCACGTCGCCTCGTCGCCTCGTCGCCTCGTCGCCTCGTCACCTCGTCGCCTCGTCATCTCGTCGCCTCGTCGCCTCGTCGCCTCACACACTCCGCCCCGCACGTTCACCTTCGATGATCGCAGCGTGGGCACGCCGTGGCGCGACGGCGTCGCCAATGCGGTGCAGTTCGGGCACGCGACCTTTCAGCGCGTCATACAAGGCATGCTCTGCACGCCGATGTACTGCCAGCACCACCGTATCCACAGGGCCAAACGTCACCATCTGCCCGCTGTAGTTGTGAATGGTCGTCACCACGCCATCGGCAATGCGCAACGCCGAGTGATTGGGCGTACACCTGATGCCCAGTCGCCGCGCCCGACGATACCAGTTCTCCAGGTCAAGGGTCACCCCCAGATCCTGGCCAACATAGAGCGTCTGCGTCACCACCTCGACCTGTGAGCCACGTTCGGCCAGGTATTCGGCCACACTGGTCGCCTCGTGAAAGCCCAGGCGGTCAATGACCAGAACGCGCGGGCCTGGCTCAATCGTACCCGACAGAATATCCGAGACATCCGCCACACCCGGGCCATCGGCACCGGGGAGTGCCGCCCGATTGGGCACCGATCCGGTGGCAATAATCACAGCATCGGGTTGCTCAGCCAGGATCAATGCCGGCGTGGCCGTCACACCTGTCCGCACGTCTACCCCGGCGGTGGGCAATTCGTGCAGTAAGTTGCGCACAATGTCGCCAAATTCAGCGCGATTGTTCACGTTGACCGCCAGGAGTACCTGCCCACCCAGACGGGTGTCTTTTTCGAACAGCGTGACGCGATGACCGCGTCGGGCGGCAACCACGGCCGCCTTCAGGCCGGCTGGCCCACCCCCAACGACAATAACCCGCTTTGCCTGGGTCGCCGGTCTGAGCGTGCCGATGCCCAGCCACTGTTCCTGACCGGTACCTGGCGTCTCAATGCAGCCGAGCCAGCGGTTCAGGCCCATCCGTCCCACACACTCCTGGTTACACGACAAACAGAGCCGGATGTCGTCAACACGGTTCTCACGTGCCTTGCGCGCAAACTCCGGGTCGGCAATCTGCGCCCGCACGATGCCGATCAGATCCGCGTGACCGTCGGCCAGAAGACGTTCGGCCTGGATCGGGTCTTTCACCCGCCCGACGCCAATCACCGGCAGCCGCACCGCTTTGCGCATCGCTGAGGGAATAAACATGGCATAGTCGGGTGGAATATGCATCGAGGCCTCGATCATATACAGGGTCTGGGTTGCGGTGCCGATACTGGTATTGATACAGTCAATCTGGCCATCACGTTCGAGCATCCGCGCCACGGCCACCGCCTCGTCCAGCACAATCCCATCGCGGATCAACTCATCCCCACACAGGCGCACACTCATCGGGTAGTCACGACCGACAGCCTGGCGAATAGCGGCAATAATTTCGCGAAGCAGGCGCATGCGATTTTCCAGGCTACCACCGTATTCGTCGGTGCGGTGGTTGGTACTGCGCGAGAGAAACTGGCGGACGATGGAGGAGTGCGAACACTGTAACTCAATGCCGTCAAAGCCGCCCTGCCGGGTATAGTCGGCGACCCGGGCATAGCCCTGAATGATCTCCTGGATATCCTCGTGTTCAACGGCCTTCGCTACCTCGCGGAACATCGGGTCGGCCAGGGCCGAGGGTGCCCAGGCGGGCAGGCGCGTAAACAGACCACTGCTCTGCCCGCCGTTGTGGTTGATCTGCGCAAAGATGGGCGTACCTTCGCGGTGCACCATGTCGGTGATACGCCGGTAGCCCGGAATAACATGCGGGTGGAAGGCGTGGATGAGCTTTTCGTAAGGATGATCGGTCGGGTGCGTCGAGTGTTCTTCGGTGATAATCAGGCCCACGCCGCCGCGTGCTCGCTCGCGGTAATAGTAGGCATGGCGATCGGTCGGCATACAATCTTCAGCATAGTTGGTCAGGTGTGCCGAAAAAACAATACGGTTTGGCACCGTCAACGTGCCGATTTTGATCGGCGTAAACAACAGCCGTCGTGTTTCACTCATTCGTTCACCTCCGCTACACCATCCGCCCGACGCGGTAGCCCTCAAGAATAGCCTGGCTCATAGAGCGTGGGGCCACACAGTCACCGGCGCGATAGACGCGCTGCCCGGCGTGCTTGAGTGCAAAATAGAGCGCTTCATTAGGCGTCTCGTGCGTTACCCCAACAATCAGGTCAAGCTCCTCCATCGAGACGGGTGTCCGATCAAAGTGATCCACGCCGAACAGGGTGCGTACCACGACGCGCTCGACATCAACCTGAGGCCGGAAGACAATGCCCTTCGCGCAGGCGCGCTGGTTCCAGGGTGTCAGCTCCAGCGAGGCGGTCAACCGCTGCCCAACGAACATGTCAGCAGTGACAATCGTGACCTGCCAGCCACGATCGGCCAGCCACTCGGCTACCCCCATACCCACCTGGTCGCCAATCTGATCAAGGATCACCGCCGTGCCCGGCGTGGTGGGCACATCGCCCGCCAGCACCTGGCGCGGATTCACGATCGGCACGTCGGCGGCGCGAACGTCGACGTCGGGATACGGTCTCGGTTCACCGCCCACGGCCACGATCACCGCATCGGGCGCATGGGCCAGCACCAGGTGCGGAGTGACGGTCACGCCGAGCCGGATTGTCACCGGCAACGCCCGCACCTGTGCCTCCAGCCAGTCAACCGCCAGTGCTAGCCGCTCGCGGCCCGGTACCGCTGCCGCCAGCCGCAACGTACCGCCCAGTTGCTCACGCTGCTCGTACAGCGTGACCTGATGTCCGCGCAGAGCTGCGACCCGTGCCGCCTCCAACCCGGCGGCACCACCACCGATCACCAGAATGCGCGCGGGCGGCGCGGCGGGTGGCAGGGTCGTAAACTCGGCATCGTGCTCATAACCCGCAGCCGGGTTGTTGACACAACTCAGGCGCGGATTCTGCACCAGGCCAATAATGTTATCCTGGTTGGAAAGGATGGCCGGGCGAATCTCATCGGCACGTCCAGCGCGTACTTTCTGCGGCAACTCCGGGTCGGCGATCAACGCCCGTGTCATCTCCACCGCGTCGGCCTGTTGTTCGACCAGTAACCCGGCGGCCATTCTGGGATCAACAATGCTGCCCTGGGCAAACACGGGCACATTGACAGTGGCCTTGATCGCCCCGGCCAGATGCGCCGCATAACCAGGCGGCATATACAACCCGGCACGGGTCAGGTGGCCCGTAAAGATGCTTCCGCTGGTGACACTGATAAAATCCAGGTGGTTCTCTGCCGCCAGCAGCCGCGCTATCTCGGCAGCATCTCCAGGCGTGATGCCCCCCCAGGGCGCATATTCGTCACCGCACAACCGCAGACCGACGATCGCCTCGCTGCCGGCTGCCTGCCGCACGGCCTGAATGACCTCACGCGCAAACCGCAGTCGGTTATCCAGCGCCCCACCATACACATCGTCGCGCATATTCGTAAGCGGCGACAAAAACTGGCGCACCAGGCTATCCTGGCCCGCGTTGATCTCCACGCCATCCAGCCCACCCTGGAGCGCAAACCGGGCGGCACGCGCAAACCCGGCCACCACCGCCGCAATGTCCTCAGCTTCCATCACTTTGGGCATCTCGCGGCTGTTGACTTCAGGGACGGGCGAGGGTGCCCAGAGCGGCAACTGCGAATAGTGGCTACTGCCCTGACCACCGCTGTGCGTAAGCTGTGCCAGCACCAGCGCCCCATGAGCATGCACGGCGTCGGCCACCTGCCGATAGCCCGTGATGACCTGTTCATCGTAGCCGAAGATGACATACTCATACGGCCAGTCCGACGGATGCACCACACTGCCTTCAAGGACGATCAGCCCGGCTCCGCCCGCAGCGCGTGTGCGGTAGTAGGCCACATGCCGCTGCTCAAAGCGGTGATGGGTGGCGAAATTGGTCTGATGCGCGGCAAACACAATGCGACTGGGAGCGGTTTTACGGCCCAGACGCAACGGTGAGAGCAACGGTTCAAACATTGTGCTGTTCATGGAACCCCTCTTTCGAGCGGTCGAGCGCTTGAACGCTTCAACGCTCGAACGCTTCAACGCTTCAACGCTTGAGCGCTTCATCGGAACCTGGCGCAAACACGCAATCCGGATCGGGAGCATCGAGCGAGCGACCGGTAAAATGCTTGACCGCGAAGCAGCCGCCGTGACACAGCGCGTAGGCGTTGCACGTCTGGCAACAGCCGCCGACCTGCCACTCGCGCAGGTGGGCGAATAGCGGAGCGTGCCGCCACAGCCAGGAAAAGCCGCCCCGGTCGCGCACATTTCCAGCCGAGAACTCCGGTGCCAGCACAAACGGGCAGGCATACACCTCTCCCACCGGATCGACGCAACAAACAATGCGCCCGGCTCCGCACATATTCAGCCCGTCAAGCGGTTGCCCATAGGCCGATAGGTGAAAGAACGAGTCGCCGGTCAGCACGTCCGGGTGTGCCAGCAGCCAGTCGTACAGCATCCGATTCTGGGCATGTGCCGGGCGCATACGTTCCCACACATCTATGCCACGCCCGGAGGGACGCAGCCGGGTCAGGCGTAACTGGCCGCCGTTATCGGTCGCCAGGGCGTACAGGTCATCGAGTTCGTGGATGTTCTGGCAGGTGACGACCGCGTTGATCTTGAACGCAACGTCACGGGCTGCCAGCCGGTCAATCGCACGGCGTGCCCGCAGAAACGAACCGGTGCCGCGCACCGGATCGCTGGTTGCGGCTGTCGCCCCATCCAGGCTGATCTGGACATCAAGATAGTCGTGGGAGGCAATCCAGTCGGCAGCGGCATCATCGATCAACGTGCCATTGGTGCTGAACTTGACGCCGATACCCTGATCAAGCGTATAGTTCATCAACTCAAAAAAATCAGAACGACTCATCGGCTCACCGCCACCCACGTTGATATAGAACACCTTCATCGCCGCCCACTCGTCAATCAGGCGCTTCGCCTCGTCCGTCGTCAGTTCGTCTTCGCGGCGCTGACCAGAGGATGAGAGACAATGCACACAGCGCAGATTGCAGCCGTAGGTCAGCTCCCATGTCAGGCAGATTGGTGCATCCAGTCCCTGTCGAAATATCTCGTAACTCACATCTCTTTCCTTCTAGAAAGCGCACAACAGGGGACAGGGGACAGCAACCTATCACCTATCACCGAACGCTTCAGCGCTTAGAACGAGCCAACCGCCATGAAACTCAATATACTGGCAGTCTGCATCCAGGCGACGCCCTAATTCCAGCAGTCGCTCACGGTCAAAGACCTGGAGGTGCCCAAAGCGCGGATCGGGGATCGCCTCGATGGGCACGCCGATAATCAGCCGCTGGCGCGTCCGCTGCCAGAGACTCGTCAGCGCTGGCACGGTCTGTTCGGGTGGCAGGTGTTCCAGCACGTGGAGACACGTCACCGTATCGAACATCCCCAACCGCGTAAAGTCAGCACTCAGCATGTCGGTTACAACGAAAGACACCTGATCCAACGCCTGCCGAGCGGCATAGCTGCCCGCCAGCTTAATCAGCGCCGGATCGAGGTCGCAGCCGACGATGCGGCGAAGGCGAAGATCCGAAGACGCGCGGATGCGCGGATGCGGAATGTGCGGAGGCGAAGATCCGAAGACGCGCGGATGCGCGGATGCGCGGATGCGCGAGGCGTCTTCGCGTCTTCGCCTCCTCGTCTCGTCGCCTCGTCGCATGCTGCTCGCCTCGTCGCATGCTCGCCCCCTCGTCTCGCTTTCGGCCAGCAACAGCGGAAAGAACCCGAAGCACGTCCCCGCATCGAGCAACGTCTCACCGCGTACCAGGCTCATGGCGCGTTCATAGATCGCACCAAAGGGCCAGATAAAATCCGGGACAGCTTCGGGTTGAGCCATGGCCGATTGCAACGCCGCCAGCGAGTTGGCATAGAACAGATGCCAGGCCTCCTGTTCGTTCCTGTGGTTCGAGCGGACAATCGCGCCCACCAGGTGTTCAAAGTCAGCCTGCCGATTGCTGTTGAGCAAGGGCAGCAACTCGTTCGCCACATAATAGCCAATGTTGTTGTCAATGCTGGCCGGTGCAAAGGTGTGGACGATCACCACCTCGGACGACCCCGGATGTCCTGCGCGATCCGGTTCTGCTGGAGCAGGGGTACCCCGCTCTGGCTCCAGGGCATACAGTGTAAAATGCGTGCTGGTGGCACGCAAGGTCGCTCGTTGCGCCAGACATTCAATCAAGGGCTGATGTCGATAGGGTGAGAGGACGAGTGGATTCATGGATGCACCGCATAGCGAAACAGATCTTCTGTCACTTTACCCAGTTGATCCAGATTGCGCACCACCTCGACCCGCTGGCAGATCGGTGCATAGACGGGCATATCCGAACCGGCCAGTTGCCAGCTCCCGCGCGCTTCCGGGGTGAGCCAGATCACCTGCTTCGCCCGGCGGCGAATTTCTTCCAGAATCCAGGCATTGGGTGGATTGCCATTTCCCCGCCCATCACCCAGAATAATCACGGTTGAGCGCCGCGTGATCGCCGCAAGATGCTGGGTGTAGAAAATATCCAGCGCCCGCCCATAGTTGCTGCTGGCATCGTGGTCGATCAGCGTACCGCCAAAAACTATGCCAATGGCAGACTCAATATCCATCTGTGCAAAGTGGGTGCTGACCTCAACCAGGTCACTGACAAAGACAAAGCTACGCACCTGCTCGAATAACGACTGCAAGCTGTAGAGCACGTGCAGCATGAAGCGGGCCGTATGGCGCACGGACAGGCTGACATCACAGAGAACGACCAGGCGCGGACGCTCGTCGCGGCGGCGAGCCAGTACCGGGGAGAAGGGAATACCGTCGTACTTCAGGCTGTTGCGCACCGTGCGGGCAACATGCATGTGTCCGCGCTGATCAATCGCCCGGCGATACGAAAGCGCCCCACGCATCTGGCGTCCCAGGCGACGGATGAGTTCTTCCATCTGGTGCCGCTCGGCAGCGGTGAAGGTACTCACGGGAGGCACCGGATCGAGCGGAGGCACGGCGCGGCGTAGCAATGCTCCTCCTCGCGCCAGATAGCGCCGCAACAACCCGGTCAGATCATGCTTTTGCGCGTGCAATCGCTGCGCCAGCTCGGTGATCACGTCTTCATCGACCCCCAGGTCGCGCAGATCGTTCAGTACTGCATGGAGTGCCCCACCCGACACCTGGAGATCGATTTCCTCGGTTGTACGAATGGGACTGAGTTGGCCAGGCCGGGCATGGCGGCCCGCCTGTTTGACATGCAGGTGATACACCTGCCGCAATACCTCGTCCAGCAAGGCGGCATGCTGGTTCAACACCAGAGCGTGACTCAGCGTCGGCACATCCAGGCGATCAGGATCAGGAGCCGGGGTGAACGCTGCCAGACGCTCGGTATCGAGACGGACATCCTCCCGTGCGGTGTCGTCAAGGAGTGTTCGACGTTCAGCAGCGTCGTGCTGCGCTTGCTCGATCGGCCGGGCAGTCGATTGCGCCAGGACATCAGAAGGCGCGGCATCCGTGGGCATCCGTCCGGGCAGGCTGAAGAAGATATCAAACAGTTCATCAAAGACCGGGATGTCGCGGGTATCCTTGATCAGCGTGCTGCCCAGCACCGCCCGCACCGTCTCACGGTCAGCGACACCGACATGGGTTAATCCACGCAAGGCATCAATGGTCTCGGATGGCGAAATTGAGACCCCGTTGTGTTTGAGGATGGTGATAAAGCGATTGATCACGCGATCCATGTGGCCTCCAGCACCTGGCGCTACGAGTCATCGCGGCGCGAACGAAAATAGGCCGCTTCATGGTGCCGATACCGGTCGCGCTGTACCTGGAGATCGAGGTTATCGGCACGGTTGCGGTTGGTCTGCCACTCTGCCGCCGTTGCATCATCGAGCAAGGCGGGCAACTGGTCACGAACCTTCTGGGCATCACGGTCATATTTCACGATCAGCTGCAGCGTCTCGTCCGCCAGTTCGGGTGTCAGGCTGGTGGCATGCAGCAGCAGAAGGGCCTGCGCCCAGTCGAGGGTCTCGCTGATGCTCGGAGCTTTGCGCAGATCAAGCGTGCGAATGCGACGAATAACCGTGACCACCTGCTGTGCGAGGGTGGCGCTGATCTCAGGCACTTTGAGGCGAACAATCGCCAGTTCACGGGCTTCGTCGGGATAGCCGAGTGCCAGATGCAGGCAGCGCCGCTTCAGCGCATCGCTCAACTCACGGGTGTTGTTGCCGGTGATACACACGAATGGTGGCTGCCGGGCCACAATGGTGCCAATTTCGGGAATAGTGACCTGGAAGTCGCTCAAAACTTCAAGCAAAAAGGCCTCGAACTGCTCCTCGGCGCGGTCGATCTCATCGATCAGCAAGACCACAGGCTCCGGGGCGGTAAGTGCCTGTAAGATCGGGCGGCGCACGATGAAATGCTCGGAGAAGAAGACATCGTCGTGGCGGTGCAGATGTGCAACAGCCGTTGGCAAATCCGGAATATCGTTGAAGAAGTGGCCGATTTTGTCCCGCAAGATCTGGGTATACAACAATTGCTTGCCATACTCCCACTCGTACAACGCCCGCGTCTCATCCAGGCCACCATAGCACTGCAGGCGGATCAGTGGTCGCCCCAGTGTGCCGGCGACGACCTTTGCCAGTTCGGTTTTCCCCACACCGGCCGGCCCCTCGATCAGGATCGGCTTCTGCATTTTCAGCGCCAGGAAGACGACCGTCGCCAACTTGCGTTCGCAGATATACTGCTGCCCCTGCAGTGCGGCGATCACCTGATCAATGGAATCGAACATGCCATCACTCCTTGAAGAGAGGCGGGAAACGAAGTTGCGAGGATGCGAATTCGCCTCTCGTCTCTTCGCCTCACGTTTCGTCGCATCCTCGCATCCTCACCTCTCCGTGTCACAATAACCCCTAGCGGTTGCTGGTGTGGCGTGCGCCGTGGAACCCGCCCTCGTAGTACGAGCCGGTCATAGCGTGTGCCACGACGGGTCGTACGGACTCGAACGTCACTTCCATCGGATTACCGGGCGTCGAGCCATCGCCCAGCACATGCTTCGAGACGCGGTCAATATCGCGATCGTCACCGATGATCCGCGGGCCGCCCCACTGCTCGTACTTCCCCTTGCCCATACGTGTCTTGCTGTACTCGGTCACACTCTGGAAGTTGGGTGGAATACCGACATCCTTAGAGAGCTGGATCGCGGCCTCGACTGCACGCTCGGCGGCACTCACGTCGCTCAAACCATCAACGACCACACCCATAGCGCGGGCAATGTCACGGTAGCGGCGATAGTTGGCAGGCATGTTGAACTCCCACACACGGGGCAACGCAATCGCGTTGTTCAAGCCGTGGTGGCTGTCGTAGAAGGCGCTGACCGCGTGGGAGATGGAGTGAATGATCCCCAGGCCGCCGCTGTTGAAGGCCTGGGCCCCGATGTATTGCGCCCAGACCATGTTGCTCCAGGCTTCAAAGTTGTTCCGATTGGCGACCACTTCGCGCAGGTTTTGCGCCACCAGTTCGATACATTTGAGCGCTCCACCCAGACTGGCGGGAAAGTCGAGGCGTGAGACGTATGGCTCGGAGCCGTGGGCCAGCACATCGAAGCCACAGAAGGCGGTCAGATCCTGGGGCATAGTTTTGAAGACATACGGGTCGTTGATACCCAGCGTCACAATGCAGCTATCGTCAAAGCCAAGCCATTTGCGCGGGGCATCTGGCCCGGTCGTATCGGTGATCACGAACGCCCAGCTCGTCTCTGAGCCGGTACCGGCTGTGGTGTTGATCGCAATGTGCGGGGGATTCTTCTGACGATCCGGGTCACTGCGGTTGAAGCCGTCAAACTCGTTGATGTTGCGCCCATCGTGGGCGATGACAAGCCGCGCCCCCTTGGCCGCGTCGGTCACGCTCCCCCCACCGACGGAGACGATGCTGTCACAGCCCTCGCGCCGATAGAGGTCGGCGGCGTCCATGCAGTTGTAGTCTTTGGGGTTGGACTCAACCTTGTCGTAGATCACGACATCAATGCCCTGGTAGCGGATCTTGCCCGCCACATCGTCAACAAGATCGGTTCCGCGTATCCCTGAGGTCATAAGCAGCGTGCGCTTGAAGCCCAGTTTTTTTGCCTCGACGCCAACCATTTCATAAGCACCCGGGCCAATCAATCCACGGGGAAAGGGATGAAACTCCTTGATCGGAAATTGCCAGAGCTTACTCGCATCCATTGCGATTCCTCCTCTACTAAACTACTCTGTTTCCTGGTACTAGTCTTGCTACACCCGGATGAAAAGGGCCGCTCATATCGACATTACCCGCCAGTCGTTACCACCGACGACACCTGGAGGCCAGACAACGTAACGGGCAGAGGAAATCAGGGATCATGATTCAGTATGGATCAGGATCAGCATCAAACCGGGATAAAACCTTGTTAGTTACGGAATATATCGTATGCTGAACATCATAGAGGTTTGTCTGGCTGCTGTCACCCCTCTGCGAGGCAGTCTGCAACTGACCAGCCGGATAGCAATCAGGTGACCGGGTGGATAGGGGGTAAGGCGTCTGTGCGTTGTAACGGGGCAGCTCTCAAAGCAGGGGGCTGGAGCTGTGTACCAACCGTTCCATCATCGCTGCTCATGTGTAGCCACCGACGATGACGCGGCCCATAGTGGCGGGCCACCGTAGGCGAGTACATCCGGGTCAATATCCGCCCCATTGGGCCACGTAATCGTGCCGCCATCGACCTGCGCAGTACCGAAAAAGGCGGCATCAGTACGAACTGGCTCGAAAATCGAACCGTGTGCAATAGAGGGTGCGAGGTTGATATCGCGTTGCTCACCGTTGGTGAACCGCACCCGGACAGACCATGGCTCAAGCGGTTCGACGGAGCGAACGCGAATAAATGGGTTCATATAACCTCCATACATCACCGCGTACTTCCTGTCACTGATACAAGATACGCGGTAAGCGTCCGTACCAGCGCATGATCCGGTCAATCTCGATTATCTGTGGGTGCTGGCACGGCCTATTCGCTTATTCGTTCTTCATTCGTTGACAGGGGGCCGCTCCTTGAAGACCAGCAGTGCCAAGCTACGTGGGATAGGGGCGACCACGCGGGTCGCCCCTATCCCGATTCGTGTTATTCGTGTTATTCGTGGTTCCAGCGCCAATTGGCCCCGGTTTAAACCATCGTTTGGGCGGGAGTGAAATCAGATTGGTACGACACCAGGAACATACTAATGCGCCAGCGCCGGGGCCGCCTGTCGCCGTCGTTGGAACTGCCGCGCCTGATACATAAACGCCTCCAGGCGCGTGTTGATGTTCGTGCCGCCCTGCGCATCGTAGATAATATCCAGCCAGGGGATGTTGTCCAGGTCAGCCCGCAGACGTTGGGACATACCGGCGCTGATGATGCCGGGCATGCACGAGAAGGGCATAATATTGACGATTCCGTCCAATCCGTGGCGGGCAAAATCAATCGCCTTACCCATTGTCAACACCGCCTCCGAGTCCAGTTCGGGGTGGTAGTAGGGCCGCAGCATTTCCATCAACTGGCCCACCGGTGTTGCATGGGGGAAGGTGAGCAGGTGCTCAACCGGCTTGAGGATGCGCCGCTCCAGATGTTGCTGATAGGCATCGGTCAGACACATCGAGAGAAACTGACCAAACCGCCCATGCACGCGGCTGCGATATTTGTAGTTCCAGTTCGTGTAGTAAAACCATTCCATCGCATCGGCCAGCATCACCTCAGCGCCCACCGCTTCCAGTTTGCGAATGATGTCCTGGTTGGTATATTCGTTGAAGCGGATATAAATTTCACCCACCAGGCCAATAATTGGGCGGCGTGTGCTACGATCTACCGGCAGGGCCTCAAACTGCTGCGCAGTCCATTGCATGGCCGCCACCAGCGGCTTGCCCCCATGCTGCCCCACTGCCTGTATCACGCGCTGCAACGCTTGCTGATAGATCTGTTCGGTCTGTCCTGGCTGTCGTTCATACGGGCGATACTCGTGCAGCAGCTTCTGCAACAGATCGACGGCCACGATACCCTGCCACATCAGTTGCCGTAGTTTCGTCGGATTATTGCCAAACCCCTGATAGGAGTTGCTACCCGTGGGCGACATAAACTCGACCGCGCCCAACCCCTCACGTTCCAGGATCTCGCGCTGGAGAACATTGTACTGCCCAAACCGGCACGATCCGCCAGTTGTGGGCATAAACATCATCGAGCGCTCAGGATCGAAATCGGGCTGGCGGGCGCGGCGAACCAGATCGCCGGTGGTCGTAAAGCATGGCGAACACTCGCGCCCCTTGCACAGCTCCAGACCAATCGCCATAGTCTCGTCGTCGGAAGGTGGCAGTACCTCGGCTGGTAAATTATGGGCATTCAACGCCGAGGCCATCACATAGACATGATCGCACATATACGGCAGGTAAATTGTTTTTGGTTGCGCAGTGTCATTCGTGGTCATGCTACCACCTCCTTGCCCATCGCCAGGCTCTCAAAGAACGCCTCACAACGGGTAATAACACCAGCGTCAGCCGTATGTTCATCCATCTCCAGTTCCAGGAAGGGCTTGTTGCCCATAAGATTACGGAAGAAGCTCAGAATAAACGAGTCCGGGCCACAATTAAAGCTGGTCATATAGATTGCCTGCAAGCGCGGGTCATCTGCTATCAGCAGTGCCGCAGACAGAATATCCTGCCCACCGCGCCAGAACATGTCCTGATAATGTTCGGACAGATTGGCGGTTTCGAGCGGCAGATAGTCCATTGGAATGGGCAAGATGCCCAGCTTGCGCAGCTTGAAGGGCAGATCCTGGCATACGCTCAGGTCGCACACATTATATGGACGGCCCACAATGACCGCCGCCGGCTGATCGGGCGGCAAATCCGCCAGCACCTCGCGCCCACGGCGGCGAATGCTGGCGTAGAATTCGCGCTGGGCGGTTTCTGCGACGCGGCTGGCCTGGATGATACGTTTATGGGGCATACCAAGTTGTTTGCTCAGTTCCTTGAGTTCGTGATCCCGTGCTGTACGCCACAACATATGCAAGGGAAAGCTTAACGTGCGGCAACCGGCGGCAGCAATGTCGATCGTGGCACTGACCAGACAGCCCATGGCTGGAATATAGGGACAGTAGTTGTTTTCGGCCTGGCCGGGAGCCACATTTTCACGATTGACAATGTTGGGCAAGAACATAAAGTCAGCACCCTTGTCCAGCAAGCTCGCAACATGGCCGTACATCAGTTTGGCCGGATAGCAGGCCTCCGCGGTCGCCAGCTCCAGCGTCTGCTTTGCAATATGGGGATTGGTGGCCTCAGAGAGAACAATCTCGATATTGAGGTCGTTGAAGAACGCCCGCCAGTAGGGAAACAGATCGTAGAAAATCAGCGCACGTGGGATCGCCACACGGGGCCGCCCGTTGCGCGGCCCCTCTGGTGGCACATAGTCACCCAGCAGGAACCGGTTACGCTCGGCAAACAGATCAGGAATAGCGCTGCTCGTCGATGCACGGGTACGTCCGGCTTCCTCAAAACGGTCGCAGCGGGCACCATAGAAAAGAGGTGGCTCATTGGCAATCACGACCTTGTTCACCTCGCACAGGTTCGGGCAGGCCTTACATTCAAACACCGTTGACTGATAATGTCGGTCGCCCAGGTCAAAGCCCTTGAACCGTGTTGGTGGCACCGTGCCATCACGCTGCCGCTCGGTCAATGTTTCCATCGCCAGAATCGCCGCGCCAATCGCGCCCGTAACATCGTGGTGCGGCGGCACCGTAATCTTGCGCTTCGTCAGCGTCTCGAATGCGGCGACCACACTCTGATTCCAGGCCACGCCGCCTTGAAAGAAGATGTTCTTGCCAATTGCCCGCCCGTTGACCACGCGGTTCAGATAGTTCTGCGCAATTGCATACGCCAGGCCAGCCGTCAGTTCGTCTACCTTTGCGCCTTGCTGCTGGTGATGCACAATGTCCGACTCCATAAAGACGGTGCAGCGCTCACCGAGGCAGGTCGGTCTTTCAGCATCCAGTGCCAGCCGGCTGAAGTCTTCCTCGATGCTGATCTTCAGACGATCGGCCTGCTCTTCCAGAAAGGAGCCGGTACCGGCGGCGCAGGCGTTGTTCATCGCAAAATCAACCACTGCCCCGTTATTCAGGCTGATATACTTGCTGTCCTGGCCACCAATCTCAAACACCGTATCGACGGTCGGGTCAAGCGCGGTCGCAGCGCGGGCCTGAGCGGTAATCTCATTGCGCACCACATCGCCACCCACAAAATCGGCGGTCAGGTATCGCCCGGAGCCGGTCGTGCCAACACCCAGCACCTCCACCTCTGCGCCCACTTCGGCCTTGATCTCAAGCAGCGCACGGCGCACGGCTTCTAGTGGTTTACCGGCAGTGTGCACATAACGCCGCGCAACGACCTGCGCATGCGAGTCGATCAAGACCACATTGGTGCTGATCGAGCCGACATCAATACCCATGTAGACCGGGATGCGCATAGGTGATGGTGTCTGGTGGGCAACCGTTGGCGGCAGTGTTGTTGTCGGTTGGCGACCACTGCCAGCCAGTGAGGGCATACTCTTGCGCTCGTGGCGCCCTGTACGCAGGTACTCGGCCAGCGGCTCGAAGCCACAGAATGCCGGTAATTGCCCGGCTTCGTCCTCATCCATCGCCACAAACGCGGTGCCGAGTGCGGCCATCAACTGGTGATGCTGGGGCACGATCAACTGCCCTGGTTCAAGATCGAGGACGCGCTCAAAGGCGCGTACCACACCCGCATTATAGGCAACACCACCCTGGAACAGAATAGGCGGTGTAAACGATTTTCCTTTGCCGATCACACTTTTGAAGTTCCGTGCGAGCGCCATACACAGCCCGGCCAGAATATCGGGCAACGGTGTGCCTTTTTGTTGCAGATGGATCATGTCAGATTTGGCGAAGACGGTGCAGCGCCCGGCGATACGGGCGGGACTGGTAGACTGTACCGCCAGTTCCGCAAACTCGGTTTCAATAGAGATGTTGAGCCGCTCGGCCTGCTGATCAAGAAAGGAACCGGTGCCCGCTGCACACAGCGTATTCATCGCAAAGTCCACCAGGATCATTCGGCCACTTTTCGCGTCCCACTCCAGCGAGAGGAATTTACTATCCTGCCCGCCAATTTCAATCACCGTGCGCGCTTCGGGGTGAAACTCACCCACTGCCCGTGTCTGAGCCACCAGTTCGTTGACATGGTTGCCGCCGATCAACCGGGCCACCGGTTCCCCGCCCGAACCGGTCAACCCCACACCGAGAATACGTGACAGATCAACGGTTCTGGCCAGATGTTCAACCGCTCGCAGCACCGTCTGGCGTGGTTGACCCTTAGAGCGTAAATAACAGTGCGCCAGCAGCGTCCGTGAGCAATCCAGCGCAACCGCTTTCACGGTGGTCGAGCCAATATCAATACCTAAATAGATACCTTGCACTATACCCTCCCAGATATGGCAATCTGATTTTTTGGTACAAATGTGAGACATAAACATATATGTAAGATTCATTGCACCAATCGTCACTATTTTACCATTCCGTCGTCCGAGTAGAGTTGATGTATAACAACCCGAAGTTAAGCTGCGCTTTATCTTTCGCGCAGGCGGCATAGTTCCTAACTTGATCGTCGCCGGGTGTACATCGAGGACGGTGGCCCGCTGACGTGCGGCCCCGGTTTGCTGCCGGGCTGCCGCGGCCCGTTCAACACCCGTTCGCACCGGCTATCAGCTCTGACCTCCTTCATGTAGGCCCACGAACAGAGTAATGCCAGCGTTACCGCCAGCAGTAAACCAATCGAGAGTCGTAAAAACTGGAGTCCAGGCTCAAGCCAAGACTTCGCTGTACTATTGGGATACGATTGCTATATAATAGTAATAATAATGTGGATGCCGCCGGCGCTATGCTGCCTCTGGCGGGTCAGTCATCCACGAGGGAAGTTCCCAGCACGTATTTTATGTGCATAAGAGAAATGTCATTAATTTTAACAGGACTTACGCAGTGGCTTGCATCCAACGTCCTTCTACGCCTGCGGCAGCATGGAACAGACTGGTTCCACATTTTCGCCTTCGGCGAAAATGTGGAACCAAAAACAGCAAAAGTACCGCTCTGCCGAAGGCGAAAACCAGTTGGTGATGAACGACCGCGTAAGTCCTGTAATTTTAACCGGAGTCAGCCAGTCGCGTGAACCGGCCATCTTGTTCGCCTACAGTTGTAGTTAGCCATCACGCACGCTGGGAGCAGATGGCTTCCCGGCTCTCGTTCCAAAAGCCGTTTCAGCAGCCTGCCAGAGCCAGCACAGGTACAACGGTCTTCCTCCGTTTATATTCGATACCGTAACCATGAGTACCATGAATACACCCGCCTTACGACTGGCCTATCTCTATCCCGATCATATGTCGATCTATGGTGATCGGGGCAACATTATCGCACTGGTACAGCGTTGTGCCTGGCGTGGTATTCAGCTCGACGTCATACCCATAAGCGTGGGTGATCAGGTTGACTGGTCGGCGTTTGACCTGGCGTTCTTTGGCGGCGGACAGGACAGCGGGCAGGCGCTCATTGCCGACGATTTTTTGCACCGCCAGAGTGCGGGGTTGTGCCGGGCGATTGAGGATGGTCTGGCGCTGTTAGCAATCTGCGGCGGCTATCAGTTGTTGGGCCACTATTTTTTGACCCATACTGGCGAACGCTTGCCGGGGGTAGGTGTGCTGGATGTGTATACGGTTGGCGGCAAAAAGCGGCTGATTGGCAATATTGTGATTGAGGCAGCCCTGGATGAGGAGCAACCCGCCAGGGTCACTCGCCTGGTCGGGTTTGAGAATCATAGCGGGCGCACCTATCATGGGCCTCGCGCCCGCTCGCTAGGGCAGGTGCTGGTGGGGTATGGTGATAACGGGGAAGACAAAACCGGCGGCACGGTCTATCGCAATACGATCGGCTGTTACCTGCACGGCTCGCTGTTGCCCAAAAACCCGCAACTGGCTGATCACCTGCTGCGGGCCGCGCTACGGCGACGCTATGGTAGCGCGGTGACGTTGTCAGCCCTGGATGACAGGCTGGAGCTGCACGCGCAGCGCACTATGGTGGAGCGCTTGCTGCTACGATAGAGGAGACACGCGATGCTCCAACACTTCTTGCGCCATCTGCGCAACCCGGATCAATTTTCGGCACCGTTAGCCGACGAACGTCCAACGACGCTGCCACCGTACCACCTGCGTGTGAGTATGATCGTTCACAACCCCCGGCTTGAAATCGTCGGTGGTCAACCACTCAGTGACTATATGCGCTGGCACGACCCGGAGCAACTGGCACGACAATATATTGCCGATCTGCGGGCGTGCAGTGGTGGCCTGGCGCAGTATGTGATTGTGGAGCGCATTGTGGTCGATGGCTATCCCATCAAGCAGGATGGCTTTTGCTACGATGACGCCGGCTATCTGCGCTGCTGGCAGCAGGGCCGTGGCTGTCATACGCCTGACGCTGTTGACTATGGGCGGTTGCTAGACGAGTTTGAGCTGATCGACAAGATCGAACGTCGTCAGATAGATGAAGTCTGGTTGTTTGCCTTCCCCTACGCTGGCTACTACGAGAGTACCATGGCTGGCAATGGTGCGTTCTGGTGCAACTCACCGCCAGTACCGGCCACCAGTCACTGCCGGCGGCGCTTTGTGCTAATGGGCTTCAACTATGAACGTGATGTGGGCTGTATGCTTGAGAACTTTGGGCACCGCGTTGAGTCGATTATGAGTCACGTGTATCGCCAGCACTCCGACGAGCGCAACCTGTGGGCCCGCTTTACCCGCTTTGAGCGTGATATGCCTGGCCAGGCCGAATGCGGTAATGTACACTTTGCCCCTAACAGCCTGCGTGACTACGACTGGGGGAACCCGCGCCCCGTTCTCAGTCGCGCCGACACCTGGTATCGCTTTCCTGACCTGGCTGGCCCCCCACGCCTGATGCGCTGTGATGAGTGGGGCGGCGGTGACACGCGGCTGCACCACTGCTGGTGGCTCAATCATCTGCCGCGTGTGGCTGGTGAGACCGATGGTATTCGGCATAACTGGTGGCACTACATTCTTACACTGCAAGAATAGCTATGAATATCGGCTCCATCGCGGACATGATTATGCTATGAAGCAATTACTTTACCTGGGTTCGGCGGTTGCCGGAACAAACCGTCCTTCGATGTCGCCCAGAATAAGCTTTTGTGCTGACGTTTTCCCTCAGCTCTTCGGCTCCGCTCCGCTCAATCCAGAGCTACTGCTTGCACAACACAAAGATATATTCATGCTTGAAAATATAAAACCCGCCCACCAGCGCCCGATAGCGCCATAGCTCTTTCTGATGACGCTTGCCGGTGGTGGACTCAAAGTTTTTGACAATAATGCTTTTCAGGGTAAATCCACGCTGCACCACCTCGTTCATGGTCTGAAACCCAAGCGGAATCCACTCCCCCTGCGCATATTTATCGCCAATCACCAGCGCCAGATAGCGCCCCCGGTCGAGTATCGGTGCAACATGGTCTACCACCTCGCCGATCATGGACAAAAACACCGCCACTGAGGGCGCATTGGAGAGATCGCGTGGGTTTGCGCTAAATTTGATAATGTCGAAATAGGGCGGATGCATCAGCACCAGTTGCACCGACGTCTGTCCATAATGCTGCAGGATGGCTTGATAATCGATCTGCGTGCTGTCACCAGTGATCACTGCACTGACGACCTCATGGCGGTTTGGCTCCTGTGCCAGCAACGCCCGCGCCTGGCTGGCAACTGTGTCCTGTAACTCAATGCCGATTGTGTTGCGCCCCAGGCGTTGTCCTTCGATCAACGTTGTCCCCAACCCGGCAAAGGGATCCAGCACCCAGTCGCCTTTTCGGGTATAGCGGCGCAGCATCTGATGCGGGATCTGGGGGATAAAATTGCCCCAGTAGCCAGCGCTATGCACCCCGGAGTTGTCACGACGGTCGATCAGCCACAGGCTATCGGTCAGAATGTCGTCATATTCTTTCCAGCGATTGAGGTTGATGTCGTTGATCGCACTCGTCCTGACCTCGGTTATACTCTTGATCAGCCGCTCAACGTAATACTGCGCCCGTTCCAGCGTTTGCGCGGCGGCGATTTGCTCCAGATCGGCCAGTATATGCGCGGGACGACAGGTGACCAGCGTCTCGGTGGCATTCTGTGCATGCAGGTGATGGTCGGCCTGGGCGAGATCCTGTTTGAGCGTAAGAACGGCCTGGCGTAGCGCTGGCAGCGCAGCGCATGCTGTCAGTTGCCGCAGGCGCTCCAGCAGGAGCGCCGCATTCAAGTGCCACGGTTCATCCGCCTCGGCACCCGGTTTTTCTTCAGTCAGCATAGTCTTCCCGATGTCTCTCACACCACGAATCCGGTCGTTCGTGGTTCTCAACATTGATTGAGCAAAGCGTATCTTCTTTCCCGGCCGGTACCGCCACTGAACGGCAATACCAGGATGCTATGCGGCGGTGCCTACCGGGCTACCGGACAACTCGAACCACACCGTTGCTCCCAGACCTTAAAGTCATGGGGGCAGGTAGGACTAACGCACTATATGCACCGCTGTAGCAGAGCGTTATACTGCTTACAGGTTCTGTCGGCACTATTTAACCTGGATACTACCATTACAAGAATCTTACACCCAATCTACTGTCTATCTGGAGGGTTACTCGGTATGCGTTATCTGCTCGACCAGAAATCGTATGAGGAAATGCTGGCTAAAAAAGACCATTCACGTGATTGTTATGTTCGCAATCAAGAGTACCTGCATCACCTGTATGTGGATGGAGTGAAATATACGGTGGCCCGTGCGGTCTATGCCTGCATCAAAGAAGCGACTGCTGCTGGCGACACCGATGCGCTGCTGCACTTGCAATTTCACAAAGAAGACCTGGAACGCCTGATTGCCGATGCCCAACGGAACGGTATTGACGTGCGTAGCGTGCGCAATCTGGGCGATCCACCCCCATCGGAAGAGGAATCGCGCCCCACGTTAAGCAACTCGTTTATTCCTCCGATGCCCACAACCATCGAGGAGACCGGGCTGAACCGCACGCTGCTCACCGAGCAATTCCTGCGGGTTCTCTATAACAAAGGCCGTTCGACCGGAGCCGAAATGGCCGAGGAACTCAGGCTCTTCTACCGCATTATTGAGCCGATCATTGCTGATTTGCGTAATCTTGAATACATTGACATCGTCGGGCAACGAGGGTATGGTGACATCAACTACGAGTATATTCTGACCTCACGGGGCATTCAGGCTGCCAACGATGCCCTGCTCAAGACCCAGTATGCCGGCCCGTGCCCGGTGCCGCTGAATACCTGGATCGAGTCAGTAAAAATCCAGACCATCAAGAATGTGGTTGTAACCCGACGCAATATTCGCGAAGCATTTGCCGATCTGATCATTGATGATTCGATCCTGAACTGGGTCGGGCCAGCCGTCAACTCGGGTGCCTCAGTGATGCTGTATGGCTACCCTGGCAACGGCAAAACCAGTATTGCTGAACGTATTACGCATCTGATGGGTGATGCGATCTTTATTCCCTATACGATTGAAGCCGATGGCGCGATCATCAAAATGTATGACGCCATCGTCCATGAACCCTGCAAAACGCCTCTGCCCGACGATCTTGAATACGATCGACGCTGGATCCAGATCAATCGCCCGGTCGTTATTACCGGCGGTGAACTGACACTGGAGGCGCTGGATCTGATTTATAACGAGACCTCGAAAATCTACGAAGCACCGTTCCAGATGAAGGCCAATGGCGGTATCTTTCTGATAGACGACTTTGGGCGACAAAAAGTACGTGTTTTTGACCTGTTGAACCGCTGGATCGTCCCTCTGGAAAAGCGGTATGACTTTCTCACGACTGTGACGGGCAAGAAGCTCCAAATTCCCTTCGATCAACTGATAATGTTCTCTACCAATCTGCATCCCTCTGACCTCGGCGACGAAGCGTTGCTCCGGCGGATCAAGTTCAAGTTCGAGATCATTGACCCGACCGAGGCCCAGTGGCGCGAAATTTGGAAGCTGATGTGCCGTATCCGCAAAGTGCCCTATGATGATCGCGGGCTGGACTATCTGGTGGCCAAATGGTTTGTGCCGGAGAATCGTCCGTTCCGAATGTGCCAGCCGCGTGACATTATTGACCAGATGATCTCGATTGCCAAGTACAATATGGAGGCTGTCAGTTTGAATCCGGATCTGCTGGATGCGGCCTGTGCTACCTACTTTACCAGTAAAGAGAAGAAGAGCTTTGGTGCGAAGGTGCGTCTGGATTTATAAACCGGGTGCATGGCGCATCACCTACAGGCGTTGCGCGGTGTTATGGCCAGTTTGTCTTTTTGCTTTTTCCGCATACTATCCTGTTTCTGTTTTCCAAAACAAGATAGTAGAAACCTGGCTATTTACCACTCTACCACTCTACTACCTCGGGTAAGGCCGTACTTTTCTCTTTTTCACCTCACACTTTCCCCTCCAGTGGAAATGTGAGGTGAGCGAAGCATTCCTCCTCCACGTTACAAACATAGCCCGTAGAGCAGCAGGCGCTTCAGTCCTGGGAGCCGTCACTTCTCCACCGGGTAGCGAGCGCGTTCCCAGGCGATCATCCCGCCACGCATGTTGTGAACGCGCGCATACCCTTGCTGGCGTAAGAAGTTGGTGATCTGACCACTGCGGTTGCCACTGCGACAATAGACAATAACGGTTTTGTCGGTGGGAATCGCATCCAGTTGCTGTGGCACCTCATTCATGGGGATGAGCAATGTGTCGGCAATATGTACGGCATCGTGTTCCCATGGTTCACGTACATCGAGCAGGATAACATCTGCTCGATGCTGAATAGCGGCGACCGTTGCCACATCAACCTCAGGCGGTAAGTTCAGTAGATCAACATCAGCGCTGGCAGACATATCTGCCGCTACCACGTTATCAATAGCAACCGGTGCATCAACGGTTGCCGTACCAGGGATACACGCTGTCAGCACCAGGAATAAGCCGATGAGCAGCATGTGTTTCATCAATGTTCCTTTGCCCTGTTTCATAGCACCTGTCTAGAAAGGTAAAATCGCTCACTGGCCGATGCGCCAGTGTCTCTCGCGCTCCTTGCGCGTAACGCCTGTATTCTACCGCATATGTCGGGACCGTCCAGCCATTATCCGGTACGGCATAACTCACAGCTCATACGGCGCACGTGTCTATTCGTAGGAATACATAGCGCGGATGCCACGTGTGGGCGTGACGCATGGAGGAACGGCTTCAGACGTTCCGGACGGCGCAAACGACCAAAATCGTTACGCCATGTTGCTCAACGATCTGCCCACCTCTTTCAGGATTGCTCGCGGTTAGCACAGATCATGGTAAGATAGGCATATACAACCGAAAAATCAGCAAATTGGGCATGCGCGTTGTGTGTGCCCTTGCATTCGGAGATGATTGCTATGAGCGAGTCAGACAAGCAAAAAAAGGAAATCCCCCCGATCTATGTCGTGTCTGGTGGCAAGGGATCGATTGCTGAAGAGGTTGTACGTAGCGCCCTGGCCCAGTTCGAGGGCATTGAGGTGCCGGTGATTGTCGTTCCACAGGTGCGCCACCAGGAGCAAATTGATGAACTGATACCCCATGTGGTAGCATCCCAGGGTACGATTGTGCATACGATGATGGACGCCCAGATCCGCAAGGCACTGATCCTGGCGGCTGATGCGCACCAGATCACATCCATCGATCTTGTGGGACACTTGCTGGAGCGCCTGTCGCAGATTCTGGGCCAGGAACCCCTGGGGCGACCAGGATGGTACCATCATCTGCGCGCCTCATACTACGAGCGGATCGAGGCCATCGAGTTTACGGTAGCCCATGACGATGGCCGCAACCCGCACGAGTGGCACAAAGCCGAGATCGTTCTGACCGGCGTGTCCCGCACGGGCAAAACGCCCTTGAGTATCTATCTCTCCGTTCAGGGCTGGAAAGTCGCCAATGTTCCGCTCGTGCGAGAACTCCCGCCTCCGCCTGAATTATTTCAAGTTGATCCGCGCCGGGTGATTGGCCTGACGATTGATGGCGGGCAACTGGCGGCGCATCGCCAGAAACGCCAGAAACGCCTGGGGATTGCGCTAGGTACCGGCTACACCAACCTGGATGAGGTGTATCAGGAAGTGGCGGCGGTGCGGCGCATTTTTCGCAAGGGCGGGTTTGCCGTCGTTGATGTCACCGACAAACCTATAGAGGAAAGCGCAGACGAAGTGATCAAGATTATCACCCGCCAGAACCCCGCCCGTCTGTAACCGTGCCGGTGGGATGATCGGCCCGGCGGCTGAGGCGAGGGCCAACGGGTGGCAATGTGCGCCGTGCCGTCCGGCCCGTGAACGGGCGGGCAACGTCTGAGCGAACCCCGCCTGCACAGGCTCACGTGGGAGTGCCCTCCTGTTATTCAGTCGCTTCAGGTCTGGCTGGTTCGGTTCGTATGCCGGGGAGCCGGGCGTTGAAGACCTGTTTCTCGGTAGCACCGGGGAGCATATAATAAAACCCATCCGGCCCCACTACACGCGCTAACTGGTTCATAATACGCTCGATATCGTCATTGGGACGAGCGACAAAGATCGGCTTGCCCTCTGGCCCACCCAGCGGTATCTTCCTGGGGCATGCATCGATCTGGGCTCCGGAGAGTAACAGGCGTGCCTGCTGAAACTCCGGATCCGGCGCAATGCCCAGTTGTTGTGCGTAGGCATGGCCGTAGGCAATAATCTTGGCCACCAGATTAAAGTCAGCCGGCACCATCGGATGATCTTCCATCAGCGGCGTGCGCATGCGGCGTTCATAGTCTTCCGGTGACTTACAGATGCGCACAAACGTCTTCTTCACGCCCATACACCCCAGGTCAACCATATAGGATGCGGCGGCAATTTTGCCGGAACGGGGCGACTTGCGGGCCACGACACTGGTAATGATCGCGCTTTCTACATCCCATTCTTTCGAGAGCAGCACCTCATACACCGGCCAGGTGACACACTGGTGCAACCAGCTTTTTTGTGCTGGCGGTTCTGCGGGCTGTCCCCTTCGTGCCGGTTGATTCCGCACAACGTCTCGACCAGGATTGCGAGCCATCACCGGCTCCTTTCATATAAAATACGGTGATCAACGCTATCTATTGCGCGTAGTGTACCAGATGCGGCCCGCCTGCGCCAATCGCCGGCCGTGCATCGAGATCGCCGATGGTGATACACCGGCCTATCGCGGCAATCTATTTTACGACCTGGTCACGTCTTCGGTTCCAGCTTAATCTGCTTCCGGTTGTTACGCATTGTACCATGACCTCCTGATAGTTACATTCCCCTATAACGTGTATAATAAAACAGGTGTTCCGTTTTGTCAATATTGCCATCACTGCCGCGCAACGGTGCGCAGTGAATCGCCACGGCCACCCCTGGGGTGTGCCGATCATGTGTCCCGTGATATGGTATAATACTGGTTAACGGGTATCGTTTAACGCTGTGGTATGTGCATGGAACAACCGGCACTCGTCCTGACTTTTGCTGCGCCTGACAATCACCGTGTTTGCGCGACCACATGGGCCTTTGCGGATCAAACACCGCTCACCGTGCCGGTGACGGTGCCGTTTGCACTGGAACACGTGGATCTGCTGTTGCGTGCGTTGAATGCCTGCCAGTACGCCGCCTCTGGCATTGACCCGTCCCGCTCTTTTGTGCCAACCCCCGCCGAGTGCGCGGCCCTGGCGCAACTGGGCCTGTGGGACGAACAGCGCCAGCAATTGCCGTCTGATCTGCACCAGCGTGTGGGCCAGCGGCTGGGAGCGGCGTTGTTTGCCGATGTGCGGGTGCGGGCGCTGTTGCCCGGCTTGCGCCAGTCGCAGGGCACGATTGTACTCGCCACGGTGCCCGATCTGCACGCTAGCCAGCATGCTGGTGCGCTGCCGTGGGAACTGGCGGTTGCCGATGGACAACCCTGGCTGCTCCACGCGGGGCATGTTCTGCCGTATGTGCGGTTGCTGATCGCCCCTGCGCCGGAGGTGATCTGGCCCAAACGCCCACAGGTCTTGCTGCTGACCCCCCAGGCGGGCTTTGATGCAGCCGCACTCGGCTACGCCCAACAGGCCCGGCAGGCGGTGCGCACCGCCCTGGCCGATCGGGTGGACATCCACGCGTTGGGGCCACCGCTGACGCTGCAGATGCTCACCGATTATTTGCACGCCCACCCGGACGTAACGTTGCTGGACTACTACGGGCATGCGCTGCGGCAGAAACAGCAAGCGTATGTGCTGTTTGATAGCGCTACGGGTGGCCCGGATCTGGTCAGTGTGGCCCAGTTGCAGGCCTTGCCCCACCTGCCGCCCTGCTGGATTTTTGCGCTCTGCCAACCCACCACGTCGGTAGCGCTGGCCGAACCGCCGGTCAACCTCGCGGCGGCCTTTGTCGCCCGGTCACAGGTGACGGCCGTCCTGGCACTGCATGTGCCCCTGCCCGGAGCGATGGTGAGTCAGCAGATCGTCCCGGCGATATACCAGACGCTGGCGCAACCGGCCAGCCTGCAAGCCGCCGTCACTGCCGCACGGCAGCGCCTGTATGAAGCCACACCGAACGCGACGAGCTTCTATGCGCCCACGCTCTACCTGCGCCAACCCCGGCTAACGCCGTGCTATCTTCTGGCATCACCCGCGCCACCACCTGGCCCGGCTCGCCCGGTTGCCCCACCGCCGGCTGGCAACCCCTTCACGCCCAACCAGGTGCCCCCCACGCATTTTGTTGGGCGGCGGCGCGAACTGGCCGATATGCTGACGCGCCTGGAGCAGATGATGAGTGTCTCGCTGGTGGGTGAGGCGCGGATTGGCAAGAGCAGCCTGTTGCGCTACCTGGAGGCCCGACTGCCCAATGAATTACAGGCGTATGGCACCTATTTGCCGATCTATATGAGCATGGACAATTATGACAGCCAGGCCGGGTTCTGCCGGGCGTTGCTTGACCAGTTGCTGCCCCATGTGCCGCCGGTGTCTGGTCAGGAACAGGCGCTGCGGGCGCTGGAGTGTCAGCCCGAGCCGACGTTGCGCGAGACGGTGCGGGTGCTGGAGTGGGCCAAACAGGGCGGGCTGCGCGTGGTGTTGCTGCTCGATGAGTTCAAGGATGTGCTGCAGCATGCGCAGGAGTTTAACGAGGTGTTCCGGGGCACACTGCGCAGTCTGTATACCCATCGGGTTATCGCCCTGATCATAGCCACCCGCCAGCCGCTCACGACGATTGAGGGCTTGAATACCTATTTTGTCAACGCCATGGAACAGTTCACGCTGCAGACACTGTCTGCGGATGAAGCCGAGGAACTGCTACGCCAGCCCCACCAGTATACCTTTACCGACGCCGAGGTGCGCATGGCGCTCCAGGTGGGTGCCGGTTATCCACTCCGCTTGCAGTGGGCCGGGTACTTGCTCTACTACTCCAAGTCTCGCCCGCCAGGCCAGTTCCATCAGGCCGATCGTGGCTTACGGCGCGACGCAGCGCGGATTCTGCGCCGTGAGGTAGAGGATCAGTATGCGCGGGCGATGGTCTGTAGCCACCCGGTCGATCCGCCGCCCAAAAGAGAAAAAAAAGACCGAGCGGCGCTGCTGGTAAGAGCCTGGGAAACCGTGATCATGAGGCCCACTGTTCAATCAACTTTTTTTGCAGCTCTTTGGAGCGCCGTCCTCGTTTTTTGGGAGGCTGCCGCGCTGCTCAAACATCTGATTTCGCAACTGGCCGAGGTATTCGACCGCTCTAACGCACGCGTGATGGCGGTGCTGCTTCTCCTCGGTCTGGTAGGGCCGCTGCTCTTTGCCCTCGGCCTATTCTCGCTGGAACAATTACAACAATGGCAACGCCTGCTATCTGTGCTACAACGCCTGCTATCTGGAGGAGCATAATGTCCCGTCATATCGATCCCAATGCGATTTTGATCAATAACCCCTTCAAGCTGCTCTACTGGCTCTTCTTTCGCGGCCTGGCGTTGCGGCGCTATGCCCGGAGCATCCATCCCGATCTGGACGAAGATCTGAAAGTCTGGGAGGTGCGCCACGCGGTTGGCGACGACCCGCGCTTCCGGGCGCTGTGCCAGGTGCGCTGGTGGTTGCTGGCCGGTGCGCCGCTGGCGATTGTGCTGCTGTCTGGTGCCATTTTTAGTTTCTGGACGGGCTTCGACTGGTATCCGGCGTTATTCTTCAGCAGCGGCTATACCGCTGGAACACTCATGGGTGACGCACTACACTGGTGGTTTCCGCGCCGGGCGTCCATCTGGCTGGGCTGTTACCCGTGGATAATAATGGTCACTCTGGGCGTTGCGGTGCCGGTGCTGGCGGCGTTGTTGTCGGTGCTGGGGCAATTTAGCCTGCCTGCGATTATTGCGCTCATCCTCGTGGCGGTCGGCGTGGCGGTCGGCGTGGCGTTCGGCGTGGCGGTCGGCGTGGCGGTCGGCGTGGCGTTCGGCGTGGCGGGAGGCGTGGCGGTCGGCGTGGCGGGAGGCGTGGCGGTCGGCGTGGCGGTCGGCGTGGCGCTCGGCGTGTCGCTCGGCGTGTCGCTCGGCGTGGCGAGAGGCGTGGCGGGAGGCGTGGCGGGAGGCGTGGCGGTCGGCGTGGCGGGAGGCGTGGCGGGAGGCGTGGCGGTCGGCGTGGCGGTCGGCGTGGCGGTCGGCGTGGCGGTCGGCGTGGCGATAGGCGTGGCGGTCGGCGTGGCGGTCGGCGTGGCGGGAGGCGTGGCGTTCGGCGTGGCGTTCGGCGTGGCGGGAGGCGTGGCGGTCGGCGTGGCGGTCGGCGTGGCGGTCGGCGTGGCGTATATTATCAGCTTTTTGCGCCTGCCCATATACCTGTGGGAACTGCCGCGTAGCCTGCAGCTCAGTGGGCATGCCCAGCGCGAGCCGCAGCAGGCGGCCCGGCTGTGGCGCAAACAGCCGCTACACTACGATGAGGTCATCCAGTTGCCGTTGATCGGCCTGCCGGAACATATTGCCGCCATTGCCCGCAGCGACCCCGAGGCCGGCCTGGAGGCACTGGCCGATGTGGGGTCGTCGTTGCGCCAGCAGTGGGCCGTGCCCCAGGCGCTCATGCTGATCCTCGACCAGGAACTGCGCCGCTGTACGACCCCGGCGCTCATTGCGCGCTTTGCCGAGGCGACTGCCTGGCTACCCACCGATGTTCTGCGCAGCGAAGAGCAGGCGCTGCTGGCCGAGTTGCAGAGCATCAGCCGCGACACGGGCGGGGCGCTGGCGGCGGCTACCTGCGAAACACAGGAACACAACCTGCGGACGCAGATCGAGCGCCTGCGCCAGCAACGCACGCGCCTCAGCCGCAACGACCAGGCGCGGGTGCGTGGCTATGCCGAGGCGCTGGAGCAGTGGCAGCGCTTGCTGGAAGCGGCTGCGACCCAGGTGACCCGGCAGCGGGCGCAGATTGGCGAACTGCCGATGCCCTATATGGCCGGGGCTATCCTGCCCACTGGCAGTTTTACCTTCCGTGGGCGCGATGATCTGTTCCGCGAACTGGAGAATCTGCTGATCAACAGGCCCGGCAAGGTCACGCCGCTGCTGCTCGGCCAGCCGCGTACCGGCAAGACCTCGGCGCTCAAACAGTTGCCGGTGCGCCTGGGGGCGCAGGTGCTGCCGGTCTACCTCGATATGGAGCGGCGGGTCACGGCCAATCATGCGGCCGGGTTGGTAGCCGACCTGGTGTCCGAAATCCGGCAGGCCGCCCAGAGCCACCCGCAGCCGCTCAGCCTGCCGGCCCTGGACGAGCGCTTGATCGCCGGCGATCCCTATCGTGTCTTCGAGAACTGGGTCGATGAGGTCGAACAGGCGCTCGGGGCGCAGCGCTGGCTGTTCCTCACCCTGGACGAGTTTGATCGGATTGACCAGGCGGTGAAAAACAAGACCATGGACGAGCGCATCTTCTTTATGCTGCGCAGCCTGATCCAGCATCACCCGCGTGTACTCCTGGCGCTGTGTGGTACGTTCGCGCTGGAGGAGTGCGACCCGCGCTGGTATGAGGCGCTCAAGAGTGCGCGGGTCTTGCCGGTGACCTATCTGCGCCGCGCTGATGCCCGCCAGGTCTTTGTGCAGCCGGTTGCCGACTTTCCGGCCAATGTGTATCAGCCGGATGCGGTTGAGCGTGCCCTAACGCTAACCAACGGCCATCCGCTTTTGCTGCACGCGCTGGGCGAGCGGGTGATCAGCGCCTACAACGCCAGTCGGCAAACGCTGGCCCCCGGTTCACCGAGCGGGCTGCCGCTGCCGGTCAGTGCGATTGAGGCTGCGGTACCCGAAGTCTTAGACAGCCAGAATCTGGCATTTACCAGCATCTGGCAATGGGCGGTGCAGATAAGCGGTAACACAGAACTGGCGACGCAACTGCTGTGCGCGCTGGCGCGTGACAAGCCGATCGACACGCTGGGCGACCCGGCGGAGCGGGCGAAGCTGCTGGAACTGTTCTGCGAGCGCGAACTGCTCTACCAGCAGGAGGATGGCCGCTACGCCTATCAGGTGCCGTTGCTGGCGGGTTGGGTGCGCCAGCAGCGGCGTATGCCGCGAACGTCGGCATAGCCGGGCGGCTGAAAGCCGCGGGCGAGCGGTGGCAAAGCGTGCCTGCGCGGGCTGGACACAGGGTACACAGGCGGCCTGCGGAACGCGAGCCGGTGCCTTCAGGCACCCGGCGTGAGGGCGAACGGCAACCGTCGGCTAAAGGAGTCCCCGATGATCAACAT
Source organism: Chloroflexaceae bacterium (assembly GCA_034435975.1). Classification (GTDB taxonomy): domain Bacteria; phylum Chloroflexota; class Chloroflexia; order Chloroflexales; family Chloroflexaceae; genus CAKZQX01. The sequence continues at coordinate 9,572 of DAOTWD010000132.1, read as the reverse complement.
AACCGGTAATACAGGTCATCGCATGCTCCTCCTCGTGTTGGCGCCCATACTGCAGTACCGTTGCCGGGCAACGTGGCGCATAGATCGGCAATACCGGGCATAGTTGAAGCCGCGACTCCCGGCGTGCAGATAGGGTTAGGGGAGTCCCGACTTGAGTCGGGGCTGCGGGCGTGCGCCAGGAGCCGGGCCTACGCTGCCGCGACATGCTGGAGGCGGCAGCCATGCTGCCGCCTCCAGCGTACAAAAATACACCTGGTGCGTATCAATGATGATCCATGTGCTGCACCAGTTCCACCAGCACACCCTGATCGCCGTTCTTCGGATGCACAAAGGCCACCAATGTATTGTGAATGCCGGGGCGTGGCTCTTCATCGATCAGTTTGACCCCTCGTTCACGTAGCTCGTTCAGCGCGGCATGAATATCATCGACGCGATAGGCCACATGATGCATCCCTGGCCCCTTCTCGTTCAAATACTTGGCAAAGCTGGCCTCGTCTGACGTAGGTGCGATCAATTCCAGCAATGTCTCGCCCATGCGCGTCGCCGCAACCGCCATATGGCGTTCTGGCATTGGAATATGCTCCCACTCGGTAATGCCGAACGCCTTTCCGTAGAACTCAACCGCCTGATCAATGTTCTTGACTGCAAAGCCAATGTGATCGACACTCTTAAACATACTCGCCTCCTGTTGACCTCCTGTGGCGGGGTGCCCTGCCGCCTCGCATCACCGTGACACGCATTGCTGCGCACCTCGGGCACCACCGGGCGTCGTCACGACCCATGTCTTATTATACAAGACCTGGGCGGATACGCGGAGGCCCCTTCCCTGGGATCGCGTCCCTCCGGGGCGCGGGCGGGCGCGGCGGGGGCATCCTACCGGTGGGTGGCGTCTCCGCGTGCGGTGCACCCGGCACGACCGTGGGCACGCCGGAGCCGTGCCCTACGCCCTGGTGCGTTGTAGCGCGTCCCTCCGGGGCGCGGGCGGGCGTTCGGTGTGTGAGGGACAGCCGGTAGCGCGTCCCTCCGGGGCGCGGGCGGGCGCCTGGGAGCGCGTCCCTGGGGGCGCGTTGCCTCGGCCCCGTCTATTGACAGCCAGGTCTGATTGACTACAATGTCAGCAGACAGCAGGTATTTCCAAAGAGATCACGCTACCATCACGGAGAGCGGCGTACTCCGTATGCACCTGAGTTGACTGCTGAACATACCGCTCACCGTAATACTAAGTTACCGCTCGTGCAAACGTTGTTCCACGAATCAACCGAGATGCTGGCGCTGCTGACCGAGGCAACGCGCCTGCTTCACAATGGGCGTCCGCTGATGTTGCGGATCCAGGCACTGTTTACCCTCCTGCGCAATGCGATTGCCTACCGCGATGCGCGCCTGACATGCTGGTTCCAGTCGGCCCAACCTGGCACCGGACGCCAGCAGTTTTGTGCCCCCGACGACTGGCCCTATCCCTGGGATGATGCATTGATGCGTCAGGTAGCGCTCAATGGGCAACTGACTTGCCGATTGTGTGTACTGGAGGCCCCGCAGGAAAACCAGGTGACGCTGCCCGCCGTGCAGGTTGCCTATCTCGGTGCGCCGATTCGCTGGGATGGCCGGCTGTGGGGCATCCTGGAACTCCGCGCTGATGATCTGGCAATCTTCGATGGCATTGCGCAGGAAATCATCGGGGCGCTGCTGCCGCAACTGGCTACGGTCATAGCCGAGGAGGGGGTGCGGCAGCGGCAGTCTGAACGTGATGCACCGGTGCCTTTTGAATCCGCGCCGACCACCGCCCTGGCCGCCCGCTCGTCGGCGGCAGTGACCCGACACCAGAAACATTTGCTGACTGCTCTGGGGCATGAGCTGGAGGAGTTGCTTGATTTACATAAGCTGCTGACCCTGCTGCTACGCTGGACGCTGGATGCCACCGGTGCTGAAGCCGGTGCGATCAGCCTGGTAGATCACGAACGTATGGAACTGGTGGTGCAGGTGTATGAGGGCTATGGAGTCGAACCATTTGCCACTGGCCCGCCGCACGGGTTGCGCCACCGCTGGAATTGGGAAGTGGGGTTAGCCGGACGTGTCGCCCGTAGCGGTCGCGCTCTGCTGCTGCGCGATGTCACCCAGAATCCTGATGTGCGCCCGATAGCCACCAACCTGCGGGCGGAACTGGCGGCCCCGATCAAGGTCAATGGCCGTGTGCTGGCGGTGCTGGTGCTGGATAGCCCGCGCTCGTCCGCTTTTGGCGAAGAGGAACTGGCCTTTGTGCGTGCGCTGTGTGAGCAGGTGGCGCAGCCTCTGCGCCGGGCCATGACCTACCAGGACGTTCTCGAAACCAGTACCCAGCTCAATCAGGTCTTTGCCAGCTTGCCGATCGGCCTGGCATTGCTGGATATGACCGGGCGTGTGCTCCGCTTTAATCCTGCCTGGTCAACCACCTGGGGTATGCGCTCGCTACCGCATGATAGTGATCTGCCTTTCCATGTGCCCCTGGATCTGATCGATGCGCTGTTGCCACGTCTGCCTGACCCGTTGCGCCTGACCGAATTCTGTGCCACCGATCAGCGTACTCCCGATGCCGTGCAGCAAACGACGGTGCAGTTGATCAATCCTGTTCAGGAGCTGCAGGTGCTGTCAGTACCAACCCACGACAGCCTCGGCCAGCATACCGGGCGGCTCTGGGCAGTGAGCGATGTTACCCGTGAGCGGGAGGTAGATCGGCTCAAAAACGAGTTTGTCTCGATTGTGTCGCACGAGTTGCGCACACCGCTGACCTCGATCCTGGGGTACACCGAACTGCTGATGGCCCGCGATTTTACCCCATCTGACCAGAAGCAATTTATCAAGACCGTGTATGACCAGGCGATTCATCTTTCGCAACTGGTTGAGGATTTGCTGGGTGTTTCACGCCTGGATGCAGGCAAGGTCAAGCTCAACCGTTGGGTGGTGGCGCTACGGCAGGTGATTGCTGAGCTTACGAACCAGCTCAATGCCCAACTGGATCGGCATCGGTTGCTTATTCGGCTGGCCGATCCGCTGGCACCGGTCTATGTTGATCGTGACAAGGTGAAGCAGATCCTCTTCAACTTGCTCACCAATGCGATCAAATATAGTCCCAATGGCGGTGAGATCGAGCTGGTGGTACAGGAAGCCGATCCGACTCGCGTCTGGTTGCCGCCCGATCATCCGCCGGGGCGTTGGCTTCTGGTGAGCGTGCGCGATCAGGGGATTGGTATTTCGCCTGAAGATTTGCCGCGTATCTGGGAGCGCTTCTATCGTGTAGATAACACCAATACGCGGCGCATTGGTGGGACGGGCCTGGGCTTGAGTATTACACGTGGCCTGGTGGAACTGCATGGCGGGCGGATCTGGGTGGAGAGTGAGTTGGGCAAAGGCAGCGTCTTTACCTTCTCGCTGCCAGTAGCCGGCGAGGTTGATCGCAAGGGATGAGACTGTCGCTGCAGGCGTGTGTTATACTCCGGCGACTGCCGCGCTGCCTTCCACGCGATAGGCATAGGCCATACGGGCTGTGTTCCAGGACAGGCCAACCTGGCCGCGGGTGTTGAGAAGAATACAGCCGGCGTTGCCTTTCGGTATACGGCGCATCAACAGAGCCACGGCCCGCCGGGCTGCGACATGCGGTGACACACCGTGTTCCATAAACTCCACGGCTCGCCGAGCCAGCGCCATACGGATGATCGCTTCGCCCCATCCGGTGGCGGCACAGGCACCGACGGCATTGTCGGCATAGAGACCACAACCAATCAGCGGCGTATCACCTACGCGGCCTGGCAACTTAAAGGGTGTCCCTCCCGTGGAGTTGGCCGCCGCCAGGTTGCCGCTCCGATCCAGCGCCACCGCGCCTACGGTATCGTATGCATCTGATACCGCAGGCGTTTCTTGCACAGGGATCTCGGTTATGTTCCCATCCACAGGGGGGTGGTGCTTTGACCGCCAGCGCTCCCAGCGGGTACGAGCGCGCTCAACGATCAGATCGGCGTTATCGCAGAGCATCATCCCCTGTGTCGTGGCAAACGCTTCGGCTCCACTGCTTACCAGCATCGTCGCCGGGCCATTGAGAATGTGACGCGCCAGCGTAATTGGGTTACGCACGCGCTGCACGGCTCCGACCGCACCATAGGCCAGTGTGCTACCATCCATGATAGCGGCGTCCAGCTCAACCATCCCGACAGCATTGAGCACCGATCCAGTACCGGCATTAAACACCGGATCATCTTCCAGTACCCGTACCGCCGCTTCGCAGGCATCCAGTGCCGAGCCGCCCTGCTCCAGTATCGCCCACCCTGCCGCCAGCGCCGTATTGCAGCCTGCCAGATGCCCGGCGATCAGTTCATCACGAATAATACCGGCCCCACCATGAACAATGAGAGCTATTGGCATAGGTACATCACTCGCATTCAATCGTGCGTCATGACTAGACTGAATGTACCACAGGCGCTGTTCCTACGCAAGGGGATTCTGCCCTGTTCCTGTTCCATTGATGAGAAACTGATCATAGGCCGCAATGAAGGCTGCCGGTTGCTCAAAAAAGGGCAAAGCTCCGGTCTCAAAGGACTGGATCGTCCAGTTGGGCTGGCTTTGTACCCGCTGGAGATCGCGAACGTTACTGAAGGCCCCCCGTGTACCATAGGCCAGCCATACCGGCTGGGTCAGTGCGTCATACACGCGACCGATGTCGGTGCTGAAGAGCAAACCGGACACGAACGCATAGGGGGCATGCTGTGCGCCGGGTTGATGGGTCGTCAGATAACAGTACTCGTACAGGCCGGTATCAATTGCGGCATATGAGCCAAACGTCTGTGCCAGAAAGAAGCGAATACTCGGCTTGCTGGTCAACAGGTCGAAGAAAGGCCGATTCCAGAGCGGAAAGTCAAACACGCTGCGTAGAACCGGGTTGCCAGGCGTGCTGTCTGGTGCAGCATAATGAGGGATGCCTTTGCCGAAGCCGGTAGGAGTAATAAACGCCAGCGTGCGGAAGCGGTCGGGGTGTTCACTGGCGGCACGGGCCAGAAATTCGGCACTCAATGAGAGCGCCAGAGCATCTACGGATGTTGTTCCGGTGTCCAGTTCGATCGCCGTGACCATATCCATAATCGCATCAGCATACAGGCGGGGCGTGTAATTACGTGGCGAGCGATCGGAAAAGCCAAAGCCTGGGAGATCCAGTGCATAGACGCGGCGGCTCTGGCGGTAGTGTTCAAACAGGGGCCGTACTTCATAGGACGAGCCGGCGGCGTTGATGCTGTGGATCAGCAGCATAGGGGCACCGGTTCCGGCCACGTAATAGCTCAAGCGCCCGGTACGCCCGTTCAACTCACGCTGCTCGCCTGATAGTGCTGGTGGCAGGGGCAGGTTGTGGGCCAGAAACAACGTGCTGTAGCCAATCCAACTGGCTGCTGCCGTGAGAGGGATACTGGCCGCCAGCCGCAGCACCCGGTATTTGTGGTGGCGCTGATGGGTCGTTCTTGCGTGCATCGGTATCTATGACCTTTCCTGTTCTTCAATCGTTCGATCTGGCTCAATGCCGATCTATCAGGGGACAAATTACCGGTTTCGGATAACCAGTCCCGGTGGTGCAGCTTTCTATCCCCTGATATCTATTATACCCGTCATGCATCACACGAGTTACGCCATCGCTCAAACCAGACGTTTCTGTGTAACGGGTTCTCTTTGGGGTAAACCGCTGAACGGTTATGTTGCCATCGTTCAACGCTCCACGGTCACCTCCAGCGATAGCAGCCGCGAGGCACCATCATCACCCATCGTCACTCCATACAGCGTATCTGCGGCCTCGATGGTGCCCCGGTTGTGCGTGATCAGAATAAACTGTGTCTGCCGAGTCAGTTCCATCAGCGCCTCGCGGAAGCGCCCTACGTTCGACTCGTCCAGTGCTGCGTCCACTTCGTCCAGAATGCAAAACGGACTGGGATTGACGGTCAGGATGGCAAACAGCAGCGCCGAGGCGGTCAAGGCCCGCTCGCCACCGGAGAGCAGCGAGAGGTTCTGCTGACGTTTGCCGGGAGGCCGAACCACGATCTCGATGCCCACCGATCGCGCTCGTGGCGTATGGGCTTCGTCTGCCGCGCCATCATCGTTGGCCGCATCGCCTGTGCCGTTGTTCACAAACTGGAGCCGGGCCGAGCCGCCGCCAAACAGCCGGGTGAACCTGCGCTCAAACTCCGCCGCCACTGCGCCGAAGGTGGTGGTAAAGCGTGTGTGCATGGCGTTCTCCAGTTCGGTAATCAGCTCGCGCAGGGTGCCTTCTGCCTGCTCGATGTCGGCCAGTTGCGCCTGTAAAAACCGATGGCGTTCAGCAGTTTGCGCGTATTCTTCCAGGGCTAGCGGATTGATCGTTCCCAGCCGCGCCATGCGTTCTTGCAACTGCGCGATGCGGGCGGTCAGTTCGGGCATATCCATCGCTGCCGGTGCTGCCGCGTCTGTAGGCATAATCTGAGCGGCCGGGTCAGCGGCGGTGTGTTCTGCTGAAACTGCTGGCCCGATCGCCACGCCATCGGCGCGGGCACGTTCAAGCACATGCTCCAGGCGATCGTGGGCACGCTGCGCTTCAAGTGTGGCGCGCTGAAAGGTGGCTTCCTGCTCCAGGAGCGTAGCAGTAGTGTGCGCTTCGTGCTGCTCGCGCTCTGCCTGGTGCACTTCGAGTGTGTGCAACGCCGCTTCAGCCGGGTCGATCTCGGCTCGCAGCGCGTCAATGGCCTGCAGCAGATCGTGATATGTCGCCTCGGCGTTGGCGCAGATATCTGCCAGCACCTGGCGCTCGTTTGTCAGCGCCAGCAGGCGTTGCATGGTAGCGTGCTGCTGCTGCTCCAGGCGTTCCAGGGCTTGCTGGTGGGTCGCTATCAGGGTGTGGCTGGCTTTGACCTGGCCTTCTGCCGTTGCCACTGCTGCCCGCACCTGGTTTACCTGCTCCTGTACAGCACGGTCGGCCTGGATCTCATGCTCCTGGCGTGTACGCAAATCAGCCAGTTGTTGCTGTGCTGCGGCGACCTGTTGCTCGACGGTGGCCTGTTGCACGGTCAGGTGTGTCTCCTGTTCGGTCAGCGCCTCGAGATCACGCTGGATGGCTGCGGCCCGTTCCTCCTGCCAGTCGCGCTCGTGGATGGCACGGGCGACCTCACGCATAGCCTGATCCAGCGCCGCCTGCTGATCGCGGAGATGCTGCGTTGCTTCCTTCTGATGGGCCTCGGCTGTGCGAACGGCCTGTGTCGCGGCGGTCAATTGCTCGTCCAGCGCCCGCTGCCGGGCCTCAATCGCAGCCAGCGTGTTGTGTACCTGCTGCACCTGCGACGGTAACTCGCGCAACTCACGCTCGCGGCGGAGCGTGCCGGTCTCCTTCGTGCGGGAACCGCCGGTTACTGCGCCACTGCTCTGCACCTGCTCGCCACTCAACGTCACAATCATCCAGCCACCGGGCAAGCGGCGCACTTCCTGCCGGGCAATCAGCAAATCGCGCACCAGCAGTACGCGCCCCAGCAGGTGACGGGCAACGATGGCATAGTGGGCATCATAGCGCACCAGGTCGGCTGCCACGCCCAGCACTGGCGCGGTATATGGGTCGGTGGGCGAGTCAGCGGCGTACTCAGAGCGGCGCGGATCATCGCGCCCGGTGCGTAGCGTATCCAGGGGCAAGAATGTGGCTCGCCCAAGATTGCTGCGCTTCAGCTCGGCGATGGCATCCTCGGCATCCTGCCAGGTCTCGACCACGATATTGTGCAGGCGCGAGCCGAGTGCCACCTCAACCGCCGTCTCCAACTCGGGTGGGGTGTGGATAATCGTGGCAACCAGCGTAAAGCCATGTCGCCCGGTGCGTTCGGCCCACTGCATTGCGGCCTTGACGCCGGCAAAGGTGCCGCTGTAGGAGCGTGCCAGCCGGTTTAGCGTGTCCAGGCGCGCCTCCAGGTCGGCCAGGGTGCGGCGGGCTGCCGCTCGTTCCTCGTCGGTTGCTGACCGTTCGGCCCGCAGCCTGGCCAGGTGTTCGCGGGCAGCGGCTTCCTGCTGCCGGGCGGCAGTCTGGGACTTCGTCGCGTCTGCAACGGCAGCCTGGGCTGTTTCAGCGCGCTGCCGGGCCGTCGCCAGGTGGGTTGCTGTCTGTTCAAGCGCGGCGGCAAGCGCGGCCTGCTCGTGCGTCGATTCGGCGCGGCGGGCGGCCAGTTGCTCGGCGCGGCTGCGCTGCGCTGCGGCCTGTGTCGCGGTGTGCAAGGCAGTCTCCTGGGCAATTGCCAGGTCGCGTTCCAGTGCCCGACGTGTCGCGCTCAACTCGGCTACCTCTGTCTCGTGGGCGGCCAGTTGCGTGTGCCGGGCAATCAGATCGGCTTCGGCTACCTCCAGCGCGGTGGTCGCCTCCGCCAGGGTATGCCGCGTTTCGGTTTGCCGTATTTCAAGCTCGTTTTGCGCCCGCTCCAGTTCTTCGGCGCGTTGAGTCATTGCTGCCAGGCGCTCGGCACTGACGGCCAGATCGCGCTGGATGGCCTCGGCCCGGGTGTACAGGGCGCTACGCTGCTGGTGCAGTGCGCCCAGTTGCTCGCGGCGGGTGCGCAATGACTGACGTAGCTCGCGCACCTCGGCCGCGACGCTCGCCTGGACAGCGCGGGTTTGTTCCAGTTCAGCCGCTAGCTGTGCCGCATGCTGTTCGGCCACCAGTTGTGCCGCGTGCGCGGTGTGCCACTGAATCGTATGATAACGCTGGAGCAACTGCTGCAACTCGGTGTTCAAGTCACGATGCTGGCGTGCTTGCTGCGCCTGGCGCTTGAGTGACCGCAGGCGTGGCTCCAGTTCGGCCAGCACATCGACCACGCGCTGCACATTCGTATGCATCTCGCGCAGCCGCCGCTCGGCCTCGGTCTTGCGTAGTTCCAGGCCACCGACTTCGGCAGCGTCTTCAAAGAGCCGCCGCCGTTCTTCCGGGCGCAGCGTCAGCGCCAGATCGACCAGGCCCTGGTTGATGATCGTATACGACCCTCCCAGCGGCTCGGTCGCCTCCTGAATATCGCGTAACCGCACCCGCGCCCGGTTGAGGAAATACTCGTTTTCGCCCGCACGGGTGGCACGCCGGGTGATCGTCACTTCATCGAACGCCAGCGGTAGCACGCGATCGCTGTTATCAATTGTCAGCGCGACCTCGGCCAGGCCAGCGGGAGGCCGCCGACCGCCGCCGCTGAACAGCAACTCTTCGGTGCGTTTGCAGCGCAGCGCGGTATAGCTCTGCTCGCCTAGCACCCAGCGCACAGCGTCAGCCAGGTTGCTCTTGCCGGAGCCGTTTGGCCCCACAATGGCGGTAATTCCAGGGCGAAATTCAAGGACTGTGCGGCTGGCAAAGGTCTTGAAGCCCTGCACTTCCAGGCGTTTGAGATACATAGCAGGTTACAGGTTATTCAATGAGGCGTTGGAACGTTCTAAAGGAAAGATGTCTTGTCGCCTCGTCGTGCGGCGTAGCGCGTCCCTCCGGGGCGCGGGCAGGCACGCCGGAGCCGTGCCCTACATGGTGACACGCCTCGTCGCCTCGTCGCCTCGTCGTGCGGCGTAGCGCGTCCCTCCGGGGCGCGGGC
>DAOTWD010000131.1:0-16025 GCA_034435975.1 Chloroflexaceae bacterium | reverse complement strand
CAGACTGGGATGCTCCCTGCGCAATGCGGCGCTCGTCCAGCTTGCGTTGCAAGATCTGTAGCGAATCGAAGGCAATATCGCGCTGCTGCGTCAGGAACGTTTTGCGCGCTACCTGTTGCTCATACTGCTGCTGGAGTGCAGCCAACTGCTGTTCATACTCGGCCTGGGTAGCAGGCTCTAGACCAGAGACATCACTCTCACGATTCACAATCGCATGTGCCAGCTCCTGCGACAAACCGATCAACTCACGCCGCCGCTGCTGCAACGTTGCGATTAAGTTATCCAGATCGTCCAGCGTAGCGGTATCACTGCGCGCTAAGGCTGCCGGTTCGCCAAACTGGAGTTGAATCGGCAACTGAATGTTGCCCACCGCTCGGGCCCGTAGGGCCAGCGTCGCCAGACTATTCGCCAGATTTTCCGATACCCCCGCATCACCCTGATCGCGCAGGGTTTGCGCATCGCCCAGAATAATCTCTAGGCGTTGGGCCTGATCCAGATATTCATTATAGAGCGACTGGTTAGCATTACGTGAACCAGCCAGCAGTTGACGCATGACCTCAATGCGCTGTTCGAGTTGTACCATCTCACTGGTACCGATAAAGTTCTCCAGTTCCCGTTGCGCCTCGGCATAGCGCTGCTGCGCACTGGCAACCTCCCGCTCAATCTCTTCCAAAATGCCTTGATCACGAACGTAGAGTTCGTCCATCATTTGCACAAACGTCCGTGACCAGATCTCAATTAGCGTGTTCGCGTTCTGCGGATCAGCGGCACTGAATGATAGCCGCAAAAGATCCCCAATGACTTTTACATCAACATCGCTAGCCAGAGCGCCTGGCTTGTAGGTTTCGGGAATGAGTTCCGGGGGTAACTGTGGCAATACCCGCTGCTCGAGCAACAGACTGTTCGCCAGACTCTTAAATGTCTCCTGGCGCGATGTCGCGGCTGCATATTGGAAGGGATCAGTGGTAACAAAGCGCGAATCAAACGACACCTGCGAGCGCGCAGGTGCGATCAAAATATCGGCTGTGGCAGTGTGCGACCTAAACAGGATCATTGCCAGCAACACCGCTACAATGCCGACCATAACGATTGACACTACAACGAGCCGCCAGCGGCGTATCACAGCCACTAGATAGGGTCGTAAATCAATTTCTTCTTCCATCAATCTCTCCTGAAAAGCGGTTTTGTATCCCGCCGATTGTAACAAAATGTGTGCGGTGCGTCAATGTTGCCAACCTGAAAATCGAGGCACTTTCGGCTAACTCTCGCTCACCACAAACCATACCAGCAGCACATCACTATACGCCCCAGCACATACAGATACCCATAGACCAGCAGCGCATAGAACGGCGGCCATCCCAGCAGGCCGGGCCGGCCTTCTGCCAGGCGCGAAATGGGAAGCACTTGATCGAGCCAGCGTTGCTGATAGAGCAGCTGAAAGGCTAGATCGAACTGGGTACGCGCTACACCATTCACTAGCAAGTGCCCCCCGGCATAACTGTCAGCCCCGGCGATCACGGTAATGCCATATGCCGGCGGCAACGTCGGCGCTTCGAGCGTCAATTGTAGCGTTGTCGTCACGCTATGAGGTGTCATACGTAAGTGCAACGGCTCAAACGCAAAGGTGGTCATACCCTGGCGGGCCAGCGCATGCACCGGCAAGGATACCACGGCCAGATCGGGCAACCCTGCTGCCACAACGCCTAACCGCAACGTCACCAGATCATCGCGCTCGCCTGGTGGTGGCACCAGCAACACGCGGATACCGCTTAAATACAACTGCTCGGCGACAAACACCTGACCGAAGGAATGCTGCTGATCTAGTTTGCCCAAAACTAGATTCCGCTGTGCTGGCCCGGCCCCAACGACCGTGGTAGTTCGTGTGCTGATCAGCAACACCACGGCCAGTCCAAGCCAGGGCATAACCTGCCACACTAACCAGCGCATACGCATGGCTACGAACGGTAATAAAAGTTTATCAACGTCACCGCCCAGGCCGCCAGATCGAGTAGCATGAAGAAGAGTACCAGTACCGACAAGCTATAGCGCCGCCAGCGTCGCGGCACTAACCCATTATAACCTAGAACCAGCAACCACAACGTCGGTAATAGTGCCAGATGCATATAACGCCCGCGTGGAATATACATCCATGTTCCCGGTGGCGGCAATGGATGCAAGCGCATAATCGCCGCCACCCAGGCTGCTGCGACCGTTACCACCGCCAGCAAGATCCAGCGCCGTTGTGCCAGCGCTAATGGCTGCTGTCTCCACAGAACCTGCCGAACCAGACCGATTGTGGCAACCCCCACCACCCCCAGCATCGCCCGTTCCCAACCTGTCCCCATCCGTACATGACCCCAACCAAAGTGCATCCAGAAACTCGTGAACAGAATGTAGATCAAACTCGGATACACCTGGCGGCTGCGTTCCCAATCACTCAGCGACTGGATCACGTGATCCACCTGCAAACGCAAATAGGCCTGATCGAGTTCAACTAGCCACGGTCGTGCCTGGAACAGATGCCAGGTACCCTCAGAACCCACCGCTGGTGCGTATTCAAAGGCACCACAACCACCTACCAGTAGCACAACGCTGATTACCGTAACCCACACATGCCAGCGTATCGACTCTCTATACACTGTCCACAACAGGGTCAGTGCAACCGGCACGATCCCGACCACCGCAGTACGCTTGCTACCAATTGCCACTATGAGACTCAGCGCAACGAGCACCAACGACCATGGCCGTAGCCCATCACGAATCAGGTAGACGCACCCCAACAGGACACAGGCCATACTAAAGTTAACCAGCACATCGTTATTCACCGCGGTCATCATATTCGCAAAGGCCGGGGTCATAATCAGCAGCAGCAGCACCGTCGTCTGCAACAGCGGCTGATCGGGCGCAACCAGCCGGCCCAGTTGCCAGGCTACCAGCACCGTCAACATATAGAAGCCCAGACTGACGAGACGCGCCACGTAGAGCTGGGTTTCAATGCTCAGATATTGTGTTCCGCGCACCGGTAGCGCCGCCAACAGATAATACATAGGTGGGTGGACACGTTGGGAAATACCGACCTGCGGCCCCTCGGGACTGAACAGATCCGGTCGTACTCCGGCTGACCAGAAACGAAACCGATACATGGAATCGGCGATTTCATGCCTGGTAAGGCGCTCGGCCTGGGCATGTTGCTCCCCGTTGAGGGCCATCGAGCGTACATACTCGAAGTGCCCTGTCTCATCAAAGTTCTGCCAGGGCGGCACAATCGCGAGATAGAGCAAGCCATGCAGAAAAGCCAGCAGCAGCACGAGTCCTGGCCGAACTTGACGATGTTGCATTACGATCTTTTCAGTTGCAGATGTTGCTATTGCTTACACTGCTGCCGCAAACAAAATTCGATCCGCGGATGACCCATCGCGTAAGCCAACTTCACAGTCGTATATCTGACCAGTTAGCGCTCCACTAGTAAGCACCATGCCCATTCAAAACGACCAGCACCGTTTTGAGCAAAATGCGCAAATCCAGCCAGAAAGAGTAGTTCTGGATATAGTACAGATCATCTTCGGTATGTAAATGCATCGGTTTATCACTGCGCCCATTAACTTGCCACCAGCCAGTAATACCTGGCGGTACACGAAAGCGTTGCCACTGCCAGGGTTCATATTCCTGGGTAATATAAGGCATCTCCGGGCGCGGGCCAACCAGACTCATCTCACCCCGCAATACATTGAACAACTGCGGCAGTTCATCCAGACTGGTGCGCCGCAGCTTGCGACCGACGCGGGTTACACGCGGATCATTCGCTGTTTTGTGTACCAGATTTCCATTCGCGTCGCGGCATGCTACTTCTTGCCAGCGCTGTTCCGCATCCTGATACATACTACGAAACTTGAACATCTTGAAACGCTGACCATGCGCCCCCACCCGATCTTGCTGGAACAGGATCGGGCCAGGCGAGTCCAGGCGGATGAGCAAAGCGATCAACAGCATCAGTGGCGCAAACAGCACCAGCAACCCCAGACTGGCAACTATATCAAACAAACGCTTCAGCACCCGCTGGCCATCGGTCAGTGCCGATTCACGCAGGCTGATCAAGGGTATACCACCTAGCATGTCGACGGGAGTGCGGGCAAAGGCCAGATCCAGCACCCCTGGTGTCATATGCAGCATCACGGGTTGTTGCTGCAATGCCAACGAGATCTGGGCAATCCGATCTTGCTGCTGCACCGGCAAATTAAAGATAACTTCATCAATCTGCTGTTCTGTCACCAGATGCACCGTAGCCTTAACTGGCCCAAGGTATGCCAGATCAGCATTAGCTAACGGTGCATCACTGACATACCCAATTACCTGCAATCCTGACCAGGGGCGTAAGGCAAATTCACGAGCCAGCTGGAGTGTCGTCACTCCACCGCCAACAATCAACACCCGTTTCCGCCAGCCATTCCGGTGACGAAACCGAATATATGAACGCGCAACCAGGTGGAAAGTAAGTAATACAACCAGATTTACCAGCGCAAAGTATAAAAATTGCAATCGTGACACATCACGTACTGAGAGATAGAGCAACCCGGCGAAGCAGAGACTGGCAAAGGCCACCGCTGCCACAAGGCGCCCAATTGCGTCCAACAAGTTGCTGACAAACAAAGCCCGCTGCGGAGTGAAGACCAGAAAAGCGACGATCCAGATGAACCCGACCGCAAGATAGATCGTCCAGGGTAAGTACACCTGGTGCAAGAGAACATCATTGCCGATACCCAGCTCTAAACGAATCTTTGATGCCCCATACAGACAGGCCAGCGTCAGCAAAACATCCCACAGTAATACACTACCAGTCAGTCGGTAACCGACGCGCTCAAACATGGAGCCTCCCTCCCCAGATACACAAATAGGCACCGCAAGAAGACAAGTCTAACACCACAGCAGCGGGGTGTATCAGGGATCGTATGACAGTATCATTGCACAAGGCGTAGTATACCACTGGAGAGGAAAGTCGGCAAGCGGTCATTTTTGCACTGTTTCGGCCTATTCTGGTTTTATTTCATCGCACCCGAAACTGTTTACGAAAAAGGTCAAAAAGTAATAAATAGACAAAGCGAGGATTGCCTAGAATATAACGTTTCCACAGGCGCCGAGGGTCTTGTAATAAACGGAACAGCCACTCAAGACCACTATCTTGCATCCATTGCGGTGCTTGCCTGATCCGACCAGAGTGAAAATCGAAAGCAGCACCAACGGCAATTAATACCGGCGCATTGAGCAACGGACGAAAGTGTGCTACCCAGTAATCCTGTTTGGGTGTACCTAACCCGACCCAGACAATATCAGCCTGGCTGTCGTTAATCATCCGCATGACCTCCTGTTCTTCATCATGTGTCAGACTGCGAAAGGGAGGTGCATAACAACCGGCCACCTGCAACATTGGAAACCGTGCCACCAGTTTTTTTACCAACAGTTCGGGTACTCCCTCGGCTCCGCCATAGAAAAAGTGACGATAACCATATGTCTCACTCTGTTCACAAACGGCTAGTAGCAAATCAGGACCATAGACACGACCAATGTCGTGCTTTTGAAGTTGGCCTAACCACACGAGCGGCATACCATCAGGCGTTGACAATCCAGAACTATTGATGATCTGGCGTAAATCAGGTGCATCGTAGCACTCAAGCACCGTGTGTGCTGTACATACATTCACATAGGTACGTTGCCGCTGTTCAACCCACTGCTGGATCAGTACTACGGCCTGGCTTAGTGTAATCGCACTGATGTTAACCCCCAACACCGGAAAGCGGAGTGGATAACGCTCAGCAGAAGATGAGATAACAAGTTCATCCATAATGTTTCTCTCTAGACAACTGATAATTTTTTAGCAACCCTGTCTAATTGCGCGGCTCTCCACTGTAACCTCAATTTAATACCAATCACTCTAGGAGTTACGCAGTTGACGGCAAATTGTAAAGCGGTTGAGCCAGATAAGAACGTATGGCCTCTCGGACGAGAGAGGCTTTCGCTTCAAACCACGAAGTACCGGTTTGAAGTTGATGGACTTCCAGGCGGAGAAAGGCACGGATAGACAGGCCAATGTGATTCCGTTGAGCTTGAGCGGAGCAGTGTTGTGCCCGCTCCACACCGCAGAACGACTTCAGGCCCCGGTGATACTATTCTATATGCCAGGCCTGCAAGGTATATTCCGCACATTCTTCCAGTGTCATCTTCAGGTCACTGGTTGCCCAGTATTCCATGTCGCCGTTTGGGGCCACTCTCGTGAATACCTTGATGAGTCCATATCCCTTCAGATGAACAATCGCTCCGTGACACGGAATCAACACCTTGCGAATCGGCCGGTTACCGGATCCGTCCAGATCGACCAGCTGGTTGGATTTGAACGGGGTCAGCTAATGCCAACCCTGCGAGCGGACTACCTTCCTTCAGATTGTCCAAACTGGCGTACCAGCTGTCAACGACTACCAGTCGGGGGTGGAACCCTCGCTCCGCCGCTGCCAATATCATGGCCTGAAAATGGTCGTTCTTGCTCAACCCGTCGTGGGGTTTGTCGTAAAGACAGAAATCGCAGGGAAAATGAGCGTTTCCGTCGATCCACACCAGGCTGATCAGATTGATCCCTTGAACGACCCGGCAGTGTTTGCCCGACCAGTGGCGCGTGACCAGGCTGATGAACCGTGCATAGAGCGTGTCCAATGTGGGGTCATCGATCCCCAGGATGCCCCTGGTCAAACGAACGCAAGGGCGCACTGCTTTCCACAAGGCATCCCCGTCGGCCTGGGCCCGATACAGCAGACACGTGTAGGCATCATACGCTGAACCATCAGCGCCAGCGCCCGGATGACACCTTGCAGCATCCTGATGCGGCGTCTCTATGAGCGTTGATGGGCATCTGCTTAATTCCAATAATGTCTACTTTCGTGGATTTCATCTCATTGCGTATACACTTATCAATATGCGTCATCTTGTGGCAAAAGTCTAACTTGAGTTCATAGTTTGAAACGTGTTACACAGCTCTATACTTATATTCATCGTATCCAGCGAGCTATTTCTTGTGTAGCAACTCGTCGCCGAGACATTACGATTTTACGCTTTTGCAACATTCTTGGCAAAAGCATAAGTGCTTGATAATATCCAGCCAAAGAGCCACGTTCGAATAACATTACATATAAAGCAATCTTGAATTCATATAATAAAATAGGTACAATATCTCTTAAAAATAAGGCAAAAATTTCGTTTTTTATGTTCATCAAATATCGATTACGAATCCCAAATCTCCGAATTTCGTCTTTTATCTCTAAACGAATACCGGGTTTTACTGATCGAACATGGTATGCTATCGATCTAGGCATATAGATTGTTTTCCAGCCTAACAAACGAGATCTCCAAGCTATATCATGATCTTCCTTGTACGCAAAGAAATCTTCATCGAAATACTCATTACCAATCTTTACATCTTCGAGCATGGCTCGGCGATATAAAGGTGCTGCACCGTCAGAACCAAAAACTTCGGTTGGTTGATCAAAATGCATACTGTCCATACTTTGGTGACCACGAAGTACCAAACGTCGACTCCGAAGAATTTCCAAACCAGTACAATCTAATTTCTTATTAGACTCGAAACAGCGACTTATAAAATCTGCACGACTGGCTGAGTAAATTTTTCCAGCTACAGTACCCACAGAACTATCTACAAAACAAGAAATTGCTTGAGAAACATAGTTGGAAGATAAAAACACATCTGGATTTAGAACTAAAATACAATCAGAAAGTGACTGCCTAATGGCAATATTATGGGCCGCGGAAAACCCCAAGTTATCTGTGTTAGGTATAACCGTAATTCCTGGATAATTATCGTTTAAAAATTCCAAAGTACCGTCTCGTGAAGCATTATCTATAATAACAACTCGATATTCAGGGTAGTCTTGATTATAAACAGAAGACAAACAAGACGGTAAAAATTCCATACTATTCCATGAAACGATTTGAATGTCAACGGAGTACATAAATAAGCCTGCTAACTCAACCGTGTTTTAAATAGCCGCACTTTAGACCAATACTTTTCGCCTATAAATAAGCGGATAATTCCCTTGAAAAATACAAACACAGCATAAGGAAACACTTTATAATCATTATTTATAGCTTCCCGAAGCCTTATTAATGCAGAATAGATATCTCTGACACCAGGAAGAAGATATACACGCGCCGCATAAAGAGATGAACGAGCATTTGCTTGAGATACTGATAGCAGACCTTGCTGTGCCACTCGTTGCATAATCGTATCAATATCATTTACAAACTTCGGTGCTAAAGAAACAGTTTTCGATCCAGAATGAAGTCGAAAATATGCTAAATCAAAAGAAACATGCACGAAAGGCACACATTGCCCAGCACGTATTAATAAATCAAAATCCATTAGATAATGTAAAGATAGATCAACACCGCCAACTTTTCGTACTATCTCTGTGGGCAGAAATGTAGCTGGTTGAACCGGAGAGGTAGCAGTCCATAATAATTTCTCAAGATTCATAAATGAAGTTTGCATTGGACAATAACCAAGATCGTTACCAGCATCATCAATCAATCTTGCCAAACCGTAAATAATTGCTGGTTGTGACAACTTTTTCCAGGCATCAGCTACATAGTAAAGCGCTCCTTTTAATAATAGATCATCAGAATTAAGCCATGAGAAAAGTGTACCGCGACATCGCGCTAATCCTTTATTGATAGCATCACTCTGGCCTTTATCTGACTCAGAGATCCAATGAAATCGTTGATCATGTTCATATTCTTTCAGAATTGAAATCGTTTCATCGCTACTCACACCGTCAATTACCCAGTATTCAATGTTGGGATAATCCTGGGTCAGCACACTTTCAATTGTGGCGCGAATAAATTTTCCCTGATTATAGGAAGGGGTAACAATACTTATTAATGGTAGTGCTGGATCGTTGATAATAGTGGGAGGTAAATCACCTGATAATGAAGAACTAACTAATAAATCTTGCTTGATTTCCATAGTGTTTTATTATACCCACTCCTGTAACTCATGATCGAAACGATACAACCCGTGTTTATTAAAAAACTTCTTTACTTTTACTGGTGCATGCCATAATATATAATCAAAAACAACTAACATTGACTCATGCATTCTTGGGCTTCTTGTCATCAATTTCACCTCTGATAAATAACCGACACGATTTTCAGATAATTGTCCTTTGCTCTTTCTAAAACCGCCAAGATATGATTCAACGATTTTCAAGTCGTGGCTTCGTGAAAACTGCAACCAGATATAAAAATCTCCAGCATATTTTAAATTTGATAGATAGTTTAAGTCTATCAATTTATTTAGTAGACCAGACCAAAAAGTTGACTCCTGCTGAACACAAGGTAATTTTGTTCCGTAATATCCACAAGCAAAAAAACTACTACGATATTTATAAGGTAGATGAAAGTAAACAGGCTGCGATCTTTCATTATAGACAACGTTGCATCCTGTCAACCAGCAGGCTTTACCGGTCTCAAAAATATCCAACACAACTTCAAATGCAGATAGATTAAAATAGTCGCCTGCATTAACATAAGAAATAATGTCCCCTGTCACATACTTAAGCCCTTTTGCTAGCGCATCATACATGCTTCTATCAGGCTCTGATATCAATGTCATTGCATTACATTTAAGCGATTCAATAATTTTCAAGGTTCTGTCGGTTGATTGACCATCGCAAATAATATATTCTAACTCAGCCCTTCCGGATTTTATTGCTTTCTGATTAATAACTGATACTACCGTTTCTTCTATATATCGCTCAGCATTTAGGCATGGTGTAATAATAGATATTCTGGTCATAGATAAAACACCACCTAATAACTATTGGTATCAAATATTTTATGATCAGAGCGAATAAAAAATAAATCTATTTGCCAAAAGGCTTTATCTCCCGTTCGATGCAACGGTTCACATATGTCAATACATCTAAAACCATGCTCTTCCATATAATAACACATCTCATGAAATCTAAGACTATCTTGTGTGAGCTTAAAATTGTAGGTCTCCACAACAACGAGATTTGTCTGCTGTAAAGTTTGCCTAGCTCCTTCCAATATAGGAACCTCAAAGCCATGTGTATCTAATTTTAAAAGATACGGTGGATTAAGTTGCCTTTCAGTAACCTGATAATCAACTGTTGTAGTAGGAACAACAATACAATGATTTTCTAGTAGTCTATGAGACGCCATGCCACCAAATAGGTCAGTAGCATCAAAATATAACTCTCCAATAATATCACTGGCTGCACAAATAACATAATCAATGTGGTCAATTTTTGACCTGAGTTTAGACAACGCTTTTTCATGCTCTTGGCGCGCTTCCATCAAGAAATAAAAAGCTTTTGGAAAATACTTATGGCACACTAAAGACCAATTTCCATTTGAAGCACCAATATCTATTACTGTTCCGATAGGTATATCTTTATCTTTACAACGCAAAAGTGTTGCCTCTAAAGAAAGATCATTTATTTGAATATCCAAGTAATGCAATGTATTCTTGAACAAAGACCGTATTTTACCAAAGTAATGCATAATCCCCTCTCCTATTTTAAAGGTTATTCCGATTTGTGGAGCGACCGCATCATCAGGCCGTAAAGTCAGAATCGTACATGTTCTGGTTCACATCACGTTTAGCTCTTTCTAAAGAACTCAATCGTAACTTAAAAAAACAAATCGGAATAACCTCTTTTTTTGTAATCTAAGTTACAAAAGAACACAAAATAAGACGTCCAAATCAGTCTTGTTATCGATAACTGAAACGTCGTGGAATTTTCGCAGCAAAAGTTACGCATAGGCTACCACATATAATAAAAAGGTGAGCAATGCCTTCATACCCAATCCAATCATAGGTAATACCCATAATACTTACAGATAAAAATAGTAGAAAACAGGCACACCCCAGACTTCTTGTTTGAGTATCTAATCGGGATTGAGCTACATACCATGATGCCCACAGAAAAATCAAGAGTAGCAGTACAAATCCTATTTGACTTGGTATACCATTAAGCAGGGCAAGATAAAGATACATATTCATGACACTCACTTCTCCGTCCATAGCCCAACCAACATCACGTTGCTGAAGTATCTTGCCTGTGCCAAACCAGGGTGACTGCTCTATACGTTCGATCGCGACTCCCCAAAAGACTCCTCTAGCCTCCTGTACCGATTCAAATGGTATCAGAAGACGATTAAATCGCTGTACAAGAAATGCTGATTGCTCCGGTGTCATAATCCGAGAAGGTTCTATCAGGACAATTATGAAAGCTAAACCCACAATGAGACCAGCACTAAATATTAGGGCACGTATTGTGAGAAGTAGTCTAAGTAAAATATGCCACCACCTGATGGCGATATATGCAAAAACACACAACAAAGCAAAATAACCTGCAATACCAAAAGAAATAATACTACCTATCAGTGTTAGAATAAAAGCCAACCAAATTCTACGTACTGATCTCAGTGATGGGTCATTTATAAGTAGACCTGATATAAAGCTTGCAATAGAAACCATTGTAGCAGTAAAGATATTGGGCTCATTAAATGGGCCATGAGCACGAAAGACTGAACCAAAATACATCCCCCCCCCCATACCGGTTCGCACCTGCTCTCGAATAATATCAAAATTCATATACGCAAATCTGTCAGGAGGAAAGGGGTTCAAGAAGCCCAGAAACCGCTGATTGGTAGCTAATCCACTTAATAAATTCCCACTACTAAGTGTCTGAATAATACCAATCAATGCTGAAATTGTAGCCCAGAACAACAGAGAAGACACAAAATAATGTTTGACTGATAGTGATGACTTAGCTAACATTATTCCAATAATAGAATACGGCAGCATCCACCAAGTATTCTTAAAGATATGCCATATCAGTTGTATGACACCTCTTTGGCCTGGATTGACAATCCAAGCTATTGTAATCAGCAGTTGCCATAATGAGAAGAACCCTAAGAAAACGAACACTGGGGTGGCAATTTTCCATGTTTTCCTTGAAAGTAACGTTAAAGTAATAAACGCACAAAATAATAGAGTAGTAATATCAGTTGAAACCAGAGAAACAGAACCAATTTGAGCTGGCCAGGGAATCATAAAAGTAAAACAAGCAAAACCGAGACAAAACTTAAAAAAAACCTCCCGAATATAGGTATTCAATCTAGTAGAATATACTTGTGACCGAGAAATATTTTGTTCAATACCATACATCCCAATATCCTACCTTGATCGCTCTTTCATGTTCGTGCAAATAAGCGCGATGAGCGACGCGTGAACCTTGAGGTCAAACCCAACATTTGTGCGCGCATATCATCGCTCACCCGGTTGTGGTCATAAAGTTACTGACAATGATGTACGCTTGCCTTTTGCTAAAAGGTATTGGCAGACACCATCAGGAAGTTTGTGACCACGACCCGCTCACCCTCCATCTTTTCTCGTTGGCTGTTGACCGTTTCGATGATATAGGGATAGTCGCGTAACTCACTATCATACATCCAAGAACCACGCATGGGGTTTCATATTCACCCAACGAACGGGAACCAACCGAACGTGGGTATCCTGGAGTATGCTTCCCTCATCGGCGGCACTGTTGAAAGCTTTACCCGCAGTATTCACAGCCACGGCCTTTACGACAGCGACGGGCACGAACACGTCGACAAATGGGCATGAGTATACTGTAAATGACCAATACGTCGTCGGTGGTGAACCGGTCGCCCAGGGGTTGCTGGGAGAAACGCTATTCAGTCCGCTACGGCAATGCAGGCGACGATTGAACCGCGACACACTGATACGACCCGACAGGTAGCCACACGCCTGCATGACTTGAACCGTTCGTTCGTGATGATGGGCGAAATATTTGGCCGCAACCACGGCAATGGTCACAATTTCCGCATCCAGCACCTGGGCCCGGACATCGCTCTGATGATCCAGGTGCTCCATTCCAGTGTCGATCACGACACAAGCGAGTATAATCCAATTGGCGTCCATTGGCTCCTCCCCAGTGCGATTGCTGGTGTAGGAACCTGAATTGTGCCAAAAGAGCTGATGGGCGTCAACGAGCAATCAAGGTATCCTATATAAGCTGCTTTAATACACTTACAGTTTTTTGGCAACATTCCTTCCAAGTGAATTTTCGTGCGTGAGTAACACCCTGCATAATACGTTTTACTCGTTCTCCTACCGAAAGATTTACAATATTCAATAGACAATCCACAATAGTATCTGTATTGTACGGATCAAAATAAAATGCTACAGTGCCACCAATCTCGGGCATCGATGAGGTGTTTGAAGTAGCAACCAAAGTACCACTCGCCATTGCCTCAAGAATTGGCAGCCCAAAACCTTCGTATTCAGAAGGATAAACAAGGGCCACTGCACCAGCATAATAATCCCGAAGTTCTATTTCACTTATAGCAGACATAAGAAATACACTATCTTGAAGTTGATATGCATCAATAAGTACTCTTTCTTGTTTATCAAATCTACTTCCCACTGGCGAAACCACTCGTAGATCAAATTCTTTTGCCAGACCCGATTGTCCAAACGCAATGAGTAATCGCAAAAAGTTTTTATGTGATACACGATTACCTACATACAGAAAGAACGGCTTATTAACATTAACAACTTGCTGATTAGATTTTCTAAAAAAAATTTCATCAACACCCAGATATGTGACAACGATTTTACCGGGATCGATATGGGGATAGCAAAGTTCAATATCGCGTGCCGTATTTTCACTTATAGCAAAGAGAACCAAAGATCGCTCAAGACAATACTTCTTTTCTGCCAAGAATTGTTGGTTAGAATAGTAATTTCGTGGATAATACTGTGGGAATAACTCATAGATCATATCATACACTGTAAATACCTGCGGAACATTAGATCTCAAACTACCATAGTAGGGACTATAAATGATAGAAGCCTGACTACCAGCAATCACAGTAGATGCAAACATATCTCTTAATTTGGGTAGGACACTATTAATCCCAAGCCAACGACTACCGGGAAAACAAACCGTATTTGGCAAGCAATGGATGTGTCTGGCTATTCCATAATCTCGTATTTCCGGTGAATAGATAATTACATTATTACCAAAATGGGCAATAATACCATCAGTTATTTTTCGGAAATATCGTGAAATCCCACGTTGAGTAACATGAGAAAGAATATTATCATTTAAGAAAACACAAAAGGATCCAGTCATATAATTATAGATATAGAAAAACCTAACCTCAGGATTAAGCAATAAATTAAAGGTTATTCCGATTTGTTTTGTCAAGTTACGATTTAGTTCTTTAGAAAGAGCTAAACGTGATGTAAACCAGAACATGTACGATTCCGATTTTACGGCCTGATGATGCGGTCGCTCCACGAATCGAAATAACCTTTATTATTTACGATATCACAATACCGTTATTCCAACGTTCAGATTCGACTGCTCAGGAGACATTACAACATACAAACGTATCTGTGATCAAATCAACCTGAAAGTCTGTTGCACAGTGCTGTCCCGGTACCGGATAAAATTATCTCTCTCGACGAGCTTTAATCTGTTCCAAACAGTCAGATCTTGCTGATCAGATATTGGACACCCTCTAACGCTTATCCGCATAAAAGATCTCCTGTCACGAATAGTCCACCGAGAATGACCAGCACAGAGTACGACTGGTTGCATCGGAACAATTACCCAAAGCCCACCACACCTGTCCACTCCAGCACTCGACCGCTGTCCAGATACCGACAACCTGCTGGCAGGAACTACAGACAACCATTACAGACGACCATGATGATTCGTCGATTGCCTTTTCCCGGTACCTTATCATCGAACCAAGGCTTATCGCAATGGAGCGAAAGACGTTTTCCGCAACTGGGAATCATCGCGGAGAAATGGAGACTGGCGATCTGTATAATCCCCACATTGGGAGACCCAATCCACCTGCAACGGATCCACCAACACCATTCTGCTGCGCCCGCTGTTCCGCACGTTCCGCCATTATTGTAAAGATTCCACATGAATGGCAATGAAAAGAGGTCGTGGTAATAAAGTTACTGACAATGATGTACTCTTGCCTTTTGCTAAAAGGTATTGGCAGACACCATCAGGAAGTTTGTGACCACCCCCTACCGTTCATCCATTCCTGACTACACCCAACTGCTACACGTCTTACACCACACAAACGATGTATCTTACTTCGGTCATGGTCATAAAATTACTGACAATGATGTACTCTTACCTTTTGCTAAAAGGTATTGGCAGACACCATCAGGAGAAGTTTGTGACCACGACCCACTTCTTCTATCCCTGCCAGTAACTATATTCACCATATCGGTATTTCTCTTTTATGACACAGACAAAAAAGATTACCTATTTAAGATTATAGTCTAAACTTGAACTTTGAAATCAATATAGTACATTTACTAAACCAAGAAGGATTTTATATTAAATTAATTTCCTACCACTTGCCTTATAGTAGTCGTCCAATAGTAATGTTTTTTTTCTAAAACCCAGAACAGCATTATATAAGAAAGAGAACTTGTAGTTCGTGGCTAGCCTAAATAACAAAAAAGGAACCCTTCTCTTTGTCAATAAAAAGATATTATTCTCACCAAGGTATAAATTTAATCTAAATGCACTAGCGATAAACTGTAAAGTTTTTTTTGTATAAAGAGAAACGTGCTGACCATGTTCAAGTCCATAATACCACCATTCGTCTGGTTTGGGGAGATGTGCAGGCATCAATACTGTACTAAACAAAACATTGTCAGAATATTTAAGTATTTGCTTAACATGATCTAATGGATTAACTAAATGCTCAAAAACTTCAAATGCCGTAATTAATTCATACTTGTTCCCTAAATCCATATTAGCTTCAAATCCTCTCGCAAAAATATTCTCACAATATTGATCAAATCGGTAGAAATCAAACCCCGTATCACGCATCATTCGCACAAATAATCCATAACCTCCACCATAATCGAC
>DAOTWD010000130.1:0-3072 GCA_034435975.1 Chloroflexaceae bacterium | reverse complement strand
CTGCTGCCCATGTATCTGTGCCACATGTACCCGGCCCGCGAGCGCCGCGAACGGGCCATGCACCTGTTGTCCCAGGTGGGTATGAGCGATCAGGCGCAGAAACTGCCCTCGGCACTGTCTGGCGGCCAGCAACAGCGTGTGGCGATTGCGCGCGCTCTGGCGAACGACCCGCCTATCCTGGTGGCGGATGAGCCAACCGGGAATCTCGACTCGAAAACTGCCGACGCGGTCTTTCAGCTCTTTGAAGGCCTGGTTGCCCGAGGCAAAACGATTCTGATGGTCACGCATGATCAGGAACTGGCCCGGCGCGTTTCGCGGGCAATTATTGTGGCTGATGGCGAGATTGTGGACGAAGTGCGGAATAACCAGCGCTATGATTTCCCTCAAACTCCTTCTCAGCAAGATCTAACGCGAGACGGTATCGTGCCAATCATCGCCAATGGTGTGATGGACACGTCAGCAGGAACCGGCCATATGCCATCAGTCACTGATTCACATGCATAAGGAGCAGCCATGATCCATCCGCTCTGGATCAAAATAATACGTGATATATGGGGTAATAAAACGCGTACATTGATTGTGGTGTTTTCGATTGCCGTGGGTACTTTTGCGGTGGGAATGATGGCTTCCTCACAGAGTGTGCTGGCAAGCAATATGATCGATAGTTTCATGGCGATCAATCCCTCCACGGCACGCCTCGATATTGAGCCATTCGATAATGATCTGCTGCAAACTATAGAACGTATGCCCGAAATTCAGGCTGCCGAGGGCCGCTATCGGCTCGATGTGCGTGTGCAGGCTGCGTCGGGTGCCTGGCGTAATCTACAGCTCTATGCTATTCCGGACTATGAGAATATCACGATTAACAGGGTGGTATCAGAGAGTGGTGCCTGGCCACCGCCGGATCGAGCGCTTCTGATTGAACGTGCAGCACTGGGACTACTGGGCTTTCAGGAAGGCGATACGTTGTGGATCGAAACCGCCAGTGGCAAACAGC
Source organism: Chloroflexaceae bacterium (assembly GCA_034435975.1). Lineage (GTDB taxonomy): Bacteria > Chloroflexota > Chloroflexia > Chloroflexales > Chloroflexaceae > CAKZQX01. Next base: position 2,075 of record DAOTWD010000130.1, on the reverse strand, counting down.
GACAGTTGCCAATTGCCGGTATCGCTCACGACTTACACCAGTGGCCGGCTAATTTTGGCACGATTGCCTATGGCTACATTACCTTCAACACGCTGGAGTGGTTAGGTGAGCCACGGCTCTACAATCAGTTGTATGTGGTTGCCGCCGAACAGCGGTTTGACAAACAGCATGCCCGTGATATTTCGGCCCTGATCCGCGATAAACGCGTCGAGAAGAATCACCTCAAGGTGTTCCTTGTCAACATTCGTGAGCCAGGCCGGCATGTTGCCTATGATCTGGTGCAGTCGATGGCACTCATGCTCGGCATCATCGGCATCTGTTCACTTTTTCTGAGTTGTTTTCTAGTGATCAACACTATGTCCGCGCTTTTAACACAGCAGGTGCGCCAGATCGGAGTGATGAAGGCGATGGGTGCCCGCCAGAACCAGTTGATTCGGGCCTATCTGAGCATGGTACTGCTCTTCAGTCTGCTGGCGCTGGTGCTTTCGGTGCCAACCGGCATTTTCAGTGCACGCATCTTCACCGAGTTTATTCTCAACCTGTTTAACTTCAATCTCGTCCATTTTAGCGTGCCGCCCTATGCCATCGTCATCCAGATCGGCGTCGGCCTGGTGGTACCACTGCTGGCCGCGTTGCACCCGGTGATCAGCGGCACGCGCATCACTGTACGTGAGGCCATCACGACTCAGGGTGTGAACCAGGGTCAATTTGGTAGCAGCTTTCTAGATCGCCTGATCGAGCGTGTACGTGGGTTGCCGTTTCTGGTCATGCTCTCTTTGCGCAATACCTTTCGCCGTAAAGGGCGCTTGATTCTGACGTTGACCACGCTCACTTTGGGTGGGGCAACGTTTATTGCTGTCCTCAATGTGCGGGTATCGCTGTTCCAGACTCTGGACAACATTATGCTGTACTGGAACTATGATATTGACGTGGCCTTTGATCGCGCCTATCGCGTTGAGCGCCTCGAACAGGAGGTATTGCGCGTGCCCGGTGTGGTGCATGTAGAGAGTTGGGGCAGCAAAACCGCTTTTCGCATCCGTCCTGATGGAAGTGAAAATGAGAATATTGCGATCATTGCTCCCCCCGCAAACACGCACTTGATTCAACCCATTCTGTCTGAAGGGCGCTGGTTGGTGCCTGAGGACGACAACGCCATTGTAGTCAATACAGCCTTCCTGCTGGAAGAACCGGATGTTGCTGTCGGCGATGACGTGGTACTCAAAATTGAGGGGCGTGAGACGACGTGGCGCGTGGTAGGCACGGTTACCGGTCAACTGGGCATGATGGGGCCATTTGTGTATATGAATCAGCACTATTTCGCCCGAGCCATGCAAGATGTCGGGCATGCCAACTACATCGTGATCCAGACCGAGCGCCATGATGCAGCCTTTCAATCGCAGGTGCGCGAACGGTTGGAAGCACACTTGCGCAGTGTCGGGTTAAGCCCACGGGCGATGAACACCAATGCCGAGTTACGCCTGGGTATGGAAGGCATTTTCATCATTTTTGTGATGGTGACACTGGTGATGGCCTTTTTGCTAGCGCTGGTGGGTGGTTTGGGGTTGATGGGGTTGATGAGCTTGAATGTGATGGAGCGTATTCGGGAGATCGGTGTGCTGCGTGCAGTGGGAGCCTCGAACGGCTCTGTCCTGCAGATTGTGATGAGCGAGGGCATTCTGATTGGCCTGTTAAGCTGGCTTATGGGTGTCATGCTGGCCTTCCCACTGGGCAAATTCATGGGCGATGCGGTGGGGATCGGTTTTTTGAGTATCCCGCTTGCCTTTACGTTTACGCCCGCTAGTGCGTTGATCTGGCTGGTGATTGTTTGTGTTCTGGCGACGCTGGCCAGCTTTCTGCCCGCCTGGCATGCATCGCGGATTACCGTACGTGAGGTACTGGCGTATGAGTAAGACCACATGTAGGAAATGGAAATAATACTATGGCAACTGCAATGCAACGCTCGGCCTGGATACTACCACTTGCGCCCAGTCCGCAGACTCGCTTGCGCCTGTTTTGTCTGCCCTATGCCGGCGGTGGTGCGGCAATTTTCCACAAATGGCGCGGGAGCTTGCCCG
>DAOTWD010000129.1:0-3072 GCA_034435975.1 Chloroflexaceae bacterium | reverse complement strand
CTGCTGCCCATGTATCTGTGCCACATGTACCCGGCCCGCGAGCGCCGCGAACGGGCCATGCACCTGTTGTCCCAGGTGGGTATGAGCGATCAGGCGCAGAAACTGCCCTCGGCACTGTCTGGCGGCCAGCAACAGCGCGTGGCGATTGCGCGTGCCCTGGCGAACGACCCGCCTATCCTGGTGGCGGATGAGCCAACCGGGAATCTCGACTCGAAAACCGCCGACGCGGTCTTTCAGCTCTTTGAAGGCCTGGTTGCCCGAGGCAAAACGATTCTGATGGTCACGCACGACCAGGAACTGGCCCGGCGCGTTTCGCGAGCCATTATTGTGTCCGATGGCGAGATTGTGGATGAAGTGCGGAATAACCAGCGCCATGATACCAATCAAAATGCGCCCGATCAAGATCCACCGCAGGACTATATCGTGCCGGTCATAGCCAATGGTGCGATGGACATGCCAGCGGGAACCGGTCATTTGCCACCGGTCACTGATTCACATGCATAAGGAGCAGCCATGATCCATCCGCTCTGGATCAAAATAATACGCGATATATGGGGCAACAAAACGCGTACGTTGATTGTGGTGTTTTCGATTGCCGTGGGCGTTTTTGCGGTGGGGATGATGGCCGCTTCGCAGAGTGTGCTTGCGAGCAATATGATCGATAGCTTTATGGCGATCAATCCCTCCACGGCACGGCTGGATATTGAGCCGTTCGATAATGATCTGCTGCGTACTGTAGAACGTATGTCTGAGATTCAGGCCGCCGAGGGGCGTTACCGGCTCGATGTGCGTGTGCAGGCTGCGTCGGGTGCCTGGCGCAATCTGCAGCTCTATGCTATTCCGGACTATGAGAATATCACGATTAACAGGGTGGTATCGGAGAGTGGTGCCTGGCCACCGCCGGATCGAGCGCTCTTGATTGAACGTGCAGCGCTGGGGCTACTGGGCTTTCAGGAAGGCGATACGTTGTGGATCGAAACCGCCGCTGGCAAACAGCGACAGTTACCAATTGCCGGTATCGCTCACGACTTACACCAGTGGCCAGCTAATTTTGGCACGATTGCCTATGGCTATATTACCTTCAATACGCTGGAGTGGTTAGGTGGGCCACGGCTCTACAATCAGTTGTATGTGGTTGCTGCCGAACAGCGGTTTGACAAACAGCATGCCCGTGATATTTCGGCCCTGATCCGCGATAAACGCGTCGAGAAGAATCACCTCAAGGTGTTCCTTGTCAACATTCGTGAGCCAGGCCAGCATGCTGCCTATGATCTGGTGCAGTCGATGGCACTTATGCTCGGAATCATCGGCATCTGTTCACTCTTTCTGAGTTGTTTTCTGGTGATCAACACGATGTCGGCGCTTTTAACGCAGCAGGTGCGTCAGATCGGAGTGATGAAGGCGATGGGTGCGCGCCAGAGCCAGTTGATTCGGGCCTATCTGAGCATGGTACTCCTCTTCAGTCTGCTGGCGTTGGCGCTTTCGGTGCCAGCCGGTATTTTCAGTGCGCGCGTCTTCACCGAGTTTATCCTCAACCTGTTTAACTTCAATCTTGTCCATTTTAGTGTACCGCCCCACGCCATCGTCATCCAGATTGGCGTCGGTCTGGTGGTGCCATTGCTGGCCGCGTTGCACCCGGTGATCAGCGGTACCCGCATCACTGTGCGTGAAGCCATTACCACGCAGGGGATGAACCAGAGCCAGTTTGGTAGCAGCTTTCTGGATCGCCTGATCGAGCATGTACGCGGGTTGCCGTTTCTGGTCATGCTCTCACTACGCAATACCTTTCGGCGCAAGGGACGCCTGATTCTGACGTTGACGACCCTCACGCTGGGTGGGGCAACGTTTATTGCTGTCCTCAATGTGCGGGTGTCGCTGTTCCAGACCCTGGACAACATTATGCTGTACTGGAACTACGATATTGACGTGGCCTTTGATCGGGCCTACCGCGTTGAGCGCCTCGAACAGGAGGCATTGCGCGTGCCCGGTGTGATGCATGTGGAGAGTTGGGGGAGTAAAACCGCTTTTCGGCTCCGTCCCGACGGCACTGAAAACGAAAACATCGCCCTCATTGCACCCCCCGCCAATACGCAACTGATTAAACCTATCCTGGCTCAAGGGCGCTGGTTATTGCCCGAGGACGACAACGCCATTGTAGTCAATACAGCCTTTCTGCTGGAAGAACCGGATGTCTCTGTCGGCGATGACGTGGTACTCAAAATTGAGGGGCGTGAGACGACGTGGCGCGTGGTAGGCACGGTTACCGGTCAATTGGGCATGATGGGGCCATTTGTGTATATGAATCAGCATTATTTTGCGTGGGCCATGCAAGACGTCGGGCATGCCAACTATATTGTGATCCAGACCGAGCGCCATGATGCAGCCTTTCAATCGCAGGTGCGCGAACGATTGGAAGCACATTTACGCAGTGTCGGGTTAAGCCCACGGGCGATGAACACCAATGCCGAGTTACGTCTGGGTATGGAAGGCATTTTCATCATTTTTGTAATGGTGACGCTGGTGATGGCTTTTTTGCTAGCGCTGGTGGGTGGTCTGGGGTTGATGGGATTGATGAGCTTGAACGTGATGGAGCGTATTCGGGAGATCGGTGTGCTGCGTGCAGTGGGAGCCTCGAACGGCTCAGTCCTGCAGATTGTGATGAGCGAGGGCATTCTGATTGGCCTGTTAAGCTGGCTTATGGGTGTCATGCTGGCCTTCCCGCTGGGCAAATTCATGGGCGATGCGGTAGGGATCGGTTTTTTGAGTATTCCGCTCGCCTTTACGTTTACGCCTGGTAGTGCATTGATCTGGCTGGTGATTGTCTGTGTTCTGGCGGCGCTGGCCAGCTTTCTGCCCGCCTGGCATGCATCGCGGATCACCGTACGTGAGGTACTGGCGTATGAGTAATACCACATGTAGGAAATGGAAATAATGATATGGCAACTGCAATGCAACGCTCGGCCTGGATACTACCACTTGCGCCCAGTCCGCAGACTCGCTTGCGCCTGTTTTGTCTGCCCTATGCCGGCGGTGGTGCGGCAATTTTCCACAAATGGCGCGGGAGCTTGCCCG
>DAOTWD010000128.1:0-19504 GCA_034435975.1 Chloroflexaceae bacterium | reverse complement strand
GGCTATCAAATGCAGCGTCAGTTCATCTGACGAAAGCTCCACCTGCGGTGGATGTTCTGATGGATTATCTGATGCTGACATAGTTGGTACTGACATATGCTCCGTACATGTTTCTGATCAAATCGTAGAATCCCCATAGGTATGATACGACCAACAGGACTTCCGACGCAACCCCATCGGCTGCGATGCACAGGTATGAAACCGAGACCATCATTCTGGCGTACTGGCTCATTCATCGCATCTGGTCTGAGTATACCGAAAGGATAGGGTACAAATGCACCCATCTAAGCGTAAAGCGGTCTGAGCGCAAAGCGCAAAGCGGTCTAAGCGCAAAGCGCAAAGCGGAAAACAAGGAACCCCGAATGAACACGAATAAACACGAATGGGGGTGTATATCCTTCATTATTCGTGTCGATTCGTGGTATTCGTGGTTCTTCGTTTCTATATCGACGGCACCGCGATTATCGGCTCCTCCAACTTCACCCACAACGGCCTCACGTCCAACACCGAGCTGAACGCCGTTCACAAGGAGCAGCCGATTGTCGAAGAGTTTTCCGCCTGGTACACGCGCATGTGGCACGACACGCAGAGCGAGGACTACAAGGACACGCTGATCGACCTGTTGGAGCGTTCGCAGCTTGGCGGCTATCCCTATACGCCCTACGAGGTATACATCAAGGCGCTCTACACCTACTTCAAAGACGACCTCGACAGCACGCCCGATATTGACCCGCTGCGGTCGATTGTCGAACTGACCGCCTTCCAGAACGAGGCATTCCAGAAGGCACAGCGCATCCTGCGGCGCTACCACGGCGTGATGGTTGCCGATGCGGTGGGCCTGGGCAAGACGTTCGTGGGCAAGAAGCTGCTCGAACTCTACGCCTACTACCAGCGGCTGCGGACGCTCATCATCTGTCCTGCCCAGCTTCAGACGATGTGGGAACGCGAGATCGACGAGTCGCGCATCCCGGCGCGCATCATGTCGATGGAGCGGTTGGGGCAGGCCGATCTGGATGTGAGCCGCTTTGCCGATGTTGAGGTGATTCTGGTGGATGAGTCGCACAACTTCCGCAATCCCGGCACCAACCGCTACAACAACCTGGCAAAGATCATCGGCAGCGGCGACGCCAAGCGCGTGATCCTGCTCACTGCCACCCCGATCAGCAACACGCTGTGGGATCTTTACCATCAGCTTGTCCTCTTCACGCGCAACAACGACGGCTACTTCCGCGATGTTGGTATCCCCTCGTTGCGGCGCTATTTCCGCGAGGCAGAGGCGGCAGGCGGTGCGGGTGGCACGCTCTTCAATCTGCTGGAAGAGGTAGTCATTCGCCGCACGCGCAGCTTTATTCACGATAACTACCCGGAGGCAACGATCAATGGGCAGCCGCTGCGCTTCCCGATGCGCCACCTGGACACCATCGAGTATAGGCTGAGCGAAACCTACAGCGGCCTGTTCGACCAGATCATCGCCATCATTGAGCAGTTGCATCTGCCCGCCTACAATGCCGAGGGCTACAAGCAGCAGCAGACCCGCGCCGAACGCCGCCAGGAGAACACCAATACCGCCCTGATGGGCCTGCTCAAAACCAACCCGCTCAAGCGGTTCGAGTCGAGCGTGGAAGCCTTCCGCATCAGTATCCACCGCCTGCGCAGCTTTGAGGAGCGCTTTCTGCGGGAGTTTGAGCAGGGCCGCCTGTTGCAAAGTGGTGCGCATCGTGTTCTGTTGCAGTTGGAGGAGGACGGCGACGACCTGGGGTTGGAGCAGTCCCTGGAGCGCTTGCAGTTCGTCGAACCTGCTGCGTACGATCTGCCCCGACTGCGCGGCGACATCCAGCACGACCTCGCCACACTTGACCGGGTAATCGCCTTGATTGAGCCGATTACCCCTGCCCGCGATCACAAGCTAGCGCAGTTCCGCACCTACCTGCATAAACTGATAGGGCAGAAAGTGATTGTCTTCTCCTATTACCGCGATACCGCCCGCTATTTGTGGGAACAAATTCGTGCCGACCCGAAACTGTCCACTATGCGCGGCACCTGCCTGTCCAGTGATGTTGTCCCACGTGAACGGCAGCGCATCATCGAGCGCTTTGCACCGCATTCAAGCCGGGTCTCCGTTGATCTAGAGATGGAGTATGACCTGCTAATTTCTACGGATGTGCTTTCGGAAGGGCAGAACTTGCAAGACACTGCCCACCTGATTAACTACGATTTGCACTGGAAACCGACCCGGATGATCCAGCGTGCCGGACGTATTGACCGGCTCGGCAGCGTCCATACGGCGATTACGATCTCCAACATCTTCCCCGACCAGGAGCTTGAAGCGCTGCTGCGCCTGGTAGAGCGGCTGCAAGACCGCCTGCGGGCCATCAACGCAACCATCGGCCTGGATGCCAGCGTGCTGGGTGAATTGATCGATGAACGCACCTTCAACACCTTACGCGAACTGGCTGCCGGAGACGACTCTGCGCTGAAGTTCTGGGGGCAGGTGTCTGAACTGGCGGGCAATGAGATGATGCGGCAGCAACTGCTCACCTACCTGCGCGAACACGGACGTGAGATGGTGGAAATGCTGCCGGATGGCATTCATAGCTGTCTCCGACGGGGGCAAGCCACCGGAGTGTTCGCCTACTATCGCCACAAAGACCGCCATTTCTGGCGCTTCTGGCACACACAAGGGCGCTATGCTATCGACAACCGCTTCGAGATTCACGACCTGATCCGCGCAACGCCAGGTGCGGCGCGCGACGAGGAGTGGCTGACGACAGCAGCGCAAGAGGAGGCACTTGAAGCGATTGCTCAGGCTATCCTGAGCGATGTGGAGGCACGTCGCACTACTGCGTTGCTGGGGGGGCAGATAGACAAAGTGCAGCGTGATGTGAGCGCCATTCTCAAGGCCAATTGGAACAGGCCCAACGTTGACAAAACCGTAGCGCAGGCGATCTACAACGTGCTACGCAAACCACTGCCTGCGCCTTTCGTGCGCCAGATACGCACGCTGCATGTCGCGTATGGGAGTACAGGCAATGTTGCGGTGCTGCTAGATGATCTATCGGCAATGGTTGATGCATACGCACTTGACCAGGTGGCCTCAGCAGCATTGAGTCCTGCTAGCGAAACCATCACACGTGATGATCTGCACCTGATCTGCTGGACGATGGTGCGGTGATAGCGTATACTAGGAGATTTGGAAAGGTAACTCTCAGGTGATTGACCTCAGGTGACTCTGCAGATGACAGTCACCCAGCCCTCCAGGCCCTCGCCAACCAGATGTTCGACCACCTGCTGCCCGACCCCGACCTTTAGGTGACTGTCATCTGTCAGATGACAGTCACCTACTCCGACCATGACGTGCATCCTATGCTGCGCATCAACGGCATTCGGCAGGCGTGCGGCGAGTGGTTCCGCTGCACGGTGAAGCAGGTCAAAAACGCCATCCACGCCGTGCGCGCCGATCAGGTGCTGGAAGAACAGCGTAGCCATGCCTTCTGCTTGCGCCCCGAACAGGAAGCCACCATTCAAAAGACGATGGCCTGCTTCCAGAGTTTTATCGCCGCGAAAACGGCAAGCCGCCGCACTTCCTGTGCAACGCCAACATGCGCTTCGGCAAGACCTTTGCCGCCTATCAACTGGCTAAACGTATGGGCTGGAAGAAGGTTCTTGTGCTGACTTTCAAGCCCGTCATGCAAAGCGTCTGGGAGGAAGACCTGCGCACGCATGTGGACATTGCCGGCTGGCAGGTCATCACCCCCGAACGTCTTCTTCTCGGCTGAAGGCATGGACGAGCAGGTGCGTTTCAATGACGAGGACGAGGTGCAAAAGTGGCTGGATTTGATTCGCGGCGCGTATCTTCCGGCCAGCATTGATGACCTGAAACTGGGCCGCATCGCCCGCCCACTCCCACCGTGATAGCAGTTCCCTGTACTGGCATCGGCCCGGCGAGCGAGCATCAGCGTCCCGCCCTGACATCCTGATCAGGGTGCCAGTATTCCGCTCAATCAGGATGACCGAGCGTCTGTGCCCCCTATGTCATCCTGACTGAGCGTCAGCGAGGGAAGGATCTCATTGCATAGCAATGCTCCCTCCGTGTCATGCTGACGAAGAAAGCATCTCGCGGCATAGCACTGGTGAAAAGGTGAGATGGATGGTTCGACTATACTCACCACGATAGAGGATTTCACTGCGTGAAGCAATGGGTATGACACTGGTGAAACGGTGAGATGTGTTGACTGCGCTCACTATGACATAGGGTTTCGCTGTACACTATCAAATCCACTCTGATAGTGTACATTTGTATGCTCCGATGTAGCCATAGGGTCACGCAAAATATGATACGTATGCACACTATCTTTCAAGATTTGATCGAAGGCACAGTCCTGGCGTGCCTGTAGTTATGATGGGTGTGTCTCGTTGTTCGGATAGCGGCTGCCCTTTGCGTTAGAAAATGCCAACGCGAAAACTGCTCATGCCCGATGAGGGATAGGTGCCAGGGAACAGATATCAGAGCGAGTCAGCCTGGGCATCTATCACCTGTTATCTGAAGACACCTCGCACAGTTGCTCCTTCAAGAGATGCTTCTGCACTTTGCCCAGAGCGTTACGCGGGAGCGAGTCGACCAGGAAGACCTGGCGGGGCTTCTTGTAGGCCGCCAGTTGCACACGGCACAGGGCCACCAGTTCATCGGCCAGCCGTGGATGATCGATGCTGGCCCGGGGGGTGGGCACAATCACCGCTACGACCTGCTCACCCAGGTCGGGATCAGGCAGACCCAGCACGGCTGCTTCGGCCACCGCCGGATGCGTCAACAGTACCTCTTCGATCTCACGCGGATAGACATTGTAGCCGCCGCTAATAATCAGTTCCCTCACCCGGCCCGCAATTGTATAGTAGCCGTCGGCGCTACGCCAGCCCAGATCACCTGTACTGAACCAGCCATCGGGGGTAAATGCCTCGGCAGTCGCATCGGGGCGTTGCCAGTAGCCCTTGCAAACATTTGGGCCACGGATCTGGATCTCGCCTGCCGTCCCATCTGGTACTGGCTGGCGCGTCTGTACATCAACAATACGCGCCTCTTGACCGGGGAAAGGCATGCCCACCGTTCCTGGACGACGCTCGCCTTCGTAGGGATTGGTCATGTTCATGAGTGTTTCGGTCATCCCATAGCGCTCGAGAATGGGCTGGCCGAAGAGTTGCTCAAACTCCTCAAATGTTTGCACATCGAGCGGAGCTGATCCAGAGACAAACAGGCGTACCGGATAGAGTACCCCCGACGCCAGTTGTTCACTGGAGATGACAAGCTGATCCATTGATGTGCGACGGCGTGCTTCGCTGATCAGTCGTCTATACATCGTTGGTACGCCAAAGAACATGGTTACATTGCCTTGCAGCAGCGTGTCATAAACGTCGACCGGATCGAAACGGCGACGCAGATCAACCGTGCTGCCGGTTAGCCAGCTGCCGTGAATACCAACACAGAGGCCATGGACATGAAAGAGAGGCAACGTCAGCAACAGCCGATCAGCGGCTGTCCAGCGCCAGGCCGTCGTAACTGCGTGACTGTTGGCCGCCAGATTGCGGTGCAGGAGCATGGCTCCTTTGGCGCGACCGGTCGTTCCAGAGGTATAGGCAATAATCGCAAGGTCGTCGGCCTGGGGGAACTGGATTGGAGCGGGAGAGAAGGAAGAGACTTCCCAGGGCGTAGCGGTGCCATCTGGCCATAGCTTGAACGTGCCGACATTCCAATCGGTCATAGTGATCACAGCCATCAAGTCTGGCAATGCCTCTTGTACGCTCTGCAGCTCAGGGTAGCGCGGTGGATCGGTAATACAGAGGCATACACCAGCGTCGTTCAGAATATGGCGTAACTCAACCTGACGATACTGGGTGTTGACGAGTACGACCACCCCGCCAGCCATATGAATCCCAAGATACGCGGCCAGAAAGGTCGGACTATTTTCAAGAAATAGCGCCACACGTGCTCCTGGTTGCAGGCCCCAGGTACGTAACCCGGCGGCCCACCGGGTTGCCGCCTGCGCCAGTTCCGCGTAGCTCACCTTCTGAGTAGCAAAAATCAGACAGATCTTCTCCGGTGCACGTTCGCAGGAGTCGTAAAAGGCTTGAGTAATAGATGCGGGCTGTTTCATTATGGGTTCGCCAGTTCAAGGCAACCGGCTACGGTTGGCCAGTTCAAAAGGGCAACGCAGAGGCAGCAGTGCCTCGCGTTGCCATCACCGTGGGTCTTTCTATCCATATCCCTTAGTAGCAGTGCTTATTTATCCCGTTTACCTTCACCGAGTGCTGCCTGCGCTGCGGACAGGCGGGCAATGGGTACTCGGAAGGGTGAACAACTGACATAGTCGAGTCCCACACGGTGGAAAAACACCACACTGGCCGGGTCACCACCATGCTCTCCACAGACACCGACTTTTAAGGTGGGCCGGGTGCTACGACCACGCTCGGTACCCATCTGCACCAGTTGCCCCACGCCCTCCTGGTCAATGGATTGGAACGGATCATCGGGCAGGATTTTCTCCTCGACATACAGTGGCAGGAAACGACCGGCATCGTCACGGCTGAGACCGAAGGTCGTCTGGGTCAGGTCATTCGTACCAAAGCTAAAGAACTCGGCCACCTCGGCAATCTGGTTGGCAGTCAGGGCGGCGCGCGGTAACTCGATCATCGTGCCGACCATATAGTTGAACGCCACTCCGGTCTCTGCCTGGACGTCATCAGCAACGCGGCGTACAATCTGCTCCTGGCGCTTCAGTTCGTTGATGGTGCTAACCAGGGGGATCATCACCTCGGGGTGAACATCAATCCCCTCCCTCTTCACCGCCACGGTTGCCTTGAAGATCGCCCGCGCCTGCATCTCGGTAATCTCCGGATAGAGGATGCCCAGGCGACAGCCACGGAAACCGAGCATAGGGTTGGCCTCGCGCAATTCTTCAACACGCGCTTTCACTTTCTGGAACTCCTGGCCGACTTTCTGAGCCAGGTCGCGGATTTCTTCGTCGTGATGGGGCAAAAATTCGTGTAAGGGTGGATCAAGGGTACGGATTGTTACCGGGAAACCGTTCATTTCGCGGAAAATGCCCTCAAAGTCGCCCTGCTGCAGCGGCTCGATTTTGGCGAGCGCGGCCTTGCGACCCTCAGGCGTGTCAGCGAGGATCATCTCGCGCACCGCATCAATGCGGTTGCCCTCAAAAAACATATGCTCGGTGCGGCACAACCCGATCCCTTCCGCACCAAACGCACGTGCAGTACGGGCATCCTGCGGTGTATCGGCATTAGCGCGAACACCCAGCGTGCGGAACTCATCCGTCCAGCTAATAAACGTTGCAAAATGACCTGAAATTTCCGGCTCAATCGTCGGAATCTTACCAGCAAAAACCTCACCACTGGCACCATCCAGGGTTATCCAATCCCCTTTGTTAATTGTGTGCCCATTGACATGGACGCACTGGTTTGCATAATCGACATGTAGTTCACCAGCACCAGCCACGCAAGGCTTCCCCATGCCACGTGCCACAACTGCGGCGTGCGACGTCATACCGCCACGGGCAGTCAGAATCGCCTGAGCTGCGACCATCCCGTGGAAATCCTCAGGAGCCGTCTCGGTGCGGATCAAAATAACCTTCTCCCCCTTGCTTGCCAGATCCTCGGCCTCATCAGGGTGAAACACGGCTTTGCCGGTGGCCGCGCCAGGTGAAGCGGGCAGGCCAGTGGTCAATGGCGAAACTTTAGCACGTTCCTTTGGATCGAGCATCGGATGCAAGAGTTGATCAAGTTGAGCTGGCTCGATACGCTGGACAGCGGTCGCCTTATCAATCACGCCTTCGTTGACGAGATCGACGGCGATCTTCAAAGCCGCGACACCAGTACGCTTACCAGTACGCGTTTGCAGCATCCACAGCTTGCCGCGCTCAATGGTAAACTCTACGTCCTGCATATCTTTATAGTGGGCCTCAAGCTGGCGGGTAATGCCTTCGAATTGAGCATAGACCTCTGGCATGGTCGCTTTCAGTTCAGAGATAGGCTGCGGGGTACGTACACCTGCCACCACATCTTCACCCTGGGCATTCACCAGATACTCACCAAACAACACGGCCTCACCTGTGCTAGGATTGCGCGTAAAGGCCACGCCGGTGGCGCTATCGTTGCCCATATTCCCAAAGACCATCAACTGTACATTCACAGCAGTGCCCAGGCTATCGGAGATCTTGTTGATCCGGCGATAGTCTCGTGCCCGGCGACCGTTCCAGGATTTGAAGACCGCCGCGATCGCTTCCCGCAGTTGCTCGTAGGGATCTTCAGGGAAATCGACGCCCCGGTCGTCCTTGATCATCTGCTTGAAGATAGTAGCGATCTCGAGCAGCTCATCGGTCGAGAGATCGGTATCGAGGCGCTGGCCATGGCCCTTCTTCTCGTCCATGACATGTTCAAACTTTTCGCCATCGACGCCAAGAACGATTTTGCCAAAAAGTTGGACAAAGCGCCGGTATGCATCCGCAGCAAAGCGCGGATTATCGGTCAGTCTGGCCAATCCGTCCCGTGTTTCCTTATTCAACCCCAGATTGAGGACTGTATCCATCATCCCGGGCATAGAAAACTTCGCACCACTGCGGACAGAAACGAGTAATGGGTTGGATGGATCGCCAAATTTCTTACCAGTCTGTAATTCCAGATCTCTGAGGGCATCGAGTACTTGATCCCACAATCCATCTGGAAACTGAGATCCATGGTCATAATAGGCGTTACAGGCTTCGGTCGTAATGGTAAACCCGGGCGGCACCGGTACCCCCGTCCGTGTCATCTCCGCCACCCCTGCACCCTTGCCCCCAAGCAAGTCGCGCATACTGGCATCGCCTTCCCGGAAGAGATAGACCCATTTTTTTGACATCGTTGCACCTCCTTAAACCATATGGCAACAGGAAAAAGATCGTTATAGGCGAACATCAGGTTGACACGACATTGGGTATGTCCATATGTTGTTCACTATACGCGAGAGACTTGCAAATGTCAATTCGAGCTAAATCGTTGGCTGCGCTCATGGTACACGCATCAAATCTGATCCCAATATTCCAGAAACCGCCCCTGAATGCAGTGGCCGGTCTCAGCCGGAAAACAGCGTTCTTGATCAGTCTGTGTCAATCCCGACCTTGTCCATAGGACGGATGTCAAGGGTATGAATAGTATCACAACCCAGGTTCTAAGCCATTACTGGTGCCATACTCTGGTAGCGTCGCCGAGCAACGATACCAGGTGTAGAGACACAGAAAACACAGAGAACAGCACAAAGTAGCTGTATCTCTGTGCCTTCCGTGTTACGATGGTACACATACGTGATAGTGTTAACGTGTAATCACCTGTGCATTCCACTCGCTCGGGCCAAAGACATAGACCGTATCCGTACTCTTGATCCAGACCAGCACCCCTTTGTCGAAATCTTGAATGGTCGCGGTCTCAGCACGTTCCATTTGTTCAACCGCCCAGCCAATCTCGTTGCGTAGCGTGGGATCGTTGATCCAGACTTTGCCAAAGCCCCGGCGTGGTGCATACAGACCCGGTGGTGGGGTGACATTGGGCGTATCTGGATCGCCTTCCTGCCAGGTATCATTGTAGCGGCGGTAGTTGTTATAGACCATATAGGCATAGATTCGCCGATCACCGTTACCCAGGTCACTCCAGAGCATCAGCCCACGCTCAAAGTTCTGGATGGCAGCCGGGCGGTTGTAGACGGTTGCACCGGGGCAGCCCATTTCATCACGGAAGTAGCCAATCCGATCGTAGACACTCTGGAGGTCAGGAATGACCGGTGTTGGGCAAGTCATCACGGGTGCCTGGCCAAAGTTGCGCACTTCTTTACCAAGCAGACCTAACAGTACTTCAAACTGGGTGCCACGATTCTCCAGGTGATGCTCCATACGGCGGCGTTCAAAATACTGGGTTGTGCCTGTCCAGCCATCAGCGTTCATTTCGGTTATGGCTTCAGTAATTGGATAGCCAAAGCGTTCCAGACCGCCATTCTGTTCCCAGTAGCCAATGAACGGTGGACAGACGCTATGCCCGGTCACCGGGAAGTAGCGGCACCCGCGAGGGGCGCTATCGACCTGGGGCCAGCTTGTCCAGGGACGCCCCTGGAGTTCCAGGATCTGGGCACCCAGGCGTCCAGCCATCACACCCTCGGCCCCGTGATCCTCCAGCCGATCACGCTCAAACCATTGCACCGGGCCAGTCCAGGTGCCCTCCACCGTCTCCACGCGCAAATCAGTGATTGGATAGCCAAAAACCGCCAGTCCACCATTACGCTCCCAGTACCCCAGGATCGGGTCACTGACGCAATAGCCGGTTTCGTTAAAACAGCGCGTGCGTTGCGCGCTGGCCGGTTGCGGTAGTGACAGTGCTGCCAGAGGCAACATAGCCAGTACCAGAAAAATCAAAAAGCGTCGCATAAGATCTGTTTCCTTTCTTGAACAATACTTCACAATAGAATGAACCAGTACAAAACCACAGAAGACTACTGAACACGAGAATAACAATCCTCAATCAGTTGTGATGAGCCGGAGTCTAGGCACTGGTCTCGGAGCGTTCCGTCCATGCAAAAGCCTGGAAGCCAGTTTACCATTGAGCCAGGGTGGCTCTCGTTGTTCGCTGCGTCGCTGATTGATCTCCAACGATCGGTGTCCAGTAGCCGGATGTGGTTCTGAGTATACGCTTTGCATCCCATAAAGTAAATTACCGGTACATTACAGCAAACTGGCGTTTGTATGGTGATTTGCTCACCTCCCTGATACGACACCTTGTTCCACTGATTGCCACTGATTGACGGGGAGATAACTACGCTCACAGCGCTGTGAACACCGTACAGCCTGGAAAATATGCTTCTCAGGCTCGTGTTCACGCCTGATGTGGTTAGATCTTTCATGATACTCCACCTGTCAGCAAAATGGAACTAGTCATATAGCTAGATCTGATGTGCTATCGAGAGTCTATTTCCGTTGTACGTTGGCGTCCCGGCTAAACTTTGTCGCAAGCTTTATTTATATATAGCACGGTTCCATGACTATCCTTTCGTAAAAATCAGTGATCTAACCCTTGATCCAGCAGCTACCTGGTATGTTACCAAGACAGATGGGACGCCAGTTGTTTGTGTGTAGCCGTGCTGCAGATATTTCGGCTGTTGGTGACCCGGTCTATTTCCCTACCTATACTGAATCAACGGCACCTGTATCAGCCTTACAGCCAGGCACGCCCTGTAAAGGCGTGCTGCATGCCAGGATCGCGCTGGCAATCCGCACATCGTGTAACCTGATACATTGCTGTTGCATCTCAGATATGATAGCCTGTGTGTTGACAACCCTGTCTTGTGTAAGGCGCTATCGTTCCTTATTAAGGATTAGTATCTTGGGGAGGGAAAGCATAAGCATGTGGAAGGCACTATTGTTCTTGCAAAAGAATCTGGTCTGGAGCATTCCAGCATTTATGATCCTCGGTGTGTTGTTTGGTTTCAATTATGATGCGCGACCGTTGCAGCAGGCCATTATTCCCTTCACATTCTTGATGGTCTATCCCATGATGGTCACACTCAATATACGCGAGGTGTTTTCGGGCGGTGATATACGGCTACAGCTAACGACTCAGTTAATCAACTTTGCGCTGATCCCCTTTCTGGGCTATGGCATCGGGCAATATTTCTTTGCGGATCAACCGCTGATTGCGTTGGGTCTCTTGCTCACCTCGTTACTGCCCACATCGGGTATGACTATCTCCTGGACGGGTTTTGCGAAGGGCAATATCTCGTCTGCAATCAAGATGACGGTGATCGGCTTGATCCTGGGTTCGGTGGCGACACCGGTCTATCTGCAATGGCTGATGGGTGCGGTTGTCACCATACCTCTTTCGCAGGTGTTTCAGCAGATTATTATAATTGTGTTTTTGCCCATGCTAGCTGGTTATTTGACGCAGCAGCTGTTGATCTGGAAGTTTGGCAATGCCGCTTATCAGAAAGACCTGAAACCAAAATTTCCGGCTATTTCCACCCTGGGCGTACTGGGCATTGTATTTATCGCCCTGGCGCTACGTGCCCAGACCATTATTTCCGATCCAACGCTGTTGTTGAACTTGCTCGTGCCCCTGCTGATACTCTATACGATCAACTTCATCTTTAGCACCCTGGTTGGCAAGTTGCTGTTCAAGCGCGGCGACGGGATTGCGCTGGTCTATGGCACGGTGATGCGCAACCTCTCGATTGCACTGGCGATTGCAATGACGGTATTTGGGGCTGAAGGGGCCGACATTGCGCTGATCATTGCTCTGGCCTATATCATTCAGGTGCAGGCAGCGGCCTGGTATGTCAAGTTTACGGATCGCATTTTTGGCAAGGCCACGGAGCCGATGAATACCAGACCTGTCGCCTCGCCGCAGACCGGGTAAGCTGACTTGACACCCTTCTACCAGTTCTGGTGTTAGTACGCCAATGAGACATCCCCTGGGTAGGAAGGTTCGGCGCCGGCGAGAAGTGAGGGAGGATGAGAGAGGAGCGAGGGTTCTCTCCTTGCCAGACCCCGCACCCTGGCCAGGATGAAGTCTCGTTGGCGTATTAGACGTGGTTCAAAGCGTGTATAGAACGTTGGTCTATTTGTTGTTATAATGATGTTCTTGGTTGTCAGCGCTCTTCACCTCCCTGGTGGAGATATATGTCACGTATCAGCTACCGAAAGCGAGGCATGATATGCTCCTTATTGTCAATCGAAACGAGTCTGAACATTCCTGGACGGTGCAACGCGAGGATCAACTTATCCCCGTGATTTTTCACGATAAGCGCGATGTTGTGGCTACGGCGTTGTTACTAGGTGCGGTTGTACGTACCGCCGATCCCGCCATTCGAGATATTTGTCACCATCTGGCCGTACAATTGGAAGACGATCCTCTGCCTGACTACGACGAGTATGGAACGTAATATGCCGATGTGCCAGTGGAACGGGCCGATCCCGAGTAATGGCTTGCTGCTACCCGGCAGGGTGGCGTGATGTGTCTCGCTCATCTATTGGTGATACTCCGCTGATTGATAAGCGCACGTTTGAAAAGCACTGGGAGTGGTTTAAGCGCACGGCAATCGAAAGCAGAGGATCGGGCGCATATCTTCAGGGTCAGGCCGGGTTGCAACCGTTGCTGGTCACCTCTCAGCGTCCTCAGCGGTTCCGCCACATTGAAGAATCTCCGAGTACACCAGCCAGCCCTCCTTCGGCGGATCGGCGATTCAAAGCCGCTCTGTGCGCAACGCTGACCTCGCTTTGCATCCGCTATGTCTCCTGGTTCAGCAGTCCAGGCAACAAATCATCAGGCTTGCTGGCGAGCGTATGTCCAGCCAGTTGTCGCTGCTCTTTGTCTCTGGCTCTCGATCCATGTCTTTCTTGATCGTCCATGATAGACGGCAACATGCGGGCCAGAATCAGCGTTGATAATGCCGATTGATCGCCATTTTCCGATTGTACCAGCACGGGTCGGGGGGCACTACGCACCAGTGTCTCAGCCACCTGTAGCTGACGTACCATGAGTTCATATTGCAATACCGCACGATTGTCTTTGTAGGCTTTGCCCAGATGCCGCAATGCCCGTGCCTCGTTCTCGGCTGCCTTCAGCGCTGCCCGACCACGAGCCTCTATCTCCAACCGTATTTTCTGGGCCTCGGTTTCACGCTCTTGCAACACCTGGGCGACTGACTCACGGGCCTTGTTGATCGCCGTCTTGACTTCCACAAAGCGGGCGTCGCGTTCTTTCTTCGCTCGCTCAATCTCCATCAACAGCGTATCAATGCGCTGTTTGCGCACCAGTTCCCACTCCCGTTCATAGGCCGTCAACTCTTTCGAGACCTTCTCGCGGGTTGCCAGGTGTTGTTGATACTGATCGGGCAACTGCACATCGGGGATATTCGCGCCGATAATACGCACACCGTAGCGCTGCATCTGCCGGTTCAGATAGTCTTGCATGTCGCCGACATCGCTGCCGCGCAGGTCATATGCCCGTTCTGTTTCTACCTTGCGGCTACGCTGACGAATGGCATCCTGTACTGCGCTGCTCAACACCAGATCAAAGTTGCTGGCCCCAATATTGCGCACAAACGCGATCGGGTCTTCGATACGGAACTTCAAAAAAAATTCAATCGACTTGAGGGGCACGTTGTCACGGGTGGGACAGGCGAGCACCGGGGCAGTATAGGGTATCTCGGTCGAGGTATCCACAACAAACTCTACCTTTTGCCATGGCCAGAACAGAAAGTGTCGTCCGGGCGATAGCGTTCCGGTAATTTGCCCATAGTGCGACAAAATGCCCGTGTTTCCCTGCTCGATCTCGACAATTGCCACCAGGATCCAGGAAACAAAGGTTATACCAAAAATCAATAGCGTTATGAGCGCTGCCAGACCAGCAATAAGCGCATTCCCTGCGATTATTGCCATCAGCATAGTGAGCAAAAAATACAATCCGATTCCGGCCAGGATGATCCAGCCAAACCCACGCCGATCCTTGGGAATAACCACTGGCACCAGTTGCCCTTCGTCACCCGAACGCAA
The DNA here is from genome assembly GCA_034435975.1 of Chloroflexaceae bacterium. Classification (GTDB taxonomy): domain Bacteria; phylum Chloroflexota; class Chloroflexia; order Chloroflexales; family Chloroflexaceae; genus CAKZQX01. Next base: position 4,931 of record DAOTWD010000128.1, on the reverse strand, counting down.
GAGCTGGCGCACGTTATTCCAGGTCGCCACAACTTCTTTAATTTTGGAAAAACTCTGCTTGCGTGTATCGACACTGGTCATATGACGCCTCCTTCCTGCAAGGCTACTGCGGGATCTTCGGGTACGATCTTACTAATCTGTTCTGTTCGTTCCTTAATGCGGGCCATAATCTCGTTGATCCGTTCACGTATCGCCTGCAAGTCAGCTTCGCTATACAGCTTCTCATCCTGAAGTCCCATCATCTGCCGTGCCACACGCATAAAGTCAATGTTCTTATCTGCATCGGCTCCAATGTTCACGATCTGTGGCAAACTATCGGCCACGCTTTCCAGCTTATCGAGTACATCCTGGCGGAAGCGGTATTCAAGGATCTCAGGGTAGTAGGCGCTGCTCATAGCACGAATATCCAGTGCCTGCGCCTCAAGCAGGGCGGCATTGGCTTTGGCCTCGCTCTCGGCCTCGATCAGCAACTGGCGCGCATAAGCGTTGGCACGATTGAACTCCTTCTCGCGTGCCGTATCCATTTGCGCCTGGTACTTCGCAATCTCGGCCCGAATTTCCGAGAGCGTTTCACGGAGCGATGCCAGTTCCTTGCTCAACACCCCCTCGTCCTGCTCCTTGCGCAACTTCAGTTCATACTGATAGGTATAGGCCTCTTTCGCGACGCGTATCATTTCGGGGGCCGCCAGATCCATACGATACTGCTGGCTGGATGGCTCGGCGTGGGTAATATTAGCGTTGACAAAACGGACTGCCGGTAGAAATTGCCTGTTCAGTGTGTCCAGCAGTGATTGGGTGCTTTCGCCCACCAGATCATAGATCGTTTCGGCTTTCTGCTCATAAATCAAAGCACGTGTCACCTCGCTGATCGCATTTTGCAGCTTCTCAGCAAACCCCTGCGCCCCACCCAGCGTGAAGATAAAATCGGAAGGGTTCTCCACTCGAAACTGCAAGAACAGGTCAACCGATGCATTGACACGACCCGCTGTCGGTGCTTCGCGAATAGGAGCGTTATAGGGGTATTCCTTCGTCGTATTTACGATATAACTGACCCGCTTCCAGGGATCAAGCAGCAGTGTGCGTCCAGATGGTCTGATTGTTTCGAGGCGTCCGAACCTGGTGATCAGCGCCTGGCAGCCGTCGGGCACCATAATCAAACTGTTGCGCCACCAGCTAAAGACGATATATGCCACCAGCAGCAGCCAGTAGTGTGGCCCAAACAGGATACCGGCAAAGTTACTGCGTTCCACTCCAGGAACAATACCAGTTCCTGTATCGATAGCTCTGGCAATACCACCTCCAATTATTCCTATAAAAACGAATACGATCACCCAGAACAGCCAGGCATATGAACGACTGCGTTTGGGAATGACCACAGGCGAGACGACATTCGTATATTGTCCCGATCCATCACGCTTGCGAAAACTACGATTGACAATTTCTGCCGCCTCGTTGATCGAAGCGGTCATCTGGGTAATTTGAGTGCCCTCAGCCTCACCCCGTTCGCGTGCGGATAAAAAATCCTGCGCATTGATCCGAAATTGTTCTGCCTCCTCTCCCTGGGAAATCTCATTGAGTACTCCCATGATCTGTTGAATTCTGTTACTCATCTGTTGCATCCTCCTCAACTAAGACCGAATGCCTGTATCAGGGCCTTGTGTTCGTTACAACCGCTAACAGCTTCAGGCGACACTTCCTGATTTGATTGCGCCTGGAAAAAGGCTGGAATCGAACGAACAGATCCCCTATAATACGACCGAAACGAGATCGCCGTTTCGGCAGATAGCGGGGAGGCATGGGCTGAGGTGTAAGTGGTGAAACACTCTGCATCGCTGCGTCCTGCCTGAGCCAGGGCAGGGATCGTGTAAAGCATGGGGGGTCGGGTGAGTCAGGTGATGCTTCCCACCTTGCGGTATGGCAATGAGTTGTAATAGCCAGAACCGTAAACGGTGATAATGATACAATTAGCCTAGACGAAGGGCGTATAGTGACCAGCACGCATATATTTCTGTAACCTGCGTGCTTCCATACGCCCAACAACGCCTATACTGTGAATAGTGCTGGTTTGACCAATATCCCCAGGGTATTGGCTTCAATTCTTCTCAATGGCATCGTCCCCCAACATGGCGAGTTCGACAAACACCCCCTGCGCATTGGCTTCAATCGTACTCAATGGCACCGTCCCCCAGTTATCAACAACGGCCCGTTGGATAGAGATCGACACGATAGGAATGTTTTGTCCCCTGGAATCTGGCATGGCACAAACAACGACTGCCCGATCCAGGTCGGGATTAGCGACAAACAGGGCATTGATTGCCGCAGCGATCATTTCTTTGGCCGCCTGTACCAGTTCGGCATTGGACAGCCCAACATCGGGTTGTAGGGGTAATGTCACGAGAACGCCGTGACCATTGATGTCGGTCGTTCGTACACTCCAGGTATCTTCTGGTTGAACCAAACTCTCCGCTGGTACCACTACCTGTTGCACGATCGATACATACTTCTGCCTAACTTCCTGCGCTACAAGTGCATCGGGTGTTTCCATCGGGCGAATTTCAACCGTTGGTACGATCGCTTCTGATGTGGGATTATTGACCGGTATCGTAGCCAGATAGGGCACACCGTTCGGAATGCCAGGAGCCAGCAAATAGGCAGCGATCAATAGCCCGATAATAACTAACCCGACCCGTACAAACATAGGGATACGTTCTAACCTGGTGCGAAGCATATGCATAGTTGGTTCCTCATTTCACTGGACGTACGCGGTGATATGATTCAGTTTGCCTTTGTCATTGGCAGCAGCATGGAAGAACCGCTTTAGAATACTGCTACAATGAAATGTCCCCTGGGTAGGAGGCTCAGCGCGGCTTCACCCCTCCCAAAACTACCAGAAACGCGCGTGGGGCTGCGACCCCTGCACCCCTGCCGAGATGAAGTCTCGTTGGAGTACTACTCTGCCGAAGGCGAAAAAGATGTTTTGTTTAAGCCACCCCGTCCATCCTGCTCATTATTACGCGAAAAACCGTTGTCCAGAGCGTCTTGATCGGCATAACACTCAAGCTGAGGCACGGTTGCCACTCCTTATAAGTTATGTACTCATTGTAGCAGATGTTTCATGTGTACGAGCGGTACTACTCATAAAGTCAGGACTAATTGCCTACTACCCTTTTGCCGCAATCTGTTGTATAGTTAGATCCAAGAAGCACAGATATCCCTGTTACAAGACATTTGAGTGAAAGGAGGTGCGTATGTCGGCTCACCCTGAAGGAAGGGGGCTGTCTCTATTTCACAATCTGTGCTTGCTCCCCAGTATCACGAGTCGATCCCGCAACATTCTTCACATTGGAGTAAGGTTACGGCGTTGTAGGTGTTTCAGTTCGGTTGCAGATCAAACCAACAGGAGCGGCCAGGCTATGCTCGCTGTTCCGGTTGTGCTATAAGTAGCTGTGTCTATTTCTGGTAAACGCACTTCTTCTGTTGTTTGTTGTTGGGGCTACTTATAGTGTGCCCTGGTGTATGATGTACCATATCCGTGGCAGTACGTGTCTGTTCGGCGTTTGCCTGAAAATTATTCCAACGCTACCCTTGCGCATGTTCGCTTACAGGTCGTATATCCGGTTCAAAACCATCGTTTCTAGGTAAAACGACAAAAGATTGCCTCTGTGCGTCGTACATCGGGTCTGGCGCTCTCCGTGAGGGTGTCATATATTCTTATGCTTTAGGAGCAAAGAGGACAACCATGAATAGGCGTTTTCAGGCAGCCAGAATGGTGGCCGGGTTGTTTATTATCACCCTGCTGGCATTGAACTGGCTCATACTACCGGGAAACACCAGCTCATCGCACACTGCATCCGCGATGGTTGTTGCAAATCCCTTTGAGATCGCCCCCGTTAGCGGGCATTGGAATTATCCCGATGCCTTCCGCGTAACCAATGTCTCTGGTGTACCCCAGGAACTCTTCTGGGAGCTGGATTGTTGGGAACCGTGGGAATCTGCCGGGGAATGTACGGATACGAACGGAACGGTTACGCTCCAACCCAATGAGTCGCTGGTCAAAGGCTTTGGCCTGATCTGTGCCAAATGGCAGCTCGATCTGGATTGGACGGGTGATGGCGACTGGGATTGGGGCGGTGTGGCCGAGCCATCCTGTGGTGGCCCGCGTACCGCATGGTCCTACCAATGTGCGGCGTATGATGTCAATATTGTTGGTGCGGGGATGAAGGGTGTAAACCCACAAACGATGACGATCCCTCCATCGCTCTGGTCAACCGTGCAGGTGGGCGGTGCGGGATTTAACAGACCACCCGCCAGCAAGGTAGAACTGCAATTTGCCAGCGGCACGGAAACACTGACGAATCCTATGTTTCTGCGCGCCAGCCAGCATCCCGACAAGATTCAGCCCCTGGATATGATGGGTTATGTGTTCACCACGGAGGGCGAAGCTGGCTCGGTGAGGGCGACGGTGACCGAGCCGTGGAATGGTGCCGATACCGCCGAAGGGATGGTCGCATACTATGCGCAGCCAACCAGTAGTCTGTTTACCGGTGCCGGTGCGACGACTCTGCAGTATGCCTGGGGTGGTGATGATGGCAAGAGTGCGATTGGCCCGGCTATATTGGAACTTACCTTGCCAGAGCCGTTGCCGACCACTATGAACGTGACCGTGCGTGGCGCGATCATGGAGAAGGAAAAGCAGACACCCACTGACAGGCGCATCGCTATTTTCTACGCGGAAGCCGGGGGTGTATCTGCGCAGGAAACGATCTATAATCCTGATCCAGGGAAGGAAAAGATCAATCTGGTTACCCTGACTCTGTCTAATGTTCCGGCCGGAACCGATAAGGTGCGGGTTGAGTTACAGTCACCAAGAACTCCTCCCGGTCAATCACAGTTTAATGGCTATGGCGACTCGGTCTTCTTGCTCGGTGCAA
>DAOTWD010000127.1:0-74611 GCA_034435975.1 Chloroflexaceae bacterium | reverse complement strand
ATTGCAGCCTGATCCTCCTCAGCCGTGCGTACACTGGCAGGATCTTCACGACGATGCGCCACGCGAAAAGCCATTTGCACATCGCGCTGATTTAGAGAAAAGACAATAATGGTCGAAACAACCAGACTGATATAGTTCGCCTGGCCACGGGTATAGTTGACCATCTCCGCAAACAGGTTGATGCCCTGCGCAATCATTGCCATGAGCCACGCCCAGGAACGCAACTGTAAAATACCAATACTGCTAACCAGACTAACCCCCCCCATAACCAGTGCCGAAGCTGCCAATAAGAGATCCTGTAAGCGCACAGCAGCGAGTTCGGACGCAATGTCTGGCGGTAATAATTCCGACAGTCGGGTACTAAACAGCAGCAAGGCAAGACTGGAAAGAACCGTGAAGATCAATCCCTGGATAAAAACAAGGACACCCAGAAAGGTCACGCTCGTTGGTCGTTTCATCGATTGACCCACGTCTAAAAGCAAGTACGATCCTTCATTTTAGGCACGATCCACGTTGTGTCAAATCTACCGTATCTTACGGTCATTGACAGAATGTGTGCAGCGACGGGCGTTTTTCTGCGCTTGATCGCATTGCCAGCCAGCGAATGGGCTCCGAATACGACCACAATGTGCATTCTTTTGGATGCAGCATACCGATGCCACTCCTAATCATAGCATCGGTATGCTGCGATACCTGCTGCGATCACGTATACCTGAACGCTGACGCGTTGGGCAACGGCGGCAAACAGACCGACAGTACGATCAGCACCGCAGCCCGCGCTGGCAGCCTTCGCACCGCGTACCCCGTCCGTTCACCAGCCAGGCGCTGCCACCGCATAACTCCCATCAATGACAGACGGCGGGATGTCCTGGCTCACTTATAAAAGAAAACCCTAGCGTTTCATTCCGACATCTGGTATACTTGGCTATGCACGTTTCAGTGTCGGGAAATGCTCATATTATTTATAAGGAGGATGGATAAATGACAGTTGTTGAGCAGGGAACTGCGCGTGTGCAACCTGTATCTACAGCTCCCGTGTTGACGATAACGCAGCCAGCTGCTGAACACCTGACTGCACTGATGCGCGAGAAAGAACTGCATGGCTATGCACTGCGGGTGTTTGTCTCGGGCGGTGGCTGTTCCGGTTTGCAATATGGGATGACCTTCGATGATGAGGTACGCGAGGGTGATAGCGATTTTGTCTGCAGCGATTTGCGTATTCTGGTTGATCCAGTTAGCGCTCGCTATTTGCAAGGCGCATCAGTGGACTATGTAGATAGCCTGATGGGCGGCGGATTTAAGATTGATAATCCCAACGCCGTTTCCGGGTGTGGTTGTGGTCATTCGTTCCGTGCCCGGGAAGATAGTGATGCTGATGAAGCCCCTCCTGGTAGCAGCGGATGCTCCACGTGCGGTAGTCGTTAGTCTTTGTGGTGAGGTATATGCGATAAGTCACTCCTGATGAACACGTGCGTCAGGGGTGACTTTGTTCGTTACAGCCGTATTTCTGAGCTATGCACTATCCTGAAGCGTATCTGGAAGGTATTCGCCTGTTCAATGCGGGGCATTTCTGGCATGCCCATGAACAGTGGGAGATATGCTGGCGAGCGGTAACGGATGTAGATGAGGCCCGCTTCTTTAAGGGGATTATCCAGACAGCGGCTGCTCTGGTAAAATGGCAACAGGGCAACCAGCGTGGAATGCACCGTAACTGGGCTAAGAGCCGCATCAGGTTAGCCGGGTTGCCGAGCCCTTATATGGGGGTTGATCTCCTGATGCTGCATCACGAGATGGAGACGTTTATCGTTGCACAGTCTGGTGCCATAGCGATGCACATGCCACAGTTACGCCTGCTTGATCCTGACCATTGATCCGGTATTGACGAGTATCTCGGTCATTGCCGCATTGTACATTTTTTTGCTATAGCCATCCGAATCGTCTATCGGATACCAGGCTTACGCCTGGTAGCGCTCCACCCTGGCTAGAGCCTGGACGCCGTGCTTCACAACCGATGTAGGATTGCTATATAATCAGGTGACTGTTTGGGTGGTACCTGCGCTCCGGCGAACGTTCCCTGGAAAGGCATCTCCGACACAGCGAAGTAACCGTTACTATCACTGTACTTTACTATCACTGTATACGTGCAACATAATCTTTGTTGCATCAGAATACCATTTTTATTCTGTTCAATCTAGCATTGGCGGACAATCAATAGCACCGTTTCTGGGGTTCCGGCAATAAAGGAGAAAGGCGTGTGTCTGCGAAGATACTGGTTGTCGATGACGATCCACTTATCCTGGATGTTCTGGTGCGGCTGCTCAAGCGTGAAGGCTACGAGGCCTTCACCGCCAGGGACGGCCTGGAGGCGCTCCAGGCCGTAGCCGACACTCTCCCGGATCTCATATTGCTTGATGTCAAACTACCGAAGCTTGATGGCTTTAGTGTTTGCCAGCGCCTGAAGAACGATGAACGCACGGCGTTAATTCCAGTCACGATGTTAACTGGCCTGGAGGAGCAAGAACATCGGCGGCGGGGTATGGAAGTTGGGGCAGATGACTTTCTGACCAAACCGCTGGAGCATAGCCTGCTTCAGGCACGTATCGGCTCGCAATTGCGGCTCAAACGTTTGACCGATCAACTGGAGCGCACCGAGAGTGTCATCTTTATGCTGGCGCTGGCCGTGGAGACAAAGGACGCATACACGGAGGGTCATTTATGGCGATTAGCCAATTATGGGGAGCAACTGGCGATTGCGGCTGGTTTGTCGCTCGAACAGGCACGTGCTGTGCGCTATGGTGGCATTCTACACGATATTGGGAAGATCGCGATCGACACCGCCATTTTACGCAAGCCAGTTCCCCTGACCCCGGAGGAATATGCACAGATTAAGCGACACCCGGAATTCGGCGCACGCATTGTAGCACCAATGCGCTTTGCCCGTGAGGTGCAGCCTATTATTCTCGCGCATCATGAACAGTGGAACGGCAGCGGATATCCCTATGGACTGCACGGTGAGGAAATTCCGGTCGGGGCACGGATTATTGCGATCGTCGATGCATATGATGCGATGACGACCGATCGTCCCTATCGTCAAGCGGTGAGTAAGGCCGAGGCGCTACAACGATTGTGCCAGGGGGCTGGAAAGCAATGGGACAGCGAGTTGATTGCGGTTTTTCTTGAGTTAATCGAGCACGATCGTCTTCATACACCTTCTCAAGCACTTGAACATGATTTTGATCAGTATATGCATCTTCTAGTATGACAACGAGAATAATGGTGAGAACCCACCACCGAGGCCGTAGAAACCGCAGAGATGAGAAGATATGGTTCAGCATCATGTCACCCTCTGTGTCTTCTATAGGAGAGACACGTTGTTGTCGTACCTGATAAATTATCGTGCGTGTATGTATCCAGAAGCATTAGCGTATCTTCGTTGCCCTGAACATCCTGATCAGCCGCTTATCCTGGCACCCGGTGCGCAGGCGACGGCAGATGGGGCCGTCCTCTCCGGGCAGTTACGCTGCCAATCTGGCGGCACAATGTACCCGATCGATCTGGCGATTGCCGATCTCTTAGGATCGGGATACGCACCAGATAGTGTGGCCCAACTGACCAATTATCTCCCGCCAACGGCCTGGGCCTATGAGCGACTGTGGCGTAAACGTGCCCTGAGCTTGTTCGCAGGGGAGGCATTTGGCTATGATCGTGAACTGCCGTTATTAGTCGAACTGGCCGCACCAGAACGCGGTGGATTGTATGTCGATGTGGCGTGTTCTAATGGTCTCTACGCCCGGGCCCTGGCGGCGAAACTCTCTGCCGATCAGGGGCATGTGATAGGGATTGACCATTCACTGCCGATGCTACGTCAGGCCCATACTTTTGCCCACAAAGAGCAGTTGCGTATTAGCTTTGTGCGAGCGAAAGCGCAGGCACTTCCCTTTGCCCACCAGACCGTGGCCGGGGTGGTGATGGGCGGCTCGCTGAATGAAATAGGTGATGCTGACCGCTGTTTGTCCGAGCTACAACGGGTCTTAGCTCCGGGGGGCCGTTGTGTCTTGATGAATCTTGTTCAGGCCGAACATATACCGGGGCGTATCGTACAGGGACTTTTACGACCGGGCGGGATTACCTTCTGGTCACTGGCCGAATTGAACCACCGGTTACAGGCGACCGGCCTGCGATTAGCGCATCAAGAACAACACCAGATTGTAGTCTTTAGCTTGCTGGTGCGCGATTAGATCAACAAAACCGTCTTGAGAATGCCCCTTGTGGGTATTCCTGATGTCCGTCTGGCGTATGGGGACACTGGCGGGGATCGGCATACACCCAGCAGGGTTGCTCCTAAAAACCTGCGTGTGAGACCGATACCTGGCTTTACGACCCTGTCGGAAAAGGGATGATGTGCATGTGTGCATGGTTGCACCACTCACGTTCTGTCTGCAATGAATAGCAACCGGATTCCTGGTAGATGGGTACTGACCGTCATCACAGCGGCAGCATGGCTGCTGCACTCCATATCCCTCCTCAGACGGGCCTTGAAGAATTTGTAACATACCTGTCATGCTCTTTCAATCTCGCTTTGATAGTATATCAGATGAAATGTGGTACACTACGCCAGAACCGGGCGAGGGTGACTCTATTCTCGTGTATACTATGCTTCTGCATGGCATATGCGAGACAGACAAGCGTGACGTGATCAGAGCCATATCCGCAGGGCACCATTGATGCAGGACATCTGGTTAAGCAGGAGGTTCGAGTGGATTTTTCTGCCATATTACGCCATCGGTATCAACGCTGTCAGCACATCTTTGCACGGTGGTATCCCAATTTCCGCAATGCCGGCGAGCAGTATCAGGATCTCATTGCTGCAGTTGTGACCCCGGATACAGCCCTGATTGATGTTGGTTGTGGGCGGATGAGTCTGGCTGAGGCAGCGATTCATACTACCAGCCGTTCAGTTGGCGTTGATCTCCGTTTGAATGACCTTCAGCACAATACAACGGTGCGCCAGCGTGTGCTGGCGAATGCCGAGCATTTGCCTTTTGCGAGCGCGAGTTTTGATGTACTGGTCAGCCAGTGGACGATTGAACACCTGCAAGACCCGCAATCGGTGTTTGATGAGATGAGTCGTATTGTACGCCCAGGAAGCTCGTTGATCCTGTTTACGACCAACGCCCATCACTATATCCCGCTCGTAAGTCGGCTCATTCCTGATGGTGTGCAACGGTTCCTTATTCAGAGGTTACTGCAGCGTCCTGGACACGAATCGCATCCTACATTTTATCGCGCCAATACCCGGCGAGTGATTAATGCCCTGGCACGAACGGCTGGCTTACAATTGTGTGCATGTATCTATGTTGGTAATCCATTCTATCTCGCATTTTCACCGCTTTTGTTTCGGCTGGCACTGGTCTATGAAAAAATAACCGATATACCTGCCTTAAGTCGATTTAAGCTGTATATGCTGGTGGTATTGTCAAAGGCGGGCGCTGTGTAACACTGCAGCGCTCACTGGAACGAATGAACACGAGTTACGCGCTCATTCACCCTAACGCCTCGTTCACTGACATTTCTCCTGTGCGTCACCGAATGGAGCGAAAATGTGGAGCATCAAAAGTGTTTTTTCCACGCCTGATAGGACGAGCATCCGGGCCGCCTGCTTCACCGGCAAAATGTGGGGCGTAAAAAATGTTTTTTCCACGCTGCCGCAGGTGAATAGACAGGATGCCACACCGCGTAACTCGTGTTATTGAACGATCTTGCGGAGTAAAGATATACTATGACCATCTTCGAGCGCCGTTTCCAACGATTGTTGATCTTGCTGTTAACCCTGATGCTGCCTGTGCCTTTTGCACCGCATGGCGTAGAATCGGTGAAAGCAGCCGATTTGCCCTGGCGCGATAAAGGTACACCGTTTGGGATTATTGCCGCGCTGGGGAACCGCGTCCGCAGTGATGAGATTGATACAGCGGTTGCTTTGATGCGTGAGGCCGGAGTACAGTGGCAACGAGAAGAAATCTTCTGGGATCGTGTTCAACAATATCCTGGGGGGCCATTTACATGGACTGGTGATGGGAGTGGCTTTTTTGATTATGACCGTGCTATAGGGACACAAGTAGCAGCCGGTATTCGGATTCTGGGACTACTTGATTATAATCCAGCCTGGTTTAAAGGCAAAAATCCGCAGCCTGAAGAGTGGATTAAGGATTGGGGCGATTTTGTCTATGCAGCTGTGGCGCGCTATGGCCGTGAAAAGGGATGGGTGAAGCATTGGGAACTATGGAACGAACCAAACCTGGCAAAATCGGGTTATGAAAGTGGTCTCTATGAAGTGCGTGATTTTGTGCGTATTCTCCAGGTTGGCGCTGCCGCTGCCCGTGCTGCTGACCCTGACGCAACGATTATCATGGGTGGTCTGGCCAGCATCTGGAGTGAGCCGCCTTCCCCCTATAACTACGACTACTTTGATTATTTGCAGCAAGTAGGTGATCTCGGCGGCTGGAATTATGTCGATATTCTGGCGATTCATCCGTATCGCCCGGATGCACCTGAAGGTAGCCCCTGGCGGCGAAACGCATCGGTTGATTTCTATGACGAGATGGAACGACTGGATGAACTACTGCGGATCTATGGCCCTAAACCGGTCTGGATTACCGAATGGGGGTGGTCAACACATACCCAGTGGCCAGGCGTTGATCTCGATACGCAAGCCTTTTTCTTGATCCGCGCCTACGTCCTGGCAATGGCGCATCCCAGTATCGAGAAGGTGTTCTGGTATGACTTTCGGAATGACACCTACCCTGATGCACCATATCATCAGCCAGTGTATAATGAACGGTATGACCAGTTTCATTTTGGACTGTTGCGGCGTACCTATCCGCTTGATCCGAATCGGGGCGATCTCCGGAAGCCAGCATTTGTGGCCTACCGCACCCTCACGAATATGCTGGCGGGGTTGATGCTGCAGGAGGTACGCGCCAATGGGGTGGTACCGGGCCAGGAACATATCTACTGGTATCGTTTTGCGGGCAGCGGGCGGCGCGTTGATGTCCTCTGGCGTACCATTGATAGCTCGCCGGCGTTGATGGTGGATTGTGGATGTAGCCAGGCGCTGGTGCGTTCTTGGAATGGTCAGGTACAGCATATTCTCTATACCGATAACGGGAACTTAACCTTACGGCTCCCATCCACGGGTGCCCCCATATTTGTGGAGTATGATCCGCCGGTGCCACGTGGCGGTGACTATTTTCGGACGACCGGGCATAGCCTGCGCGGCGCTTTTCGGACGTACTGGCAAAAGCACGGTGGTCTGGCTCGGTTTGGCTATCCATTAACCGAGGAACTGATTGAGCCGGAATTTGGCAGTGGACGCCCACGGGTGGTGCAGTATTTTGAACGGGCACGGTTTGAACATTTTCCCGAATTTAGTGGCACGCCCTACGAAGTACAGTTGGGACATCTGGGCGCGATAGCACTGGAACGACGTGGGATCAACTGGCACCTGCTGCCCCGTGTCCCTTATGCCGACCCGGATTGCCTGTTTTTCCGCGAGACCGGGCACAGTATTTGTCCACCCTTCCAGGAAGTCTGGAAGCAACAGGGTGGATTGTCGCTGGTCGGCTACCCCCTTACCGAGGCGTTTGAGATGACGCATCCTGAGACGGGACGCCCATATACCGTCCAATACTTTGAGCGGGCCCGGTTTGAGAACCATCCGGAACTCAATGGCACACCATATGAAGTGCAACTGGGCTTGCTTACCCGTGAATTGATTACCAGCTGGGGGACAATGCCATAAGCACATCAGCATGACGCTGATATCGCTGGGAGGTACGCAGTCGCGTGGTCAACTGGTTCACGCGACTGCGTACGTCCTGGAGTTGACGGAACGGGAACAGGTCGCTATACTGCATATGTGATTTTCGTGCTGTTACCAGTGTCCATCTTGATGCCCACGTCATCGATGGAATATCAGCATACCGTTAGAACGGATATAAAGCACAGGAATTACGCGGTAGTACAGCCATTTCACTTTTGCACCTGTGGAAGAGCAGTACCGTTGCTGTTTTTGTGTCCAGACTTTCGCTTACGCTGCCAATCCGAACATAAAAATGGTTCCTTCGCTGCTGCTACAACCTGAAAAGACATCTGGGGCAAATGTCCGCGTACCTTCTGTAAAGTATTGAAAGCTATGCTGGATCAACCTTTGCATATACAACTCAAACGTCTGGCGAATGATCGCTGGGCCTGGCGAGGTATTCGCACCCTGTTGCGTTTCGCGTGGGTCGGTATGTCACTGCTGTGTATCGGTCTGGGCGGGCATTTGTTGTTCGGATGGCCTTTACGCTTCGAACTGCTGGGGGGGCTGGTTATTGCCTGTACCAGTGTCGGAGTAGTGCTGTTGCTGAAACCGCCCATGTCACCAGCGGCGACGGCGCGGCGACTGGATCGGCGCTTTCGCCTGAACAATCAGCTTGCGACTGCGTTAGAAGTTGACGTTCAGGATGGGGCGGAGGGAGTGGCTGCACGCTTGCTGGATCAATCGCAACGCACGATCAGTCGTGTGCAGCGCTATGTAGCTTCGCATCAGCGCTTTCCCTGGTCAGAAGTTATCACTCTTATCGCTTTTGTGCTACTCGGTCTGGGGTTGCTGTTGATGATCGGATTGGGCCTGCCTGACCTGTTTGCTCCCTCTGATCCACTGCCAGAACTCGCCGTTCCTGATCAGACGACACGTGAGTTTCCGCCAGATCCGTTGGATGATCCCAATCAATCGTCAACGGGTAATCCTGGCACCGATCAGCCAGGTCAAACCGACTCAGGGATGGCAGACGCGAGTGGGCAGAGTGGGATCGGGAAGGCCGCAGCGCTCGCGGCACTGGCGGATGCATTGCGCGACCAGAGTGCAACCCGTCCTGCTGCGACGGCGCTGGATCAGGGCAATACAGCGCAGGCGGCGCAGGAGTTGCGGGCACTGGCCGACCAGGCAAATCAGCTCTCAGCCACAACACGCCGTGACCTGGCACAACGATTGCGCCAGGCAGCAAACGAGATTGGGCGTGATAATCCTGAACGGGCGAACCAGGTTCGTCAACAGGCAGATGGTCTCGAACAGGGTGGACAGAATGCAGCACAGGCGCTGGAAAATCTGGCAACCCTGACTGAGCAACTGGGCAACCAGGGACAGGGCGACACAGACGACCAGGGCCGGTCAGAAACCCGGCAGTCTGGGGCAGGGGCGGGAGCCGGGAACATTCCTGGTGATCAGCGTGAGCAATCGGTACCTCCTGATCGGCTGGGAGTGGAGGGCGTGCCGCTCGATCTAGAGAGTGAAGGTTCTGGTACCACACCCGCCTCTGCGAGTGGAAATTCATTTGCTCCTGGCGGTGCAACTGGAAGCTTTTTACCGCCTACCGCTTCACTTGATACGAATGAGGTACAGACAGGTGATGATCCGTTACGTGTTCCCTTAGATTTACGCGATGTGGTTCAAGACTATTTTTCGCCAACACAGTAATACCTCCCATGAGGAGCCGCTCTTTGACGAGGCATTTTTGCGTCGGCTGGAGCGGTTAAGCCTGCAAGCGCAACGCACGTTGCGCGGACAACCCTCCGGTGGCGAGCATGCCAGCCGTCGGCAGTTGCCGACGAGTATTTTTAGCGATCATCGCCCCTATACCAGTGGTGATGACACGCGCTATATTGACTGGAATGCCTATGCCCGTCAGGATCAAATACTGGTCAAACTGGGTGAGGCAGAGCAGAATGTCGAAGTACATCTGTTGCTCGATACCTCACACAGTATGGCGTGGGGGTACCCACCCAAATTGCGAGCCGCGCAGCAGTTGATCGGGGCGCTGGGCTATCTGGCGCTTGCCCATCACGACCGTGTGCGGGTGATGCCATTTGGCGCAAAAATGACCAGACCCTTTGGCCCGATACAGGGTAAAGGACGGCTGGTGGATCTGTTTCGGTATATTGAAACGGCTACCCTGCACCCACAGACCGATCTGCAAGCAGTGTTGCGCCTCTACGCCCGTATGCATCCACGTGGGGGCTTGCTGGTCTTGTGTTCCGATCTGCTCTCTAGCAGTACTCTGCACGCCGGGCTGCAAGCATTGCAACCACCACGCTGGCAAGTGCTGGTCTGCCATATGCTGGACACTCGCGAGTTGCGCCCAGATTTGCAAGGGGCACTCGAACTGGAAGATAGTGAGACTGGTCAACGTATTTCGCTGACACTGGATACTGAAACCATCACGGTCTATCGACGACGTATGCACGCCTGGCAACAACAGATTGCGATGGCCTGTGGGTACCATGGAGCAACGTATGTCCGCATGCTCTCCGCCTGGCCAGTTGAGCAAAAAATTGTGCCCTATTTGCGAATGCGTCGGTTGCTCGTATAAGTGACATTGGTAGCAGATCGCGTCTCGGACATCTGAACATTGGATGATCAAAAAAGTTCCCCACCCGCCACTACGAGTTCTTCTGGCTACCGCAACATCCGAGTTGCGGGAGGCATTCCGTGGTCAACCACATATTCACCGTGTGATGGAAGTCGTTGCCTCGACCACAGATGTGACGGAGGTTCAATCGCTGGCGATAGCCTATGTTCCTGATGCCCTGGTATTTGATGCCACACTGCCTGGCATCCTGGAAGCAGCAGCAACGCTCCTACACCTGACACTGGGGCAATCCCGATTGCTTGCCCTCGAAGTTCATCCCGATAGAGATCGGCTTATACGCTGGTTGCAGGTTGGTGCCTGTGATATTCTCATCCCCCCGCTCGGTGTCGAACAGGTTGTGTCTGCCGTGATCCGCGCCTGTGATGTACCCCGACCAGTACCACAACTGGCGCCTGGTATGACAACGGGGACGCAGGGTGCAGCGCAACCACTATCTATATTGTTGGTTAGCAAAACCAGTGGAGCTGGGACGCGACTGGCAACTATTCTGCGGCAGCGGCTTCCCCTGGCAGCGGTGGAGCAGGCTCGTACTGCCCGTGATGCGCTGATACAGGCTACGCAGTTGTGGCCGACCGTGGCATTGATCGATGCCGATCAATTCAGTCGGGCTGCATTTGATGTGGCAGCACAGTTGGGGCTCTATGTACCCACCACCTGCACAATTCTGCTCGCAACGCAGGCCGATACTGGCAAACTGCAACTGGCAGCGCAGAGTGGGGTTCGTGATTATTTGCTCAAGCCACCAAAGCTTGAACAACTGGCAGCTGCAATGGCCCGTGCCCAATTGCTCTCGACAGCACTGGCCCACACAGTACGTACCCGTCAGCCAGCCAGCACTGAAGAGTCCGCACCTGCTTTGTTGTTGCCAGCGGTAAGCCCACCGTTGCAACGTGAACAGCGCTGTCGTGTTTTTACGGTCTATAGTCCTGGAGGCGGCAACGGTTGCACCACATTGGCCTGCGGCCTGGCGCTCCTACTGCAACGCCGGGGCCAGCACGTGGCCTTGCTCGACGCCGATCTCCAGTTTGGCAATGCAGCAGCATTGTTGGGATTGGAGGGGCGGGTAACGCTTGATGACTTTGCGGCACGGGTCGGATTTATTCGTTGGCCAGAAGAGGAACTGACGCCGCACCCCAGTGGGATGCATGTGCTGCCTGCACCTGTGGATATTGCGCAGGGAGCCAGGGTTAGTGTGGATACCTTACAACGGGTCGTGCAACGTTTGCGCCAACATTATGATGTGCTGGTGGTGGATGCACCGCATAGCCTGAACGATTATAGCGTGCGTTTGTTAAAAATCGCTGATTACGTGCTGGTGCCGGTACGTGCCTGGAAAACACAGCAGCATCGCATCACCGCCTTACGTACCCTGTTGACCAGCAGTGGCTTTGATCATCAGCGGCTGTATCTCATCCACAGTGGTTTTGGGCATGATCCTTCCATTGAAGCTGCAGCGGTTATGAACCTGGATATTCTGGCAGCTCAGCTCGCGGCTGGTGATGACCTCGACCTGACTGCGCTAGAGGATTTTGTCGATAGGGTGCTGGCATAGTGAACGTGAATAGTCAATCTTGTCGTGCGCTGCGTAGAGTATCATCGCCCACAGGCGAGTTAACGTTCAACGGCTGCTCGCAGGGCACGAATGTTGCCCCAGGGTGCAACCGTGGGCAAAACACAGCCCGTTGAGAGACACACCCGCCGTCCGCCCATTTCGGTCAGTGCCGTCTGCACCAGTTGCCCGATGCTGGTGGGATTACCGGTTACCATATCTTCCTGGCTGAGGCCACCCACTACCAGCCCGGCGAACCGCTGCGCACCTGCGGCCAGGGTAGGGCCGGTTTCACGGTCGTGCCAGTTCAGCGCATGAACTGGATAATCGGCTACGAGATCAAAGTACGTGTTAAGACCATGCAGATGCAGCAGATTGAACGTACCGTGACGAGCAGCCTCCAGAATGCGCAGATCCAGTGGTTGTAGGTATTCCCGATACTCGTCCACACTGAGCAAGTCGGCACGAGCATGTTGGATGGCATAGAAGATCCCGTCTGCGCCAGCTTCCAACGCTGCGGTGACAAAGTCGATGGTCGTCGTGGTGATCAATTCCAGCGCAGCACGCAGTTGCCGTGGATAACGCCGGAGATGGACGACTTCCATTCCTTTCGCTACCAGACGTTTGACTTGCGAAAGTGGGTTAAAGACGGTTTCGATAATCGGGATATCCGGGCCAGCCAGCTCGCGCAAGCGGCGAATGCAGTCCAGTTGTTGACCCATCGCCCCGGCATAGACATTGAGCGGTTGCAAGCGCTCCCAATCAGTGGCCACAGTGATTTGTGGTGACGTGATGTAGTCACTCGTGCCTTCAGGATGCCCGTGGTAGGCGACGGTTCCACCCCAGTCGGCAACCAAGTAGTTGCTCAACGGGGTGAGCTTGATGAAGTCCCAGTCATACTGCTGCTGAAAAGCCAGCACCGACAGCACTAACTGCTCGGCATCGGCATCGTCCACCGGGAAATGCCGCCAGAGAGCCACGGGGGCACGGTCAGTTTCGTTGCCGGCGACGGCTGCCGCCAGTCGTTCACGTTTCGTCATCTGCATGAAAAACACCCCTTATCTTTACCCTTCTTCTTAACTGTACACAGCAGACTACCGATTGTCAAATATCACACCCACCATACCCGTACGCTACCATCGAGACCGATACTGGTTAGCGTGCTGCCATCAGGACTAAAGAGGACACTCAGTACCATTTTGGCATGTGTACCAAGCGTGCTGGGCGTCAGAGGTTGCGGTGGCTTCTCGTCGGAGAGATCGGGTTGTGGATCAGGTTCGGCCTCTGCCGTCTTGCGCCACACTATCACCTCGCCATTCTGGGAGCCACTGGCAAGCATCTGTCCCTCCGGGTGCCAGCATACACTGATCACGCTGGCGGTATGCGCTCGCAATATCTGTGGCACGGGATTCGCATGATCGGGATACCAGAGTAAGATATTGCCATTCGCATCACCACTCGCCAGAATCTGACCACCGGGATGCCATGCCAGGCAGATGACCCCCCCCGTATGCCCGATCAAGGTGTTGAGCAAGTGTCCATCGGCTACGCGCCAGAGCCGAACCAGGCGATCATTGCCACCACTGGCCAGACTATGCCCACTGGGACTATAGGCCGCGCACCAGACTCCACCCTTATGCCCGACCAGTTTGTGCCGCAAGCTGTGGCTATCATCGTGCCAGCCAAACAACTTACGCAACCCACTCAGCAATCCGGCTGGTGTAGACAGGTCTTGCATCACCCGTAGTGAGCGACCCCCGCCCATAAGCGCCCGGCGTAAAGTCAACACATCCGGCCAGCGATCTTGCTGGGCCAGCGCCAGCGCCTTATGCACAGCGGCCCCGACATGCTGCGAGAGGCGCGGGTTGTAGTGGAAGATGGGAGGTAATGGATCGGGCGTGGTCGCCACACGATCCGGCGCAGGCAGTGGTTCATAGCCGGTGAGCAAATGATAAAGTGTGGCCCCCAGGCTATAAATGTCACTCCGGGGATCGGTCTGCAACCCGCCGCCATACTGTTCAATAGGCGCGTAGGCTGGCGTTCCAATACCGCGTAGCGTATGGCGGGTCTGCTGGGTACCCTGTTTCACCAGCCCGAAGTCTACCAGTTTGATCTTACCATCGGGGGTCAGACGAATATTGGTCGGTTTAATGTCACGATGAATGATCCGGGGTTGATAAGTATGCAAATAGTGCAACACATCGCAGATCTGTTGCGCATAATCCAGCACCTGTCGCTCTTCGAGTATGCCGTGTTGTTGCAGCAGTTGATCCAACGTCTGACCGGGGATCAGTTCCATGACCAGATAGGTGTTGCTGTCCATTTCAAACAGTTCATAATAGTGGGGCAACCCCGGATGTTCAAGATGGCGCAACACCGCAAACTCATCACGGAAGGTACGGATGCTGGTCGGATCAAGCGATTCTTTCAGCGCAACATGCAGGTCAGGCTGTTGGATCGACCGTGCTTCATACACAGCACCATACATGCCATGGCCCAGGATGCGCACAATTTCATAGTTGCCAACCCGTGATCCGGGAGCATGCAGTACCAGGGCGAAACGCAGGTTCATCCCACACTGTTCACAATATTGCGCAGTATTGGGATTGATGGCTCCGCACCCACTGCCTGTACGCTGGTCACAACAAATGATCATTGGTTCCTATCATGCGGATTGGAAGGTTGCGATGGATTCGGGTCTCGCTGTTACTATACCACAGCGTACACTACAGACCAGTCTTTAACACCACTTCCAGACTGCACTCATTCAGGAGCGTTCAACGGAACGGGAATACCGCTGATGATCCAGAGCGATACACGATCGCTTATCATACCTCTATTATATCAGAGTCAGTTCAAATAGACGTGGTCACTGCCGGACTTGCATTTGCATTGTCGTGCATCTATAATGTGGACGGATGGCGTTGCATTGAAAGATTGAAGTTACATCTTATATCAGTTGTGAAGCATCAGAGGCCAGGATTCCGCCAGGCCTCCTATTTTTTATGATTATGATTGAGGCAGGCTGGCTCTATGAGATGCGTTGAGTACTAGAAACGACGAACACCGATACGACTATAACGACGTTGTTACGCCATACTTCTTACATATATACCCGAACCTTTTCTAAGCTTTGAAACGAGATCTTATGCCTGGCTGCTTTGCCCATATTGATCTGTGTCCAAACGCAATTGAACTGACCCGCCGTCAAGTTGCTGCCGGAGCGGGCTATATCGACCTGACCAGCAGTAACCCGACCCGGCAGGGCTTGCTCTTTCCGCCGGAGATCTTGCATGCGGCCAGTGCTACCTACTGGAGCAATCGATGTTATGCCCCTGATCCTCGCGGCAACCCGGCTGCCCGCACTGCCATTGTGGATTACTATGCGCAGCGGGTACCACCACTGGCATTGACCTCCGACGCAATCTTCATCACCGCCAGTACCAGTGAAGCCTATCTCTTACTCTTCAGTCTACTGGCTGATCCAGGTGACAACCTGTTGGCACCGAATGTTACCTATCCTCTGTTCGAGTATCTGGCTGAACTACGCCAGCTCGAATTGCGGATCTACAAACTGGACGAGTCACGAGGGTGGCAGATCGATGGCGCGAGTTTGCTGGCACAGGCCGACTCGCGCACACGCGCTGTACTGATCATATCACCACACAACCCGACCGGTGCGATCATCCAGGCACCATTGCCTGCATTGTCTATGCTGAGCCTGCCACTGATCTGCGATGAGGTGTTTGCCCCCTTCACCTATCGGGCAGCCCACACCCCACCTGTCGCGGCACTACATCCTGATCTACCGGTCTTCACCCTCAACGGCATTTCTAAGTTGTTCGCACTACCCGACCTCAAGCTGGGCTGGATCGCCCTGAATGCAGTGGCACAGGCAGGCTATAGTGAGCGCCTGGAGCTGCTTAACGATACGTTGCTGGGGGCGAATAGCCTGACTCAGTCGCTGTTGCCTACGCTGTTTGCACAGGGTATGGGCTTTGTCACTGCTATGGTCAAGCGGGTGCAGGCAAACATAGATCTGGCGCTGGCCTACGGGACTACCTGCTCGACGCTCGTTATGCACCCACCAGACGGCGGGTACTACCTGTTTCCGGCGGTGCGTAACCACGACGATGAAGAGGCGCTGGTCTTGTCCTTGTTGAAACAGGGGGTGTTGGTGCATCCGGGGTATTTCTATGGTGAAGTGCCTGGTACACACCTGATGCTTTCGGCATTGACTGAGCCAGACCATTTTGCAATCGGTATCGAACGACTATGTCAGGCATTGGGTCACTAAAAGTCTATCAAGAGGCGAAGGGGATGCCTTTTAGAAATACCGTTGAGGGTGAAGACCGGGTTCGCGCTTAGGCAAGAAAAGAGGAGATAGCGAGGAGGAGATAGGGGAAAGAGAATTCCTCTCCAATGGTTCCCTATTTTCTATTTCCTGACAGCTATTTTCTATTTTCTCCCTCCTTCGATGACTTTTGTGTTACCGCTTAGAGTGGGCGGCGGGCAGGCATTCCGATGCCTCGCGGGTAACGCAATGGGGTAGGAGCTATCTTTTCTACAATGACCAACGTGCGTGGCTCCAGGTCTGGCAAATGAACCGGCTCCACGGCCAGTAGTTGCCCGCCGAGCGTAGTCCATGCAGATCGGGCGCGATCAATTTCGACGGCAATGTCGGCACCTTTGGGAGCCAGAAAGCGCCCGCCGAGCCGTAGGAGTGGCAGGCAATACTCGGCCAGTACATTTAACGTGGCAACGGCACGTGCCGTTGCCACGTCATAACGTTCCCGGTGATACGGATCCCGTCCAACGACTTCGGCACGTTGGGTGAGGATGGTTACCGCAGATAGGCCCAGCCGATCAACCATATGCTGGAGAAAGGCGGCTTTCTTGCGTACCGACTCAACCAGTGTTAGCTCCAGAGAGGGCCACAGCAGTTTGAGCGGGAGTCCGGGCAGACCTGCACCGCTGCCGATGTCGATCAAGCTGTACGGCGCGTTGCCCCAGCTCCGGGCGCAGCGCAATGCATCGAGAAAGTGGCGCACCATGATTCCTTTGTAGTCGGTAATAGCGGTGAGATTCACATGTTTATTCCACTGGAGCAAGGTGTCGGCGTAGAGCGCAAACTGGGCCAGTTGCGCCTCTGAGAGAGGTATGCCCCAATCAGCGGTTGTACTGGCCAGTATGTCCAACGACTGATCCATAGCGTTCGTGCGCCTTCAGGTCTACAGTCGCGCCGTACCTTTTTGGTTTTCACAGGTGCAGTTCTGCCTACACAGGGGGATGATCAGCTCGGTGCCGTCACATGTCTCCCGGTATAGGCGGCAACCCATCATCGGTGCGGCGACGTTCTTCGAGATAAGCCACACTGTCATAAAAAAGGGGATCACGTGGATCGATCAATGCAGCTCGCTTGAGATTGTCCAGGACAGCCGGGTCGCGGGGATCGAGCAGATAAATGGCCCAGCCGCGCAGGAAAAAAGCCGCAGCGAGATCAGGTTCGGCCTGAATTGCCAGGAGCGTTGTATTCACGATCCACGCTGATAGCTCACTTTCCCAGCCCTCGGCAACCGTGTCACGAAGCAGCGGATTGGGAAAGGCAAAAAGTTCTGCGCTCGTGAATGGACGCATAACCTCCAGCGCCGCTGCATAATCGCCATAGAAGATCTGCTCCAGCAGTGGGTAAGTTCCATGCTGCACCTGATCGGCTCGGGCTTGCGCATGCAACTCGATAAGCCGCGTGTTCCACGCTACTGCTTCGTCGGTAATTGGCGACGCAATAGATGCAATCGTTTGCTGCGCATCCTTCCATAACCCGGCCTGGGCCAGTTCAACGGCACGATTGTTCAGTATACGCACCGCCTCCGGTGCCGAGTCAGGCAGGGTCTGGAGTTGTACTTCCACTATCTCGGCTCCGTTCCAGCGCAACACCCTGAACTGTTTCAGCCGCACACCACAGGCATAGCAGAAAACGTAGTTGTCGCTCTCGTTCAGTACGATCTCGGTTGCCGTGCCATCACCTGTCAGATCACGGATTTCACCTGCATCGGGGCTGGTGTTGCAACTGGCGACATCACTGAAGAGACTCCGACCGTCAAAGCGCAGCAGGTCAAAACATCCCCCATGAGCGCCCACCCCGCTTTCGACCGCGATCCAGATAAAATTGTCTGAACCCAGGTGTACCACAGAAACACCCTGGACATCGACGTAATCAGAGGTGGACAGGATAAAGCGGGTGACCTCTTGCCAGGTATTATCAGTGCGGGTATAGATGGCGACATAGTGATCCTCAGTAGCGTCAAAGGTACGCAGACCATACGTGTAGACGATCCAGGTCGGGGGAACATTGCTCATAGCTGGAACAGGCAACACCGCGATCCCATCAATACCGTCAGATGAGGGCATATCAGCCCTGGCGGGGGATGGTACACGTGGCCGGCCCGCACTCACGGTCGCTTCCAGTTCTGCCGTCCAGGTTGCCATCAGCGGCGACGTGGGCGACGGAGCAACGGTGGCGGTAGCTTGTGGGACGGGCGCCTGAGGCACAGGCGTCCAGGGCACGAGCGTCGGCAGAGGTGTAAGCGTATCATCCACACCTACCACCGGATTTGCATCTGGCCCATCAGCGGGAGCAGTACAGGCAGACGCGAGCAGCAGACACACGAGCAGCAGGCACCAGCAGCGGGGTATCGGCAGGTAGCGATGTGTACCGGTTGTATCTATCATCTCTATGACACTGTCAGACACCCACAACCCAAGCACCTGGACTTCAGAGACTGCTGCCCCAGTCTCATGAGCCAAGATTCTCTCATGCTTTAAGTATAGCCCAGAGTTACCTAAACCGCAAGCAGGAAATAGAAAAGAGCTGTCAGGAAATAGGAAAGAGGGAACTATCGGAGAACACTTCTATCTCCTCGTGTCTATCTCTTAATTCCTAAGCGCGAACAACGAGTTGCAGCCAGGATCTCATCGGGCATGCCCAGAAGTGCCGCGCCGCAGCTGTCGAAATGGTGTTGTTGATGATCATCAATGACCTTGCAGGTAATGCTACCAGACACACCCCATTAGTGCCCTTATTATACCATAATGCCACACCGAAAACAGGTTGCCTTCACCTCTGTAACTGTTCACACTTGGGGGGAAAAGATTTCAGGCCGGGTTCGGCGCAGGTGCACCCAACGCCCGCAGGCATTCCTGGAAGGCATTCAGGCCCCGCGCCAGCCACGTCTCAAACAGGCTTGCCAGTCCCATGCGGATCCTGGTCCCCGCTGCGCTCCGGCTGCCCCCGCTGATTGTGCGGATGATCACCAGCGGCCGGATACTGCGTTCCGCCTGGTTGTTGTCGGTGCTCAGCCCATCCACCAGCACAAACGGGAAGAGTTCGTCCTCGTGGCGTAGCAGCCGTTGGCATAATGTTCACCTCTCGTTCATTGACCCATCAGCAACATATCAGCCGAAAGGGTCAATTTGAGACCGTTTTCTCGTACATAAGATGAAGATTTTTGTACATATCCTTCTGTTCTGGTATATGGAGAAAGCGAAGTACCCGTGGTTCGACAAATCTTGCACCTCACCATCCTGGCCGGGTTCAGCATTACCCTCGTCTTGATGCTGGCAGCCACCAATCATGACACACTGGCAATGGCCGATCAGCAGACCGGTCGTCCTGAACAAACTATCCTCATTGTGAATCCCGATGAGGATGCCGAAATGCCAGCCTTGCGGAATATTGGAAACACCTATCTATCGCCCATAACAAAAACCAATCAGCCCTTCACCCATATGTTGCTCCGCTGGGAAGCGCAGGCACCCGTGACCAACACGATTACGCTGGAAGTGCGGGTAAGTGTTGATGACCAGTTCTGGAGTGATTGGGGGCCAGTCCTGGAAGATCCCGATCTGTGGGTTCCCCAGGATGGCGATCAAGTCTACTGGAGCCAGATCATCCATGCTGGCGACGATGCGCGTTTCTGGCAGGTGCGGGCGGTGCTACACATGCTGCCTGATGGTACATTACCGGATCTGCGGCGCATCGAAGTCAATACAGTTGATGCGCGCTTTGGTCCGGCTGATCCTGCTCAGAACACCGAGAGCAATATTCCAATTGATACCCATCTTCGTCCAGATGATCGCGACACCTATACCGTGGCCAGCCTGAGCAGTACTGCGAAACTGACACAGGTCGGCAAACCACCGGTGATTAGCCGCACGGCCTGGGGTAACCCGGATGGCCAGAACAGCCGCGTGCGCCCGGTCTACTACCCCGTCAGCCATATGGTGGTTCACCACACCGCCGATGCCAACAGTTTGCGCGGCGGCGAACAACGCTGGTCGGATCGGGTGCGGGCGATCTGGTCGTTTCATACGTTTACCCGTGGTTGGGGCGATGTGGGCTACAACTTCTTGATCGACCCGAATGGTGTGATCTATGAAGGGCGTAGCGGTGGCGATGATGCCGTGGCATTTCATGACACTGGCAACTATGGCTCGATGGGCGTGGTGGTGATCGGTACCTATACCAATGTCGCTCCACCACCCGCATCCCAAGACAGTCTGGTGACACTGCTGGCATGGAAAGCAGCGCAAAAAGGGATCGATCCGCTCGGACGTTCCTATTACTATGGCTGCGACATCTCGCCCTACTGCCGCCCCTATACCCGTAGCGCAGTGGTTGCCAATATCGCTGGTCACCGCCATGTAACCCCCGGTCACACGACATGTCCTGGCGATCAATTTGCGAATCTACTCCCCTCCATTCGCAATCGCGTCCAGAACCGCATCCAGGCCGGGGACTTCGTTCCTGGTCAACCGGATAATGGCGACTTGCTGATCGATGAACTGGAGGATAGCTTTGCACGTAGCCAGGCCAACTGGTACTCGGCCAGTTGCGGCTATGGTGGGCATACCTTCTATACCTATGCCACCGACAACCCGCAAGAAAGCACCAACAGCGCTACCTGGCGCCCGACGATTCCGACCAGCGGACGCTACCGGATTTTTGTGCACATTCCACAGGGTTGTGGCCTGGGTACCGCACCCTATGCCACACGCCAGGCAACCTATCGCATCCACTCTGCCGCTGGCGACTTTCAGCGCGTGGTTGATCATAACACCACCGAAGAGTGGATTGATCTAGGTGTGTACGAATTTCAGCAGGGCACGGCGGGCGCAGTGGAGTTGCATGATCTTACTGGCGAGCCATTTAGCCGGCGTCGGGTGATCTTCTTTGACAGCATCAAGTGGGTACCCGAACAGCATACGGCCAGCGCCGAGTTGCTGAACGTGGCCTATGAACATACGACTATTGCCGCTGGCGAGGTTCTCAAAGTGACTTTCACTGTACGCAACACGGGCGATGTACCCATCCATGGTCAGATACCCCAGGCAGGCTCCTTCCCCGATGGCACATTTAATGTGACAAATGGCTATGTCTATGATGAGGGTGAATGCTTCCTCGGTACGACTGGACAGGACTACCCTATCTATCCCAAGGAGACCGATCGCTTCCGGGTGGTGCTTGGTGCAACCGATCGCCCACCGGCATGTGATGGTGATACAGGTGGCTATCCGTGGCGTTGGGGCATCAATGGCACACTGGAACCAGGCGAGGAGCGCGATGTTGTGGGGTACGTGCGGTTTCGACAACCCGGCTTGGTAACACTGCAAGCTGGTATTATTCAGGAATATGTGCGCTATCATGTGCAGAGCGCGGCGATCCAGACTATTACCGTCACTCCCGAAACCATGGCCCCGGTGGCAATCAGCTATGACAGGCAGTTCCAACCATTAGCCCATGTCTACACACTGGGCGCGATTCCCGATAACTTGCTGGCTCGCACGCGCAACCCGCTGTCGATTACGCGAGGCGCGTATGTTGGGAGTTTTGCATGGGATGGCAGCACGCTGGATTGGGGCGATGGCGGGCCATTGGGTCTGACGGATAATTTTGTGGTCGAGCAGACACGCCTGTTCCTGGCACCGTATACTGGCGAATATGTTTTCCGCACCACCAGCGATGATGGCTCGTGGCTGTGGGTGAACGGTAAGAGTGTTGTGGTCAACCACGGGTTGCACAGCGCTACCGACGTGACCGGAACCGTTACGCTCGAGGCCGGGGGTCATGTCCTCAGCTTCAAATATTTTGAGCGCACTGGCCTGGCGACAGCGGGCTATGCAGTACAACTACCGGGAAGCAGTGCGTTTATCACGCCGCCGCCAGGCATCGTTGATAATACGCCGCGTGTTGGTTCGATCTTCACCGCCCCTCCGGATCTGACACTGGCGGCGGACGATCTCGGTGGAAGTGGAGTGGCCTTGCTACGCTATTCGTGGGATGGTCAAACCTGGATCGAACATCCGGAGCAGATGCTCCGTCTGGGACGGCTGTCCGACGGGCACTATCATCTGCGCTATCAGGCGGTGGATCAAGCCGGGAACAAATCGCCGATCTATGAACTCCAATTCGGCGTAAATTCAGATGCACCGCTCTTTCAGGTCTATCTGCCGCTGGTGCACGGATCGTAGCCTGTTCGCCCTCACCTCTGCCCCTCTCTCACTGGGAGAGGGGCTCTTCGATCTAATGAGCGTATCCTCACCTCCTACTCGTACGCCAGCACATCGCGCACAGTGAGCCGTGAAGCATTCCAGGCTGGCAAGAAACTGGCAACTGCTGATAAAAGCACCACCGTCACGAACCAGATCAGTGCCCCACCCACCGAAAACGAGTAGCTGAGGGGAGACTGCCAGAAAGCCATTCCCACCGCGTCACTCAACAGTTTGCTCAAGGGTATCGCCAGCATTGCTCCCAGCAGCCAGCTAATACTGCCAATCAATACACCCTCAACCAGCACGATCTGCTGAATTGAGCCGTTCGAGGCACCAATCGCCCGCATCACCCCAATCTCACGGGTGCGCTCCAGTACATTGATACTCATCGTCCCCATCAGTCCCAGTCCGCCTACAAATGCGAGCAGCACGGCCATAAGCAGCAACAGAATCACAAGAATTTCAAAAGTGGCTTCGGCCTCGGCCCGTTCCTCGGCAATTTTGGCCACCGAGTTGATACGCAGGCTGGCACGCTCAAATTGCTGTTCTAGCTGTTGGGCAACCTGCGATTGAAACGCCAGGTCACTACGCTCAGTGACAACCCAGACGCTACTGGCGCGCCCGGCATTGCGCGCCGCCCGCGCATAGTCAGCATAATCGACATAGGAAATCGGTGCCAAAAATTGCGAAACGCCCACGATGTGCCATGTGGTATCACGGCCATCTATTTTCAATACCACGGAGTCACCAACATTCAGATCGGGTTCAGTACTCAGAAAATTGGTACTTACCACAATCGCGTTTTCGTCATCAGCGTGCAACCAGCGCCCGGCTACTATCACAGGCCGCACCAGATCGGCATCAACCGGTGGTGCCATCAAAAACATACTATCACTCTCGGTCTTGTCGGCCCGTACACGCCGGGTTACGGTAAAGCCGGCACCCTTCGCCGTCACGACGCCAGGGACACTCAGCGCCACATCCTCGATCTGCTCAATCCGATGCGGACGACTCAACGTCACCTGCACATCATACTGCCAGGTATCCATGAGGTCATCGAGCGTCGTGAGCAGCGAGTCGCGTACACTAAACACACCAATAAAAATCGCCCCCGCCAGTGTAAGTGTTGTCAGGGTTAGCACCAGGCGTCCCTTGCGGCGGAACGTATTGCGTAACGAGAGCAGCAGTGGCCGCGACAAACCAGGCAGGGCCGTCAGGTAACCAGAGAGATTCGCTATCCGTCTGCTATGATGCATTTTGTGCAATGCACGTTGGACACCCAGGCCATAATCACTCATCGCCTCACGCACCGTTACCCGTGTGCCCGTAATAATTGGATACAGGGCGGCCAGCGATGGTATCATCAGACCAACTGCCACCTCCAGGATAATCACGAAGCCGGGTACATAGAAATCAGCCAGATCAAAGTTGAACAGGCCTGCCATAAACCGGGTAAAGAGTTGTGCCCCCAGTGCTCCCAATGGCACGGCGATCAGCAATGAGAGCATGCCAAAGATCAACACCATGACCAGATACAGACCCATGATCTGGTATGAGCGGGCACCAATCGCCTTCATGATGCCGATCTGCCGCACCTGCTGCGCCAGGAGCGCTGAGATGGTATTGATCACCAGGAACCCGCTCAACAGTAGCGAGAAAAAGCCCAGCACGCCTAGCAATAAAACGATGGTCTGCATAGCATCACTCAAAGGGTGCTTACCCGGCTCCAGCACAATCGTCATCAGCACCGAGCGACCGCTTTTTTCGATCTTATTACGCACCTCATTAGCCACCGCTTGCACATGTTCTTTATTATATTTATCGCCCTCAACGACGATATACATCTCGTTGTAGTCACGTGGCTCACCCAGCCACTCGAGCGTCTCAAAGGTAACATAGGCATAGATCGTACCATCGAGAAACGCCGGCAACTGTGAGAGGTCATGCGCCAGACCCGCGATGCGCACCTCGCGCCGCAAACCGTTGGGCATCTTGAGCAGCACCGTGTCACCGACTGCAGCATTGGTCAGGCCTAGTGCCGCCCGCTCGATCAACATTTCGCGGTAGGGCGGTGGCCAGGCACCGCTCTCTGACCAGACTTTATTGATCCGAATATTATCGTAATCGGGGATGGCAAAGATCTGCAGATCGCGCCACTCATCAGCTCCCACATTTAGCCGCACTGAGAGGCTGCGCCGCCCCTCAGCAGCAGCCACATTGCGCATACGCTGCACCACCTGCACCAGATCATCATCAAAACCTTCACCGCCGCCCAGCATCAGGTATGATACCAACAGGCGAGCACTGGCTGGATTCGTGGCGGCATAACTCTGTGCCAGATCACGATCCAGAATAATCCGCGCATTCGCAATCATACCGACGGCGAAGACTCCGACGGCGATCGACAGTACGACCAGGATCGTCCGAGTTTTATTGCCCCGCATATCACGCAGTACTTTGCGCCAGCGTGGTCGAATGATCATGGTTCACCTCCATCCGATAAGCAAAAGGCAGCAGCAGACCGGAACAGGATCTGTCTGCTATACCCGGTTGCCTGCCACTGCCATCACGCAGACACATACCCATGAACGATGACCTCCTGATCTTTGTCCGGTTGCCTCCCTTCAATGGTCGTGCCCTGATCCGCAACAATCGTACCATCCGCAATGGTGATCGTGCGCTGCACGCGACGGGCCAGGTCGCTATCGTGAGTCACAAGCAGGATTGTTTTTCCCCGATCCACCAGTGTCTCGAACAGGTGGAATACTGCATCGGCAGTTTGCGAGTCGAGGTTGCCGGTCGGCTCGTCCGCCAGAATAAGTGGTGGATCGTTTGCCAGCGCACGGGCAATCGCCACCCGCTGTTGCTGGCCGCCCGACACGGCGGACGGTAGTTTATAGGCATGATCGGCAATGTCCACCTGTTCGAGTAAATGCAGTGCCCGATCATGAAACTCGTGGGGCGGATATGTATCACAAAAATCCATGGGCAACATCACATTCTCGATCACTGTGAGCGAGGGTATAAGCTGAAAGGATTGATAGACAATGCCGATGTTGATACCCCTCCAGATAGCAGCACGCTCTTCAGTAAGCCGATGTACGGCGGTATCACCCACCAGGATCTCACCCGATGTCGGGCGGTCAACAGCGGTGATCATATTGATCAACGTCGATTTACCACTGCCAGATTTGCCAATAACGGCGATAAATTGACCGCGGTCGATCATCAGATCGATATCGTTGAGTGCCACGACATCTCCAGTAGCACTCGGATAGACTTTGCACACCTGCCGCAACTCAATGAAATGGGTATTGTCATAACGATAGCCTGTATGTACGGAATCGGGTCTACATTTTACGCGTCTGAAAAGCTGTTGTAGCATCACGATTACCTGGTATTTCTAGCGGGTGCCATCAATAGTGGCAGGTTTCCCGTATCTTTACATACCTTCGTTCGACGAAAAACCCGGTACTGCCAGGGTGATCTCTAAGCAAATTGAATACATTTTTATACCAATCCTCTGCCAATTATGAAGTGGAGTCCCGGCTTTTTTCGCCTGGAGAGAGCCAGAGCCAGACGAAGGCCACGACTCCAGCTTGTTCACAACGTGTTGCTATAAAGTACGCGGTCGCTCATCACAAAATGGATTTTAGCTGCGGCAGAGCAGTACTTGCACTGTGGAGCGTCTCTTCCACTTTGAAGAACATTGGATGCAAGCCACTGTGTACCTTGTGGTATGTAGGATTGCTCCAGTACCAACGTGCGTTTGCACGACCAGCAGTCCGTGGTCTCTTGAGACGAATATTATACCGAGACTTCACCGCAGCCGAGCCGCGGGAGCCTGCGGCCCCCGCGCATAGTTCCACGGTGGTTTTGGCGGGTTGAAACCGCACCACGCCTTCCTACCCAGGGGATGTCTCGTTGTAGTACTAAGACGTAGATCAGTGGAGGAAAGTTTCAAATGTTCAACTCATACTGAATGTACTATGTTTAGAAGCGGGCTGAACCGCGGTATGGAGTATGTCAGCATGGCTGCTGCCACATGGACGTACAAGGATCACCGTCTTGCACCATACCTGTTGTCTGAGCAGTCGGCTCTGCGTGCGTCTCGTTCACTCGCAACGGCAGCCGCACGACAAAGGTCGATCCTTGCCCCACGACACTCTCCACACTGATCGTCCCACCCATCAATTGGCACAAATGTGAGCTTAATGCCAGACCCAGTCCAGTACCTCCAAACTTGCGTGTGGTCGAACTATCACCTTGCATGAAAGCCTGGAATAGCCGGCGCATCTGGGGCATAGGTATACCAATGCCTGTGTCGCTTACGGTGAAGAGAATCATGACCGGTGGCTGATCAGGTGCGGCCTTCTGGAATGAGACAGGTTCAGTACTGAGCATTGACGGCGCCTCCCTGCTCGTATCTCCTCCGTCCACAGAGTGGCAAAGACGTGTGGTAACATGCAAGGTAATCGTTCCATGCTCAGTAAACTTGGTGGCATTACTCAGCAGATTTAGCAATATCTGGCGTACTTTGGTCACATCCGCATACATCGTTTCCGGTACATCTTCCAATTGTACATCCAATCGATTGCCATTTTTCGCCGCCAGCGGCCGGATATGCATCACCACGTCATCAATCAGTGTGGTTACATCAAAGGTTTCCAGGAGCAGATCCATTTTACCGGCTTCGATTTTGGACAGATCAAGAATGTCGCTAATCAAAGCCAGCAGGTGCTCACCCGCAATTTGTATCTTTTTCAGATCGGGAAGCAGATCTGTGTATCCTAATTCACGTACTTCTTCACCCAAAAGTTCGCTATAGCCAATCACCGCATTGAGGGGAGTACGGAGTTCATGGCTCATATTCGCCAGCAAGGTACTCTTGGCCCGATTAGCCGCCTCGGCTGCTTCCTTTGCCTGGTATAAATCCTGTTCAAACCGTTTGAGTTCCGTTATATCGCGGAGCACGACCAAGCGTCCAGTTATCCGCCCGCGGCGGTCGCGTAAGGGTGAGATGCGCAGATCAAAGTTGCGCTGGCGACTACCATCATCCAGCACAAAATCCTCTCGCGTTTCAGTGACGTACAGGTAACGTTCCAGCAGATCTGGGCGATGCGCCAGAATACGATCGACCGATTGCCCAATCAACAGGTGTGCCTGGCTTTCAAAGATCGCACAGGCGGATGGATTAATATCCACAATGCGGTTCTGCGCATCCAGCACAACTACGCCATCACTCATACTCTCAATGATCACATCGCGGGCTATGGGAACAATATCCAGTAGCCGAAAGTGAAAGAGTCCCCATGCCAGGCTCACACCAGTCACAGTAAACATGAGAGGAGTCAGATCGAGATCAGGCCAGGGACTCAAGTTGAAAACATACAGAACATTGCCCAACCAGGGCATCATCACACCCAGTAACGTCACCAGTGCCTGACCCCGATACAGGCGCGGCGAGCGTATAAACGTCCGCACCATTAGCAGCGTACCTACCAGTAAGAAAAGATAGGCATAAGCCGTGTGCATCCAGAACGCAATGCCATACGTTGCGCTCCAGGCCGGGAGTGTACCGCTTATATCCAGGGTGATATTTTCCCAGAAGAACTGATGGGCTGGATACGTCCAGATCAAGAACCAGACGAGTAGCGGCTCAATCGCTAGCAGTGCGAGATTACGGCGTGTTAACCAGTGAGGACGCCCCGTGTATTGAATGGCAAAAACGAGCCAGGCAGGCGGCACCAGCGCAATACCGATGTATTGGACTCGTGCCCAGAAGATTTTCGTCGCGAGATCGGGGCTTACCAATTCCTGAGCATAGGTCAGCGACCATTCGGCGATCGCGAGCATAAGCACCGCCAGGGCAAGCGCACCTGGTACTGAACGATAACGCCAGGCAAAACCCGCCAGTACAATAGATGTTATGGCCCCTATGACCAGCAGCAGAATATATTGCATGCCAACCCTTGCAATTCACCCTATCTGCCCGTTTCGCCTGGCATGGATGTACCAGGATGGACTGCAATGGGAATAGCCACATAGAACGTTGTTCCCTGGTTACGCATGCTGGTAAACCAGATACGCCCACCCTGGAGTTCGACCAGACGCCGGGTAATGTGCAGCCCTAACCCTGTGCCCGATGGAGCATCAATACCATGCGTGTTCGCCCGAAAAAACTGCTGAAAGATGCGGGGGTGATCTTCGACATCAATGCCTACTCCATCATCTTTGACCATCAGGCAGACCATCGGCTGATCCATCCCCTGCGGTGACACCAGCGTTGTACATTCCGCGTGGATGGTAATCGAGCCGCCATGAGGTGTATATTTATAGGCATTGCTCACCAGGTTAGTGACAATCTGGATCAGACGCATCCGATCCCCTCGTATCAGCGGCAGATTATCAGGTATATACACCCGCAACGTCTGGGATCGGGCTTCAATCTGACTATAGATAGATTGTACTACTGCTTCGACAATCTCAGACAGCGCAATGGCACTATAGTCGAGATACAGATGTCCGGACTCAATCCGCGAAATATCCGTGAGATCAGAAACCAGGCTCGTCATCATATGGACATTGGTACGCATCGTCTGTAAAAATTTTACCTGAGTTTCGTTCAAGTCTCCGAATCTCCGAGATAATAACATATCCGTATACCCCAGGATCGATGTCATCGGTGTTTTCAGTTCATGCGAAACAAACGAAACAAATTCGCTTTTAGCCGTACTGGCAGACTGTAACGCAACGTACAACTGGGCATTGGCCAGCGCTATCGCTGCATGATCACATAAGCGCATCAAAAAGGCCAGCATCTCCTCACTACAGTTGCGGATGGTGTTACTCTCCAGCAACAGTAAACCAATCACCTGTTGCTCACGCCGAATAGGCAGTACCAGTTGACACTGGCCAGTTGGCACTAAGCGGAACGCATCATTCTGCTGGTCAAACTGTTGTAACTGAAGTTCGCCACTCTGCAGCGCGGTCTGAATCGTTGGCACATTCAGGGGGATATACCCATTGTGTAGTATACCAGAAGCCGCACCATACCCGTGTGTGGCAATCACGCGCAGCGCATCAGATGTTACCATCCCTATCACCCCCGCATCAGCCATGGATCGGCGGATGGCCCATTCGAGCGTGATCTGCATAACGCGCTGCACATCAAGGCTGGCATTCAATTCACGATCAATACGTTGAATAGTGTGCAACTCGTCCAGGTAAATTTGCTCCTGATCACGCAGGCGCTTCTTCTCCAGAGAAGCTTTGATGCGGGCTTTGAGTAAGGTCGGGTTAAATGGCTTGGGAAGGTAATCTTCGGCACCAAGATGAATACATTTCACCACACTGTCAAGATCGTCAATCGCCGAAATCACAATCACCGGAATATGACGAAGCGTCGCATCTGCTTGCACGTATTCCAGAACTTGATAGCCACTCATACCGGGCATCATAATATCCAGCAATACCAGATCGATCGCCTGGCTACGCAAGCAATCGAGGGCCATCTGTCCATGGTGTGCCACGACCGGAGTATATCCCTGGCGCTGTACATGCCGAGTAAGCAAATCACAATTCTGGACGCTGTCATCAACTATCAGGATGACATATGATTCTGCTTGCATACTCTCGTATCACCTTCTGGGTACACCATGGTCTGTATAACCTGATTTTTCCAGGTCAATTCAGACGGTTCTCTATCGATATCAACAACATCTACCGGCAGACATACCTGGAAGGTTGATCCAACGCCTGGTTCACTCTCCACCCTGATGGTACCGCCCATCAAGGTCACTAAACGCTGGCAGAGCGCCAGGCCCAATCCAGTGCCGCCATACTTGCGAGTTGTGGAAGCATCACCCTGCACAAACTCTTGAAACAACTTCTGTAGCTGCTCACCGGTCATACCAATGCCCGTATCAGCGACTTCAAGGAGCATCACCGTCGTGTTCGGCACCTCCCGCAACGTGGCTGATCCGTTGACTGACAGGTCATCGGTACTGAGGGGCAACGATTTCTGGATGCTAATACGGAAGGTCACTGTTCCATCCTGGGTGAATTTGGCCGCATTACTCAACAGGTTAAACAGAATCTGACGCACTTTGGTCAGGTCACTACG
The DNA here is from genome assembly GCA_034435975.1 of Chloroflexaceae bacterium. Taxonomy (GTDB): domain Bacteria; phylum Chloroflexota; class Chloroflexia; order Chloroflexales; family Chloroflexaceae; genus CAKZQX01. The sequence continues at coordinate 43,917 of DAOTWD010000127.1, read as the reverse complement.
AATAATCGGTACCTGGTCATCAAGATAGACACGCAACTGGTTCCCATTCTTTTCAACCAATGGTTGAACCATCGTCAAGACCTCATCGGCCAGATCCTCCAGATCAAAGGCTTCAAGATACACATCCATTTTTCCCGATTCGATCTTCGAAAGATCCAGAACATCACTGATGAGCGCCAGCAAATACATACCCGCTCGATGAATGCGTTCTATATCAGGCAACAAATCAGTGTATCCCAGATCTTGCACATCACCTTTCAGTAACTCGCTATAGCCCAGGATCGTGGTGAGAGGGGTGCGCAACTCGTGCGTCATATTTGCCAGAAACTGGCTCTTGGAACGACTGGCTTCTTCAGCAGCTTCTTTGGCCCAGTATAAAGCTTGTTCAGCCTGGCGCCGGACAGTAATGTCATGCAGAATCACCTGCATTGCTTGCTGGTCTTGATCACAGAAGGGCGTAACGCTGATTTCTACGTCTCTCTCCGAACCATCCAGACGCATAACCCCCCCGATAGGCAACAGAGACGGTCTTTCCCGGAGTACGCCTGGTTCGAGCTGTTCACGGAGCATCGCCTGGCTTTCAGGTGGTACAAAATCCAGCAGGGATTTCCCCAGCAGTTGATCTGCACTGACTGCTCCAAACAATGCCAGACCTGCCGGGTTGATAAACTCGATCGCCCCATCGCGATAGATCGCAATCGCGTCAGGCGCGTGTTCCACCAGATGACGATAGCGTTTTTCGCTCTGGAATGCCTGCTGCTGGGCATGCTCTAAGGAAATGAGCATGGTATTGATCGACAGGGCCAACGAGGCAATTTCATCCTTACCCTGAACGGCAACGCGAGCGGCAGGTGTAGCCAGTTGGCGTATCATATCAACGGCACTATGTAAGCGGAGTAACCGCGACAGCACTGCGCGTTCTATAAAAAACACCGTACCAATCCCCAATACCACACTGACCAGCAAGAGCGACACAAGTATGTAATGGATGGTTTCCTGGCCCTGCTGATAAATAGACCGATCAACATTGACCTGCAACAGGAGCGATGCGTGCCCATAGATATCCTCAAGCACGCTATAACCTGCAATGACATTCCCATTCAATGGTTGCACATACATCGGACTGCCCATTGATGTGCGGAAAGGCATCTGTTCAACTGTACTCGGAAGCAGGTCATCGTGATAGGCAACCACTGTCAACGACAGCCGGGTGATCTGCGCCAGTTGTTCAATCTGGCTCGGATTGAGCAAGCGCCCCATTACAAGAAAACCACGTGAGAGGTCATTCTCGGCGCCGGGAAGAATGGGTTGCACTGCTATCAGGAGCGGATCGTCTGGTAAGCGTAGGAGGCCCTTCAGAGCGTGTTTCTCACTGTCTGGAAACAATGTATGGTCGCTCAGGCGCTGCAAAAATGCTTGGAGATTGGGCGGAAGCGGTAGTTCCGTCTGAGTATCAATGTCAAAAAAGCGTATGAAGCGTGGTTCACCGTCCGTGCCGAGAAGTGCGACCAGATTCAAGCGGTTATAGATAAAGGCCTCATTCCGATAATTGCTGGTGAGATAGGCTTCATTGTAGTCGTTCATAAAGGCATACGTGTCATCCCAGATAGCATAATCGCGGGCCGTCTGTTCCAGCGCGTTTATTTCGTTTACCAGCGCATTGAGGGCGCGTTCGACATGCTCCTGCGTCTTCTGTTCCTCTAGTTCGGCAAAGCTGGTCAGCAAAATAGCTTGCGAAGTAGCGTACAGCAACGTGATCAGAATGATCGTCACCATACTGATCGATAGCAGCGTTTTATTGCGTAACGACATAGGCGTGCTTCCTCTCAACCATAGTCTACACGGCTCGCCAGTAGATAAGTCTATGTGGAAGGGATAGCAAGGGCACGGCCTCACACTCCCTGTTGGCGAACATTTCCCAGAATGGACACGTATTTCTAATTTAATAATTTCATAACGAATTCTTGCAATTATAGATAGAATCAAATGTACCCGCAAATACTGCTTTTATTATTATTCGGAAACCTGACTGCACTGTCAAGAACATTTTTAGGGAGATTTTATGCAGAAACTTGGAGAGAAATAGGATATTGGCTCCCGGATCGGCAGCCGGAAGCACCTGTTGATGCCTATGGATTGTGAGGGACTGTACCCCATTCTCGCTATGAACCGTTCACACGACACACCGCCTGTCAACAAAGAACCGCCTGGTGTATAATACCAGCGCAAGCATCTGGCTAGAAAGCGACAGGCAGTATACGCGGTGGCAATCGCTCGTCTCTCCTGTAGCGTGCGTGTTCTGGCCATCTGGCAATTGGTACAAAGAACGTGCAGCATATGCTATCCTGGCAACTGCACTACCCATGAGAAACATATGACTCATTATCTGGTTACCGTAACTCCACGCACACCTGTCCATACACCACCGATCATGCAGTCACTCTATCTGCTGGCCGGTTCACAGCTTGATCCAGCGGCAGTAGCGCGTCTGACGACGGAACTGCTGCATGATCCGGTGATCCAGCAGGCGACCTGGTGTACCCTTCACAGCGAAGCGCTCCAGGAAGATCCCGGCCACATGTTGCCCGCTGGTGGACACTATCTTGAAATTGCCTATCGTCCAGGCGTAACCGACAATGAAGCTGAAAGTGTGATCGAGGGTGCCAGGCGGCTGGGAATAAGCGGACTGGAGCAGGCGCGGGCACTACGCCGCTACCTGCTGCCAGCGCATAGCGATCCTGAGATACTGGCCCGCACATTGGCTAATGATCTCGTGCAAATCACACTGATCTACCGTCACAATGATGACAGTGCCGCACGACGCTCGCTCTATCTGTGGCTGCTTACCCCACCAGCCCGGGTCACCCCCGTGGTACAACAGGTACTGCTACGTGACGCAGACGATGCCGAACTGTTGCGTATCAGCCAGGCTGGCATGTTAGCGCTGGATCTGACTGAGATGCAGGCGATCCAGGCCTACTTTACCCAGATCGCTCGCAACCCGACTGATGGTGAATTAGAGACACTGGCCCAGACCTGGAGCGAACATTGTTCGCACAAAACATTCAAGGCCCGCATCAACTATCGCTATGCTGCCAGGAGAGATGCTGCGTCAGCCATGCTTGACCCGCAACTGTATAGCGCCTATCATCAGTTACAACAGGATAGTGAAATTGATAGCCTGCTTCACACCTTTTTGATCGCCGCCACCAGGCGTGTCCTTGAAGCCCAGGCTGCACATTCTTCGTCACAGTGGATATTGAGCGCCTTTGTCGACAACGCAGGGATTGTGGCGTTTACCCGTGACTATGAGGTTTCCTTCAAAGTTGAAACCCACAACCATCCCAGTGCGCTGGAACCATTTGGTGGGGCGAACACGGGCGTCGGCGGAGTAATCCGCGATGTGCTGGGAGTTTCGGCCCTGCCCATCGCCAACACCGACGTGCTATGCTTTGGCCCGCTGGATCGTGCGGCTGAAGCGTTACCATCGGGTGTGCTACCGCCCGCCCGCATTTGCCATGGCGTCGTTGCGGGTGTACGCGATTATGGCAACAAACTCGGCATCCCTACTGTCAATGGTGCCATCCTGTTCGATCCAGGGTACACTGCCAACCCGCTGGTGTTCTGCGGCACTGTCGGCATTGCTCCGCGTGGTGCGCACCCGCGCGCAGCGCGTCCGGGCGATGTCGTGGTCGTTCTGGGCGGGCGCACCGGGCGCGACGGTATCCACGGCGCAACCTTTAGTAGCATTGAATTGACCCATACCACCGCCAGCAACGTTGGGAGCGCAGTGCAGATTGGCGATCCGATTACCGAGAAGAAATTACTGGACGTACTGATGCAGGCCCGCGATCAGAGTCTATACAATGCGATTACCGATTGTGGTGCCGGTGGTCTCTCGTCGGCAGTGGGCGAGATGGGCGAGCAAACGGGGGTCACTGTCGAACTAGAGCATGTACCACTAAAATATGCCGGGTTACAGCCATGGGAAATCTGGCTATCTGAGGCCCAGGAACGCATGGTACTGGCCGTGCCGCCACAACATCTGGCGACCTTTCTTGAACTCTGTGCCTCCGAGGATGTCGAAGCCACACCGATTGGTCATTTTACGAACGACCAGCGTCTGCGTGTGGTGCATCACGGGCAGATGGTGGTGGATCTGGCGATGGAATTCGTTCATCATGGGCGGCCACAGCGGGTGCTGGAAGCCGTCTGGCAGTATGACCAGACGGCACACCGGGATGCGTCGTCTCCTGCCACACCCCTGCTTACGATGCGTGAGGCGTTATTACGACTCCTTGCCCACCCGAATATTGCTTCCAAAGAACACATTGTGCGCACCTACGACCACGAAGTTGGTGGGGCAACCGTGATCAAGCCCCTGGTTGGTATCGCCAATGATGGGCCGGGTGACGCGGCAGTCCTTCAACCCCTGCGGCATACCTACGAAGGATTAGCGCTGGGCTGTGGTATTAATCCGCACTATGGACGTCTCGATCCCTACTGGATGGCGCTGGCATGCATTGATGAAGCCCTACGAAATGTTGTTGCCGTTGGCGGCGACCCATCCCGTACCGTTATTCTGGATAACTTTTGCTGGGGTGACCCGCGCCAACCAGATCGTCTGGCAGGCCTGGTACGTGCCGCCGCTGGCTGCTACGATGCCGCCATTGCCCTGGGGACACCATTCATCAGTGGCAAGGACTCGCTGAATAACGAGTACCGTGATGCCCAGGGACAACGTATGGCTATCCCGCCTACACTGCTCATCTCTGCCCTGGCTCATGTGCCGGATGTGCGTCAGACAGTGACCATGGATCTGAAGGAGGTAGATAACATCCTCTATCTCGTGGGTACCACCCGCCCTGAACTGGCGGGATCACACTATGCATTGATCTGTCAGACCACTCCACCTGATCCACAACAAGCCAGCCCGGGCTATCCCTCCCATCCCTTGCCACCCCAGGTTGATCTGGCCCAGGCACGTCAAACCTTTGTCGCACTGCATAAAGCGATACGCGCTGGTCTGGTACGCGCCTGCCACGATCTTAGTGAAGGAGGGCTGGCCGTCGCTGCGGCCGAAATGGCCTTTGCCGGCGGGTATGGGCTGAACATCGATCTGGGTGCGATGTCGATCGCTGCCCCCTGGCAACCGACGAACCTGGCCCGCACATCGGGCACAGCGGACGAGACCGTGATCAAACTTTTCTCCGAGTCACCAGATCGGTTTCTGGTTGAAGTACGACCACAGGATGCACCCGCTTTTGAAACCACCCTGTCCAGTACTATCGTGACCCGCATCGGACGGGTAACTGCCAGCACTGAATTGCGTATCAGCATCGCAACAGACGAGGTGTTCACCATTGACCTGGCAACCCTCAAAATGGTATGGCAGCAGGCACTGGATATCGGGCTATCACAGGAATCAGGCCTATGACACGAGCTACTGGCAATGGGTATGATCTTGATGCCAGCGCATTTGTTGATCGGATTGAACGGGTACTCAACAATACCGATGGCATTGAAGTGTTGAAGCGCGATGGTATGGAACTAGAGGTGCGCACACCAGATGCAGATATGCGCCTGAATGTGCAAACCTTTTATACGGCTTATCTCCAAAACCCGCTGCAGGTTGAGCATATTATTCATACCCTGATCAAAACCTTGCAGGGCTTTCAGCCTGACCGCTCAACCAGCAGTTATGCGGCGCTCCGCGAGCGGATCTATCCGATGTTGAAACCAATTGCACTGCTGGCTGAGGTGCGCGACCGACAGTTGCCGCTCATACTCTATCGCCCCTTTCTGGCAGATCTGATGATTGCCTATGTGATTGATGAAGCCGATAGTGTGGCTTTTATCAACGAAGAACACCTGGCAAAGTGGGAAATTGCCGAACACCGCATCCATAATCAAGCCCTGGCCAACCTGCGTCAGCGTACCCTGAATGCTACCGACTATACCACTGTTGGCACAGGTGCCCAACGCCTGTTTATCTTCAGTAGCCAGGATGGCTACGATGCCACACGCATCCTGTTACCGGAGGTACTGGATCGGTGGCGCGTACAACTTCCGGGTCGCATGGTGATTGGCATTCCGAACCGCGACTTTCTGATCGCCTTCAGTGACGTGGATCGCATGATCTTACACAGTATGGCACATCAGATCCAACGGGACTCCATTCAGCGCCCCTATGGTCTCACCGATCAATTGTTTACGCTCATCAACGGTGAAATTCACGTCTATGAGTTGGAATAGAAAGGAACAGAATGGAGTCGATCGATGCAGCAGCGATCCTGGTGACGCTCGCCTGCTATATTGTTGCCAGTTTTCTCTGGTGGTATCAACGTACCCCTATCTATCTGTGTACCCTGCTGTCGGGGCATGGAGGTGCCCTGGCCACACCGCTCTGGGCATATTTATACATGATCGACTATCGCCCTGACCTGGATGTATTGATCACGGTGCTGAATATACCACTGCTACGCATCGTGGTTATTACCTCGGCATGGTGGTACACCATGCCGGCCATGCTGGTATTATTTTTGTATAGTACCCACTGGTGGTTCCCAAATTACCTGTCAGTTATCCTGACCTGCATCATCTTTGCGATGTATCATCTGATGCTGGAAACATTCGTGATGCAGGTGGGCCTCTGGAACTACACGGCTCCAGCCTTACCCTTTGACATTTCGCATACCCTATTTGCGGCTACCAAGGGCACCCTGCTCTCATTGAGCATACTCTATGCGCTGATGGTCGTCCAGCGCTTTGCCTGGATCAGCATCTTTTTCACGCTGCTGCCCGCCACATTGTTGCTCAGTCTGATCATTTATGGCATACTTGGCGCACCTCTCTGGATGGCACGCCTGCTGACAACACAGGAATGGGCCACGATGCTGGGGATGTTGACGACCCTGGGATTATTTCTGTGGGCGGGACATATTATTGCCCAGGGTCTGGGGCGTACTGTCAATACGCACTTGCTATGAATCGAAACCGAATCGATGGGCATTCTTACACCACAACTACTGCTCACGGCCTATAGCCAGGGGATTTTTCCAATGGCGCATACCGACGATATCTACTGGTATGATCCTGATCCACGGGCTATCCTGCCGCTTGACACCTTCACGGTGCCGCGACGATTGGCACGTACGGTACGCAGCGGGCGGTTTGACATACGTGTCGATACCAACTTCCGGGCCGTCATAGAAGCATGCGCGGCCCCGGATACGGGACGCGAAGATACCTGGATCTCGCCCGAACTAATTGATCTGTACACCGAACTGTACACCATGGGCTTTGCCCATAGCGTCGAAACCTGGTACGCCGGGCAACTGGTGGGTGGCTTATATGGCGTGGCTCTGCGCGGCCTGTTCGCCGGGGAAAGCATGTTTAGCCGTGTCACCGATGCGAGCAAAGTAGCGCTGGTGCATCTTATCGAACGCTTACAGCGTGGTGGCTATCAGTTGCTGGATGTGCAGTTCCTCACGCCCCATCTCGCTCGCTTTGGTGCGATCGAGATCCCACGTTCATCCTACAAAGCACGACTGGCACGCGCATTACAGATTGACGCCACATTCCCGATCTCCTGACCTGCCGCGACATCTGTACATCCCGGCAGTGACCCACAGAGGCCAGGAATGTCTGCTATGTACCTGCCCTGGGAGAAGCCTATCCCCACGGTAAAAGAGAGTCCCGGCAGCAGCCGGGCGATCATCCCGTCCCGACTGCCACCAGGACTCTTATTTGGCACGACCTGCGGCGGCTTGCTACAGGTCAATTCTTCGCAACTTTCAACCTATGGTTGTAGCATTTATCTCATCTGCACCAGGTATAACCAGCACAGGCATGCACAGCCATGTCGCGGAGGCATCGTCTTTCAACGATAGGAACATTAACGGTGCTTCCGTTTGCGCCGCTGACGTGCCTCGCGCCGCGAGGAAGAAGACGTTATGGATGGCACTGGCCGATGATCCAGGCCATTGGTGGAGGAGCTTTTTTTGGAAACTGTCGCACCAGTAACCGAGCGACGGGAACTGCCACCGGTGCGACCCGGTGACTTCTCAGCTACCCGCTGGGGATAGATCGTGCGGGCATAGTAGATACCATACCCGGCCAATACCAGTTCGACAAGGAGCAACAGATAAAACCAGTAGCGTTGATCAAACACAGCGATTCCATTCGCCCGCAACACACCGAGCAATACCCCTATGCCACCCACACTGATCAATATCAGACCGAGACGATCCAGCAGCGTTTTACGCACAGTGTTCCGGTCAGAACGGATAAAGACCAGATAGAGGCCTGCACCAACTCCGACAGCCTGGAGGATCAAAAACGCCCATGCGAACGGCCCCAACACAGCACTGGCCGCCATGATATAATCAAGATCAAAGGGATTGGTCATCAAACATTCTCCAGTATTCCAGGTATATGTATGGCCTCATAGCGATTATACCAATCGAACAAGCGCCCCGTCAAACCGGATTCGATGCCGCCCCAGTTCCCTGTGATGGTGTCTTTTCTGCGGAACCTTACCAGGAAATAGGAGATAGACACAAGGAGAGAGTAAGGATCCTCCAATCGTTCCATCTTTATCTATCTCCCGACAGTGCTTTCCTCTCTTCTCTCTCCAACGGTGTCAAAGAATTGTCAAAATCCGGTAAAGCTGGTACTATAATACAAAACGTAGAAATAACTGGTGGTACTGACTCCAGATCAACACCGGCAAGGAGCTGCTGCTCCCTGATATGGTAACACCCATCATGTTTGTCACAGGTACAACGCACTGCTTACCTGAAGGCACAACCGGCACAGACCGGTCAGGCTTTGACTCCCGCTCGAACTATAGAACACTACAGAATACCACGAACGCAGGTTTATGATGATACTGAACGAAGTGTCGCTTGCCATACATGATGATACTGAACACACGCTGCACTGCATAGCCGATATTGCCCAGGCACACGATCTGGCAGATATGCAACGCCGCTGTGCTCTGGCAATCGCTGCCATCCTGCCAGACAGCATGTTCGATCTGGTCTGGAACATTACCCTTCCGCTGACTCCGCCCGTTGATCATAGTCAACTGGTATCACCGGTGCCTGAAACAGATGATTTGCTCAAATTATATGCAGGCGAGATCATTGAACCACGACCGGGGCACCCCGGCTATCTGCCACTGCGTCTCAGCGGAACCTTGCGTGGCTGGCTGCGCATTACATCCGGCCCCTGGTCGATACGCCAGAAACAGGCTTTATACATGCTGGCCGCAATCGTCGCACCTCTGCTGGTGACACTTGATAGCCCGGCCCAGGATGAATTCATCACCGCCCGGCAGATCCTGATCCCGGCTGCCCATCGCTTACGTGGCATCATTCAGGTTGAGGTGCTGCTGGAACAAATCTATCGCATTACCCAGAGTCTGATCGGTACCTCGAACTTCTTTCTGGCTCTGTGCGCTGAAGGGAGCAACTGGCTTGAACTGGCTTATCTGGTTGAACATGGAAAACGGCAGGAAATTCGCCAGTTCTGGCGTCAGAATGCCGGCCTATCCGGAGCCGTGGTCTCCTCTGGTACACCGATCTGTACTGCTGATTACACGCACGAATGTGAACAACGCGGTATTCCGGCCATATTTATTGAAGGCACCACTATTGTCTATGCCTGGCTCGGTGTGCCACTCGTCGTCAGCGATCAGGTGATCGGCACGCTGGTGGTTTTCGAGACCGATCCCGATCCGACCTATACCAATCTGCACACCCAACTCCTACAAGAACTGGCGTCTGAAGCCGCGATTGCGATCCAGAATGCTCTGCTGTTTGCCCGCGCCGAGCGTCAACGACGCCAACTGGTGATGCTCAATCATATCAGTCATAGTATCACCTCAACGCTTGATCCCGAACAGGTACCCTCGCTGATCATGCAACAGGTGCAGGAATTGTTGGAAATTGAGGAAGGTTCGCTGCTGCTGGTGAATGAACCCGATGGTGATCTCGTCTTTTCCTATGCATGCGGGCCGGCTGGTCAGCGGTTACTTGGTCAGCGCCTGCCGCATGGTGTGGGGATTGCGGGCTATGTGTTTACCAGCGGTCAATCGGCGCTGGTAAATGACACCAGCAGTGATGGGCGTTTCTATCCCGCCACCGACAGCAAAACCGGCTTTGTCACCCGTTCGTTGCTGGCCGTTCCGCTCCGGGGGATTGGTGGTATCCAGGGGGTGATTGAGGTAATGAACAAACGGAGCGGTGCCCCCTTTTTTGAAGAAGATCGGTTACTGTTGACCGCCGTTGCCGATCAAGCCGTGATTGCCCTGGAAAATGCCCGCCGTTTTGCCCAGGTTGATCAGGCGCTGGCGCGACGGGCACGTGAACTGGATCGGATTAACCAGCAACTGCGCGAGATCGTCCGGGTTGGGAATGCGCTCCGCGCCGAACATCACCTCGATGAACTGCTGCGCCAGATTGCACAGGCGGCGTGTCAGACAACCGGATTTCGGAGCGTGATCATCATGCTCGTGGAACAGCAACATAGCCAGCACCCCTATTTGCGCCGCGTGGTTGCGGCCGGGCCAGCCGCAACTGCTCTGGAACGTACCAGTGATACCCAGGTGCCACTGGAACGCTTGCATACTATCGTACGCCCTGAGTTTTGCCGGGGTTCTGTTACCTACTTTATCGATCACCGATATACCGATTATATGGCATTGTGGAGGTTGCCTAAAACGCATGATACCCCCGATCTTCTACCATCCGCACCGGGTAGCTGGCATGCCCACGATATGCTCTTTAGCCTGTTGCGTGACCGACAGGGCAAGCTCCTGGGACTGCTTCGAGTCGAAGAGCCAGAGGATGGTATGCAACCCTCACCAGAACAGATCCAGATCTTAGAAATCTTTGCGAATCAGGCGTCCGTTGCAATCGAGAATGCCCACCTGTATACCGAGCAACAGCATAGCCTGAACAGCATGATTGCCTTGAATGGACTGGGAATTGCCATCAATACCACACTCCGCTCGGAAGAGCAGATCTTTGAAATGACTGCCAGTGGCATGATGGAAACTACGTCGGCACAACGAGCGGTGGTGCTGCTGTTCGATAAACAGCCTGATTCGGGCCTGTCCTCTGAGACAACAGGGCTGCATATTACGCTGTGCCTGGGCCCCCCCCTCAATCATGATGAATCCTTCCTGATAGATCTGGCCTACCAGGCTCTTCGGCACGAGCGCCCGGTGTCCAATCAGCTTTCTCTGACCAGTGCCACTGGCCGCTCCCACCTATCCCCTCCTTTACAGGAAACCTGGGTGATGATCCCACTCTGCCTGACTCGGCAGACACTGGGCGTTATCGGTATTAGCTATACTGATGGCCTGCCCTCGGCAGCCAATCTCGAAACGCTGACCCTGTTTGCGAGCCAGGCAGCGGTAGCAGTTGAAGGGGTACGCCTGTTCAGCGCGGTACGCCAGGGGCGTGATCAGTTAGCGTCAATTATGGCCTCGACCCACGAGGGAATCGTGCTGATTACGCAGGATGGTCATATGGCGGTTATGAACAATGCGTTCCGCCAATTGACCGGTTGTGATGCACAGGAGCGGATCGAGCATCTGTCACTGGAGGCATTCCTGAACACCTGGGCAAACCGCACAACTTATACTGAAGATGAATGGCAGGCACTCCACGCCGGGTTGTATGCTGTATCCACGGGTGCCGAGATGGTTGTCCAGGGACAACTGGGCCAGTCTACCGCAACCTCACGGGCGCTCGAGTGGACCGTTCTGTATGTTACGGGAGCGGATGCAGATAATGCTCTCCCTCCACATAGGCACGCGGGCCACATGAACGCTGAAAATGGAGACAGGAACCATTCAACCAGCACGGCTCCGTTGTTGCTGGTGCTACGCGATATTACGACCGCCAGAGAAACCGAACGAATGCGACAGGATCTCACCAGCATGATCGTTCATGATTTGCGCAGCCCAATGACCAGTATCATGACCTCGATCGACATGATCTTCAAAGGGTTTCTGGGTGAGATTACCCCGAAACAGCGCGAAGTTCTCTCGATTGCCTTGAGTAGCGCCGAGCATTTACTGCATATGGTTAACCTCATGCTCGACATCAATCGACTGGAGGGTGGATCGATGCCACTGCAACGGACAGCGCTCCAGGCCGATCAACTGGTACAACAGGTAGTCGAGCGATTGGAGGCCATCGCCTACGAAAAGGCTATACGTATTAATGTTGATTACGATAACGATTTACCACTGATATATGCCGATAACGAGCTTATCGCACGTGTATTACAGAACTTACTTGACAATGCCATCAAATTTAGCCCCTATGCGAGCCAGATAGTGGTTACGATCAGCGGCCCAATCGATCCACCTGACCTGACGACAGACTGTCAGGCAGTCACCACGGAGAATCCAACGACTGTGCGGCCCACCCCACAACATCAGGTAACATTTAAGGTTCGCGATCATGGTGCGGGCATCCCACCGAACGATCAACGCAAAATCTTTGCCAAATTCACCCAGGCCGGTCAAACCCGCAGCAGAGGCACGGGACTGGGGTTGACATTCTGTAAACTGGCAGTTGAAGCCCATGGTGGGCAAATCTGGGTCGAGAGCGTACCGGGCGAAGGAAGCACCTTCTTCTTCACGCTACCAATTGCGACGACAACGACGATGACCTGAATCGGCTCTACCAGATACATATACTGCGGTTAAATTACAATCTCCAGACCCTCATAAGCGGAGATCGTGTTGGGAAACAACGCTTGCGCCTCTGCTTGCAGCGCATCGAGCTGTTCGTCGTTATAGCGCGGATCATGATGAAACAACACTAACTGGCGTGCCTGCGCCTGACATGCCAGATCACAGGCCATCTGGGGCGTGCTATGGCCCCACCCCTGCTTATTGGTGACATAATCACGCTGGGTGAACTGTGCATCATGAATAATCAGATCGGTGTTGCGCGCAAAATTGACCAGGCGCTGATCGGTACCAACATAGCCCTCAGTATCACTGGAAAACACCACTGACTTGCCCCGCCATTCAATCCGATAGATATAGACTCCATTGCGCGGATGCGCATAGCTTTTGTGAATATGTACTCGCACCATATCAGCAGAGTGTTCAATTCGGTCATGATACACATTGTAGATATGCGGCTTACTCGGCTCTTCATCAAACACCACGGTATCGGTTTCACTGAGGCTGCGCACGATTTTAAACGACGGCATCTCGTGCAAGCTGACCGGAAAACTCGGCGGCAGAACCGCATGGTTCAGGGTCTCTTCCAGATCTTCCTCAAACGTGCGTGGCCCTAAAATATGCAAAATACTGGTACCAATATAGGCTGGCGAGAAATACGGGAAGCCCTGCGTATGATCATGATGCATATGTGTCAGCAAGATCGTCGCAATAATCGGTTTCTCACCCTGCTGTTGCGAACGTCGCAGCAGATCATAGCCCAGGTTAATAATGCCCGTCCCGGCATCAATGATAATAGAATGTTTGCCAACACGAATTTCAACACAGGTGGTATTGCCACCATATCGTACCGTATGCGCACCGGGAACAGGATAACTGCCGCGCGCCCCCCAAAAACGAGCAATAAATTGATCCGACTCTGTTTCCATCTGGCTGTCCTTCCGGTGCAAGGTGAACGATTCAAGCGAAATGTCCGGGATCCAGAGACAGTCTGTTGTTCACAGCTGCCACCGCTCAGGATTGAGCCGCGCAAAAGTCTTGCAGCATCTGTGTCAACAACCGCACGCCGACCCCGGTTGCCCCGGGTGTAAGATAGGCCCGTGATGGCTTATCCGTCCAGGCGGTACCCGCGATATCCAGGTGTACCCAGGGATAATTACCCACAAAGGCTGCCAGAAATGCTGCGGCGAGAATAGCCCCCCCATAGCGTCCGGCCACGTTTTTCAGATCGGCAATCGTACTCTGCATCATCTCGTGATACTCATCCCACAATGGAAATTGCCAGGCACGCTCGGCACTGGTCTGACCAGCACGCAGAACGCGATCGGCCAGCGGCTGGTTGTTGCTGAAAAGCCCGATCGCATGGGGGCCAAGCGCCACCATCATCGCACCCGTCAGAGTCGCAAGATCGACAATCGCCTGTGGTTGATAGCGCCGGGCATAAAACAGCGCATCTGCCAGCACAATTCGGCCCTCGGCATCGGTATTTAAGACCTCAACGGTTTTGCCGCTCAAGGTCGTAATAATATCTCCCGGCTTATAGGCGGTACCGCTCGGCATATTCTCGGCAGCACTGATCAAGGCCACCACATGCAGCGGCAAATCAAGCTCGCCAACAGCGTGCATCGCACCCAACACGGCGGCAGCTCCGCTCATATCCATTTTCATTTGATCGAGATTCTCGGATGGCTTGATCGATATGCCGCCCGTATCAAAGGTGATGCCCTTGCCTACGAGACAGATCGGCGGATGCTGTGCTGTGGCCGATCCATGTTCCAGAATGATAAACCGTGGTGACTGGGCCGACCCTTTGCCTACGGCAAGCAGACCGCCAAATCCCTGTTGGGCTAACTCTTCGGGGCCTAGCACTGTAACCCGCATCCCAAAGCGTGCACCCAGGGTCTGGGCTACGTCGCCCAGATAGGCCGGTGTTACTATATTGCCAGGCCCATTGGCCAGATCGCGTGCCAGCGTGACACCGTGTGCCACAGCCAGCCCCCGGTCTACACTGGCCTGGACACTGGGAACATCATCGGCATCGGCCACAAATAGACGCAGGTGAGTTACCTGGTGGGTTTGTTCAGGTGTACGATCGCTTTTGTGTTCAAGAAAGCGGTACAACCCTGCCAGGGCACCCTCAACCAGCGCCTGTGCTGCGGTAGCAGCGGGCACAGCATCGGTGGTCGGTACATTGGATGCAAAGCCGGTCAACTGTAATTCGTGGGCCTTCTGTGCTGCCAGCGCCCCTACTTGCCGCACGGTATCGCTGGTCATTGTTGCACGCCGGCCCAGACCAAGGAGCAAGAGTCGCCGCGCCGGAAGCGCATCACGTGGATAGATCAGCGCGGATTGTTTGAACTTACCTTGAAAGTCATCGGCTTCCAGCAGGGCAGCTATTTCAGAAGAGAGAGCTTCACCCTCCCACAGGGGGAGTACCGCCAGCGGCGCAGATTCACGCTCAACGCCTCCATGATAGACAGAAATTTCCATATTATATTATTCCCCACATCAGACACTGCTATGCTTACTTCGTTTGATCAGACACTGACGACAGGCAAGGGTATGGTCTTGTGGTACCACGACAGTACACCTGGCAACCATACCGAGCAGAGATAACGCCCGATCAAGCGCCAGAATCACCCTGGTCGGAGTGCAACGGTATCGTGTATCTCCACTGTCTACATCCCGATCATAGAATGTTTTTTGATTGTACCATGTATTCGCCCGATTATGACATCAGGGAAAAGTTCAGGATTCATTGACAGTTTCTCATGACAATCAGGCAGCGCAAGATGGCCAGCATCTTGCCACCGGAAGGACACGATCGGGTCACTGTAGCCAGACACTATCCGTAGCAATAATGGATCACGTCCCCGTTCAGGGGAACGTTCTCCCGCAGGATGGGCAGGGGCAATGACCTTCCTGCCCACTCCCACCTGAACAGGGGCACACGGATCATAACAATGAGCTGTATGTACCGCAGAGCGTAGAGTGAGACGCAACAGATACCGAACCACGAACCACTACCGCGACCTCTGCGTTCTCTATCTCTTGCTGTGGTGAGATCTCGCTTATCATGATCATCGTAGGCACAACTACCCAGGATGAAGATTCTTGCTGCTGTTGCTGCATGTTGCCCTTATTCTACGCAGAGGATCTACCTATGTCAACCAGTGCTCTGGATAGTGGCACAAAAGCCCCGTAACGGTTCATATTTCGGAAGACTTTGTGGTTTATATCTCTGTGGCACCATGAGATACAATGGACATTAAGCCAAATGTCGTCCTCCCAGCCATGAGCAACTACCAAAGCCCCTCGCATTACACGGTGGGCAATAACCTGTGCTATAATTGCATCGCCCTCTATCTCCATACCTGACTATGTGCTGAGGATACGTGCCTCCTGTGGAACACACAGGGTCTTTCATTCGTTATTAGCACGATAAGGAATTTGTATGAAACTCTCATGCCACCAGGAAAATCTGAAACGTGGCCTGGCAACAGTGAGCCACGCCGTGGCCGGAAAGAGCACGCTCCCCATCCTTTCCAATATTCTCCTGGCTACCGATCACGGCCGGCTCAAACTGGCGGCAACAAACCTCGATATTGGGATTACATGCTGGATTGGGGCCCAGGTGCAGGAAGAGGGAGCGATTACGATTCCGGCACGTCTGTTGAATGATGTGGTGGGCAGTCTGCCTAACGATACAATTACCATCAGCCTCGACTCACGAACGCAGGCGGTCAACCTGACCTGCGCCCGTTTTACCAACAACATGAAAGGCATTGAAGCTGATCAGTTTCCACCGATTCCAACCGTTGTCGATCGTCCGGCAATCGCGGCCTTGCCTGCCAGTCTGCTGCGCGAGGCGATCGATCAGGTCGCCTTCGCTGCCGCCAACGACGAATCACGCCCGGTTCTGGCCGGGGTGTTAATGCGCCTGCGGGGCAACGAGGCCATTTTTGCTGCTGCAGACGGGTTTCGCCTGGCGAAACGCACCGTCAATCTCCCGGAGCCGGTTCCTACATCACAGGAGTTTATTGTGCCGGCCCGCGCCTTGAGCGAGTTAGGGCGCATTATCGGTGATACAGAAACGGTGTTTCTTGTATTAACGCCTGATGGTAATCAGGTGCTGTTCCACACTGAGTCGACCGACCTGGTCTCGCGGCTGATCGATGGCAAATTCCCCGATTTTGAGCGCATTATTCCATCCAATTATGCGACCCGCGCCGTGCTGGAAACCCAGGAACTCGCCAAAGCGGTGAAACTGGCATCCTTCTTTGCCAGTGCCAGCCAGAATATTGCCAGGCTGACAATGGAAGCAGGAACCGATCTCAGTCCCGGCAAACTAACTATTAGCGCCAATGCGGCCGAGGTAGGGGATAATACAGGTGAACTGGACGGTATGATCCATGGCGAAGGCGGGCAGATTGCGCTGAATGTGAAATATCTGGCTGAAGCATTGAATGCGATCAAAACGGCTCAAGTATCAATCGAGACGCAGACGGCCCAGAATCCGGGGGTATTCAAGCCGATTGGCCAGGATGGATATGTTCATCTTATTATGCCCATGACGATTAGACATTAAAGCATATCGCTCTGTCGGTCGGCATGCGCTCCGCCTGATCTGCGCCAGGAGTGCAACCCATACGAATGGCCGTGGCCGCTCTTTATAATCCGCAGTGGTACACTCCGTTCCTGCATTTGTGGTTCTATTCGCGGTATGGCCTGATCGTCCATTCATAGCCTGCACCTTTCTGCGTGTTTGCTTTTTCTATCAAAATGGACTATAGTACTTTTATCCTACTGCCGGGTTTCCGTCAGCACTATGTCCATGCCGCCTAGCACGACTGAGTGCTTGTACAATGATGCATACGTATGTGTCCTTTCACCAAACCGTGGCGTATCGTACATTGGCCTTTCTGTTCAGTTGAGAGGGGTATCGTTCGTGAATAGTACCTCGATTGTCGTTGTTCATGCCCATACCTTCTTCCGCGAAGGATTGCGCCATAATCTGGCAACACTGCCCGATTTTCGGATTGCTGGTGAAGCGAGTAATGGGCAACAGGCGATCCAACTGGTGGATTATACCGATCCCGATCTGGTCTTGATGGAGATCGACCTCCCAGGGGTGAATGGGCTAGAAGTCTCACGGGCAATCAAACGGTCGCATCCCCATGTAGGCATTATTCTGTTAAGCTCATCTATTGACGGGCAGCAGGTGGTCAAGGCTATTCGGGCAGGTGTAGCGGCGTTTGTCCCGCGTAATATCTCATGGGACGATCTCTTGATTACGCTCTATGAGGTGCGCAAAGGAACCTACCCGATCAACGATCTGGTTCTCTCGCTACCCGAAGTAGCCGCCCAGGTTCTGGGAGCGTTTCGCCAGATGGCGGTTGACGAGGATACGCAGAGTGTCTATTCTCCCCTTTCTCCACGGGAGTTGCAGGTGCTAGAACTCATCGCTGCCGGGCGTACCAACAAGGAAATTGCCCTGTTGCTTGATATTAGTAACCAGACGGTCAAGAACCACGTTTCCTCTATTCTGCGTAAGCTGGCGGTCAATGACCGCACGCAGGCCGTGGTCTATGCTATGCGCCGCGGGTGGATTAAAGTGGCACTCCCTGGTGATTAGTGAAAGGCTAAGGACTGCTTCTGGCATGAAGGTATTCAGGCGAAGATCCATCGGCTATTTCTGTATATGGATGCTGTTGTGTTATGCGCTGGTGTTTGTGGTAACGGGATGTACTCAGGTTCGCGAAGCGGAACAGATTGCGAATATTGAGACAATTATCGCCGGCACGCCCTCGGCAACACCCACCACGACGCCTACGCTGACCCCAACCGCAACCGTTGGCCCAACCGCAACACCCACCGCCACTCCATCACCCACTCCAACACCGTTTCCACCTACTCCGACGACTAACCCGGCATTGCAAGCTTTTAGCTTTTGTAACCAGCAAACCGATCCACTCGCTCAGAGCCGGTTTTCGGCCCGCTTGAATCAGGTGTCCGCCCGTGGGTTTCCGGCGTTTGAACGTATTGTGGTTGACTTCGAGGTAGCCCCGGATTCGGCTCCGCTGAATGCTGCCGCCCACGTACTGAACGAACGAGACTTTAC
Organism: Chloroflexaceae bacterium; assembly: GCA_034435975.1. Taxonomy (GTDB): domain Bacteria; phylum Chloroflexota; class Chloroflexia; order Chloroflexales; family Chloroflexaceae; genus CAKZQX01. The sequence goes on along the minus strand of DAOTWD010000127.1, from coordinate 25,081 downwards.
CCTGATAACGGGTGAACCGGTGGCCCCTGGTCCCTACGTCGTGCAGGTCGAACTACCGGGCTGGCTCCATGATGAAGCGTTCCGCGAAACTATTCCCACCGAAACACTGACGTTTACCCAGACCCGCATGGTGAGCCGCGTCGATGTACGTTATGACACAGAGACCGATGCGGGAGCCACCATCGTTGTGGCCCTAAATGAACCCGTGCCCTATCGCCTGTCACTCACGGCTGACCGGTCGCAGCTCTTGATCGAGGTAGCACTTACCTCACCTCTGGTCGAGTCCAGTGATCAGCTAACGCTCCCGCTTGGCAGCGGTTCCAGTCAGGCAACTGCTCCGCTCTTCTTTTTACTGGACGGTGATATCTGGCGTATTGATGCTCCGGGTGTAACACTCGTCCCTACGCCGACGTCGGATATGCCCCTCACTAGGACACCCACCGGAACGCCGTCCCCCCGACGCCAACCTGACCGAGGAGCCGGGCCGGTTAACCTGACCCGATCGCCAGCGGAGGAGCTATCCCTGGCCGTCAGCCCCGATGGATCAATGATCGCTTTCTGTCGCGCCCTGCCAGGTATTGACCCTTCAGAGACGACCTTTGCTGTCCCCGGCACGCTATGGACAATGCAGGCTGATGGCTCCAATCCACGCCAGATCGCGGCCGTCGGTATCAATTGTGATCATCCAGCTTTCAGCCCTGATGGACAGACAATCGTCTTCAGTGTTGATGAGACGGGGTTGTCACCTGTCCAGCGCAGCATCTGGTCGGTTCCAGTACGTGGTGGTCGAGCACAACGCATTGCCGGCGGTGATGAGTGGAGTCGCGTGCATCCCCGGTGGATCAATGCCGAGACGCTGATCTATCCGGCCAATGCTCAGGATGGGCGCAGTACGTTGTTTTTGCTACGCTTTGCCGAAGATGCCGAACGCGATATTGGAGCTGACCTGGTACTCGACACGAATTATCGCGGCTTCGGGACACCCCTGGTTGCACCCGATGGCCGCACCATTGCAATTGAGGCGCTCCGTTCTGACAATACCGGGGCTGACCTGCTGCTGCTGGATGCCAATGGAGTGCGGCGCCGCACCTTAAACGAGGGGTACTGGATGCGCCCGCTGGCCTGGAGTGCGGATGGGACGTTGTTTTATATGACCACGATCTGTGCCTCGACATTGATCCACGACTATACCCTCCATCGTTATACCAGAACCGGGCAGGAGCAGATCATTGCTGCCGGGCGCAGCCTGGGCACGATCGGCGCTACCACGGCGCTACCGGATGGCCTGGCTTATGTTACCACTCCCCGCCCGCGCCCCGGGCCACGCGGTTCCGGGGCGATTGTGCCCCACGGCGCGACATCACTCTGGTTCTGGAATCTGGCAGAGGGTACCCGCGGTCAACTTTATTCGGCTGATCGTGGGATCATACAGCTTGAACACTAAGGTACAGGAATTTGATTGCCATACGGATCAAGACCCGGGCTAACGCCGGGTCTTCCATGCTTGATGATTCCGGCCTGATCTATGCGATTTGCCGATACAGCGCCGAAAGAGCCGTGGTGCCCGGCACTGGCGCTACAGGCTTGCCGGTGGCACCACGGCCCGTCTCTGACACCCGCTATGCGGTCATCCACACCGTTGCTCCTCCTCTGCACTGAGCAGCAGATACGCAACGCGACCCAGCCTGGATGCCAGAGCCTGTACCAGATGCAATCCGCACGTGCCACAGATCAGACCCAGCAAGGCAACACCCAGCGCCTCCGGCAGTGTTGTTACCTGCCAGGATGCCAGGCGCAACACCACGAGGTCATAGGTGAACGGTGCGGTAATCAAGAGCAGGCTCACTACCGACAGACTCAGCGCCAGCACGAACGGGAGCAGGCTCAGCGGGAACTTGAGGAGCAGATAGGCCATACTCCGTAACAACGCCGGGTCACGCACCTGTGTCCCTAACCGTCCCCAGAAGCCCGCACCGGTTGTCTCTGGTAAAGCCGGTACCGGCATAACCTGGCCCAGCAGTACCGACGCCTGCCAGCGCTCAAAGCGGGCCAGCAGTCGGGTAACCGTCAATGTCATGAGCAGCAGTGGCATCCCGATGGTCACGACTGTCAACATACCCCCCAGACTCCATCCCACCAGCAGCATCATCCAGTACAGGAGGCCCAACGGCAATCCAAGCAGCACATACAGGACACTCCGATAGGATTGACTCTGCAACAGAACCTCAAACGGTTTGAAAAGTATCATACGCCACGAATACACCGGAGTAAAGGTCAGTGCTTTCGGAGGACAGCGGGTCACACAGATCGTACATTTGATACAATCAGCGTGTGTGCTATCCACCTGCTGGGGGGTGAGACCCATCGGGCAGAGTGTAGCACATGCCGAACAGTTTCGGCAAGCATCGCTCACAACAAGCGCCTGTTTGCCATGGGCAAACCAGCTCGACATTGTCCCCATTGGACAGAAGGAACACCAGGTACGTGGCTTATAGGCCAGTGCCAGCCCGATCCCCGCCACAGTTGTCACCGTCAGCAGCAAAATAAAGACACGCCCGATCGCCTGCGGGTCGGGCCAGGCATTGCTGATCTGCACCGCCATCATCGTCATCAGAAAGATCAGCATGCCAATCCGAAAGTTCCGGCTACGCAGCCATTGCGGTGCCGGTTTATTCCGGCTAAAGCGCCCCATAACATAATCGAAGAACGACCCACGTGGACAAACCCACCCACACCAGTACCGCCCTCGCACGGTACTGACCACCACAGGAGCCAGCATACAGAAGATCATTACGAAGCCCAGATAGGGATAGAACCAGCCCCCAATGGCGAACAGGGGTAACCCCCACCAGAGAAGCGCCGCCCCGCGTCGTCGTGCAGGCGGCAAGAAACACATAGCATTGCGACGTCGTGCTGGTTGTGCCTGCAATTGGTACCTCCTTTGTTGTATCATGGTTGATCGCAGATGAGAACCGCGTCAATCCTGAACATCACGACTGTGCCGGATACACTCACTGTGATGCAATCTGCGCCCACCGGGTTACATCAATGGTAGATAGCCTGATTCATCTGCGCAGTGTTGACCCCTTCCTGGGCAACAGGGCGGCACAGGATGGACATGGCAGAAGACTGAGGCGAACTGGTGACCACTTAGAGCCTATCCGGCTCACCAGCAACCAGAGACGTTGGGTACCTGGTGCGAGGAAGCGGAGAACGAACTGCTTCTCGACCCCCCGCGTCCGTACGATCGCCAACGGATGCTTGATTGCGCTCGTACTCGCATGCACGAAAATAACCTCTCCCGCGACCTCGCCCTCGCCGATATATTCGAGAAAATAGAGGCCGGTAACTATCATCAGGCACAGGCCCTGCTCAACGAGATGGCAAATCCCCGTGACGCTGCGGCATGGGCGCTGGCGTGATCTGCTGAATGCACTGCTGACGATCCTGAACACGCCCGATACGGTTGCCCAACGGCAGGCGTGGCGCGAGTATGTGACCCTGGTGCTGCTCTATGCCTGGGTGGGTTTTACCCTATTGGACAACAGGCGGCAATCCTGGCGATGGTGGCAGTGGTCGCGCTGGCGACCGCGCCGCCGCACGGACACCCCTACCCAGAAAAGAGACGCATTACTGGCGGTGTATATCTGGCTGGATATGGTGCAGCAGCGCAAGGCGGGCACGCTGGCTGCGTGTGCGGGCATCCGCCTGGTGCAAGAACGACCGGCTGATGTAGTGGGGCAGCGATGAGACCAGGCGACGGGGCGGTAAGCATGCGAGGCGGTGCAGGAGGTTGAATATGGTTGCAGCAGCACCAGATGGCGACCTCGGCGGGTCTCGAACCCACAACCTTCAGCTCCGGAGGCTGACGCTCTATCCAATTGAGCTACGAGGTCACTCCAGTTCAAAGTATACACGATGCCCCGTGCGCTGTCAACGGCAACGGAGAAGGTGTGACGTCTCTGCTTGCTCGTGCTGCCACTCGCCGGAGGCCAGACGACGCCAGCTCGCATACCAGCGGCCGCCTGCGTGGCCGATTGGAGGCAGCGCAGGCGGGCTTCGCCGACCGTGGCCCGCGCCGCGGCTTCAGCGCGGCGTGGAGAAGCAAACCGTACAGGCACGACCATCCGCCCACCGATGGACGGTGCCCGCGCGCACAGGCCCGGGCTACTGGCTCAAAGCCCGTACCGCCCGCAGGCTGGCGGCCGCGTCCACCAGGGGCACATACTCCAACCCGACATAGCCCTGGTACTTGCACTCGCGTAACAGGCCAAAGATATGCTCATAGTTAATTTCGCCCGTGCCCGGCTCGTGGCGGCCAGGCACATCGGCGACATGGATGTGCCCGATCAAATCCAGGTTGTTGCTCAGGCGCATGCTCAGGTTGCCCTCGTTGATTTGCTGGTGGTAGATATTAAAGAGTAACCGCACATTCGGATGATCGACAGCGCGAATAATATCAAACCCCTCATCCGATGACACCAGGAACGTTTGCGGATAGTCGATCCGATTGAGAGGCTCCAGCACAATCTGCACATCGGCATCGGCCGCGATGGGGGCGACCTCACGCAAACCCTCAATGATACTCTCGCGCTGCCGCGTGCGGGGCATATTGGGAATAGCTGTCCCTGTATGGACAATCAGGTTCGCACACGACAGATCAACGGCCAGACCTGCCGCACGAGTGATGTCATCAATAAACAGCGAACGCTGGTTGGGATCGACCAGCGAGGCTTTGCTCCCCACAAACGCGCACACATCCAGATTGAGCGCCATCTTCAGCGCCAGCGTGATATTCATGTCTTTCCCATCACGATGCCAGAATTCAAACGCCGTAAAGCCCTGATCCATCACATGTTCCAGGCGTTGCTCAAAAGGAATGTGGCTAAAGATGGTCTCGACACAAACCGAGAAGCGGAGTGGCGGGAGAACAGTCATTACTACACCTGCTTCTACTAATCCATTTAGTTCTATCTTTGCTCTGGTTCAGCTTGCTGATGCACACTACGAACATTTCCAACGATACACTTATAGCGGTGCGTCTTTCCAACGAAACGAACGGCTCAGAACAGCTTCGGCCACTCCTGGCAGGAGCGTGGACAGGAGCACCAGTATGCGATCCTGCAGTGTAACATAGATTGTGCGCGGCTCACGGCGCGCAGCGCGTAGCAACGCCTGGGCCACAACCTGCGGCGGCACACCTCGTGGCGCAATACGGCGTTCTTCCTGGCCATGACCCAGCCGTCGCTGACGAAACTCGGTCTGGACGGTACCAGGGCGCACCAGTGTTACTGCAATCCCAGTACCGCGCAACTCCATCCGTAACGCCTCGGTCAAACGATCCAGTGCCGCTTTCGAGGCCGCATAGCCGCCCAGGTAGGGCAGTGCCTGCCGCCCTACTACCGAGGAGACGTTGATAATCTGCCCCCGCCCACGCTGACGCATATGTGCAACGACGGCTTGAATGGTATGCAACGGCCCCAGCAGATTGACAGTCAGGACGTGCTCGAGATCGGCGGAACCCAGTGTTGCTATTGGCCCGGCCAGACCAACGCCTGCATTGTTGATCAGAATATCAACCTGGCCTCGTTCAGCGATCACCCGCTCCACCAGGGCATGGGCAGCACTGACGTTGCCCACATCGGTCGGCACTACCAGGGGATGTTCCGGCAATTCGGCGGCAAGGCGCTCCAGTTCAGTGCCAGAACGGGCGGCCAGTGCCACTGATGCACCAGCGGCAGCAAATGCACGTGCCGCTGCCGCTCCAATGCCGCCGGATGCCCCGGTAATAATCACGATCTTGCCCTGTGGATCCATACCAATGGCCCGTCCTTGCCCGCACGGATATGTGACGATGTGGCCGCGTTCTTTTTACTCTTCTTAACGGCTCATGGTAAAACCACCAGCAATGGTTGTCAACTGGCAAAGCGAATCTGCTATCACCTCTGGTAGGATGCAGCATCCTCGCGAAACTCAACACGGGTGGCATCGCTACAAATCGCAGCAGCAACCACCCGGCAGAAGTCAACATCCAAGCCGCTCCACTGCCCACGCACATTGTCATAAAAGCCAAAGCCTTGCAGCTCAGCGTTAACCCCGCAGATCAGCGTCCCCCGTGTCTGTACCTGCGCCAGTCGGCCACCAGGTGCAGGTACCGGTGCATCTGTGGACGGTGGTGCATCCAATCCATCTGTGGCAAGAGTGGCGATAGGCGAAAAAGGATCGGCCGGTGGTGCATCACCCGGTGTCGGCGAAGGCAAGATAATTATCGGGCTGGGGGTGGGTGATTGGACGAAACTCAGCACATTACAGCTAGACACCAGCAACAGACCCGGCAGAGTCATCAAACAGCAAGTACGGGCACGGGTACACATAAATCTTCCTCGTGTATGCAAAGTGGGCACCGCAACAGTGCCAGCAGCCAGGTTCCAGCCTTCCAGCACATAGCAACGCTATCTACTGCGGCGGCGACGCGCGCCACCGGGCAGGAGGGGCGTAATAACGGCCTGATTTAACACCTGGAGATCGCGGTCAATGACCGGTGGACTCTGGCCAATAGCCATAAAGAAGGATGCAACCGCATGGTCAATCAACGGCACACTGGTTGTCCACAAGGCCTGAAAATGCTCTGACCGATGGGCGGGTTGCAACTGCTGCTGATCGCGGGCACATAGTGCAATACCGCAGGTCGGGCCACTGGCAATCACAACCCACTCATGCATCAGCGGCCATGTGGCAGCGATTGGAATATAGGTAACATTCGCCACTTCGGGGGGCTGTTCATCCGGCATACCGAGTATGTACACGTGGCGACAACGCGGTGCCAGCCGACGGTAACGCCCGATCTGACGACGATACAACGAAAAGCGCTGAAAGGAGGCAATTAACAGGGTGTCTGTTTCGCTGGCGGCGTAGTCCTCGATCAGATAGCTCAGATGCAACATCATGCTGCGGCTGTGCAAGCTCAGATGATGGTTATTCAGGCTACTGGTGAAACTCAGAGTCGCCAGCGTCACCGGCGATATGTGATCAGTGGCGGCTGTTGGCAAGGCTGATTGTTCTGATGATGTCACCTTGGTTCCCCATTTACAATAACATATCAACATCCAGGGCAGTATGTCTCTGCTGTTTGCTTTTCATTACGCGAGTTACGCGGTCGCTGAAACACAAATACCGCTCTACCCCAGGCGAAAAGGCTACTTGACAATACCACCGCATAACCCGTATTCATTATAGCAGGGAACCGACAATCTGATTGCAACACAGGGCCAGGTGATCAGACCATCGCGGAACTCGTGTAAATATAACGAAACTGTTAACTACAAATGTCATAGTTGATTGATTTTTGGCTATGAATAGACTATAATCGAAGGGATAAGGCGTGAAACAAACCTTGTTGATACTTCCTAATACTGTCTTGTCCAACGCTATCGCCCAGTGGTTTCACCTGCGCTAAGGAACGCGAGCTATGGGCCTGCTCTTGCAGGAGTTGTACTCACGACTCCAATACAAAATCATCCTACCCTTTCTACTACTGGCGTTCTGTGTAGCCGTCGCAATCGCAACGATTGCGTTCAGTCTGGTGGCTGACTCATGGCAGGAACGGTTTGACAATCAACTGGCCGGCGTGGCACGTATCGCCAGCGATGAACTGCTTAATCAGGAACGGGCAAACCTCCAGTTCTTACGCGAGGTCGCGTTCGCTGCCGCTAATCCCTGGACAGGAGCGCCAGCCCTGGCAGACGCACTGGCTGCTGGCGATCGGCCAGGGATCGAGGCGGCGCTCGATCCCTATTTCCGGGCCGGTATCCTGCGGGCGAATGTCAACCTGGATCGGCTGATTGCGTTTGATCAACACGGGCAGACTCTGGCCGATCTGGAGCGTGCGCCGGATGCGCGCGCCGATCCCCCCTATATCCTGCATCCCGCACTGGATCTATCCAGCACCTGGTTCGTTCCCCGCATTCTCGCTGCCGACAGCGACCCGCTCGGTGATAAGTTTGCCGGAATTATCTATTTAGCCGATACGAATACCGCCTATCTCAGCACCATCGCCCCGGTACGCCAGGGCGATGATATTGTAGGCGGTTTGATCGTTGCCCTACGAGTTGAAACCATGCTCACCCGATTACGCAATCAATCACAGGCAACGATCGTTACGCTGTATGATACCCAAGGCCAGACCCTCAGTAGCACCACCCATCCTGTAGCAGGTCTGCACGTTTTTAACATCTCGACCGACGTGCTGACCTCGTTTTGGGATCAGGCAGCACCCGCGGGGCAGGCTATATTTGATGTGAAAACCATCAACGAACGTGAATATCAGTTCGCCTATGCCCCGCTACATATTCGTGGAATGACGATTGGTATCATATCAACGGCGCTGGGCCGCGATTATGTCACCAGTGCCTGGGCCGACGCCCGTGGCCCGATGATCACCCTCACCCTGCTGGCCATGGTCATGATCGTTGCATTGGGGGTCTACATCGCCCGGATTATTACCGCGCCGCTGAATGAACTGGTACTGACAGCACGCTCGGTCACCGCAGGCAATTTTCGCCGTCGCAGCCGCGTACACTCGCGTGACGAGGTCGGCGTTCTTTCCGATTCGTTTAACCAGATGACCGAGCATTTGCTACGGCTTTACCAGGCAGTGCTCTCCGAGTCACGACAACGCGCAGCAATTGTCGAGAGTATCACCGATGGCATTGTCGTGTGTGATGCCGATGGCAAGATCGAGGTACTCAACAGCACATTGCGCAGCATGCTCGGCTGTGATCGGCCAGAGCAACTGCCACAGTATCTCAGCGAGTTGCCGCTGGTACAACTTACCGAGGGTATGCCCGACTTCGACTCGCGCCGTGCGGCCGATCTATACAAATTAAATGATTTTATTGTGCGGGTAGCGATCGCGCCGGTGGTTACGCCGCAGAGCCATACGATGCGCTATGTCTGTGTTCTTCATGATATGACCACCGAGATTGCCATTGAACGTGCCCGTGCCAACTTTATTGCGACCATTTCGCACGAACTACGGACACCGCTCACAGTGTTACGCGGCAATACCGATCTGCTATTGCGGGGCTTGCTGGGCGCATTGGAAGATGATCAGCGCATGGTGATCGAAACGATGCGCCAGCATACGGTTAATATGACCAGTCTGATTAACAATGTGATTGTGATTGCGAATATCGACTCCGGCTCGCTGACCCTCACGTTAGAGCCGGTCGATCTCTTACGTGTAGTAGAAGAGGCGGTCTGGCCGCTCCAGAGTCTGATCAAGGCCAAAGGATTGGAATTGAACATCACCATTCCAGGCGAAACACCACCCGTGCTGGCCGATCAAGATCAACTGCGTACAATTATGTTGCAACTGGTTGATAATGCACGGCGCTATACTGACAGTGGGTCGATCAACATCCATGCCGTCTGTGAAGGTGCGTTTGTACGGGTCGATGTATCGGATACGGGCCGCGGTATTCCCACCGATATGTATGACCAGATCTTTCAGCGCTTTACCCGTGGTGCGGGCACGAACGAGGGAATTAACTCGTCCGAACGAGGAATTGGTTTAGGTCTGGCAATTGTACGCCAGCTAGTCGAGCGTCATGGTGGGCGGGTGTGGGTGATCAGCACCCCGGGCCAGGGCAGTATATTTAGCTTTACTCTCAGGGTTACAGATGCAACCGGAAGTCCCGAACAATCAGGAACAACTTTCGCAAGCGCAGCTTAGACCGCCGGTATTGCTCGGTCTGGTCAGTGCGATTTTGCTGCTCACCCTGCTGGCGCTATGTGGCATCTCCCAACTGGCGCTATGGCTGGTGATACCGCGTGCCATTTCCTACCCGCGCAGTGTACTGGCAATTGGCAAGGCCGACTATAGTCCCTGGGGGATCGGTCCACGCTTGCCTGCCTATAATCCTGAAGCCCTTATTCCAGACGACCCTGCGCCCACTCTACCGATTCCTGGTATCCATCCACGGAATGATACGGTTCCGGTGGCGGTGATTGGTGGTTTTAGGAACCCGACGCCAACATTACCGCCACTGCCACCCTCCTTGCCCCCGGGTCGCTCACCAACGCCGACATCAACACCGGTCGTTGTGGCCGCAATACCACCGGCACGCGCAACGGCCTCGCCCACAAGAATAGTGTCTATTCCACCAGCAACTACGACTCCCATCGCAGCGGAGGCACCACCGGCGGCTCCGATACAGCACGTACCTTCGGTAACACCCACTCGCCCAATGAACCTGCATCTTTCACCGACAACAACCCCCCAGCCAACGCGCACGCCCACCGCGACGGCAACCCCCCAGCCAACGCACACGCCCACCGCGACGGCAACCCCCCAGCCAACACGCACGCCCACCGCGACGGCAACCCCCCGGCCGACCACTACATCTACTGCAACAAATGAGCCAACCATTACGCCCACGTCCACTGCAACGATTGAGCCAACCGCCACGCCCACCGACCTGCCCAGAATAGACCCGACCGCCACGCCCACCGACGTGCCAGTGTCTGTCCTGGCCCGTTTCCGCGTCAACTATTTCAGTGTCGACGAGGACGTGGGAACGATTGACATTCCTGTAAGCTTGAGTACGACTTCCGCTCAGACGATCCAGGTCAACTACAGCGTGACAGGCGGAAGCGCAACCAGGGGCGCAGACTATGATCTGCCGGATGGAACGCTGACCTTTGAACCTGGTGTTACCCAACAGACCATCCGTCTCACAATTATCGATGATACGCTGGATGAACCGGACCAAACGATTGAGTTAACGTTGAGCGGCGCGATGAATGCCATTCTGAGCGGCATGAACCCGCTGATCGTAACGATCAAAGATAACGACGCCCCCCCCGAATTGTCGATCAATAACGTCGGTGTGATCGAGGGCAACGCGCCTGATACCGTCAATGCCACATTCACCGTCAGCCTGTCTACAGCCAGTGGCAAGCCCATCACCGTCGATTATGCCACCCAGGATGGGACAGCGACCGTGGCCGATAACGACCATCAAGAGCGCGCCGGCACCCTGACCTTCACGCCTGGTCAGACCACACGCACCATCATTGTCCCCGTCATTGGCGATAACCGCGACGAAGACGACGAGCCCTTCTTTGTCAACTTGAGCAATCCGGTCAATGCGACCCTGGACGTGGCCCAGGGGATGGGCACGATTGTGAACGATGATGCCACCACCATCGCCATTAATAATGTCACGGAACTGGAAGGTACAGGTGGGGAGACAACGCCCTTCGTGTTCACCGTGAGCCTGTCCAATCCCAGTACCCGCGAGATCTCCGTCGATTATGCCACAGCCGACGGCACGGCCACGGTCACCGATAACGACTATCAACCGCGGAGTGGCACGCTCACCTTCGCGCCTGGCCAGACCAGCAAGACGATCACGGTTCTGGTCAATCACGATGACGTGGATGAAGACGACGAGACCTTCCTCGTCAACCTGACCAATCCCACCAACGCCACCATTGCCGTAGCCCAGGGGATGGGCACCATTATTGACGATGATGGTTCACCCACGTTGTTCATTGATAACGTAACGGTGATCGAAGGCAACCCGCCAGATATTATTAATGCTATCTTCAATGTGCGCCTATCGGCTGCCAGTGGCAAGCCCATCACCGTCGATTATGCCACAGCCGACGGCACGGCCACGGTCACCGATAACGACTATCAACCGCGGAGTGGCACGCTCACCTTCGCGCCTGGACAGACAGTCAAGACGATCAGCGTGCCGGTCATTGGCGACAACCGAGACGAGGATGACGAGACCTTCTTCGTCAACCTGACCAATCCAGTCAACGCCAGCATTGCCGTGGCGCAAGGCATCGGCACCATTATTGATGATGACAACCCGCCCACGCTCTCGATCAACAATGTGACACAGGCAGAAGGCACGGGTGGCACCACCACACCCTTCGTGTTCACCGTCAGCCTGTCGGCTGCCAGTGGCAAGCCCATCACCGTCGATTATGCTACCCAGGACGGCACGGCCACGGTCGCCGATAACGACTATCAGCCACGCACCGGCACCCTGACCTTCGCGCCTGGACAGACAGTCAAGACGATCAGCGTGCCGGTCATTGGCGACAACCGAGACGAGGATGACGAGACCTTCTTCGTCAACCTGACCAATCCAGTCAACGCCAGCATTGCCGTGGCGCAAGGCATTGGTACGATTGTAGACGATGACAACCCGCCCACGCTCTCGATCAACAATGTGACACAGGCAGAAGGCACGGGTGGCGCCACCACACCCTTCGTGTTCACCGTCAGCCTGTCTAACCCCAGTACCCGCGAGATTACCGTGGACTATGCTACCCAGGACGGCACGGCCACGGTCGCCGATAACGACTATCAGCCACGCACCGGCACCCTGACGTTCAATCCTGGCCAGACCACCCGCACCATCACCGTCCCGGTCTATCACGATGACCTGGACGAAGACGACGAGACCTTCCTCGTCAACCTCACCAATCCGGTCAACGCCAGCATTGCCGTGGCGCAAGGCATTGGTACGATTGTGGACGATGACGTCCCACCCGCCCTCTCGATCAACAATGTGACACAGGCAGAAGGCACGGGTGGCACCACCACACCCTTCGAGTTCACCGTCAGCCTGTCCAACCCCAGTACCCGCGAGATTACCGTGGACTATGCCACCCAGGATGGCACGGCCATCGTGGCGGATAACGACTATCAGCCACGCGCCGGCACCCTGACCTTCGCGCCTGGACAGACAGTCAAGACGATTAGCGTGCCGGTCATTGGCGATAACCGTGACGAAGACGACGAGGCCTTCTTCGTCAACCTCACCAATCCGGTCAATGCGGCCCTGGACGTGGCCCAGGGGTTGGGCACGATTGTGAATGATGACGTAGCACCGACCGTTTTCTTCAGTCACGAGACCCTCACCGTCAACGAGGGTGACGGCACAGTGTTTATATTTGCCCGTCTCAGTACTCCATCCGGACGCACAGTAACGGTCGATTACGCCGTAACTGGCGGCAGTGCTACTCCCGGTGACGACTATGTGTTGAATGGCACAACCTTAACGTTTAACCCGGGCGACCTCAGTCGCGCCTTTACCATTGATATTATTGATGATACGCTGGCCGAGGACACCGCAACGGTTGAACTGGCGCTGAGCAACCCGCAGAACGCGACCCTGGGTGCACCGGCCACCTTCAGGCTGGCGATTGAAGATAACGAGCCAGACGTGCAGTTCCGCCACGCCAATTATAGCGTCACCGAAAATGTAGGCACCGCGACAATCGAGGTTGTTCTGAGCCATGCCTCCAGCGTCGAGATTACCGTGGATTATTTTACGGAAAATGGCCCGGCCCCCGGTGCAACTGCAGGCACAGACTACATTGCTACCGGTGGTACCCTGACCTTCGCACCCGGACAGACCAGCCGCACCTTCGGCGTTCCCATCCTCGATGATGGTATTGGCGAACCGGACGAGCGCATTCGGTTGCGGCTACACAATCCCAACCAGAACGTCCGGCCAGGTACTCGTGACACGGCTATCCTCACCATTATGGACGATGAGCCGCGAGTGCGGTTCAGTGCCACCAGCTATACCGTGGCCGAAAACACCGGCACAGCAACGGTCGAGGTCGTGTTGAGCAAACCCTACCACGAAGAGGTAACGGTTGAGTATTACACCGAAGATGGCCCGAACCCGGGTGCAACCGCTGGCCTGGACTATGTTGCTACCGGTGGCACCCTGACCTTCGCACCGGGACAGATGAGTCGCACCTTCAGCGTTCCCATCCTTGATGATGGTATCGGTGAGCCGAACGAGCGCATCCGACTCCGGTTGCGCCGGCCAACAACTATTCCTGCGGGCACATGGAATACCTACCTGAGCAACCCAAACAACGTCTTGCTCACCATTGTGGATGACGAACCGCGTGCCAGCTTCCAGTTCAGCGCAACCTATCCTGGCAATGTCAGTGAAAATATCGGCACAGCAACGGTCGAGGTCGTGTTGAGCAAACCCTACCACGAAGAGGTAACGGTTGAGTATTACACCGAAGATGGCCCGAACCCGGGTGCGACCGCTGGCCTCGACTATGTTGCTACCGGTGGTACCCTGACCTTCGCGCCCGGTGTTACCAGCCAGACCTTCGACATTACTATTCTGGACGATGACCTGCCAGAAGCAAACGAACGCATCCGGTTGCGACTACACAATCCCAGTGCTAATGCATCGGTTGGCGAGCCGGTGAATCTGACGATCATAGACGACGAGCCGCGGCTGCAGCTCAGTAGCGACAGCTATACCGTGCAGGAAGATGCAGGCACAGCCACGATCACCGTTGTGCGCACTGGCCGTACCGATTGGCCCGTGACAGTCGATTATGCGACCGGTGACGACACGGCCACTGCCGGGAGCGATTACATACCAACCGGTGGCACCCTGACCTTTGCGCCCGGTGTTACCAGCCGCACTTTTGAGGTTCCAATCATTGATGACCTGTTAGACGAACCGGATGAGCGGGTGCGCCTGACGCTGAGTAGTCCCAGCGCCAACGCCCGCCTGGGTTCGCCTGCCGAGGCAATCCTGACTATCCGCGACAACGACCCACCGCCCACCGTCAGTTTTGGTGCCACCAGCTACAGTGTCAACGAATGTGACGGTCAGATCATTATTCCAGTGACGCTGAACACACCATCGAGTCGTATCGTGCACGTACAGTATGCAACCAGCAATGGCACAGCCACGGCAGGAAGCGACTATGTCCAGCAGAGCGGCACGCTCACCTTTATTCCGGGACAGACAACCAGGACAATCACGATGAAAATCATTAATGATACCATTACCGAAACCGATGAAACATTCCATATTGATTTAATGCATTTCAATAATGCAACCCCAGGAACGATTATTACCACCCAGGTGACCATCATTGACAACGATTAAAAATGATGATCCATAGACACAGACCACCGTGATGTTGAAGGATATGTCGTAACGACTGTTGTCGGTTCTACACGCCGCCTGTCCTGACAACTGTTATCCGTTCTACACGCCGCACCTGCTATCAATATGGACATTGTGCAGAGGATCAGAATCATTGAGGCTACCCCGTGCCGAACAGGTCGTACCTCACATCCGCACCACGTACCTTCGTCAAAATAAGGTATAATGGATATAGAGCAACCAGCTACAGACCCGGTTGATCCGCCGCACAGCGATTGTCAGTTCAACTGTTGTCTCTGATTGGCTTTGCAGTATATGAGGCGAATAATGGCATGCGAAGAAGTACAGGTATATGACACCTGGCATTCCCATGTGATCTGGATAGATATCCGCATGTCGGTGATGGATGGCAATACTGCCACCCGGCAGATCAAGTCTCGATTGCCCATCGAGGGCTGTGATCAACCGCTGTCCGGTCGTTTCCGGGTAGTGACCTATGCGTGTGAGCACACCACTATGCTAACAGGTATCGAGTCATTGCGAGACCAGTATGCCTGACCTGTCTCCACCGTCGCACACGGCCAACATTATTGTTGTGGACGATACGCCCGATAACCTGCGGCTCTTATTTAGCGTCCTGGTTGAACAGGGCTATCGTGTACGTCCGGTACCATCGGGCAAAATGGCGCTGGTTGCGATTGAGAAGGAGTTACCGGATCTGATTTTGCTCGATATTATGATGCCGCACATGGATGGCTATGCCGTCTGTGCGACCTTAAAAGCCAGCGCTCGCACCAGAGACATCCCGATCATCTTCTTGAGTGCACTTGATCGCATAGAGGACAAAGTCAGGGCGCTGACCGGTGGCGGGGTCGATTATATTACCAAACCATTTCAGACGGCCGAGGTGCTGGCACGGGTGGCGAACCATCTGGCCCTGCAGCGCATGCAAAACCAGTTACGCGACCAGAATGCCGCGCTGCATGAGGCAAACGCGCAACTCCAGCGACGCAACCACCAGATGGAACTGCTCAACCAGATGAGCGTCTTTCTACAGCGGGCCGAGTCGTCACAGCAAGCAATTGATCTGAGTCTGCCGTTTATCCGTCAGCTCTTCAGTACTCTGCCAGGGGCACTCTACCTGCTTAACGACAGTCAAACCATGCTCGAGCAGGTGGCAGCCTGGGGGTTAACCACACCGCACGTTGAGCAACTGGCTCCCGATGATTGTCAGGCCTTTGCGGGTACACGCATGCATCTGGCTGAAGATCCAGCCGATGCCTATGAATGCACCCACTGCCGGGCTGCCTGTGTCTTACCATATCTATGCATTCAGTTGCAGGCCCGAGGCGAGATACAGGGCTTGCTCTATCTCCGCCATATGACCAGCACGGCCACGGAGTTTGGCGACTACTGGCAACGCCTGGCGACCATTGTAGCCGATCACCTGGCGTTATCGTTATCCAATCTACATCTGCTATCGCGCTTGCAGCAGCAGGCCGCTCAAGGATCGCACAGGTCATTTTCGGCCAACCAGCGCACTATCCCGGAGGCGTGAACCTTTCACGTGTCGGTTTTTTGCGGTCGGGGCTGGCACGGAGACCAGCTCCGCCGCATCCTCATACGCCGGTAGGATAGCACAGCCGTGCGCACGCCCATTTTGGTAGAGCAGCACTTTGTCTCCTTGGAACCAGATAGTTTGAAACAAATTCTACGAACTGGCTGCCACCCGTCCCCTGGCAACCGTTATCTTTTTGCCTCAGGTGCCGGGGCATCACCGTCAGAGCGCCTGACACGCCCCCCTGAACAGGCAGGCATCACCAACGTCGGAGCGCCCACTCCACTGCCGCTCTCCTTTGTGAACGGCCGGGGTTCAACGAACAACCAGTGGCAGAAAGACTCGGTTCTCTGCCACCGGGCGCCATGCAGCCTCAAGCGCCAGGCCATCCGTAGTGACCGGTCCCGTCACGCCACTGGATACGTCGAGCCACCAGATATCGGTTCTGCCATCGAACCGTTCCAGGGTATACACCAGGTAGGCACCATCTGGCGACCAACTGAGACTGCTGACGCTGCGTCCATGATCGGCGAACAGGAGCATACGCGGATCGCTGAGATTCTGACGATCATAGAGCATGATCGCAAAGGTGCGCTCGCTCACATCCGCCGACGGGCTGGTCGTCTGGCGCACCACGGCGAAGCGCCGTCCATCAGGCGCCCATACAGGCGATCGATCCGCACTATGGGCGATCAGGCGGGTCTCGGAGGGCGGTTGAGCGCCCGGATCACCTTCCCAAACCCCATCAGTGCGATTGCTACGCGACGGCGAGAGATCGAAGCCATCGAACAACACCTGCCCGCTTCGATTGATACTCGGTCGAGCCGCGTATTGCGCCAGAGTCGATGCAACTGGTGAAGGGGGGGTCACGCTTACAATAGCGGACGTCCCTCCCTGTGCGAGTCTCCCGTTACAAAAGACACCAAACCCTGTCTGTGTCAGGGCCATACGGTTATTGTCAGGCAACCACTCGATGCTGGAAATCCTGATAATCAGCGAGGGCGTTTCTGTCGGATTTCCTGGATCAGGAATGAATGGGCAACGTGATCCCTTGCGGCTCTGCGTCTGGTACACCTGCCGGGCACCGTCGCCATTTGCCTCGATCACGGTGACCGCAGAAGCGCTCAGATTGTTCTGCGGGTCAGGATCAGGCGTGGGCCAGGGCCAGGTATTGTTATCAACAACGGCAATACGTTGACCGTCGGGCGACCAGGCGGGATATCGGACAGTATCGAGCAGACCGCGATAGATCAGTTGTGCATTCGTGCCATCTGTATCCATCCGGTACAGCCAGCGGTTTTGCCCCTCGGCGCGAATGACCGCTAGCGGACGACGGCCATCGCCACGGAGTGCCGGCGGCAACGGTGAAGCGGCCGTGCGACCGTCGGCGGCAATCACCTGAACATTATCGATCAGCAACGCTGCATCGGATCCGACTTCTGTTCCCCCCTGAATAACAATCGAGAACTGCAGCGTCTGCCCGCGCACTCGTTCGAGACGCTCACCCTGGAGCACGGTACGATACAACTGCCACCCTGGCGGTTGGTCGGTTGGGAACGTCCCCAATTTGACGCCGATCAGATTCGGATCGAACTGATAAAAACTATTGGCAAGGAAAACATCCACCGTTGTGCCTGTGGCGGCGCGAAACCAGAAGGAGACGGTGACGGCGGCGGCATTGCCTGGAATACTGACCTGCTGGCTCAATATCTGCTTCGGTGTTGTGAGATCGGGGAGTTGTGGGCAATCGCTGCCATCGGCTCCGATACCCATAATGGCTGCATAGCGCCCGGAGTAGACAAACTCAGCACCAGCCGCTTGAGCGTCCACGAGTCTAACATTGCCACATCCTGTCCAGGATTCGCCCTGTTGCTCAAAATCGCCGTTCTGGATCAGATTTGACGTACTCATCAGATCCTGAGACAGCGGCGATGCAATCCCAACACTACCCGAAAATCCGAATACGCAAACGAAGAGTATGATTCGCTGGATAACACTAACCATAAAATACAGTTCCCTTCCATTGAGTTTATCGGACTTTGATGTGCACTCTGTTGTTTCAGGACTGAATCAAACCATAGTACTCAAAATGTTATCCTTGTGCTGCCTGATAGCACCCGGCTCAGCCGCCGCGACCGAGGTGGCACAGCCGAGGGAGCAGTCGGCTGGAGTGAGTTGTTAGCCACGAGTGTGGGATTGGGGCAATGCCTGAGCCAATAAGTCTGCGACTCTTCTGGCTGCCTTTTCTCCAGCGTGCTGCTTGATCAATCCTTCCTTGGCTGTTCCAACGATTGATAGCTTGGTTACATTGTCTGTGGTTGACACTACCTGGACTTCCACAAGAGCCGGATTGAGATTCCATAATCCCGACCCTACGACCGCACAAACCGCAGGTTTGTCAGGATCAGTTCTGCGGTCTTCGATTATCTTTCCCTCCTGGCTCAATATGGTCAAAACGTTCTCTAATGCTGTCTCTGGCGAACTACTTGTCTCCATCGTGAGCTCAAGAATGTTGTTGGGCAGCAATCCGGCTGCCAGCCTGGCACCAGGCCCTCCAAGCTTACCAATTTCACGTGAGAGGATTTTGTCTTTCTCTTGTGGCATATCTCCCTCTTCCAGTTGGGCTTATCTCGCGGCTAACCAGATCACGTTATCCCTGCCTTGCAAATACACTTCCACCTTTCTTTGCTATGGCATCCAAAATGTGCCGCAGATAAACCGTGTCATCACGCTTTATAGATCAACCGCAGATCATCCTTGATCCTCTCTCGAAATCATTTCCCACTGAGGGACGTATTGCGACATGCTAGCACCGATTGTGCATTCCTGATGTCTGGTTCATTGTAACCACATGCTGCCCCGCGGTCAAAAGGTGATCGGCCATGCCCACCCCAACACTTCTCGACCCGGTGCATACCGCCATGCACCGGAAACACCCTGTGATCCGTCCGGAAAACGCATCGGTGCCGTGGGTCAAACACTCTATTCTGTTCCACAACGAACAGCCCCCCTCCGATGGGCGTCGCTGCGGTGGAGGCCTTTTTGACCCATCTGGCCGGAGATGAACATGTCGCTGCGTCCACGCACAACCAGGCCCTGTCCGCCCGGCTTTTTCTCTCTCAGGAGGTGCTGCACACCGAACGCGGCACGATGAACGCCGTCCGTGCCCGCACGGACAAACGCATGCCGTCGATCCTCACCAGGGATGTGGTGTGCCCGGTCATCTCTCACCTGGCCGGCGTGCATGCAGTGATGGCCCGGTTCCTGTATGGCAGCAGACTGCGCCGGTTGGTATGCCTGCGTCTGCACGTTCAGGAGTGCGGATTCCATCCCCATGATACACATTTCAAACTATTCCTATATCGACCATCCAGACTTCGATCCGCTTTCGGTAGGTAGCGGCCGCCACAGCGTTGCGCGGTTGATCGTAGTGGAGGCGACACTCACTGTCAGCACACACCGAACGCCCAAAGTTTCGCCCGGCTCCGGGCCGCGCCGGCGGCGTCCGTGTGCAAGGCGGTGTTGGACGGCCATATCTAGTAGTTTAGAACTCAGTTTGACTTTTGCCACAAGATGACGCAGATTGATACGTGTATACGCAATGAGATGAAATCCACGAAAATACCCACTTTTTTGTTCATATCGGACAAGTAATCGTCGAAACTTGTCAATCCATTGCTGGCGTTCTCTAGCCTGATGAGCATTGGGACGAGATGGTGCCATCAAAAACTGTGATCGCATCTTTTGTAAAGTCTCTCTTTGGTGTTTAATCTGCTCAAGAGTTTCTGTTGTTATAGTACTTTTGATTTCAGCTGTCAGTAGTGCTATTTCACAAGGCACAATGGCTGTATCATTGACGAGCGAAATAGTTGGAAGTTCAGAATTATTAACAAAAATCATATCCAATTGTGGCGTTATATTTCCATGCATGTCACAGATGAAACCCGAAACTGGATGAAACTTTGGTGGGGAACTCAGTTACCCTTTCTTACCGGTGCTTTGACGTATTCGGAAGCCATGCGGTGCAAGTCCATCCTCAGCGTGGTTCAGAAAAATGGCGGATATCCCTGTAGCCGTGCTATCAGGCATGTATCTTGAAACAGATGAAAGATATGGGGGTATTGATACCAAAGGAATCTCGACCGTGTGCGCCTCACGATGAGAGATGTCATCACATGGATCTCGAAAGACGATATCCTTGAAACAGAACGTTCTCTACCTTCATAGTAGACGGAAAGCGCTGTGCGCGTATCCGGTAGCGAATTTTTTCTGGACTTGTTCGTTTTTTGCATCGGCAACACCGAGAAATTTTAACTGAGTTCGGGAGCAACTCCCGTAGAAAGCTCTTCAGATAGTTTTCTCTCATAGCTCCTATTGTTCGTGCATGTTTGATCGCCTTTGATCCTTCAAGTTAATCCATAAGCTGTTTAATACGGGCGATGAAAATATCACCTACCTGATTGGCTGGCATTTTGATCTCCATTCAGATAGCTCTAGCAAGGTTAGAAGCAGCAAGCAACAGCGCCTGTCGATGTTGCTGCACCTCCTGCTGCCCCACAAGAACTTAAAATAGGGGTCAGTGAAATACCGCTAATAACACTTAACCGAAGAAATTGTCGGCGATGCATGATGGTGACCCCTAGTATTCAGGTAACTTTCTATCATACAGTATATAGCAATAACCGATCAAGCAGTAGCTATAAATTATTGTGCTTTACTAGTACTTAAGTCCCTTTTCACTGTAGGACTATCATTGGCCGCCCAACGATCAAGGTCACCTGCCGCTATGGAGCGCAGCGAAATAGCGGTCAGGTGCAGCGTCTTGTTAGCGGCTACTTGATTGGTTCTACTCCGAGATCCTTGCATATCTTCTTTGCCAAGATGTCTTTGATCTCTGAATGTCGCGGAATTGCCGACCGCTTGTTTAGGGCTGGGTTGTGCCACCATGAATGTTTACCTCCTTCCCTCAGAAGATCGCAGCCCTGGCTCCGAAGATACCTGAGGGGTTCGTTTCTCTTCATATGGCAATTTTTTCTTCCGTGTACCCGCCACCCGCCGCAGACAGCGCATCCTGACGGTTAAATTCCAGCGCTTCCTTTAACGTAACCGCTAATGTTTCTTTCAACTCTTCGTACGTTCTTTCCTGACAATTGACACCAGGGACTTCCTCGATCCATCCGACCCACCAATCGTCTTCTTGTTTTATTACAGCCGTATACTCAGTAGTCGAGAGCAACGGGAACTGCAAATGGTCATCGGGGCAGCAGTCTGCGTCATCTGCGTCATCTGCGGATATTCTTTCTGTCCTCGCCTGTTTTGCGCTTTCCGCTTCTGCCCAACAATCCAGCATCAGCGTTGTCTGCAAGCCTGGGGCACGCTCAGGTGGGGCAGATGGCTTGACACGAGCGCCATCCATGATCATAATAGAGGAAAACGGGTCATGCTTTCCTCCGGGATGATCAAGCATAGGCGTATCGCTACGCATACCAAACTCATGGCCGGTCTTCAACAAGTCTTGACCCATCGCTCCGGATGTCCAAAAAAGTTTACCCTTGAAAGGCGCACGCACCACCCACGAAAGGAACGCCCATGCCCGACGACTATACACCTCGTGAACAGTTGCTCCGCGCCGTGATTGCCGTGACGCTCACCGGTATCGGGTTGGCGAGTGGGGCCAGTATCCCCGCCCTGGCCATGCTGGCCGGGGTTGCGGCTGGCATCGGCGGCAACTGGCTCTCGAACCTGACCGAGGATCTCTATCGGAACGCCTGCGACCGGACGTTTCGCTCCGATGATGAGCTGAACCACGATCTGGCCTGGGCGCTGGCGACGGCGTTGCCCGCTGCCATCCGCAGCGTGCGCCGGCAGTGGCGCCAGAGCGAGGACTATCAGCGCCTGCGCCGCAGCGCCGACCCCGTCGACCGCGACAAGGCCGAGCGCACGCTGATGAGCCTGCGCTGGTTGAGCCAGGATGCGCGGCGGGTGCTGACGGAGGAGGCGCTGTGTGCGGCGATGCCCGATGCGCACGGGCAGTTGCACACCCTGGCCCACACCACGCCGGTCGCCGAGGCGCAGAAGCAGGCGCAGACGCTCCTGGCCGACAGGCTCCAGCCCTACTTTGTTGGCCGCCCGCCCGCGTTCACGGCGTTTGTCGCCGAGCGCCTGCTGGCGAGCTGGTTGCTGCGCCTGCGCGAGATCCTCAAAGATCCGGGCGAGCGCAGCACGCGGGCCTACCGCGCCTACACACTGCTGTGGAATGAGAGCATCAGTGCCGGTCTGGAGAGTCTGACGACGATGACCGACCGCACGGCGCAGGAGGTGCAGCACATCCTGACCGAGGTGCGGCGCCTGGCGGCGCAGGTGGCGCAGGTGGCCACCACGTCCCCCGCGCCCCCGCCGCTGCTCGACCCGTCCGACCTGGAACGGCTGGTGCGCGACCAGGTACTCCCGCGCCTGGAGGCGATCCAGCGCAGCCTGGAGGCGATCCATGCGAACACCGACGCGCTGCTGGCGGAGATAGCGCGGCTCCATGCGCTGCTGGCGGGTCAGTTGGATCCGGCGACCCAGGCCGCCTATCGCCAGCAGCGCATGGAGCTGGCCCACCAGTTGCTCGCCCAACTCCCCACCGACGCCCTCCCCGCCCCGGCCACGCTGCCGCCCGCGCTGCCGCCCGGCTCGCGCATGCCCTTCGCTCGCACGCCCACCTTCGTCGGGCGGCAGCCGGATCTGCAGGCGATAGCGGTAGCGCTCAAGGAAGGGCAGGCGGCGGCGGTGCATGGGCTGGGTGGGGTGGGGAAGACCACGGTTGCGGCGGAGTTTGTGCATCGCTACGGGGCGTACTTTGCGGGGGGGGTGTTCTGGCTGTCGTTCGCCAACCCCGCCAACATCCCGACCGAGATCGCGCAGTGTGGCGGCCAAGGGCACCTGCAATTGCGGCCTGACTTCCACACGCTGCCGCTGGATGAGCAGGTGGCGGCGGTGCAACGCGCCTGGGCCGAGGAACTGCCGCGCCTGCTGGTGTTTGACAATGCGGACACCGACGATGCCGAGGCGCTGGTGGCGCAGTATCGCCCGCGCACCGGTGGGTGCCGGGTGCTGATCACGTCGCGGCGGGGGGTGTGGGATCCCGCGCTGGGCATCACGGCGCTGCCGCTGGGCGTGCTGCCGCGACCGGAGAGCGTGGCGCTGCTGCGGCAGTTCCGCGCCGACCTGGCCGACGCCGATGCGGATGCGCTGGCGGCGGAACTGGGCGACCTGCCGCTGGCGCTGCATCTGGCGGGGAGTTTTCTGCAGAAGTATGCCCGCAGCAGCCAGGGCGATCCGGCGGTGTTCCTGGCGCGGTTGCGCGATCCGGCGCTGCTGGAACACCAGGCTTTGCAGGGCCGCGCCCTGGGCACGGCCTGGAGCTACCATGAGCGCAGTGTGGCGCGGGCGTTTGCGCTGAGCTACGAGCGACTGGTGCCCGATGACGAAACCGATGCGCTGGCGCGGGCGTTGCTGGCGCGGGCGGCGTGCTGTGCGCCTGGCGAGCCGATCCCTGGCGACCTGGTGCGGGCGCTGGTGTCCACCGAGGATGACCTGCTGGCGGAGGATGCGCGGGCGCGGCTGACCGCGCTGGGCCTGCTGGAGCAGGACGGCGACGCGGCCACGCTGCACCGGCTGCTGGCGGCGTTTGTGCGGCAGAGCGATGCCGACGCCGAGGCGCAGGGGGCGGTGGAGCAGGCGCTGATGGACTACCCATTAGCGGACATCCCGGCGGCCTGGCTGCCCATTCTGCCGCACCTGCGCCATGTGACGGCAGTGGCGCTGCGGCGCGAGGACGCGCAGGCGGCGACGCTGGCGAACAACCTGGGCTATGGCCTGTACATGCTGGCCGACTACGCGGCGGCGCGGCCGCTGTACGAGCGGGCGCTGGCTATCCACGAGCGGGTGCTGGGGGCCGACCACCCGCACACGGCCTTAAGCCTGCACAACCTGGCCGTCTTGCTCGAGGCCACGGGGGACGACGCCGCCGCCCGCCCGCTGTACGAGCGGGCGCTGGCTATCTGCGAGCGGGTGCTGGGGGCCGACCACCCCGCCACGGCCAGCAGCCTGCACAACCTGGCCGCGTTGCTCACGGCCACGGGGGACTACGCCGCCGCCCGCCCGCTGGTCGAGCGGGCGCTGGATATTACGGAGCGGGTACTCGGCATGGCTCATCCGAATACAACGGTCGTCCGGCGCAATCTGGAACGCCTGATCGCGCAGATGGACGGGGACTGATGGCCTTCGGGCGGGCGGTGCGACGCTGGTGGCGCGGCTGGCGAGCGTGGTTCTTTTGAATCGCTGAGCCGCTGACCTGATTGCGCCATGGCCGTTCGACGCGGCCGTTTGAAACGCTGAGGCGCAGGGACAGGTGAGCGGAATCACACCTGCCTCCCTGTACGCCTTCGCTTCTTTGCGCCTTTGCGTTCAACATTCGTGGCCGCATTCGTGGTTGTATTCGTGGCCGCATTCGTGGACGGCTGGCTCACGGGGCAGGTCGGCCACCCGCTGTCTGAAAAACATCTGCGTCATCTGCGTC